>SUZH01000005.1 GCA_015060045.1 Rikenellaceae bacterium | reverse complement strand
GAGGCAGACCATCTTCGGCGCAACGGATATGTCGTTTGAGGGGAAAGCGGGGCGTTTCCGCTTTGACCTTGTAAACGCCCGTCCTTCCGCTTAATATCTCTTGTACTTGCAGGAACTCCACCCACGAGATGAGCGCGGGGTGCTTGCCATCAATAATCTCCCCGTCAGTGAACTTACTCTGAATTTTGCCCGCATAGAATGGATTGGTGAGTATCTTATGTAACTTCTGCTTGCTCACATTCAATCCCATTGCCGACAATCTATCCATAATACGGAAATTATCCACGCCTTGTAACTTCCACTTAAACGCCTTCTGGATAAGTTTACCCGTAGTATTGATGGTAAATTTTGCGTTGATGCTCTTACCCTCCTTGTCATAACCCAATGGTCGCTTACCAATCCATACGCCGCTATTCATACAGTGCTTACGACCCGATACAAACTTATTGGTACGGTTGGTGTTGTCCCATTGAGCCAGGGACAACTTGACTTGCATCATCATTACACCTTCGGGTGTTGAGGTGTCTGTACCCGACAATGCCTCCACGATAATAACTCCCTGGGCATTGAGGTCGTTGATGATATTGATGGCTTGACCCGCATTGCGACTGAAACGGTCAGCCTGATTGACGATGATATACTTGACGCTCTTATCCTTCTTGACCGCCGAAATCATCTCCTTGATTAGTTTACCTGGGGTCTTGGCACTTTCGTGCGTGCCGCCAAAATAACCCTTGATGGTGTAGCCGTTTTCACGGGCAAACCTTTCACAGCGGCACTTCTGGTCATCGAGGCTGCCACCATTCTCCTCCTGGTGCTTTGTACTTACTCTACTCCATATAAAACAGTTTTTAGTCATATTTGTAATCGTTTATCTCTTTATTATTTAGGTACTGAATACCGATTAAGGCTAATGCCTCAAAGTAGTTTGTTAAAATTATTCCTTCTTCTTCACTGATGTTGAAATTATCATAATAATCCTTATAATTAGACATTTATAAATAGGATTTTCAATCCCCTCGAAGGGGTTATACTGCTATTCGCCTCCCGCTACGGTTAATTGAACGGGACTTCTGGTCGGCAAGGCACACAGCAACCTTTGCGCTCTGGGCGCAGTTATCCTTATATGGATACAAACTATATGTGTGAATGTAATTTTTATTAAGATGCCTTTCGGCTTATTATTCCCGATTGACGGGCGAGGACACATCGGATTACGATTAACTAATCGACCTTTTCTACAAATCTACAAATTTTATTTGAATTTTCCAAATCGCTCCAAAAATCTACATACAAACACGCCGAAATTAAACTCCTATTTAATTAGCCCTAACGCTTATTTTCTCTAAATAAATTAGCAAACTGACTTACTGCACATTACATCATTATTTGGAATTAAAATTTATCGTAGTTTTTTTGACGAGGAGCGGGGTACAGGGGGGGGGTAAAAAGTTTTTTTGTGCTATGCGTTATCCCGATGTTTTTTATGGCGGGGGGCTTTCCCCCATATCCCCCCTATCTATTGCTTCCAAATATTTTCTCCAAAAATTTCGACCTCAAAAAATGGACTCCCCTATATCTCAAACTCCTTCTTAACTCGCTGGACGGTCGATACCGATACACCACATATAGCAGCCGTGTCACGGATACTCTTACCCGCCTTCAACGAGCGAATGACTTTGCCATACTCCTCTTGCTTGCGCTCTTTGCTCTTGACCGAACCGAGCTTACGACCCATCTTTACACCCTTTACCTTTGCCAACTCTCGACCCGAATTCAATCGGTAACGAATGTTATCACGCTCTATCTCGGCAAAGCTACTCAACACAGCAGTAATCATCTTGGCAATGGGATTGGGTTGTCCATCGGCGTTGAGGGTACATAACGGCAAATTCTGGATATAGACATTCACGCCCGCCTTCGTCAGCTCGTCAATGGTATTTACAACAATCTTTGTCGAGCGACCCAAACGGCTGATTTCGGAAACACATAGTGTGCGGATGTGGTTCTCGATGCAAAACCCTATGCACTCGGTGAGGACGGGACGGTTCTCCTTCGCCCCGCTCATCTTCTCCTCGTATGTAGCGACTAACTCCATATCGTTGATGGCGATATATCGCTTCAAATCCTCAACCTGACGCTCGGTATTTTGTCTATCGCTCTCACTGCTCACACGAGCGTAAATCACTGCCGTTACCATATTTATCATCTTTTGGTGATAATTTTACTACCAAATTTGGATTAGTGCTTGCATCTGGAAGCATCTAAATTCACCACGCTCTACATCATAGTAAGTACACACCTTGCGAGCATCGCCACAAAGACCCGTTCCCAAAACTTTGTCCTTCATCAGTTGAGGCATCAAAGTTCCATAGGCGATGCGTACTTCACCACTCTTTTTGAGATAGGCGAACTTTACCACCTCTCGGCGCATACGAGCCTTCAATTCGTTCAACTTCGCCACCTGCAAACCTGTTACGAAATCATTTTGAACTCTCTGCGAGATAACCACTGCACGGTACATATCTCGATTTGTCATTGCTACTATCGTTGTCATATCTGTAAGAAATTTTATTACACTATACCACTTTTTCAATACCAAACTGCGGGCTTCTTCCAACCCTCCAACTCATACCAATACTCAAGGGCTGCAATTCTGCTTCTACCAAATCCACGAACCTTGTTGCCCGTTGCGATTTCCCATACACCCCAACCTGAGCCTGAGCAACCTACCTTGTATCGTCTTGTCTTTGCCATTGTCTTTTGTAATGGTTTATCGTTTATTTCTGATACAAATGTAATACTTTATTTTGATATACGCAAGTTTTTGTAATGTTTTATTGTGATTTTTATGGATTTTTTAATGATATATTGATATTTTCATTACCTTTGTGAGAAATATATTACTTCTATGGAACTACGAGTAGTTGAATTAGCCCACCAGCGAGGGCTAACGATGTCGGACATTGCCAAAAAAGTCGGCATCAGCCGTGTGAACTTATCGAATAGCCTCAACGGAAATCCGACCCTCTCTCGACTTACCGAGGTGGCGAATATATTGGGCGTTGAGGTTTCGGAGCTATTCAAACCTGCCTCGACCCAAAAGGTTGTGAGCGGTTATTTGGAGTGTGATGGTCGCATCGTGAAGGTCGATAGCCTCGATGCGGTTAAGCAATTTATTGACGAGGTGGAAAAGAAAGAGTAGTTATATAAATATATTGTTATGGAATACCTAAAAAGACACACCGTTGAGGAGTTTGAACAGATGCCCGAAGAGGTTTGCGATTCTTATTTGGAAGCCCTAGATGAATTGTGCTGCGAATTAGGAATAGATATTGGGATATATACAACACCATTTGGGACTGAAAAGGCAAAGGAAGATGCCGTTATTAAGCTAATTGAACGAGTCCAAATGCCCAATAAGAAACGCAAGGGGATAAAATTAACGCAAATTCCAAATTGGGATAAGAATGTTATATGGAAGACTGATAGGCATATTGATAAGTGCCGAAAGGCATTAATTGACATCATCAAGAGCTACATTGGTAATGGGAACCTAATACTTGGAAAGACTCTCAAACAGGTAGATTATTTCGATGAAACATATGTCTTTGCCGAAATATGTCATATGCGGTATGACGACGAAGTAGAGTATTTATGCCCAAACAAGAATGACACAATCTACGATGAGTCAAATTGGATAAGGTTAGAGGATGTTACTTTGGAGAATCTGTTAATAATAATCACTTTGATTAAAAATGAAAAAGCCACACTCCTTTCTCCCAGCGAGCGACTTACTGACGACTACATCAAAGAGACAATTCTCAAGAGCGGACTTGTAACCAAAATATAGAATAAAAAAGAAAATCCGAATATTAGGCAGATATTCGGATTTTTCTACTTATTCTAATTATGGGGAAATTGGAATTTTATCTACGATTATCAAAGTCTAAACTAAACTGTTTTGCCTTTGTAAATCTTTCGCTTTGAACAAATCGGCGTAGTTCGGGCACAAGGTTAGATTTTATCCCACAATATGTTGTATTGATTAGCATATCTTCATCCTCATCAAACATATCATTCTCCTCTGCTAATAAAACCCTTATCCATATCCCAAAATCGGTTAGTTCATCATTATCCGCAGCTTGCTCATATAACTCCTGTTGGGATTCATCAATAAAAATTTCATATCCATCAACATCCATCCAAAATGATAAGTTAGCTATTTCTCCCATAATTCTCTATCTCACTTAAGTATCATCTATCAATTAAGAACCACGCCGACACCATCGGCGCAGTTAGGGGTGTCCCTACTAACATTATAAGCTACAAGGCATGTAATGTCAATATATTTGTGGAATAAAATTGCTTTTTATAATAAAAATAAGCATATCTTAAATGATTTTTTAAAAGAAATGCAAAAATTATTTGCATTTAGAATTATATTGCACTATATTTGTACGGCAAACTAATAACACAAATAAATAACATTAACAAAACCATGAAACTATCTCAAATCACAGTTGGAGGATATGCCAACATAGAGAAGGTAACATTATCATTATCGAATATTTGCGCTTTATTAGCCTATAATAACTTTGGTAAAAGCAACGTTTTATCTGCCATTATGTTTGGCTTAACATACTTAAAGACGGAAGCGTCTGAAAAAACCAAGCGTATGATGAATTGCTTAAGTTGCATCCCAATTAACAACAAAATTGCGGGCCAGGATTTTATCTTTCAAATAGAAGGAGAGATAGATGTTAATGGAAAGAAATCTTTTATTTCATACGGATATAACTTTGCTTGGCCACAAACCAATACATCTCCTTATATAGTTTCAGAATTTCTTAAAGTAAGGAATGTTGAAGACCTAAAGGTTAAAACTTATATAAAGCGAGAGGGTAATCGTTGTTCATATTTGTCTTCTGAGACAGGACGATGCTCAACTTCATTAAAAGTTGACAATAATCAGTTGGCATTAAACAAACTTGGGAATTATGACCACTTATTTTACATTGATGTCATACAAGAGATTTTAAATCTCAATATTGTGGAAACACAATCTCTTGCCGACCCTAAAACTTTCTTTAGGACAATAAGTATATTAGATGAGCAACCGTTATTTTCTGGAGACTTAAACGACATCCCAGATTTTTCATCGAGTGCTTATTATATCTACAATTTAAAGAACTCTAATAAACACGCATATAGCTTATTCAAGGATGCCGTAGCACATCTAATACCTAGCATCGTGGATTTTGAGCCTGTTAAAATTGATTTAAAAAAACAAGTTGCTAGATTCAATGGAGATAAAGATGTGCCATTTCATCTTCCTGAATATATATATGACATCCGTGTAAAAGAGAAGAATTTGAATCAGCAAGTTAAGATTGACAGGTTGTCATCTGGAACAAAAAGAATATTTTACCTTTTATTGATGACAATAGCAGCACAACTTAATAATGTGCCTTTAATATTAATTGAGGAGCTAGAAAATTCAATACATCCATCTCTCTTTCAGAGTTTATTATCAACAATAAAGAGCTTGGCTGGAGATACCCAAATTATATTAACGAGCCATTCACCATATTTATTACAATATTTAAAACCAGAGTTATTGTATGTTGGCATACCTAACGAGGATGATATTGCAATATTTAAAAAGATTAAAAGTAGTAAGATAAAATCATTAATCCGTGATGCATCAATGTGTGATATGTCATTAGGAGATTATCTATTTGATTTGCTAGGAAGAATAAACGACTCAACAGATACCTTAGTAACCAAAATCTTCGAATAATGAAAACCCATATTTTACTATATGTAGAGGGAGACACAGAAGATGTTTTATTCCCAGCAATAATAAAATACTACAAACAAACATTCTCATGTGCAAATATAGAATTTCACATAGAAAATTTAAAGGGGGTTGGTAAATATAGCGGAAAAGCAAAGGGTATACTCCGACAACTTATGAATAAAATAAAGAAAGACGGAGATACCTTGAAAGTAGTTTTATGTAGCTATGACACTGATGCTTTCGAATTTAAATCTAATCCACCAATAGACTGGAAAAAGTTAAAAAAAGAATTCGAGAATATTACAGGAAAGAAAAACATAATACTTATCCCTATTAAATCTTCGATAGAGGATTGGTTATTATCGGACATTGATGGATTATGCAAATACTTACGCATAAAAAAGAAACCCCAAAGATTATCAGGTAAAAATGGATTTGACAAAATCAGCCATTGGTTCAAACAGCATGGCAAAGTGTATTATAAGGGTTATGATAGTAAAGTTATTATAAAACATATTGACATTGCGAAAATTACATCTACGCATTCCGCAGAATTAGAACCTATACGCAAGGCTTTAGGAATTACTCAACAGTAAAATAAAGGTACTGATTTTATAAGACTGCACCTAGTGAAATATGCTTAAGTAATTCGTAATATTAACCCTTTTTTGTAAGAAATGCTGCTTTTTCGGGATAAAAGTCTTTTAACCACTCGATAAACTCTACAATCTTCAAGTAGTCTTCTATAAAGGTTCGATAGTCTGGCACAATGTGGCACGAGCGACTGCATTTGGCAGTCGCTTTTTTTTGTGCGGAGAAAGGGACTCGAACCGAGGTCTGAAGAGTGGAATTTTGTCGAAAACAATTATTTTTTGCGGAAAATTTTGGATTTTGTAAAATCCTCCCTATATTTGCACTCCCGAAAGGCACAAAAGCCGATCGGAAAGTGTCTGCCCAGGTGGTGAAATTGGTAGACACGCTACTTTGAGGGGGTAGTGAACATTAGTTCGTGCAAGTTCGAGTCTTGTCCTGGGCACAGAGCGTTAGACGAAAGTCTGACGCTTTTTTTGTTTTTATAGGGCAGATTTCACCCCGCCTTGTCGATCAAGTCGGTCACATACGTCGAGTATACTCCCTTCTTGCTCAACTGCGTTGTGGCAAAATCCGCTCCTCTAAAGAGCAAAAAACCGATTGGTTGTGCATGGACAGAACTTGAACTGCATGCCCAACACAAAATAAGCGGGTGTCACGACAATCGTCGGACACCCGCTTTTAACTTTTAACGCTCCACGCTATTTCAGCGTCATCTCGTCGATCAGGTAGCTTGCTCCGCCGATCTTGTCGATGACGAACAGCACATAGCGGATATCGACACCGATGTTGCGGCAGATCGTGGGATCGAAGGCGATGTCGCTCATCGTCGAGCGCCAGGTGCGGTCGAAGTTCAGGCCCACCAACTCGCCACGGCCGTTGAGGATCGGCGAACCGGAGTTGCCGCCCGTGGTGTGGTTCGTGGCCAGGATGCAGACGGGGACCGTGCGCTTGCCCTCCATCTCCACTGCCCAGCGACCATAATCCTTCGCGGCATAGACCTCGCGCAGCGACTGCGGAATGTCATAGTCGTAGATCGCAGGGTTATCCTTGGCGATGATGCCGTCTAAGGTCGTGTGGGGGATATGGTACTCGCCATCGGCATACTCGTAACCCGCCACGGCACCATACGACACGCGCAGGGTCATGTTGGCATCGGGAAAGAAGGCTCGCTGCGGGTCAAATTCCATCAGCGCCTTTAGGTAAGGACGGAACCACTTCTCGATCGCCTCCACATTGCTTAGGTTGCGCGGGATACGGCACATCTCGGGCTGGATGATGAGGTATAGTTCAAGGGCCGGATCGCTCTTCCACTGCTCCTCATTGGCCTCCAAGCCCTTCTCGAGCGAGGTGGCACGACTCTCACGGTAGAGGTACTCCACATAGCTCTCCACGCCACCATGCTTCTCGATCAAGGTCTTCAACTTGGCCGGATAAGCACCCTCAAGGCAATACTCCTCAAAACCCTTCAATACGGCGACGGTCAGCTGCTTATCCACCTCGGCATCGTAATCTTTATAGAAGGTCTCGATCTGTGCCGGGGTAATCTGCTTGTTGTCGGACTGCAAGGCCGAAAGACGCATAAAGGCACCCTTCCAGAGCTCGATGGTACCGATGGTCTCGTTGCGCAGCTCCTGCATATAGTACCAATCGGCCGTCGAGGCGTAGGCGGCCTCCAGCGAGTCGAGCAGGTGGGCATATTCGGCTTTATCGGCGGCCCACGCGCGGAAGCGGGCCTCGTAGGCCTCCTTCTTCTCGATCGTCTTCAGGCGCTCCAGGCCCATCACCTCGCCCTGCCACTTCTTCCAGGCATTGGCGATGTTGGCGTGCTTGGCGGCATACTGGATGCGCACCTTCGGATCGGCCTCCTGGGCCTTGCCGATGATCTCCAGACGGCGCGTGCGTAGGTCGATCTTCATCGGGTCGGAGCGGTGCTGCACATACTTCACGGCATCCGAGGTGATGTACTGCTGCGTGTTACCGGGGAAGCCGTAGATCATCGTGAAGTCGCCCTCGTCGATGCCACGGGTCGAGACCGTGAAGTGGCGCTTGGGACGGTAGGGGACATTCTCGGTCGAGTAGGCGGCCGGCTCGTTGTTCTGATCGGCATAGATGCGGAAGAGCGAGAAGTCGCCCGTGTGACGCGGCCAGATCCAGTTGTCCGTGTCGCCACCGAACTTACCGATCGACGAGGGGGGCGCACCCACCAGGCGCACGTCGTCGAACTGCTGGTAGAGGAAGAGGAACTGCTGGTTGCCGTAGTACATCTGCTCGATGGTGGCGCGGTAGTTCTTGCCCTCCTTCACCGCCTCGGCGATCAGCTCCTCGCGCGTAGCTCCGGCAGCGAGGCGGTCCGTCACCTCCTCCATGCGCACCAGGATACGCACCCACAGCCCCTCATTCGGCAGCTCCTCTTGGCGATTGCGCGCCCAGAAGCCGTTCGTGAGGTAGTCGTGCTCGACAGCCGAGTGGCTCTGGATGGCATCGTAGCCGCAGTGGTGGTTGGTCAGCACAAGACCCTCCTCGGAGATGATCTCGCCCGTGCAGAAGCCGCCAAAGAGCACCACGGCATCCTTCATCGAGGCCTTGTTGATGCTGTAAATATCCTCGGTGGTGAGCTTGAAGCCCTTCAAGCGCATATCCTTCATGCGTGACGAAATGAGGCTCGGCAACCACATACCCTCATCGGCCACGGCGGGCAACAACATAAGGGTCGCAAAAACGGTCAGTAAAAGTCTCTTCATGGTATTTTAATCGTTTATAAATTTCTCCAATTCAACATATAGGCGCTGGATCGGGAGGCCCATTACGTTGTAGAACGAGCCGTCGATGCGCTCGATGCCCACATAGCCGATCCACTCCTGGATGCCATACGACCCCGCCTTGTCGAAGGGTCGGTAGGTATCGACATAGTAGGCGATCTCCTCCGCGCTTAAGGCTCGAAACCAGACATCGCTCTCGGCCGAGAAGGTCTCGATGCGGTTGCAGGTGCGGAGCGTCACACCTGTTACGACCGTATGGCGATTCCCGGCCAGGCGTGCCACTATACGGAGGGCATCTTCGCGGTCCTTCGGCTTGCCGAGCACCTCCCCGTCGAGGATGACCACCGTGTCGGCCGTCAGCAGGATGTCGTTCGGTTGCAGCGGGGTGGGGTAGGCTTCGCTCTTGAGGCGCGAGAGGTAGGCGGGCACCTCCTCGGCAGCGAGCGTGGCGGGGTAGTGCTCCTCGCACGCGTACTTCTCGGTCAGCGTGAAAGGAATCCCCGAGCCGGCAATCAGCTCCCTGCGACGGGGTGACTGCGAGGCCAGAAGGAGGCGGTAGGGTTGTAGCTTTTCGTGTAAGAGCATCCTTTAGCGAATATCAAAGTTGAGTAATTCGTGGCCGCAAAGCGTAGCACGGAGGTTATCCCCCGCCGAGACCTTACCCACGCCGGCAGGTGTACCCGTGTAGAGCAGGTCGCCCATGCGGAGCATCACATATTTCGAAACATGGGCGATGAGCTGATCCACCGTCCAAAGCATCTCGGCCGTGTTGCCCACCTGGCGCTTCTCGCCGTTGAGCGCCAGCTCGAAGTGGAGCTTTTGCACATCGCCACCCAGCTCCGCAAGCGGGATAAAACGGGGCGAGAGGGCGGCCGAGTAGTCAAACGATTTGCAACTCTCCCACGGAAGACCCTCGGCGATCGCCTTGCGTTGCAGGTCGCGGGCCGTGAAGTCGATGCCGAGCCCCACCTCGTCGTAGTAGCGGTGGGCAAAGCGCTCCTCGATGCAGCGACCCACGCGGTTGATCTTCACGACCAGCTCACACTCGTAGTGAATCTCGTTGGAGAACGACGGAATATAGAAAGGATCGTTGTTGCGCAGCAGCGCCGTGTCGGGCTTCATAAAGAACAACGGCTCGTCGGGGCGTTTGCCACCGCCTCCGAGGTCTTTCTCCTGGATGTGGTCGTTATAGTTTCTTCCGATGCAGATTATCTTCATGTGTCTTAAGGGTTTCTAAAGGTGGCTAAGGGTAATTAAAGGGAGCAAACACTTTCCTCTTAGCTCTTTCCACTTTAACTTTCAACTTTTAACTCTCAACTTTCAACTCCTTTACCATCGCTTCGGCGAAGCGGTCGCTGGCGCCTGCACCACCGATAATCGAGCGCAGCTCCGCAAAGTCGTCGAGCATCTTTTCTCGCTTCTCGCCTCCGGGCAGGATGGCTCGCAACTCCTCTTCGGCAGCCTCCATATCGACCTTAGTGCAGACAATCTCCTTGACGGCCTCGCGCCCCAAGTTGATATTGACGAGCGAGACGAAGGGGATCTTCAGCACATAGGGGCGCAACACCTCGTAGAGCTTCGGGATGTGGTAGAGCACCATCTCGGGAATCCCCATCAGCGCCGTCTCGAGGGTCGCTGTACCTGAGGTGACGATCGCTGCCTCGGCTACCGAGAGGGTCTGCTGCGTCTGGTCGCAGAGGTAGCAGACCTCCGAGCCGGCCAGGTATTGCTCATACAGTGCCTTGTCGAGCCACGGCACGGCCGTAACGATAAATCGGTATTCGGGCATGCGTTTCGAGAGGGCGACCATGTCGGGCAGGTTCTCCTTAATCTCGTTCACGCGCGAGCCGGCCACTAAGGCGACAATCGGGCGGTTGTCGAGGTCGTTTTTGCGGATAAACTCCTCGCGCGAGAGGAGCTGCGTGCGACGGGCCTCGATATCATCCGAGAGGGGGTTGCCGCAGAAGGTCGGCGTGATGCCGAACTGCCCGAACCATGCCGTCTCGAAGGGGAAGATGGTGTAGAGCCGATCGACATACTTTTTGATCTGCTTCACACGGTGCTCCTTCCAGGCCCACGCCTTGGGGGCGATGTAGTAGAAGACCTTGATCCCCTCCCTCTTGGCCCATTTGGCCATCTTGAGGTTGAAGCCCGGATAGTCGATCAGGATCAGCACATCGGGGTTGAATGCCTTCACATCGGCCCGGCACTCCCCGAATTGACGGCGAATCGTGCCGAGGTTCTTCAGCACATTCGCGAAGCCGAAAAATGAGGTCTCTCGGTAGTGCTTCGTGAGGTTGGCCTCTCCTCCCGCCTTAGCCATCAGATCACCACCCCAAAAGCGAAATTCCGCCTTCGGGTCGGCCTTCTTCAGTCCCTCAATCAGTTTTGAGCCGTGCAGATCGCCCGAAGGTTCACCGGCGATGAGATAGAATCTCATAAATTCTAAATTCTACATTTTGAATTACAAAGTTACTCTTCTAACAGGTCGGGCCTGAGTTGCTTCGTGCGCTCGTAGGCCATCTCCTCCTGCCACTTTTCGATCTGGCCGAAGTTGCCCGAAAGCAACACGTCGGGTACGCGCCAACCGCGGAACTCGGCGGGTCGGGTATAGACCGGAGGTGCGAGGAGGTTATCCTGGAAGCAATCCGTCAGGGCCGACGACTCGTCGCCAATCGCCCCCGGGACGAGGCGCACCACCGAGTCGGCAATGATGCAGGCGGCCAGCTCGCCACCCGTCAGCACATAGTCGCCGATTGAGATTTCGCGCGTAATGAGGTGTTCGCGGATGCGGTGGTCGATCCCCTTGTAGTGGCCACAGAGGATGATGATGTTTTCGAGCGTCGAGAGGCGGTTAGCCTCGTGTTGGTCGTAGCGGATGCCGTCGGGCGAGGTATAGATGATCTCGTCGTAGTGACGCTCCGACTGCAGGTGCTCGATGAGCTCAAAGACCGGCTCACACTTCATCACCATACCCGCCTCGCCTCCGAAGGGGTAGTCATCGGTCGTCTTGCGCTTGTCGTGGGCCCAATCGTGAAGGTTGTGCACCACGATCTCTACCAAGCCCTTATCCTGCGCACGGCGCAAGATCGACTCATTGAGCGGCGAGGTCATCAGATCCGGAACGGATGAAATTATATCTATACGCATAGCTTTAGAAATTCAGAATGTAGAATTTAGAATTCAAAATTAAATTCTCTTATTTGAGGTTATTGTTCTCTTTGGTTGAGATAATGATTTTGGCAATGATGTTTGTCAGGTCATGGCAATCCGAGAAGATGCTTGTGAATTCACTTGTTTTTATATACTCGGTTTCGTGCAACAATTCCAACCAATATTCAGTTTCGTAAGACTCTTTGAGCGCGATATTCATCTTGGCTATAAATTCATTGCGCGATTGACTGCGTACTGCTTCTCGCACATTAGCTCCGATACTTGTTCCGCTTTTTAGCAATTGGGTGGCGAGCACACGATTGTCGCTTGTGGCAATTAGGTGTTTATACAAAAACACACACCTTTTTGCGAACAAAAAACTCTTATCTAAAACAAGGTTATCGTTTTTCATTGTGCGTCAGCCCTAATTCTAAATTTTGAATTCTAAATTTTGAATTTGTAAACTACCGCGAGTAGTTTATCTGATCCTGCAACGCCTCCACCACAAAGGGGTTGTACATCGACTCGTGGCCGATGGTCGACGATTCGGCATGGCCGGGGAAAATCTTCACCTCATCGCCCAGCGTGAGGAGCGAACCGAGGATCGAGCGCATCAGGATGGGGTAGTCGCCCCCTTCGAGGTCGGTGCGGCCGATCGATTCGCGGAAGAGTGTATCGCCCGTGAAGGCCACCTTCTCCGCTTCGTTGAGGAGCGTCACGCCACCCGGCGTATGACCCGGCGTGGGGATTACGCGCAGGGTCGTTTGGCCGAATTTCACCTCCTCGGTCGTTGCAAGGTCGATCTCGATCGAGGGCATGTCGGCAGTCGGGATGCCGTAAACGTTACCCGCTGCGGCGGCACTATCCAAGAGGTACTGATCCTTCGCGGAGCAGGCGAAGGGGATCTCGTAGCGGCGCTTCAGGTGGTTCACACCCAGCACATGGTCGAAGTGACCGTGGGTATTGACCGCCAGGACGGGCTTCAGCCCATGCTCCGCGATGAAGTTATCGAGTGCAGCCTGCTCGGTCGGGGTCGAAGCACCACAATCGACGATGGCGCACTCCAGCGTTTCGTCCCACAGGACATATGTATTCTCCCCGATGGGGTTGAAGATAAGGGTTGCAACTTTCATAGTCTCTTTTATTTTGCACAAAGATAGGAAAATTTAGTTATCTTTGCACCACTTATGGCACGAAAGAAGAACAACTACCCTCTTTTAGAGGGTTTGGAGATTACGACCCTCGCAGCCGAGGGTAAGGCGATGGGTCGCTGGAACGAGCAGGTGGTCTTTGTTCCGATGACCGTTCCGGGGGATGTGGTGGATGTACAGATTCGCCAAAAACGTCGTCGTTTTATGGAGGGGTATGTGGTGCGCTATGTGAAGCGTTCGCCCCTGCGCTCGGAGCCCTTCTGCGCCCATTTCGGGGTCTGCGGCGGATGTAAGTGGCAGAACCTGCCCTACGAGGAGCAGCTGCGTTTCAAGACCGAGCAGGTGCGCGATCAGCTGACACGCATCGGCAAGGTGGCCCTGCCCGAGATTCGCCCCTGTCTGGCCTCGGCCGAGACGCGCTACTACCGCAACAAGCTCGAATTTACCTTTGCCGACCGTCGTTGGCTCACCTTTGAGGAGGTGGCCTCGGGTGCCGATCTGGAGGCCTCGCCTGCCCTCGGTTTTCACATCCCGGGTATGTTCGACAAGGTGCTCGATATCAACCATTGCTACCTGCAGGGTGATCCCTCGAATCCGATTCGTGAGGCGGCCAAGCAGTTCTGCCTCGAGCACGGCTACACGTTCCACAACGCTCGCGAACATACGGGTCTGATGCGCAACCTGACGATCCGCACCGCCTCGACGGGCGAGGTGATGGTGATCGTGGTCTTTGGTGAAGATAACCGCGAGGCAATCAGTGCATTGCTCGACCACCTGGTAGCCTCTTTCCCGGCCATTACGTCGCTCTTCTGTGTCGTCAATACGAAGTGGAACGATTCGATGGGCGACTTGGAGCACATCTGCTACCACGGCAAGGATCATATCCTGGAGGAGATGGAGGGGCTGCACTTCAAGGTGGGACCCAAGAGTTTCTACCAGACCAACTCGAAGCAGGCCTACGAGCTCTATAAGGTGGCACGCGAGTTTGCCGATCTGAAGCCGACCGACACCCTCTATGACCTCTACACGGGTACGGGTACGATTGCCAACTTCTGCGCCCGTCGTTGCAAGAAGGTGGTGGGTATCGAGTACGTGGCCGAGGCGATCGAGGATGCGAAGGTCAATTCGAGGCTCAACGAATTGGATAATACGGTCTTCTATGCCGGCGATATGAAAAATGTCCTGAGCGATCAGTTCGTCGCCGAGAACGGCCACCCCGAGGTGATTATCCTCGATCCGCCGCGTGCCGGTGTCGATGAGCCGGTGCTGGAGGTGATTCTGCGCGCTGCCCCCGACCGCATTGTTTACGTAAGTTGCAACCCTGCGACGCAGGCGCGCGATTTGGCGATCCTCGATGCGGATTACGAGGTGGTTGCCGTGCAGCCCGTGGACATGTTCCCCCACACACATCATGTGGAAAATGTCGTGAAGTTGGTTAGAAGAACGAAATAAGTCATCCCGCCTGACTGCAAACAAAAAGCGTGAAAGATTGTTGAGTCTTTCACGCTTTTTGTTGATTGGTTGTATGTTCTTCTTCGCCTATTCCAAGACAAACTTCGCCTGTACGCGGTGTTGGAGTTTGATGGTTTGGAATTCCAGCCCCTCCTCCTCGACCACGGCATCGAACGAAGCCTCCTCGACCATGGCGCGCGATTTGAGGTTCGCTGCGGCATAGACCGTCCTTACGGGCGAAGAGTAGTCGGCAATCCAGAAACATTTGCCGATCGATTGATCAATCGCTTCGGCCAGAGCGCGGGCATTGTCGCGCGCTGCACGCATCGCCTCGGTGCGGGTCTCGGCTTTCAGTTGCTCGATATCGGTGTGCGATGCCTTCGAGACGGTCACCTGCGAAATGCCCAGCGCATCGAGTGCGCGCCATACTTTGGCTACCTCGACAGCCGATCCTAACTTCAACTCATACTGTGCTTTAGCCAGCGCATTGCCCCGCCTGAAGTAGTTGCTCGTGAGGTCGATCATCTTGAGCTGCGAGTCGGGCTTTATACCCAATTTTTTCAGCGCCGCGATCATGTCGCGTTGCTGCTCATCGACCGAGATTTTACCCTTCGAGTCGCGTTCGTTGATTGTAATCGAGAGGTAGATTTCGTTCGGAACGACCTCTTTTTCGGCTACGCCGGTCACCTCTACATAACTCGGAAAAGCCTCCGCCTGCTGTGCTGCGGCCGAACCGACGACAAACAGCATGGCCAGGATCAGTAACAAATTCTTTTTCATAATCATCGGGATTTTATCTTCTTAACGCAAATTTGTTGCAAAAAAGTATGGCGGGGTAGGAAAAAGCGATAGAGGGAGCACGAAACGAGGTTTTTTGTTTTTCGCTTTTCGTTTTGAATAAAAATTGCTATCTTTGAACGATTATCTACTTACACGAAAGGCTATGGATAAGCAGTTTATTTTTCAATACGAGAGCTACGCTTCGCTCGGTGAGATGGCCGAGGCGGATCGAACGTTGGTCGAGGAGGCCGTGAAGGCGACCCGAAATGCCTATGCGCCCTACTCGAAATTTCATGTAGGTGCGGCTGCACGCCTGCGCAGCGGACGCATTTTGACCGGCAGCAACTCGGAGAGTGAGGTCTTCCCGGCAGGCTTGTGTGCCGAGCGCTCGCTCTTGTTCTACGCGCAGGCCAACCATGCCGACGATCCGATCGTGACGATCGCCATCGCCTCCGACCCCTCGGAGCGTCAGTGCTATCCCTGCGGACAGTGTCGCCAGGTGCTGGTCGATGTCGAGCGTCGTCAGCAATCGCCCATTCGTGTGATTATGTATGGTGCGGGTTCGGCCAGCGTGGTGCGTTCGGCCGAGCTGTTGCTCCCCTTTACCTTTATGCTTTAATAATCATGTTTTCACCCGACGATATACTTTATGAGGACAACCACCTGATGGTGGTCAACAAACACAGTGGCGATCTGGTGCAACCCGACCCCTCGGGCGAGCGTGCGCTGGAGGATCAGATCAAGGAGTACATCAAGGTGCGCGACGAGAAGCCCGGGCGGGTTTTTCTGGGTGTGGTGCACCGCATCGACCGCCCCGTGAGTGGTGCTGTGGTCTTTGCCAAGACCTCCAAGGCGCTGGTGCGATTGAACGAAATGATTCGTGCCGGCGAGATCAAGAAGTACTACTGGGCGCTGGTCGAGAATCGTCCCGCCGAGGAGGAGGGCTCGTTGAAGCACTACATCCTGCGCGACGGCCGCACGAACCGCTCGAAGGCCTTCACGCAGCCCAAAGCCGAGGCCAAGGAGGCGCGCCTGAACTATGTGATGAAGGGTGCCGGTACCCACTATACGCTCCTCGAAGTGGAGCTTTTGACGGGGCGTCATCACCAGATTCGTGCCCAGCTTTCGGCCGTGGGTTGCCCGATTCGTGGCGATTTGAAGTATGGTGCGAAGCGTTCGATTCCGGGTGGCGGTATCTCGCTCCACTCGCGCAGGGTCTGCTTCGATCACCCCGTGCGCCACGAATGGGTCGAGGTGACGGCACCCGTCCCGAAGGGCGATAACCTGTGGGCTCACTTTGAAACCTTGTAACGATGCGACTATTGATTCAACGCGTGCGCCGCGCCTCGGTCGAGATCGAGGGGGCGATTAAAGGGAAGATCGGCAAGGGCTTTCTGGTCTTGGTGGGTGTGACCCACGAAGATACGGAGGAGGACCTGGAGTACCTGGCACAAAAGCTCCTTAAGATTCGGCTGTTTGATGATGAGAACGGAGTGATGAACCTCGACCTGCAGCAGGTGGAGGGCGAACTGCTCATTGTGAGCCAATTTACGCTCCTCGCCTCGACGCGTAAGGGCAACCGCCCGAGCTACATCGCTGCCGCTCCCGAGGCAGTTTCGCGTCCGATGTACGAGCGCTTTGTGAAGCGCATGGAGGAGCTGACGGGTCGCGAGGTGCAGACGGGTGAGTTTGGTGCCGATATGCAGATCGAATTGGTGAATGACGGACCCGTCACGATCTGGATCGACTCGAAAAATCGATGAAGCCAAAGGATAAGATGTGGAGAAAAATTGTAACTAATCCCAATATGAAACGATTTTTGATTTGGTCGTTGGTGCTGGCGGTCGTTGGCGCAATGACCTTTGCTTGTGATGATTCGGAGGAGGTGTGTGCGCCCGTAACCGAGCCGTCGCTCAGTGTTACGTGCAATCACACGATCTCGTTGCCCGTGGCTACGGCTACCGAGGGCGTTATCCAATACACGGTGGTCAACCCGCACGGCGATATGATCGCTACGGCCGAGAGCGAGGCCGCGTGGATTCACCCCGCCCTTTCGAGCGAGGGAACGCATGGCACCAACAGCCAGGGACAACCGACCTTTACGGCTACGATCCGCTATGCGGCTGCGGCCAATCGGGGTGCTGCGCGTACGGCCGAGTTGGTCATCTCGTATGGCCGCGCCACGCCGGTGGTGTTGACCATTCGCCAGCCTCAAGGTGCAGGTGGCGAGAACGAGGATCCTACGCCCGACCCCACGCCCGATCCCGATCCCACGCCGACCCCCACCCCCTCGGGTAAGACCCTCATGGCAGGTTGGGCCGAGCTGCCGATGACCGTCGACCGTTCGGATTGGCACTACACCTACCACATTACCGATGTGAAGTCGGGTGGCAGCAATGCTCGCAACTACTCGGTTTGCTACAGCACCGAAATGATGTGTGCCGTCTGGGTCGCTGCACCGATGCACGACTTCTATGCCAAGAAGAATACCGAGCGTACGGATGAGTACGCCACTGACCCGAACTTTAACTTCACCCAGCCGGGTAAGTGGTCGGGCTATACGCGTGGACACCTCCTCGGCTCGGCCGAGCGTCTGGTGAGCCGCAAGGCGAATCAGCAGGCCTTCTACCACTCGAATATCGCGCCGCAAAGCTCGACCTACTTCAATACGGGTGGTGGTGCTTGGAACACGCTCGAGGAGTGGGTCGATAAGCAGTGGGTAGGCCATGCCGATACGACCTATCAGGTGATTGGTTGCTATTGGGATCCCGCCGTGACGCCCAAGACGGTGAGCAGTACCCGCATTCCGACCCACTACTACAAGGTGCTGCTTTGCACGAAGAACCACCAGAACAAGTGGGTGATGGATTGCCAGAAGGAGGAGTTGCAGTGCATCGCCGTGCTGGTCGAGCATCGCACCTATGAGAAGGGCGAGGTGCCCAAGCCGGCCGATTATGAGAAGCGGGGCATGCTGCTGACCGTGAAAGAGATGGAGGAGCTGACGGGCTTGACCTTCTTCGGCAACGTGCCCAACGCACCGAAGGAGAGCTACAGCCTGTCGGATTGGACCTTCTAACGACTGCGGAGGATGAGCTATCCGTGGGGTGACGAGCGGCGCTATAACTCCTACTCGGGTTACTTCAGACGCCTCTTTGGCCGACGCATGCAGAAGCTGTCGGTCGATGCCGGCTTCTCGTGCCCGAATCGCGACGGAACGCTCACCACGGGTGGTTGCACCTTTTGCAACAATGCCGCCTTCACTCCATCGTACTGCAGCGCCGAGCAGTCGATCGCGCGCCAGATTGAGGAGGGTATCGCTTTCCACCAGTGGCGCTATCGGGAGGCCAAGCGCTATTTGGTCTATTTCCAATCCTTCTCCAACACCCACGCTCCGCTCGAGGTGTTGCGACAACGCTACCTGGAGGCCTTGAGCCATCCCGAGGTGGAGGGCTTGGTGATCGGGACACGTCCCGATTGTGTGGATGAGGAGAAACTGGACCTGTTGGCCGAGTTGGCGCGCGAAAAGTATATCTCCGTGGAGTATGGCATCGAGTCGGTCTATGACCGGACCTTGCAGGCGGTCAATCGCGGCCACGATTTTGCCACGGCCGAGCGGGTGGTACGGATGACCGCCGAACGGGGATTGCACGTGGGGGCTCATTTTATCTTGGGGCTGCCCGGTGAGACGGAGGAGATGTTGCTCGAGGGTGTGGCGAAGATCAACCGCCTGCCGCTGACGACCATTAAGTTCCACCAACTGCAGGTGATGCGCTCCACGCCGATGGCCGAGGAGTATGATCGCCACCCCGAACGCTTCCGTTTTTGGACGGTCGAGGAGTATATTGAGCTGGTAGTGGAGATTTTACGACGCTTGCGACCCGACATAGTGGTCGAGCGTTTTGCCTCGGAGGCACCCCCTCGTTTCCACCATGGACCGACCTGGGGTTTGATCCGCAATGAACAATTGTGGGGTATGTTGGAAAAAAGATTGGTCGAGAAGGATACCTATCAAGGCGAATTTTTTATACATTTGTCCCAAGAAACGCGATAAGCAAATAAATAATAACCTATAAAATTGCGACGATGAGTTCGTTTGACAAAATTTTCCGCGTAGCCAAGGAGTATATCTTTATGGCGTGCGGTATGTTGTTCTACTCGTTTGGTTGGGTAGCCTGCATCCTCCCGAATGAAGGTACGGGCGGTGGCGCTTCGGGTTTGGCCTTGGTACTCTGCAAGGCGTTGGCTCAAGCCGGTATCGCTGACTTACAAATTGGTACGATGGTGCTGATAATCAACGGTATATTGCTGTTGATATCGGGCTTTATCGTGGGGTGGAACTTTGGCTTTAAGACCATTTACTGCGTAGTGGTACTCTCCATGAGCATGAATATGTGGATCGACGTGCTGCCGCCGGGCAACTTCCTCGGTTTGCAGGATCCGATCGTGGCCATTGTGCTGGGTGGTGTCTGTGCCGGTTTGGGTATCGTGATCTGCTTTGCCCAAGGCGGTTCGACGGGCGGTACGGATATTGCCGCCGTGATCATCAACCACTATCGCACGGTCAGCTATGGTAAGATCTTGATTTATAGCGATCTGTTTATCATCGGTTCGGCCCTGTTCGTGGGCTATGACATTGCGACCGTAATCTATGGTTATATCATGACAGCCGTTGTGGGTTATACGGTCGATATGATTCAGGCCGGCAGCCAGCAATCGAACCAGGTGCTCATCGTGTCGCAGGATCCCGAGCGGATGGCTGAGGCGATTGCCAACAACGTGCATCGCGGTGTGACGTTGCTCGATGCCCAGGGTTGGTACTCGAAGAAGGATACGAAGGTGGTGATGGTGGTCTGCCGCAAACGCGAGACACCGATGCTGCTGAAGTATGTCAAGTCGGTCGATCCGGGCGCCTTTATGACTGTCGGTTCGGTCATGGGTGTCTATGGTCAGGGCTTCGAGACGCTGAACAAAATCTAATCGTTAGCGAGATAGTTTGGGGTGGTTTGAGGCAGTCTTAAACCACCCCATTTTTTAATTTTGAATTCTAAATTTTGAATTTGTACGCCGATATCGTACTGCCGTTGGCCCAACCGGCCTACACCTACGCCATTCCCGAGGGGATGACCCTCGAGGCGGGGGATGCCGTGTCGGTGCAGTTCGGTCTCAAGAAGTACTATACCGGTCTGGTGTGGCGTGTGCACGAGAATCCCCCTGCGGTTAAGCGGGTGAAGAGAGTCGTCCGCAAGGTCTACGATCGTCCGCTGCTGGATGCGCGCCAGCGCGCGCTGTGGGAGTGGATCGCCTCGTACTACCTCTGCACGTTGGGCGAGGTGATGCGGTGCGCTCTGCCTTCGTTGATCAAGCCCTCGGCCGAAACCGATAGTCAGCTCCTCGACGATACATTTTACCCCCGCACCGAACGCTATTATGCCCTGGCTGCTTCCTATGCCGATTCGGCGCAGCTCAACGAGACCTTCGATCGCTTTGAACGACGCGCTCCACGCCTTTATGAGGCGCTTTTGGAGGTGGTCTCGGCACTCGAAAATAAGCCCGACGGCGAGGTGGCACGACGCCTGCTGACAGCCGATGCAACTCCCTTGCAGACGTTGGTGAAAAAGGGGATTTTGACCATGACCGAGCATACCCCCGAGGTGGAGTATGGCACACCGCAATTCCGCCTGCCGACCCTGACACCCCATCAGCAGGAGGCGCTTGCGAAGTTGAAGGCCGATTTTAAGGCGGGACGCACGACGGCCCTCTTGCACGGCATCACGGGTTCGGGCAAGACGGAGATTTATATCCACCTGATTGCCGAGGTGCTGAAGGAGGGTGGCGATGTGCTGCTCATGGTGCCCGAGATTGCCTTGACGGCGCAACTGATCGAACGCATGGAGCGCATCTTCGGCTCGCGCGTGACGGCTTATCATTCGCGCCTGACGAATCATCGCCGCTCGGAGACCTACCTGCGACTGAATCGCTCGCTGGGGGGCGAATTTGTGGTGGGCGTGCGCTCCTCAATCTTCCTGCCCCTGAAGCGTTTACAACTCATTATTGTGGACGAGGAGCACGATGCCAGCTACAAGCAGGCAGAGCCGGCACCCCGCTATTCGGCCCGCGATGTGGCGGTGTGGATGGCACACCAAACGGCGGGTCGTACCATCTTGGGAAGTGCCACGCCCTCGCTTGAGTCGTGGCTGCATGCCGCGAGCGGCAAGTATGGAAAGGCCAAACTGACGGAGCGCTATGGCGATGCCGAACTGCCCAAAATCTACCTCTCGGATACCCGTCGTGCAGCCCAACGTGGCGAACGACACGGCCATTTCAATAAATTGTTGATCGACAAAATCGAGGCGACCCTGGCGCGTGGCGAACAGGTGATGCTGTTCCAAAATCGCCGTGGCTTTGCCCCCTATTTGGAGTGCCCCCAGTGTGGCTGGACGGCGCGTTGTCCCCATTGCAATGTCACGTTGAGCTACCACAAGGTGCGCGAACAGTTGGTGTGCCACTATTGCGGCCATACGGAGGCAGCGATGGTGCGTTGCCCCTCCTGCAAGGTGGTCGATTTGCAGCCGATGGGCTTCGGTACGGAGAAGATCGAGGAGCAGATTTCGGAGCTCTTCCCCGAGGCGCGTGTGGGACGCTTGGATCGTGATCAATTGACCTCCGAGACGGCCTTCAATCGGATAGTCGACGACTTTGCAGCCCATCGAACCGACATCCTGGTGGGAACGCAGATGATCACGAAAGGTTTTGATTTTGAGGATGTTTCGTTGGTGGGCGTGCTCAATGCCGATAACCTGTTGCTCAACCCCGATTTCCGTGCTTCGGAGCGTGCTTTTCAGCTCCTGCAGCAGGTCTCGGGACGTGCCGGACGCAGGCGTGCCGGTGGTGAGGTGGTGATCCAAACCGCCGACCCGGCCCATCCCGTTTTGCGGCAACTGTTGAACGACGATTTCGAGCAGATGGCTCGTGACCAGTTGGCCGAACGCCAAGCCTATTTCTATCCGCCCTATGCCCGTCTGACGATGGTGACGTTGCGCCATCCGCAGGTGCAGATCGTGCGCCGTGCCGCCGCCGAGTTGGCCGACCGTTTACGCCGCGATATGGGGCGCCGTGTTTTAGGCCCGATTGCCCCGCCCGTGGATCGCATTCGGGGCGAATACTTGATGCAGTTGATGCTCAAAGTGGAGAGTGGTGCCTCGCGTCTGAAGGCCAATGAATTGCTGCGCGAAAAGTTGCAGCAGCTCCAGCAACTCCCCGATTATAAATCTGTTACAATCTCGGTGAATGTCGATCCTCAGTAACCTCTTCGCCGATGTGCGGGCGCTCTTCTTTCCCGCCGTGTGTGCCGTCTGCGGGGAGCCGCTCACCGAGTCCGAGACCACGCTCTGTACCCTCTGCCGCATCACGGCACCGTTGACCGGTTATGAGGCGGAGGCCTATAATCCCGTGTTGGCCAAATTCGAGGGGTTGATCCCCGTCGAGCACGCCTCGGCCATGCTCTTTTTCCAGCAGGGGAGTGGCTGGCAACAACTGATCCACCACTTCAAATACCACAACCGTTGGCGCATCGCCTACGAGATGGGTCGTTGGTATGGTACACGGCTCAAACAGAGCGGATTGTACGAGGATGTCGATTGGGTGATTCCCATGCCGTTGCACCCGCTTAAGCAGTATCGTCGCGGCTATAATCAGGCCACCTACCTGGCCGAGGGCATAGCCCGCGAGCTGGGCGTTCGGGTGGCGCGCCGTGCCGTTAAGCGCAGTCGTAACACCTCCTCCCAGGCCCGTACGCCCCACCGCGAACGTGCCGCAAATGTTGAAGGGGCTTTTGCCGTACGGCGTCCCGAACAACTCCGTGGATGCCATCTGCTGTTGGTGGATGATGTACTGACGACGGGCAGCACGATCACTTCGCTCGTCGAGGCCATTCTGGCTGTGGTGCCCGATTGTCGGGTGAGTGTGGCGGCGCTGGCTGCGTCGCGCAAGGAGTTGAGGGTGGAGCGGTAGGCTCTTTTATCGACAAAATTTCGACATCGTAATCGGCGCCTTATCGGGTGTCGAGGCTCATTTCTCGGGTTATAAACAGACTTTTCGACACCGAACCTTTAGGTTCGGCTTTGAAATGTCGTGCCGAATTGCTACTTTTGTTTTTTATTGAAACAAATCCCTCACATGGCGAAAGAATATACCCCCGCAGCCCGCAATCGGGCGGCGTATGAAGCAATGACTGAAGTGGCCGGAAACGTACCTCCCCAGGCGGTTGAGCTGGAGGAGGCGGTGTTGGGTGCCTTGATGCTCGAAAAGGATGCCATTATTGCCGTCCAGGAGTACCTCACCCCCGAAGCCTTCTATACCGAGGAGCATCGGCTGATCTATCGGGCGATCTGCGACCTGTCGATGGAGCTCAAACCGATCGACCTCTACACCGTGACCGAGCGCCTGAAGGTCAAGCAGGAGCTGAAGAAGGTGGGTGGTGCGGTCTATTTGGCACAACTCACGCAGAAGGTGGGTGCCGCGGCCAACGTGGAGTTCCACGCCAAGATTGTGGCCCAGAAGTATGTGCAGCGCGAGTTGATCCGTTCGGCGACCGAGATCCAGAAACGTTCGTACGACGAATCGACCGACGTGACGGAATTGATCAGCTACGCCGAGGGTGAGATCTTCAAGGTCTCGGAGGGCCATGTGAAACGCTCGGTGCAGTCCTCGAAGGATATCCTGGCCCGCGCTTTGGCGCAGATCGAGGAGGCCTCGAAGAACGACTCGTCGCTCAACGGTGTGCCGTCGGGCTTTATGGCCATCGACCGCGTGACGCTCGGTTGGCAGCTCTCGGACCTGATCATCGTGGCAGCACGTCCTTCGATGGGTAAGACCGCCTTCGTGCTCTCGATGGCGCGCAACATGGCGGTAGATTACGAGCAGGGTGTCGCTTTCTTCTCGCTTGAGATGTCGGCCGTGCAGCTCATGATGCGTCTGATTGTGGCCGAGACGGGCCTGGTGGGTAACGACGTGAAGTCGGGTCGCCTCTCGCCCGAGCAGTGGCGCCACCTCGAGTCGGCCACCAAACCGCTGGCCTCGGCACCGCTCTTTATCGACGACACGCCGGCTCTTTCGGTCTTTGAGTTCCGCTCCAAGGCACGACGACTGAAGCGTCAGCACGACATCAAAATCATCATCATCGACTACCTGCAGCTGATGACCGGTACGACCGAAACGAAGGGTGGTAACCGTGAGCAGGAGGTGGCCTTCATTTCGCGTACCCTGAAGGCGATCGCCAAGGAGCTTAATGTGCCGATCATCGCCCTTTCGCAGCTCAGCCGTCAGACCGAGATGCGCGGTGGCTCGAAGCGTCCGCAGCTCTCCGACCTGCGTGAGTCGGGAGCCATCGAGCAGGATGCCGATATCGTGGCCTTCATTCACCGTCCCGAATACTACGGCATCCACCAGGACGAGAACGGTATGCCGACGGCGGGCATGGCGGAGATTATCCTTGCCAAGCACCGTAACGGTGCGGTGTGCGATGTGAACCTGCGTTTTGTGAAGGAGCAGGCCCGCTTTATGGATCCCGATGATGCGATGCTGCCCCCGCAGCAGGCGGCCGATATGAACCAGGCCTACGACGACTACGCGAGTGGTGCCAACGGAGGTGGTGCCATGGGTGGTGGCCTGGGAGCAGCTACGGGTGGCGACGAGTTCGGTCTGCCCCCGACGGGTGGTGCGCCTTTTAATCCCGCGCCCCCGAAATTTGACGAGGATGTTCCCTTTTAGTTAACTACTGAAAACGCATCAACCATGTTCGTTCGCACCCATGCAGGCGCTTTGGTCGGTATCGATGCCGTGCCGGTCACCGTGGAGGTGAATATTGCCGGTGGCGGTCTGGGCCTTTATTTGGTAGGTCTGCCCGACAATGCCGTCAAGGAGAGCGAGGAGCGCATCCGTGCTGCCTTTGAGAACTCCGAGGAGCGCTTCTCGGGGCGCAAGGTGGTGGTCAATTTGGCGCCGGCCGACCTGAAGAAGGAGGGCGCGGCGTTCGATCTGCCGATTGCGATCGGAATCCTGGCCGCCATGGGGCGGGTCGAGGTGCCGATGTTGGACGAGACGATGTTGGCTGGTGAGCTATCGCTCGATGGCGAGGTGAAGCCCGTCCGCGGTATCTTGTCGCTGGCTTTGGCGGCGCGCAAGGCGGGGTTGAAACGATTGATCCTTTCGGAGGAAAATGCCGCCGAGGCGGCCGTGGTGGGGGAGTTGGAGATCATCGGCGTCAAGACCCTGCGTCAGACGATCGACCTGCTGAATGGCGAAGTGACAATTGCGCCGGCTCAAGCCGTGGCCTCGACCGCGATCGATGAGGCGGGGCCCTATGCCGAGGATTTTGCCGATGTCAAGGGGCAGGTACACGTAAAGCGTGCGCTGGAGATTGCCGCAGCAGGTGGCCATAACGTGCTGATGATCGGCTCGCCCGGTTCGGGTAAGACGATGTTGGCGCGTCGCCTGCCGACCATCCTGCCGCCGCTACAAACCGAAGAGGCGTTGGAGACCACGAAGATCCACTCGGTGGCGGGTCTGCAACGTTTCGATGGGTTGATGGTGCGCCGTCCGTTCCGCGCTCCGCACCATACCGCATCGCCCGTCTCGCTCATCGGCGGTGGCCAGACGCCCCGTCCGGGTGAGGTCTCGCTGGCACATAACGGCGTGTTGTTCCTGGATGAGCTGCCCGAGTTCGGGCGATCGGTCTTGGAGGTGTTGCGCCAACCGTTGGAAGATCGCGAGATTGTGGTCTCGCGTGCCCGATACAGCGTGGCCTATCCGGCCAACTTTACGTTAGTGGCAGCGATGAATCCCTGCCCATGCGGTTACTACAACCACCCCACGAAGGAGTGTACCTGTTCGCCCGGTACGGTCCACCGCTACATGGGGCGAATCTCCGGACCGTTGCTGGATCGCATCGATATGCATATCGAGGTGACGCCGATCAATCCCGATGAGCTGCAGTCGGCAGCCGAGGGGGAGCGTAGTGCGGTGATTCGCGAGCGTGTGATGCGTGCCCGTGAGGTGCAGCGTCGTCGTTTTGAGGGGGTGGAGGGTGTCCATACGAATGCCCGCATGAATTCGGCCATGGTGAGAACCTACTGTGTGCTGGATGCCCAGTCGGATCAGTTGCTCCGACGCGCCATGGAGCGGTTGGCCCTTTCGGCACGTGCCTACGACCGCATCTTGAAGGTGGCGCGCACGATCGCCGACTTGGCAGGACGGGAGCAGATCACAGCGTCCGACATTGCCGAGGCAATCGGATATCGTTCGCTCGACAGAGGAAATTGGGGAATTTGACAGAATTCATAATTTAGAATTAAAAATTAAAATAAAATTAGGGTTCTTCAATGAGCCTTTCGATGATAGCTTTTATGAAACGAATCATTCTTTCAGGTGGTGGCACGGGTGGCCACATCTATCCGGCCGTTGCGGTAGCCGAGGCCTTGAAGCGTCGCCTGGGCGACGAGGTGGAGCTGCTGTTTGTGGGTGCCGAAGGGAAGATGGAGATGGAGAAAGTTCCCGCCTTGGGGTATCGCATCGTGGGTCTCCCGATTGCGGGTCTGCAGCGCCGACTCGACTGGCGCAACCTGTTGGTGCCTTTCAAGGTCATGAAGAGTCTGGCGAAGGCACGTCGCACGATCCGCGACTTTCAGGCCGATGCCGTGGTGGGCTTTGGCGGTTATGCCAGTGCTCCGATTCTGTGGGCTGCCCAACGGATGGGGGTCAAGACCCTGATCCAGGAGCAGAACTCCTACGCCGGCTTGACGAATAAAATTCTGGCCAAGCGCGCCGCCAAGATCTGTACGGCCTACGAGGGAATGGAGCGATTCTTCCCGGCCGAAAGCATCCGCTTGACGGGCAATCCGCTGCGTGGTCGCTTCTCGAAGGAGGGTGCCAATCGTCAGGAGGCCCTTGCGCACTTCGGCTTTACGGCCGAGCGAAAGACGATCCTCGTGGTAGGCGGCTCGCTCGGTACGCGTATGCTGAACGAGATGATGAAGCATTGGATTTCGCAGCTCGATGGCGAGTGCCCCGTACAGGTGATCTGGCAGACGGGTAAATACTACGAGCGGGAGATGCAGCAGTTCCTGGCCGAGCACCCCACAACCAATATTTGGCAGGGTGCCTTTATCGACCGCATGGATTATGCCTATGCGGCGGCCGATCTGGTCATCTCACGCAGTGGCGCGGGAACGGTGTCGGAGCTCTGCCTGGTGGCCAAGCCCGTGTTGTTTGTCCCCTCGCCCAATGTGGCCGAGGATCATCAGACGGCCAACGCCCGAGCCCTGGTCAAGGAGGGGGCTGCGGCGATGGTGGCCGATCGGGATTGCCTGGAGCAGGCGGTCAGTGAGGCGATGAAACTCCTCGCCGATGAGGAGGCGCTACGGTCGATGAGCCGCAACCTGGAGCGTCTGGCACGCCCCCATGCGGCTGAAGATATTGTGGATGAGATTTTGAAATTACTCGAATAGCCATGCAAAAGAAGCATTACTACTTTTTGGGAATCGGCGGTATCGGCATGAGCGCCCTGGCGCGCTACTTCCTCCATGAGGGGTGTCGCGTGGCCGGCTATGACCGCACCCCGACCCGCCTGACGGCCGAATTGGAGCAGGAGGGGGCTGAGATTCATTACGATGAGTCGGTGGAGGCGATCCCTGTCGAGATGCGTGATCCGCAGACGACGCTCGTGGTCTATACGCCCGCCGTCCCGACCGACCATGCCGAGTATCGCTACTTCGTGGAGCAGGGCTTCACGATCGAGAAACGCTCCCAGATGCTCGGTTACCTCTCGGAGGGGAAACGTGTGATGGCCGTAGCGGGTACGCACGGCAAGACGACCACTTCGACCCTGGTGGCGTGGCTCAATCGAGCCATGACGGGGGGTGGATCGGCCTTCCTGGGCGGTATCTCGAAAAATTTTGCCGGCAACCTGGTGCTGGGCGAGGGGGATCGCCTGGCGGTGGAGGCAGACGAATTTGACCGTTCGTTCCTGCGTCTGAAGCCCGATGTGGCGGTTGTGACGTCGGTCGATCCCGACCACCTCGACATCTACGGCACCTACGAGGCGGTCAAGGAGGCCTTCTCGCAGTTTGTCGAGCGCATCAAACCCGGTGGCGCGTTGATCCTCAAAGCCGATGTCGAGATCGAACTCCGAAACCCCGCAATCAAGCTCTATCGCTATGCCTACGATACGCCGTGTGACTTCTATGCCGTGAACATTCGTTTGGAGCAGGGGGGGCACTATCGGTTCGACCTGGTGATGCCGGATCGCACCGTGAAGGATTGCACGCTCGGCATTCCGGGATGGGTCAATATTGAGAATGCGGTGGCTGCTGTTGCTTCGGTGTGGTGTGCCGCTCGTCAGGAGGGTATCTCGTTTGAGGAGGAGCGCATGCGCGCGGCGCTGGCCGACTTCTCGGGCGTGAAACGTCGCTTCGAATTCTACCTTAATACCCCCGAGCAGGTCTATATGGACGACTATGCTCACCATCCGCGTGAGCTGGCAGCGGCCCTGACTTCGGTCTGCCGCATGTTCCCCCAAAGACGGGTGACGGCTATCTTCCAACCCCACCTCTATACCCGTACGCGGGACCTCTATGTGGAGTTTGCCGAGGCCCTCTCGGAGGCCGATGAGGTGATCCTGTTGCCGATCTATCCGGCACGTGAGCTGCCCATCGAGGGAATCACGACCGAGATCATTGCCGAGCGGGTGACTGTGCCGTGTCGCATCGTAGAGCGTGAAAAGTTGGCCGAAACGTTGGCCCAAATGCCGACCGATGTGGTGGTAACCTTCGGTGCAGGCAACATTGATGCCTGCTGCGAAGGGGTTGCAGAGGTGCTTAAAAACAAACGGAAACAGGCTTAAACCGAGATGCAAAAGATCCTGCGAATCGTGTTGATCTGCCTCTTGTGGGCGGTTGTGGCGGCATATGTTTTCTATGCAGCCACCCGTTCGCGTACGGCCCGAACGATGCGCAAGGTGCAGGAGATTCGCATCGAGGTGATGGACAGCACCTCGCAAGGCTCGCTCGTGGAGGCACGTGAGGTGCGTGAGCAGTTGCGCCGCAGTGGCATAAAGCTGACCAATCGACCGCTCGACAGTGTCGATCTGCAACGCATCGAGACCATCCTGACGCGCAACGGTTTTGTGGCCGACGTACGGGCTTACCTGCGCGAAGAGGGGGTGCTGTGCATCGCGCTGAACCAGCGTCGTCCGATGTTGCGCCTGCTTTCGGGAGGGATGAACGGATACGCAACGCGCGAAGGGTATATCTTCTCGACTCCGCCCCGTTCGTCGCTCTACGTGCCGGTCCTGACGGGTGATTATCGTCCGCCGGTTGAGGTGGGCTTCAATGGTCTGTTGCGCGAGGAGGTGGATCGCCGATTGGCGGCCATGGACTCTTTGATCGTGGTGCTGGAGAGGGAGAAATACCCCCACTACCTGGCCGAAAAGCAGAACAATCGCCGCTTGGATTCGGTACGTCGTTACCGTCTTAAGCGTCGTGGCTTTTTGATCAACCGGGAAACCGATGAGGAGTTCGATAAGCGTGTTGAGGAGGCTCGTGCCCAAAAGGCGGCTGCGCGTCGTCACCTGCGCTACATCAGTCGCCAGATTCAGGGGCGCATCGACCGTCTGAGCGATCGGCAGGAGATGCTTCGCGGGGAGCAAAAAAAATTAGAAAAATACTACGAAGATTTCATGAAACTCCTTACCTTTGTAGAGCATATCGAGAACGATGCATTCTGGAGGTCTGAGATTGTCGAGATAGAGGCGGTCAGAACCTCCGGTGGTGCATTGGAACTTTCGTTTATACCCCGAAGCGGTCGTTTTACGATTCGTTTTGGACGCTTAGAGGAGGTGGAGTATAAACTCGACAAACTCAGCCGCTTCTACCGTAAGGGACTCCCGACCCTGGGTTGGGATCGTTACCGCGAGGTGGATGTCCGTTTTTCGGATCGCGTGGTGTGCCGATAGGGGAAATTTAGAATTGAGAATGATTAGCAGATCGCTGCCTGTTGATTGCTGATCGCTGAAAGCTGAAAAAATAAAAACAACATAAAACCGTGGAGAAGAAGAATTATGTAGTAGCCGTCGATTTGGGTTCGACAGCCGTTGTGGTGGGAGTCGCTGCGAAGGCCGAGGATGGTACGATGGCCATTCAGGCGTTGGTCTCGAAACCCGTGCAGGGTGTGGTGGCCGGTCGCATCGAGAATATCGAGGATGTGAGCACTGCGCTGGGCAAGGCCTTCGAGGAGGCCGGTGCCGAGGCCGGTATTCGCATCACGTCGGCCTATGCCGGTATTTCGGGTGACTTCGTGCGTTGTGCCCGTCATACCGATTATGTCTTTGTGAACGATCCGAAGAATGGTGTGAGCAAGCAGGACTTGGCCGGTTTGTTTGATCGTATGCGTAACCTGCAGGCCCCTGATGATGAGACCATCATGGAGCGCATCCCGCAGAACTACATGATCGACCAGAACCAGGAGGTGCAGAATCCGATCGGCTCGTTCGGCTCGAAGCTCTCCTCGACCTTTAACTTCGTGCTTTGTCAGCGCACGCCGCTCCAGCGCCTGGAGATGGCCCTCAAGCGTGTGGGCGTGGAGTTGCTCGGTGTGATTCCGAGCGCTATGGCTACGGCCGAGGCGGTGCTGTCGGCCGACGAGAAGGAGGAGGGTGTCGCCGTAGTCGATATCGGTGGCGGCGTGACGGATGTGACGGTCTATTACCGCAACATCGTCCGCTACGTGGCTTCGATCCCGATGGGTGCTTCGGCCATCAACCACGACATCCGCACGATGGGTGTGCCCGAACGTTTTGTCGAGAGCCTGAAGCAAAAGTATGGCTCGGCTGTTTCGGAGCGCGTCTCGGAGGAGAAGTTGATCCGCGTAACGGGTCGTACGGCGCGTGAGTCGCGCGACATTCTGTTGCGTAACCTTTCGACCGTGATCGAGGCCCGTACGATGGATATCATCGACCTGGTGAACGAGGAGCTGAAGATCTCGGGCTATGCCGGTAAGCTCGGTTATGGTATCGTTCTGACGGGTGGCTCGGCCAACCTGAAGGATATCGACGAACTCTTCCGCCTCGGCACAAAGCTCGAGGTGCGCATCGCAAAGCCCGACATGGGTCTTACGGAGGAGTCGTGTGCCAAGGTGGATGATCCGACCTACGCTACGGTGGTGGGTCTGTTGATGCGTGGTTCGACACAGAGCCAGGTGGTACTGCCCCAGCAGCCGCAACGTCTTGTGGTGACGGAGCAGTCGGCGCGCAAGATGGAGCCGCAGCCCGCACCGCAGCCTAAACCGACCCCGCAACCTGCTCCTGCGCCGCAGCCCAAACCGGAGGAGAAATCGACGCAGCAGATCGAGCAGAAACCCTACGTGCCCCCCGTGGTGCCAATCTCGGAGACCGAGCAGGAGGAGGACGATGAGGATATCTACGAGGATGAGCCGAAGGAGAAGAAAGGTGGCTTCTGGGGCTGGGTCAAGAAGATTACCGAGGGCTTTGAGGCTCCGGGTGACGAGGAGATTTAATGCGTCAAGAATAATACACGTAAACAGATATACCGACTCCGTCGCAGGGCGGGGGAGGGACTAAGGATAGAGAAAAGAGATATGGCAGAGGATTTAATGGCACAGGTAAAGGCCGAGCGCGACTCGAAATCGATTATTACGGTAATGGGTGTCGGTGGCGCAGGTGGTAACGCCGTGAAGCGCATGTGGAACATGGGTATCGAGGGCGTTACGTTCATGGTATGTAATACCGATAGCCAGGCACTCAATAAGAACGATGTAGAGACGAAGATTCAGCTTGGTAAGGATGGTCTGGGCGCCGGTAATGATCCCGCCAAGGGTCGCGATCTGGCCATCGAGTCGCTCGACGAGGTGCGTCAGGCATTGACCGAGGCGGGTGCGCGCATGATCTTTATCACAGCCGGTATGGGCGGTGGTACGGGTACGGGTGCTTCGCCCGTGATTGCCGAGTTGGCCAAGGAGATGGGCCTCCTGACGGTGGCCATCGTCACCTCGCCCCTCGCTCTGGAGGGTGCCGACCGCTACAAGCAGGCACAGGAGGGTATCGAGAAGTTGCGCAAGACGGTCGATTCGCTGCTGATCATCAACAACGAGAACATCCGCGAATTGTATGGCCGCATGTCGCTCGGTCAGGCCTTCGGTAAGGCCGACGAGGTGCTGTCGCTCGCGACGAAGGGTATTGCCGAGATCATCACGGTGGAGAGCCCGCAGGTCAATGTCGACTTTGCCGATGTATCGAAGGTGATGAGTGGCAGTGGTCGTGCCCACATGGCCGTGGCTTCGGCTTCGGGTGCCAACCGAGCCCAGGAGGCTGCTGCTGCTACGCTCAACTCGCCGCTCTTGGACCACAACCAGATTGCCGGCGCGAAGAATATCCTGCTTAATATCTCGGTTGATGATGAGGAGAACCTGATTTACGACGAGGTAATCGAGGTGCTGACCTTCATCCAGCAGCATGCCAGCGTACGCGACGAGCATGGTGCGATCCATACGGCCAACATCATCTGGGGTAACAGCGTGAAGCCTTCGTTGGGCGATGCGCTGGAGATCGTGCTGGTGGCTACGGGCTTTGAGGGCGAGGACGAGGATGTTAACTCGGCTATGGAGCGCATCGTGAAGGGCCCGGTGGTTGAGCCGGTGAAGCCTGCTGCAGAGCAGGAGCAGCCGACCTCGGTGCTCGAGCCGATCAAGCCGACCAAGCAACCGCAGCGTCCGCAGGAGCCGGCCGTGCTGGGTGCCCGCTCGAACCGCTACGATAAGATTGATCAGATGAAGGCCATTCCGGCCTACCAGGCACGTAACTCGAAGTTTGTGGTGAAGACCACGACGAAGAATAAGGAGGTGCTGCGCGATGAGCCGACCGTATCGGCCGAGCCGAAAGAGCAGCCCCAAAACGAGTTGTTTAAAGAGTAAGGGTGCATGGCGGAAACTCCGTGGATAGTATTTAACGGTTTTGAGGGTGGCGTAGTGGGCATGATGCTCCTTACGCTACTCTTGCTGTGTATGTCGGCCTTTGTTTCGGGTTCCGAGACGGCCTTCTTCTCCCTTTCGCACCACGATTTGCAGGAGATGAAGAAGCGCGATAACGAGACGGCTGATCGCGTGGTGAGCCTCTTGGGTAATGTCGATCTGCTGTTGGCCACGATCCTGGTGGTGAACAACCTGGTCAATATCTGCATTACGATTCTCACGGCCACGATCATCGACACGCTCTTTACGTTCCATCGTTTCGATTTCCTCTTTAAGACCGTGCTGGTCACCTTCCTCTTGCTGCTCTTTGGCGAGGTGCTTCCGAAGGTCTTTGCCCAGACCTCGGCGGCCCGTTTTGCCTCGTTTGCCGTACGTCCGTTGACGGTGTTGCGGAGTATCTTCCGCCCCATCTCGATGATCTTGGTGCGTACGGGTAACCATATCAGCGAGCGCGCATCGCACCGTAGCGAAATCTCGCTTGACGAGTTGGCCGATGCGGTGGATATGACCCAGACCGAGAGTGACGAGGAGCGCGTGATGCTTTCGGGTATTGTCAACTTTGTCAATACGGAGGCGGCCGCCATCATGAAGCCGCGCGTCGATATTACGGCAGTAGAGCTGACGGCCGATTACGAGACGGTCAAGAAGCAGATCATTGATTCGGGCTTCTCGCGTATTCCGGTCTATGATGAGGATATCGACAACATCCGTGGTACGCTCTACGTAAAGGATTTGGTGCCGCATCTGAAGCGCGGCAACGAGTTTGGCTGGCAGCAGCTCATTCGCAAACCCTATTTTATCCCCGAGCATAAGAAGATCAACGACCTGTTGGAGGACTTCCAGGCCAACAAGGTGCACATGGCCATCGTGGTGGATGAGTATGGTTCGACGCTCGGTTTGGTTTCGCTCGAAGATATTATCGAGGAGATCATCGGAGACATCTCGGACGAGAGCGACGCCGACGAGAAGCTCTATACGATGCTTGCCCCCAACGTCTACCTCTTCGAGGGCAAGGCCCACATCGTCGATTTCGAGCGCATCTTGGAGCTTGATGAGGATACCTTCTCCGACGTGAGGGGCGAGGCGGAGACCCTGGCCGGTCTCTTGCTGGAGCTCAAGCGCGACTTCCCGCGCAAGGGCGATAGCTTTACAGCCCATCAGTTGCGATTCACGGTGGCCGAGATGGAGAACCACCGCATCGACAAAATCAAGGTTGAGCTTTTATGACCCTCCCCACGCTCTACATCCGACCGCTGATGGAGGAGAGCGAGGCGGCCGCTTGGGCCACCTCGGAGGAGTTGTGTCAAGCAGCCACCTTCCCGCTCGAGCAGCGTCGACGTGAGTTCCTGACCTGGCGTGCCGTGGTACGTGAGGTGTTGGGGCGCGAGGTGCGCATCGCTTATAATGAGTTGGGAGCCCCCTTTCTGCCCGATCAAGAGGCCTATATCTCCGTGAGCCATAGTGGTGACCGTGTGGCAGTAACCATCGCGGAGCGACCTACGGCTGTCGACCTGGAGCGTACTGACCGTCGTTTTCAACGCATTCTGCATAAGTACCTCACGCCCGAAGAGCAGGCCCTCAGTGATGATCCGCACTTTCCGGCAGTGGCTTGGTGCGCCAAGGAGGCGGTCTATAAGTGGGCGGGGATTCGTGCGTTGGGTTTTGAGGAGGTGCAGATCTGTAGCTTTGCAGAGGATCGGTTGATGGTCAAGATTCGGGGCGGTGAACCGATCGAGTTGGCCGTTCGCAAGGTGGATGAAACGTATATGGCAGTCTATTTGTAGTCGCACGGAAGATAAAAAAGCGAGACCCTGATAATCATCAGGGTCTCGCTTTTTTTGTATGGATGGTGCTCAATTAGAAGCCCAGCTTCTTGGCGATATCCTTCGGCAGTGCCTTCTTGTTGACCATCAGGTCGGTGGTCTTGTAGGCAACGAAGGGCTTCGAGAAGTACCAGAAACCGTCATAAGGCTTCACCGTATCCCACGAGTTCTGTACCTTGTAGTAAATCGTGCCGTTCTGATCCTTGGCCGTACCTACGATAACCATACCGTGGTCATCGGTCGTCTCGTAGTTGTCAAAAGCCTCCTGGCGCATCTCCTGCGTGATCTCGCGCTCCTTCGAGGGCTGCTCGAACGAGTAGAGGGCAGCCTCACGCTCTTTGGCCGTCAGCGAGCCCCAACGCTCAGCCTCCGTACCGCTCATCGACTTGGGATCGGTCTCGGGAATTACACCGATGGCCTTCGTACGGCTGAAGCCCTTCTCGCTTACATCCGTACCCCAAGCCAGCGTGTAACCATTCTCCAGCGCGTGGTCTACGACGCGCATCATCTCCTCCATCGGCAGGTTGTACACCTGGCCCCACATCCAGTTGTCGGGAACCTCCAGCACGAACTGCTCGTAGAAGGGGTGGTGCGTGAACGAGCTCAGGTCGATGTAGTCGTCCATATCGATCGGCAGCGACTCGGCAAACGACTTCGGGGTGTACTCCTTGCCCTTCCACTCGAAGGTTTCGGGCAGCTCGCCGAAGTACTCATCCAGGATGGCGTTGAAGCCGCGCTTCCAGGCGGTCGTCAGCGGACGACGCGACGTGTCGCCGGCCTTGATCACAGCGTCCAGGTAGGCGGTCATGACGGGGGTGATCTCATGGAAATCAGCCAACTCCGTACCGTAGTTCATACCCGTATAGACCTCGTTGGGCACGATACCGTACTCCTTGATCACCTCCGTTACGTCGTGGGCAGCACCGCCCTCGGCGAAGTTCAGGTGACCGTGCATGCGAACATACATCTCGGCCTTTTTCATGTAGGCGTGACGTACGGCAAACATCTCCGAGAGATGTACAGCCTCGCCACCGGCACGCAGAATCTCGGCCTCGAGGAAGGTCATCGTCGAGTAGCACCAGCACGTACCACTACGGTTCTGGTTCTTAACGGGAGTCGTTTCGATCACCTTCAGGTCGGTGAACTGATAGCCCTTCGGCGCCTCGGCCTCAGGAGCTTGTGCCCATGCAGCCATTGTAAAGCACAGCGCAACGAGCAGGGTAAGCATCTTCTTCATAGCTAATTGGGTTTTAAGGTTTGTTATCTCTTTTTCGATTTTTCGACAATCTCGAGGCACTTTTCGCAGGTCAGTTCGTCGACCTTCGTGCCCTTCGGTAGGCGGTAGTTCTTACCCTTGTAGGCGATGTAGGCGCCATAGGGGCCCTGCTTGACGAGCAGATCCTTCTCCTCGGCAAAGGTACGGAGCGGCGTACGGGCAGCTGCTGCAGCTGACTCCTTGGCCTTGACCAGCTCGACGCAACGCTCGTAGCTGACCGTGTAGGGGTCGTCGCCCTTTTGCAGCGAGGTGAACGATTGCCCGTGGCGGATGTAGGCACCAAAGCGGCCGATGCCGACCACCAGCTCCTCGCCATCCAGCTCACCCACCATACGCGGCAGGGCAAAGAGCTCCAGAGCCTCCTCGAGCGTGATCGACTCGATGAGCTGACCCTTCTTCAGCGAAGCGAAGCGGGCCTTCTCACCCTCTGCACCCTCGATCTCGACCATCGGGCCGTAGCGACCGATGCGGGCACGTACCACATGGCCCGTGGCAGGATCCACACCCAGCTCGCGCACCTGGCTCGTGCGGTCGGTCTGTGTGCCGATCGCCTCATCGACCATGCGGTGGAAGGGACCGTAGAAGTCGTCAATCATCTTCGTCCAGGTGATCTCACCCTCGGCTACACGGTCAAACTCCTTCTCGACTGAAGCCGTGAAGTTGTAGTCCAGAATCGGGCCAAACTGCGTTTCGAGGTAGTCGTTTACGAGCATACCGATGTCGGTCGGCGAGAGACGGTTACGCTCCTTACCGACGCTCTCGGTCATCTGCTTCGAGGTGAGTTTGTTGCCCGTCAGGGTGAATTGCTGGTAGTTGCGCTTATGGCTTTCGCGGTTCTGCTTCTCGACATATCCGCGGTTGATGATCGTCGTGATGGTCGGGGCGTAGGTCGAAGGACGACCGATGCCCAGCTCCTCCAGACGCTTCACGAGCGATGCCTCGTTGTAGCGCGAGGGAGCCATCGTGAAACGCTCCGTGGCGGTAATCTGCTTGGCGGTGAGCGGATCGCCGGCCGTGAGCTTCGGCAGCAAACCCTCGCCCTGCTCGGCAGCCTGCTCCTCATCCGTCGACTCGGAGTAGAGCTTGAGGAAACCGTCGAAACGAATCACCTCACCCTGGGCCACAAACTGGTACTCCGAGCCGTCGATCTCGATCGTGATGGTCGTACGATCCAGCTCGGCTGGTACCATTTGCGAGGCAACGGTGCGCTTCCAGATCAAGTCGTAGAGACGTTTCTCGGCCGTTGTACCCTCAATCGACTGACGATCGATGTACGAAGGACGAATCGCCTCATGAGCCTCCTGGGCGCCCTTGCTCTTGGTCTTGTAGTTGAACCAACGGTGGTACTCCTCGCCAAAGTGCTTCGTGACCTCCTCCTTGCATTGTGCCAATGCCTGAACAGCCAGGTTCACCGAGTCGGTACGCATGTAGGTAATCAAACCCTGCTCGTAGAGGTGTTGCGCAACGGACATCGTCTGCGAAACGCTCATGCCGAGTTTACGGCCGGCCTCCTGCTGCAAGGTCGAGGTGGTAAAGGGCGGTGCCGGGAAACGTTGTGCAGGTTTCTCTTCGCTCTTCGTAACGCGGAACGAGGCCCCCTTGCACGAGAGGAGGAACTCCTCAGCTTCCTGCGGCGTATCGAAACGTTTCGTCAGCTCGGCACGGAAGAGGGTCTTCTCAGGATCGTGCTGGGCATAGAATTGTGCCACGACACGGAAATAGGGGGTCGAGTGGAAGGCGATGATCTCGCGTTCGCGCTCCACGATGAGGCGTACGGCTACCGACTGCACGCGACCGGCCGAGAGCGACGGACGTACCTTTTTCCAAAGTACGGGCGAGAGCTCAAAACCCACCAGACGATCCAGTACACGACGTGCCTGTTGGGCATTCACGAGCGACATGTTGACCGTGCGCGGCTGCTCGATGGCCTCCAAGATGGCCTTCTTCGTGATCTCGTGGAAGACGATACGCTTCGTCTTATCAACCGGGAGACCCAACACTTCGGTCAGGTGCCATGCGATGGCCTCTCCTTCGCGGTCTTCATCGGAAGCCAGCCAAACGGTCTTCTCCTTGGCCAGCTTCGAGAGTTCGCTCACGACCTTTTTCTTGTCGGCGGGAATCTCATAGACCGGTGCAAAACCATCTTCTACCTCGATACCCAAACCCTTCTTGGCCAAGTCGCGGATGTGGCCGAAACTGGAGCGAACCATGAAGTCGCTACCGAGAAATTTCTCGATGGTTTTGGCTTTGGCCGGTGACTCGACAATAACTAAATTTTCCTGCATAACAGTTTGTAAATCTTCTCTTAATGTCGTCCCCGAAGGACGCAAGTTCTTAAAAAACGGAAAACCCAAGTCCATGACTCAGGTTTCGCCTTTGGCTTGTTTTTCAGACCCTTATCGGATCATGTTATAGGTAAACTCAAACCTGATCGGTGCGGCGAGTGACTGATCGTTCTCGTGGTTGGCTCCCTGCAGGAAGCTGAAGTTGAACGTATAGGCGCTGAAAGCCTCGGGCGCGAGGTAGATCGTGCGGTTGTTCACCTTCTCCAGATCGACGGCGCGACCCTCTGCTTTGGCCGCTTCGCACTCCTTGCGGTAAGAGTTCCACAGTTGCTGCATGTAGCCCGTGATGTTCATGGCGTAGCAACCACGGCTGCGGTTGATGTAGCCATCGTAGGCAATCGATGCGCTCGACGACTGCTGCTCGTAGCTGTAGGCGTAATCCGACACAGCGGTCATCTTCTTATAATCGGTGTAGAGACCCAGGCGGCTCTGTGCCTCGTCCATCTCCTCCAGCAGCGAGTCGTATTGTGCACCCAGCGCCGGCGTGATCGAGAGGTAGTCGTAGATGCTTGACGGGAAGTAGAAGTAGACCATGGCCTGTGAGAAGGCGATCGTGGTGAACTCCTTCTTCGAAGCGGCATACTCGTCGGCGAGGATCTGATCCAGCGCATCAAAGAAGGCCTGCGTGAACTGAATCTCCGAAATCACACCGCCCATACCCTCGACGATCAGTTCGCTACGCTGCTCGCGCTCCGCAGCCTGCTCGTTGATCGATGCGATGTCGAGCTGAAGCGAACCCTCCGAGTAGTCGTGCTTGACGTTGTTGATCGAGATGTTGGTATTCTTTTGGTGGAGATCCTTGAAGTAGTAGACCATACCGATCGTATCCTGGATCAGCGAGGGGTCCTCCTTGCGGCGGTTACGACCATAGATCGAGAGGGCCGACTCCTCGAGCTTGGTGACATACAGCGCACCCTCACCCTCGGGCTCCTCCAGCGTCTTGATGTAGAGACCCTTGAACTCATCGACCCACTGGCTGGTGCTGTCGATGCTGTAGATCGAGTAGTCGCCCTTGTACTTACCCGCCTTGAGGAAGAGGCGATCCACAAAGGCCAAGCCCTCCTCGGTCGGCTTCAGCGTTACGGAGGTCGTTGCCGGACCCTTATCGCCACCCAACTCAAAGGTGAAGATCGGTTGCTCACTCACTACACCCTCCTGCATCGGGTCGTAGCGCAGGAAGAAGGTCGAATCCTCGCTCTCGGTGATGTAGTCGTTCGAGCACACCTCATAGACACCGAACTTTTGTACAACGGTCGTATCGCCGGCCCATGTGTCGATTGCGAGCAGCAGCGTGGCCGAGTCGAAGATCGGACGGTAGCCGAAGTAACCCGAATCGACCGTGTAGTAGTTGGTGAACTGCGTCAGGAAGGCAGCTTCGCGACGACCCAAACGCTCATCCTTCGACGAGCCGAGGTATCCGTAGTCGATGTTCGAGCTCAGGATCGAGTCTGTCTGGAAGAGACGGGTCTCGACATATTGGCGCGGATTACGTCCATCGAGCACCAAATAGCCGGCCTTCATCTGCTGGTTGTCGGGTACCAAATTCGAGCCGAGCGTGTCATCTACCATAACATCGCAGGCCGTCAAAGCCAACGAGGCAAAGACGGCCAGTGCAATACACGGGTTGAGCAAAGCTCGACAGAGTTTATTGAATTTCATCATAGAATCTGTTGTAGTTGTCGAAAAAGTCCGGTGCATCGGGCGATTGGTATTCCAGCACCGGTTTGCCGCTCTCACGGACAATCTTAAGCACCTCATCCGAGAGGCGATCCGATGCCAAAACCACGCCATCTGCATAATCAAGAACGAATCGACAAAGATTTTCGTGTGAAGGATCCTGTAAAATTTCCAAATTTTTATCCGTCACGCCCTCGCTGGCGATTTTCGAGGCAAATTCGGGACTCAGCTTGCCGGGGATTTCGTCGCCGTAGAGCGAAACGACCACCTTGACATCGCGGAAGATCGGGTCATCGGAGAAGATGCGCTTCAGGTAGACCGGACCTACAGCCGTGAGCCAGCCGTGGCAGTGCACCACCGAAGGTGCCCATCGCAGTTTCTTGACCGTCTCCAGCACGCCGCGCGCGAAGAAGATGGCGCGCTCGTCGTTGTCGGCAAAACCCTCACCCGTCTCGGGATCGACCAGGGCCGCCTTGCGGGCAAAATAGTCGTCGTTGTCGATGAAGTAGATCTGTACGCGCGCCGAAGGAATCGATGCCACCTTGATGATGAGCTGGTGGTCGTTGTCGTCGATGATCAGGTTCATACCCGACAGACGAATCACCTCATGAAGCTGGTGGCGACGCTCGTTGATACAACCATAACGCGGCATAAAGGAGCGAATCTCGTTCCCGCGCTCCTGCATCGCCTGCGTCAGCGAGCGGCACAGCGTGGAGCACTCCGTCTCGGGCAGATAGGGAGTAATCTCCTGACACATATACAGAATCTTGTTTGCCATTATTGTGCTGGTTTTACAAGTGCAAAGATAGTGAAAAAATCCGAAAAATTGCCTGTTTTGATCCTCCTTAAAGTGCTTTTGTCTCTTTCAAAACGCTTTTTGAAAGGTTTTTAGAGAATCAACATCGCATCACCGTACGTGCCGAAGCGGTAGCCCTCCTTGTTTGCCTCCTCGTAGGCCTTCATCACGAGGTCGTATCCGCCAAAGGCGGCCACCATCATCAGCTGGGTCGAGTAGGGGAGGTGGAAGTTCGATACCATGGCGTCGGCCACGGCAAATTCGTGCGGTGCGAAGATGAATTTGTTGGTCCAACCCTCGTCGGCTTTGATCATGCCGCCCGTCGAGGTCACCGTCTCAAGCGTACGCATGACGGTCGTACCGATCGAAACCACCTTGCGACCCTCGCGCTTGGCCGTGTTGACCGCCTCGGCCGTTTCGGGCGAAACGAAATACTGCTCGGAGTCCATCTTGTGCTTCGAGAGATCCTCGACATCCACCGTGCGGAAGTTACCCAAACCGACGTGCAGCGTGAGGAAGGCGCTCTCGACCCCCTTGATCTCCATGCGCTTTAAGAGGTGTTTCGAGAAGTGCATACCGGCCGTCGGAGCAGCTACGGCGCCCTCCTTTGCGGCGAAGATGGTCTGGTAGCGCTCGGCATCCTCCGGCTCGACCTTCTCACGCACCCAACGCGGCAGGGGCGTCTCGCCCAGGGCGAAGAGTGCCTCCTTGAACTCCTCATACGAACCGTCGAAGAGGAAGCGCAGCGTGCGGCCACGCGAGGTGGTGTTGTCGATCACCTCGGCCACCAACAGATCGTCGTCGCCGAAGTAGAGTTTGTTACCGATGCGGATCTTGCGGGCCGGATCTACCAGCACGTCCCACAGGCGCAGGTCGCGGTTCAGCTCGCGGAGCAGGAAGATCTCGATCTCGGCGCCGGTCTTCTCTTTGTTACCGTACAGACGGGCCGGAAAAACCTTCGTGTCGTTGAAGACAAAGAGGTCCTTCTCGTCGAAATAATCCAGGATGTCCTTGAAGATGCGGTGCTCGATCTCACCGGTTGAACGATGAACGACCATCAGCCGCGAATCGTCACGGTTGATGGTCGGATATTGCGCCATTTCGGGCGTAAAGTCGTATCCGTATTGCGAAAGTTTCATAGATTGGCTTGACTTTTAGTGAAAAACAATCTAATACAATACGCAAAAACGACTATTTTGTTTCAAGTTCTTGTAATTTTTCTAAAAAATCGGTCAAATTCCATCCGTTTTCGGCCGTGAAGCCACCGCTACGCGTTCTTCGGAGGGCCGTCAGGTGGGCGCCACTTCGCACTTCGCAACCGATCTCGTAGGCCAGCGAACGGATGTAGGTGCCACGGCTGCAGCGCACGCGCAGGCGCAAATCGGGCAATGAAAAGGTCTCCACCTGCATGTCGTAGATGTTGATCAGCGATTGTTTCAGCTCCACCGTCTCGCCGGCGCGGGCGATTTCGTAGGCGCGCAGACCCTCGACCTTCTTGGCCGAGTAGAGCGGGGGTGATTGGAGTCGTTCGCCACGTAAGGCGGTGAGTGCTTCGTCGAGTTTTTCGCGCGTAATGTGGCGCCACGGATAGGTGTGGTCGATCGTGTGCTCGCGGTCGTAGCTGGGGGTGGTGGCACCGAATAGCACGTCGGCTACATACTCCTTCTCCTCGGCCTGGAGCTGATCGACCATCTTCGTGGCGCGACCGATGCAGACCAGTAGTACGCCTGTTGCCAGCGGGTCGAGCGTACCGGCGTGTCCGATCTTGATTTTACGGTATCCGCAGCGGCGCAGTGCATATTTGATCTTGCGCACGACGTCGGCTGAGGTCCAATAGAGCGGTTTGTCGATGACGGCAATGTAGCCCTCCTCGAAATTGATGCCGCGTAAATCTTCAGTGAATGCCATACTTAGAGTGTTGTAATCAGACAGATGCAGCCCACTATGGCGCAGTAGGCGGCAAACCAAATCAGGCGGCCGCGCTTGACGATCTCGATCATGAATCGGCAGGCCAACGCACCGGAGATGAAGGCGGCGATAAAGCCACTGACAAGAGCTTCGGTCGGAACGCTCATTGTGGCCATTTCGCCCGATACGATATCGAGCAGCATCTTGCCCAAGATGACCGGAATGACCATGATAAACGAGAAGTGGGCCACGGCGGATTTCTCGTCACCGAGCAACAGACCCGTGGCGATCGTCGAACCCGAACGCGACAGACCGGGCATCGTGGCGGCAGCCTGCGCCAGGCCGATTACGAAGGCGTCACGGTAGGAGATATCGCTCTTTTGGCGCGGCTTGGCGTAGTAGGCGAAGCTCAATAGCGCGGCCGTCAGCAGCAACATGAGTCCCACGAACCAAAGCGATGAAAAAAGCGCCTCGATCTCGTCGGCAAAGAACACCCCGACCACACCGGCCGGAATCATCGAGAGGATGACCTTCAGCACATAGGCCTGCTCTTCGTTAAAGCGACGCGAAAAGCACCCCTTGATCAGCCGCCACAACTCCGACCACAGGACGACAATCGTACTCAATACGGTGGCGGCGTGCAGCGTCACGTCGAAGGTGATGTTCTGCTCGATCTCAACCCCCAGCAGCTCCTTGGCAATTTGCAGGTGACCGCTCGAGGAGACGGGTAAAAATTCGGTCAGCCCCTGCACGATACCGAGCAGGATGGCTTGTAATGTATCCATTTCGGGGCAGGATTATGCTTCCTCCTGCCAGATGAGAGCCGACGCACCCAGAATGGCTGCATTCTTGCCCTGAATACCACTCGGCAGCAGTTTGACTTTGTTCTTGTAGGCAAACATGAGGTTCTCCTCCAGGTAGTGGGCCGTCGGCTCGAAAATCCACTTGCCGGCTTTGGCCAAACCGCCAAAGAGGAAGATTGCCTCGGGCGAGGTAACCGTCACGGCATCAGCCAATGCGCGACCCAGGCGCTCGCCCGTGAGGCGGAAGCACTCGCGGGCAATCGGGTCACCCTCCTCGGCGGCAGCCGAAATCATGGCCGAATCAAACTCCGAGAAGGGGATCTCGCGCAGACGACTGCGATCGGGCATCGTGGACATCAACTCGAAGGCCGTGCGCTTGATACCCGTAGCCGATACGTAGGTTTCCAGGCAACCCTTGCGACCACAACCACAGACACGACCATCACGCTCTGCGATCACGTGGCCGAACTCACCGGCAAAGCCATCGTGGCCGTAGATCATCTTGCCGTTGGCCACAAAGCCCGAACCGAGCCCCGTGCCGAGGGTGATCATGATGAAGTCCTTCATCCCTTTGGCATTGCCATAGACCATCTCGCCGATCGTGGCGGCGTTGGCGTCGTTGGTGATGAGCGCCTTAACCCCGCCAAAAGCCTTCGATAGATCTTCGGCCAGGGGGAAGAGGCGGCGCTGCTCGTTGCGGTCGGTCTCCTCCTCGCGGAACTTCCAGAGGTTGGCCGGCTGCTCGATCATGCCCGAGTAGATATTGGCATTGGGAGCACCGATGCCGATGCCGACCAGCGTAAATTCAAACGAAAGGCTCTTAATCAGTGCACGGATGGCTTGCGCAAGGTCGTTGACGTAGGTGGGGTAGTCCTCTACGTAGGGATATTTGCGGGTCGAAATGACTGATTCGGCAAACAGGTCACCCTGCTCGTCGACCAATCCGAAGGCGGTGTTGATGCCGCCGATGTCGATGCCTATGGCGAGTTTTTTCATGGAAATTTTTTCTTAAAAACAATTTTTCTGACACCAAAGTTACAGCAAAATTCGGCAGGAACAAAGATTTTTCCTAAATTTGGCTCAGAATTCAAACCTTACAAGGCTTTTTGGAAGATGCAACACGCTGAAAAATTACTCGATTTGGTTGAAAATTACCTGGCACAGCTGGAGATGCCTGCCGAGCCGGAACTGCTCTATACCCCGATTTCGTACTCGATGCAGGGTGGTGGTAAGCGCCTGCGTCCGGTGCTGTTGATGCTCTCGTACGGGCTTTTTGCCGAAGATTATCAACGTGCGCTGCCGGCCGCGGCTGCCATTGAGGTCTTCCACAACTTTACGCTCCTGCACGACGATATCATGGACAATGCCCTGCTGCGTCGCGGTAAGCCCTCGGTCTTTGCCAAGTGGGGCAAAAATGTGGCCATTCTGTCGGGTGATGCGATGATGATCGAGGCGTATCAACTCCTCGGCCGCACCCAGACGGAGGATCTGCGTTCGATCCTTACGGTCTTCTCGGAGACGGCAATGGAGGTGTGTGAGGGTCAGCAATATGATATGGATTTTGAGACCAAGCAGAAGGTTTCGGTCGTGGAGTATATGCGGATGATCGAACTGAAGACCTCGGTGTTGCTGGCCGGTGCTGTGGTGATCGGTGCCATGCTGGGTGGTGCCTCGAAGGAGGATTGCAAGGCGTTGCGCCGCTTCGCGATCGAGTTGGGCTTGGCCTTCCAGCTGCAGGATGATCTGCTCGACAGCTATGGTGATGAGCGACTCGGCAAGGCGATCGGTGGTGATATTCTGGAGGGTAAGAAAACCTACCTGATGATTACGGCCATGAGCCGTGCTAACGAGGAGCAGCGTGAGGTGCTGCGCTCGACCCACCTCGATGCGCGTCTGTCGCGAGCCGAGAAGATTGCCCGTGTCAAGGCGGTGTACGATGAGTTGGATATCCCCCATTTGACGGAGGTGCAGATCGCGATTCGTTTCGAGTGTGCCCTCTCGCAACTCGACAACCTGCAGGCCGATCCGGCCCGCGTAGAGCCGTTGCGCGAGTATGCCAAGAGTCTCATGGGGCGTAACAAGTAAATTCAAAATTTAGAATTTGGAATTCAAAATTAGTTTTTGCAAGTTGCACGAACGACATAACCTTAATTTGAATTGTCAATGAAGCGAAGCGACATTGAATTGATGGCCCCCGTGGGGTCGTACGAGGCGCTCGCCGCTGCCATTGAGGCGGGTGCCGACTCGGTCTATTTCGGGGTCGGGAAACTCAACATGCGTTCGGCCTCGGCGGCCAACTTTACGCTCGACGACTTAGCGAAGATCGTCGCCACGGCTCATGCGGCAGGGGTGAAGGCCTACCTGACGGTCAATACGGTGGTCTATGAAGATGAACTCCGCACGATGCAGGAGGTGATCGATCGCGCTCGCCGCGAAGGGGTGGATGCCATCATTGCCACCGATATGGCGGCCATCCTCTACGCCCGTCGTATCGGGCAGGAGGTGCATATCTCGACCCAGAGCAATATCTCGAATTCCGAGGCGGTGAAGTTCTTTGCCCAGTGGGCCGATACGGTGGTTTTGGCACGCGAGTTGACCCTGGAGCAGGTCGCTGCGATTCACCGCGAGATCGTCGAGAACGATATCCGTGGTCCGAAGGGGGAGTTGGTCGAGATCGAGATGTTCGCCCACGGCGCACTCTGCATGTCGATCTCGGGCAAGTGCTACCTTTCGCTCTATGAGACGAATTGCTCGGCCAATCGTGGCGCTTGTCGCCAGTTGTGCCGCCGTAAATATACGGTTCGCGATAAGGAGACGGGGGCCGAACTCGATGTGGACGGCCGCTATGTCCTCTCGCCCAAAGATCTCTGCACGATCGACTTTCTGGATCGCTTCATCCAAAGTGGCGTGAAGGTGCTCAAGATCGAGGGACGTGCCCGCGGTGCGGAGTACGTAAAGCGTGTGGTGGAGAGCTACGACCGCGCCCTGCGCCTGATCGAAAGCGGCGAATACAATCCTACGTCGGTTGCTGAACTGAAGGAGCAGCTGCGGACGGTCTTCAACCGCGGCTTCTGGGAGGGTTACTATGCCGGACGCCCTGTGGCTGAGCATAGCGAACACTACGGATCGGCCGCCACGCGCCGCAAGGTCTATGTGGGCAAGGTGGTCAACTTTTACAAGAAGATCTCGGTAGCCGAGGTGCTGGTGGAGGCGGCTCCGCTGGAGGTGACCGAAGAGATCTTCTTCCTCGGCCCGACGACGGGTGTCGTGGAGCAGAAGTGCGAGGAGTTGCACGGCCCCGATGGCGAGATTACGCGTCGCGTGGAGCAGGGTCAGCTCTGCGCCATTCGTACCACGGAGTTGATTCGCCGTGGTGACCAACTCTATAAGTTTGTCCCCACCGAGGAGTAGGCAGTGCCGAAACTCGCATGAAATAAAAATGAATTATTGATTAAAAAACGATAGCTATGTTTGCACCTTCGACCTACATCGCCCGTCGCAAGACGCTTTGTGAGAAGATTGGTCAGGGACTGATTCTGATCCCCGGCAACACCTTCTCGCCCAATAACTACCCCAACAATGCCTATTACTTCCGCCAGGACTCCACCTTCCGCTACTACTTCGGCCTCAATACCCCGACCCTGATGGGTTTGATCGATGCCGAGACGGGCGAGGCTGCGCTCTATGGCGACGACTTCACGGTGGAGGATATCATCTGGACCGGCCCGCAGCCGACGCTTCACGAAATGGGCGCCGAGGTGGGTGTCGAGAAGACCTATCCCTTCGCGACGATCGCTGATCACCTCGCCGAGGCTATCCGCCTGGGTCGCCGTATCCACTACCTGCCCCCCTATCGTGGCGAGACGAAACTGCAACTCATGGAGCTCCTGGGCTACAACGCCGCCAAGCTGCACGATTATAAGTCGGTCGATCTGATGATGGCGGTGGCCGAGATGCGCGAGAAGAAGTCCGAGGAGGAGATCGCCGAGATGGAGAAGGCCTTCGAGCTGGGTTACGCGATGCACACGCTGGCGATGAAGATGTGTCGCCCGGGTGTCATCGAGCGCGAGATCGCAGGTGCCGTGGAGGGTATCGTGAAGGCGCATGGCCAGGGCGTGTCGTTTCCGACGATCGTGTCGCAGCATGGCGAGACGCTCCACAACCTGAATTGCGACGGCGTGCTGGAGGCGGGTCGTCTGCTTTTGGTTGATGGCGGTGGCGAGACCCTGAGCGGTTACTGCTCGGACCACACGCGTACCTATCCCGTGAGCGGTAAATTTACCGACAAGCAGCGCGACATATATAATATAGTATTGAAGGCCCACGACGATGTGGCCAACCTCGTAGCTCCCCACATGATGTATACCGAGGTGCACCGCGCCTCCTACCTCACGTTGGCCGAGGGGCTCATCGGCCTGGGTCTGCTGCACGGAACGGCTGAGGATGCCGTAGCGGCGGGTGCGATGACGATGCTCATGCCCCACGGCCTGGGCCATGGTCTCGGTATGGATGTGCACGATTGCGAGGCGATGGGCGAGCGCTCCTTCGACTTCTCGTCGATTGCCGACCGTGCCGCCAAGTCGGCCACCTGCATCCACCGTGCTACCTGGCGCCTGGAGGAGGGTACAATCCTCACCGACGAGCCGGGCCTTTACTTCATCCCTGCCCTGATCGAGAAGTGCAAGTCCGAAGGGTTGTACAAGGGCATTGTCGATTACGATCGCCTGCTCGATTACTACGACTTCGGCGGCATCCGCATCGAGGACGACCTCATCGTGACCGAAACGGGCAACCGCATGATTGGTGGCGAGAAGAAGATTCCGGTAACGGTTGAGGAACTCGAAACGGTGGTTGGTAAATAGCCTTAAGCACCTTGTCAGTAGAAAAAATCGCTCCATTCGGGCGATTTTTTCTGTTTCTGCCTTGCTTTTGTCGATTTTTTTGTAATTTTATAGTCCGTAAAACGATTTATCGAAAACCTTAAAACGAATCTATATGAAAAACTATTCAGCAAAAGAGATTAAGAACATCGTTCTGATTGGTGCGCCCGGCTCGGGAAAAACTACCCTTGCCGAAGCGATGGCTTATGAAGGTAAAGTGATCGACCGCAGGGGTAGTATCGAGACGAACAACACGCTCTCGGATAACACGGATATCGAGCATGAATACAAGCGCTCGATCTATTCGACCATCCTTTTCACCGAATTCATGGAGCGCAAGCTCAACATCATCGACTGCCCGGGTTCGGATGACTTCTGTGGTAGCCTCTTCTCGGCCTTCAAGGTAGGTGACGTAGGTGTATTCTGCTTCAATGCCGCCAACGGTTGGGAGGTAGGTAGCGAGATTCAGGCTCGTTATGCCCGTCTGTTGAACAAGCCGGTAATCGGTGTGATCAACCAGCTCGACAACGATAAGGCTAACTTCGAGGCTGCTTTTGAGTCGATCAAGGCCGCTTCGCGCGTGAAGCCCGTCATCGTACAATATCCCGTAAACCAGGGTACGGAGTTCAACGCCTTTATCGACGTACTGCTGATGAAGATGTACCGCTTCAAGGACCACGACGGTCACCGCGAGGAGTTGGAGATTCCGGCTGAGGAGCTCGAGAAGGCCCAGGAGCTGAACCGCGAGCTGGTCGAGATGGCTGCCGAGCACGACGAGGCTCTTATGGAACTCTACTTCGATAAGGGTACGCTGACGCAGGACGACATCCGCGCCGGTCTGAAGATTGGTGTAGCGAACCGTGAAGTGATGCCGATCTTCTGCGCAAGTGGTAAGCGCGACATCGGTACGAAGCGTCTGATGGAGTTCATCATCAATGTGGCTCCCGGCCCGCTGAAGGCTCCTGCATTCCTCGCAACCGATGGCTCGGAGGTGTTAGCAGACGAGACGGCTCCCGCAGTAGCATTTGTATTCAAGAGCCAGGTTGAGCAGCACATCGGTGAGATTACCTATTTCCGCGTGATCCGTGGTAAGATTACCGAGGGCGCCGAGGTGGTAAATACCCGTACGCAGAACAAGGAGAAGATCTCGCAGCTCTTCGCCGTAGCTGGTAAGAACCGCGTGAAGGTGACCGAGCTGTCGGCCGGTGATATCGGTTGCACCGTGAAGCTCAAGGGCACGAAGGCCAACGATACGCTGGCAGCCCCCGCAGCTCCCGTGACGATCGAGCCGATCGTATTCCCCGAGCCGCGCTACCGTGCCGCTATCAAGTGCAAGGAGCAGTCGGATGAGGAGAAGCTGGGTAAGATCTTGAACGATGCCAAGAACGAGGATCCCACGATCCTGGTTGACTACTCGAAGGAGCTCAAGCAGACCATTGTCCAGGGTCAGGGTGAGCACCACCTGAACATCCTGCGTTCGCGTATTCTCGCCGAGAACAAGATCGCCTATGATTATATCGCTCCGAAGATTCCCTATCGTGAGACCATTACGAAGGTGGCTCAGGCCGACTATCGTCACAAGAAGCAGTCGGGTGGTGCCGGTCAGTTTGGTGAGGTTCACATGATCGTGGAGCCGTACTACGACGGTATGCCCGAGCCGAAGAACTACAAGATTCCCGGCAAGGGTGAGATGGTCGTAAACGTGAAGAATAAGGAGGAGTACGATATGGCTTGGGGTGGTAAGCTCCAGTTCTACTCGGCTATCGTAGGTGGCGCTATCGACGCCCGCTTCATGCCCGCCATCCTGAAGGGTATCATGGAGAAGATGGACGAGGGCCCGCTGACGGGTTCGTACGCTCGCGATATTCGCGTCGTGATCTACGACGGTAAGATGCACCCGGTAGATTCGAATGAGATCTCGTTCAAGCTGGCTGCCCGTAACGCCTTCAAGGAGGCCTTCCGCAACGCCGGCCCGAAGATCATGGAGCCGATCTACAACGTGGAGGTGCTCGTTCCGAGCGAGTATATGGGTTCGGTGATGTCTGACCTGCAGAACCGCCGCGCCATGATCCTGGGTATGGAGTCGGATAAGGGCTTCGATCGCCTGAGCGCTACGGTGCCTCTGGCCGAGCTCTATCGCTACTCGACCACCTTGTCGTCGCTGACGTCGGGTTCGGCAACCTATTCGATGAAGTTCGCTTCGTACGAGCAGGTTCCGGTTGACGTACAGGATAAACTTCTCAAGGCTTACACCGACGAGGACGAGGATTAGACCTTACCAATCAAACTATAAGCGAGAGGGAGCGGAGCGCCGTGAGGCACCCCGCTCTCTTGTTTTTTGTGGGTTGATCCGTGTGGAAGCGCATAAAAAAAGAGCCCCGCAGGACTCTTTTTGGTTTTCGTGAACGAGATTTTAGCAGAAGCACTTGCCCCAGGGATAGCTGCCGGGCTTGAAGCTCAGGTGAGTGCCGCTTGCTGCGTGGCAGAGGCGCACCACGCCGGGTGCAATCTCATCGGCAATCGTGAGTTCGCTCCATTGCAGTCCATGCAGGATGGTGAAGGCGGTTGCTCCGCCCTCGATCACGATCTCCTCAAATCGTCCCTCGCAAACGAGTGCCAAGACCGTCTCGGCCATCTGATGGCGCAGGCGCAGGGCATGCCCCTCATCGTGCGAAATCTGCTGTGGAATGCGGAGCAGGAGTGAGTCGGCTTCAGCCGTCAAACGGTGTGCCTCGGCAATCCACGCCTCGGTCGAACCTCCCGCAAAGACCTCATCGGGCATCGGGCAGCGAGCGACGCAGTTGCGCTGAAAGAAGGGCTCTTCCAAGAGGTTATGGCGGGCCGTGCTGCCCAGCACGATCAACGTACGACGATTGCCCAATCCGGCAAATGGGGTGCGAGCAATCGCCCGCTTGCCGTGGTGCTCCAGGAGGCATTGAAAGAGGTCGGCACTGCCGGCCATGACGACCTCAGGAGCATCGAATCGAGTTACGAACCACTGCAAATCCTCCATCGAGCCCACCTCGCCCAGCGTGATACCTTCGGTAAGCGTTTTGCGGCGCGTGCGTGTCGTGATATAAGGTGCACCGCCCCCTACAAGGCGCACCACGTCGGATGTTGTGGCGGGAAATTCGGGATCGTGGCGAAAGAGTGTACGCGAGAGGGGAGTGCCTCCGATCGTGTAGATGCGGCGGCGGATCACTCGCCCCTTCGAGGGGTTGGCCGGAAGCAGTAGCGCCTGACGATAGCCCAATGGTTGCAACGCCTCCAATTCGCCTCGCACGTGGCCGCGCAACACCGAGTCGGTCTTCTTAAAGAGTCGGTCGGGGCGCACACCGAGACGAGCCATTGCTGTAACCACCTCGTGCGTAAAGCGAAGTGCCTCCTCCCGGTGCATCGAGCGGGTGTCGGTGGCCAGCACCACCACCTCATCTTCCTGACGGAGCGGCTCGACGGTGGTCGTCAGGCGCACACGACAACCCAAACGGTGGGCCACTCCGGCAATCTCGGCAGCCCCCGTCAGGTCATCGGCAATCACATACGTTCGCATCGTGCGGAATCGGTTTACTGCTTGCGGTTTTTGGCCATCAAAGCGGCGTACTCGATCGACATGAGGAGTGCATCGGGGTTGGCGATACCCTTACCTGCTACGTCGAAGGCGGTGCCGTGGTCAACCGAAACACGGATAATCGGCAGACCAAGCGTGATATTCACGCCCTTCACGGCCACCATGCGCTGCGTCTCACGATCCCACTCGAAGCCACCTACCTTGAAGGCGATGTGGCCCTGGTCGTGATACATCGCCACGCAACCGTCGAACTGACCCGAACGGGCACGCGAGAACAACGAATCGGGCGGCACGGGACCATCCACGTTCCACCCTTTGGCCTTCATCTCCTCAATGGCGGGGATGATCTCGCGGATCTCCTCATCACCGAACAGACCACCCTCGCCGGCGTGGGGGTTCAGACCTGCGATGCCGATCTTCGGGTTCTCGATTCCGAAGCTGAGGCACGCCTCGCGGATCAGCTCCGTTACGGCGATGACGCGCTCCTTCTTGGCGCGATCGCACGCCTCGCGCAGCGAAACGTGGGTCGATACGTGGATCACACGCATCTTATCGTCGGCCAGCAGCATGGCATACTTCTTCGTGTCGGTGTAGTGGGCGTAGATCTCCGTGTGGCCGGCAAAGTTGTGACCGGCTACATGCAGCGCCTCCTTGTTGAGCGGTGCTGTGACCGTACCATCCACCTCGCCCTTCATGGCCAGCTCGATGGCCGTGCGTACCGCCTCAAAGGCGGCATGGCCACACTGTGCCTGTACCTCGCCGTAAGCGAAGGTCGTGGGGTCGATCAGCTTCAGATCCAGCACATCGATCACGCCGCGCTCATACTGCGCATCGGCTACCTTTTCGATCGAGCGTACCTTGAGCTCTACCTTGGCGGACTTCACGCCCATTTCCATCATCTTGGCATCGCCCACCACCACGGGGCGGCAAACCGTATAGGGATACTCCTGGGCGAGCGACATGGCGATAATCTCGGGGCCTACACCCGCGGGATCACCCATCGTAATGGCTAAAATCGGTAAATTATTCATCGTCAGTTTTAGTATAATTCGTGATAGATTGCAATGGCATCCTCGCGCGTCACCTCGCGGGGGTTGTTCACCAACAGGCGCGTCACCTTCATCGCGGCATCGGCCAGCTCCTCTACCTTGTCCTGCGGAATACCCAGCTCGGTGAGGGTAGCGGGAATGCCGCAGCGCGTAGCCAGCTCGGCTACGAACTCGACACCCTTCTTGGCTGCCTCCTCGGTCGTAAGACCCTCGCAATCGACACCCATGGCGCGAGCGATGGCGGCGTGCTTCTCGAGGTTCGACTCCAGGTTGAAGCGCATCACGGGCGGCAGCAGGATGGCGTTCGCCAAGCCGTGTGAGATGTGATACTCGCCTCCGAGCGGATACGAAAGGGCGTGTACGGCTGCCGTATTCACCGGAGCGAGGCACAAGCCGCCGTAGTAGCTACCGAGCGAAAGGGCAGCACGTGCCTCCCGATCCTGTCCGTTCTTTACGGCGCGCTCCAGGTTCTTGGCGATGAGCTCAATGCCCTGCAGGGCGTAGGCATCCACCACGGGGTGCGCATGACGGTTCGTGAAGCTCTCGATGCAGTGCGAGAGAGCATCCATGCCCGTCTCGGCCGTGATCTTGGCCGGTACGGTGAGCGTCAGCAGCGGATCGATGTAGGCGGCGTCGGCTAGGAGATAGGGGCTTACGATGCCCTTCTTGAGCTTTTCGGCGCGATCCAGCAGAATGGCGTTGGGCGAAACTTCGCTACCCGTACCCGACGTGGTCGGCAGGCAGGCGCACCATACGCCGCGCTCCTTGATCAGGCCCGTGCCGAAACAGTCGGCCACCTGTTGCTTGCTCTTGAGGAAAGCGGCCACAATCTTGGCCGTGTCGAGCACCGAGCCACCTCCGATACCGGCGACGCTGTCGGCACCGAACGAGCGGGCCTCATCGATGATGCCTACCACCTCATCCAGTGCCGGCTCGGCCGTGATGCGGTCGTAGATCTTGACCTCGGCACCCGCAGCTTCGATCTTTTGGAGGATGCCCTCAATCAGCGGGCGGATCGGCGGTGCCGTAAGCAGGAAGAGTCGTTGAAAGCCGTGCGCAGCGAATTCCTCGGCAAAGCGTTCGGCTGCACCCTCGCCCAAAACGATGCGCGAGGGTTGTTGTAAGGTAATCAATTTCATGTTTTGTCTTATTTTGCGGCCTTGCGCTCCTTCAAATAACCATAAATTGTCAGGCTGTCATCCACCTCCTTCTTGGGGAAGAGGTACGAAGCGGCCCAACCAACAAAGAATACAATCAGGTGGCTGTAGACACCCAACATATATTTATGGTGCGTAAAGTTCCAGGCACCAAGATCGAGCAGGATCTGCTTCTCGCCGTCGATCGTGAATTTCGACGAGGTCAGTACGGCGTAGGCCGTGAAGAGGATGCAGGCCACAAGACCGACCCACAGCCCCTGCTTGTTGGCACGCTTGACCAAAAGACCCAACAGGAACAGACCTACGATACCCGACGAGAAGATGGCGTAGAGGCCAAACAATACGCCGAGGATACCCTCGCCACCCCAGAAGGCGTAGATCGAGGCGATACCGATCGAAGCCAGGCCGGCGATGCCGACGATCCAACGACCCAATACCAGGCGCTGACGATCGGTGCTCTCGGGACGGAAACGCACGTAGTAGTCCTGCACACCGATTGCGGCGAAGCAGTTCAAATCCGAGTCGAGCGACGAGATGGCACCTGCCACCAGCGCCGAGATGATCAGACCTTTCACGCCGATCGGCAGCTCCGTAGCGATGAAGTAGGGGAATACCTCGTCGGCCTTCATACCGGCTACTGCCTCGGCACCCTCAATCTGGTAGTAGGCGTAGAGGCACGTACCGATGAACATGAAGAGCGTCCAAACCGGTACGCTGGTCAGTACACCGATGTAGGCGGCGCGCTTGGCCGAGCGGTCATCCTTGGCCGTGAGGTAGCGCTGTACGATCGTCTGGTCTGTGCCATATTTCTGAATGGCGTAGAAGACACCGTTGATGGCCATTACCCAGAATGTCAGCTCGACGAAGCTCCAATGGAACTCGCCCACGTTGATCATGTTGTCGCGCATGGCCACCTCCCAAACGGCCGACGGGCCGCCTTCGGGGGTGAAGAGCAGCAGGGCCGTACAGATGATACCACCTACGATGAGGATGAAGCCCTGGATCACATCCATCCAGATCACCGCCTCCATACCACCAATCAGCGTGATGAACGTCACGGCGATACCGATCACGATGATCACCATGTAGATGTCCCAGCCCATGAACTGCGAGATGGCGAGCGATACGAGGAAGAAGACTGTACCGAGCTTCGAGAAGTGGGTCAAGAGGAAGGCGATCGAGCCATAGAGACGGGCTCCGAAGCCGAAGCGACGCTCGAAATACTCGTAGGTCGATAGCTTGATGGCCTTACGGAAGAGGGGTACGATAAACCAGATCATACCCACCAGTACGATCGGCACCATCAAGCCCTGCACCAGCAGAATCCAGCTGCCACCGTAGGCGGCACCCGGGTAGGCGAGGAACGTAACCGATGAAATCAGTGTGGCGAAGATCGACATGCCGATTGCCCAGGCCGGCACCGAGCCGCCTGCGGCAAAGTAGCTGTTGGTCGAGTCCTGCTTGTGAGCAAATCGAAGACCGAAGAGCATCACAAACACGATGCTGGCTATGACCAGCGTGATATCTATCCAATGCATAGTGGTTTCTTGAAAGTTTGGATTTTTAGGTTGGTTACATGTTTAGGTCAAATTGGGCAATCTGCTCGCGGATGGTTTTGTACTCCTCCTCCGAGAGTTTGCTCAGCGGCGGCAACATATCCAGCTCGCAGAGCTCCTGCTGCTGCATGATGCACTTCAGGGCGGCCAACTGCTTACCCAGGGGGCGGCCCTGCTGATAGACCTTGGCCATCTCGTCGGTGAGCTGCTGCAGGCGGTTTGCCTCCTCCATGTTGCAAGCCACGGCGGCCTCATAGAGCTTTTGGAAGTGCTTCGGTACGAAGTTACCCGTCGAGGGGACGATGCCGTCGGCACCCAACTCCAGCGAGTGAGCCGACTGAGCTGCCCAGCCGCAGAAGTAGGCGAAATCCTCCGCTTCGTTCTTGATGGCGATGCACTGCGTCATGCGCTCCAGGTCGCGCTCCGAGTCCTTCAGACCCACGATGTTGGGGTGGGCAGCGAGCTTGCGAACCGCCTCTACGGGGATCGAGAGGTGGGTCGTAGCCAGGATGTTGTAGAGCATTACGGGCAGCGGCGAGGCGTCAGCCAGCTCCGTATAGTAGGCGACCATCTGCTCCTCATCGAGGGCGTAGTAGCTCGGCAGAATGGCCACAGCTACATCGGCACCGGCACGGGCAAAGCCCTCGATCTGCGAAATCTGCTCCTTCAGGCACAGACCCGTCACACCGGCATAGATCGTGATCTTACCCTCGGCAGCCTCGACGGCCGTGTGTACCATGTCGATTCCTTCGCCTTGGGCGACCAGATTACCCTCGCCCGTCGTACCCATCACGAGTACATCAACACCCGCCTCGACAAACGAACGGATGATGCGCTTTACGGCCTCCAGATCGACCGATCCCTCTTTGACGGGTGTAGCCATTGGAACTACTACACCCGCATACTTTCTCTTACTCATTGTTATGGTCGTTTTTACAGATTCTTCGTAATCTCCTCCAGCACCTTGCTGTCGAGCTTCACTTGCACCATACCCATCGGGTGGAAGCGCATGTCGTTGTTGATGGCTGCGTAGACAATCGTGTAGATGCCGTCACCCTCGGGAATCAGACCCAGCGGGGTACGCATCGTGTGCCACCACTTCTTGACCTTCGTGTCGATCGGCAGATAGTGAGCCTCGCTCCAGTGGATACCATCCTTCGAGAGGGTATAGGCGATCATGTTCGGCAGCTTCAGCCACTCCGGACCACCGTCAAATACGGCGATGTAAACACCATTCGGGAGCTGCGATACGATCGGGTTCTCCACGAAACGGGGGTGAATCGAGGTGATGGGATTGATCTCCTTCATGCGCGTGAAGGGGCCCTCGAGGTTGTCCGACTCGGCCAGACCTACATACCAATGGGTCGGCTTGCCACCGAAGGGGTAGTCGGCCTTGGTCTTGTAGGGATACGCACCGCTGATAAAGCCGTACCACTTATCGCCTACCTGGTAGGGGAAGAACGAAGCAACGCCCTGACGGCCCTCCCAGAGCTGGCTGTCGAGTCCCGGCTCGATGACGATGCCGCAGTCGCGGTACGGACCACCGATACCCTCGATACCCTCGACTACCGACTCACAACGCCAGATGCGGCCGAACGAGTGGTTGGGGGCAACGTCGAAGTCGCAGGTGTAGGCCAGGTAGTGACCCTGCCAGCGATTCTTCTCCTTGTTGAAGATCGGCATGTACGACCAAATGGCGGCACGGCGGTCGTTCATCGGGTGGTCGTAGTGCGAAATGGCATACTTACCGCTCGACTGGTAGAGGGTCGACTGACGCTCCCAGTGGATGGCGTCCTTACTCGTCCAGTGGCCGATGCGGGTCTTGATGCGGTCGTAGCGGGCAGGCTCGCCAATCTCACCGGCACGCTCGGTGGGGAACATGTGGTAGGTGTCGCCGACCTTGATCATCTGGCCGCCCTCGAAACCACCCTGGATGCCCTCCGTACCGGGCATACCCTCATTCACCACGGGGTCGTCCTGACCACCGATGATCTCAAACAGGGCGGGTTTCTCCGAGAAGCCCTCGATCACGAAGGCGGGGTAGTCCTCGCCCGTCTCCAGCTCCTGGTCGCGCTCCGAGAACTTCGTGGCCGACGTGTAACCAACGACGGCTACCTGGCCCTTGACTCCCTCGGGAATCGTGATCGTCTGCTTGCCGGCCGAGTAGCGAACGGCGTAGATGTCCATCACCTTGCACTCCGTGATGCGCAGGGCGCGCTTCAGTGCGGGCGTGGCGTTGAGTTTACCCTTGCCGAACGAGAGGGCCTCGATGGCCTCCTGCGAGGTGGCGGCTACGAGCAGATTACCCGAGCGCTGGAACTGTAACTCCACCGTGGCGGGCTGCATCTCGCCCTGCTTGTTGATGGCGAGGCGGAAACCCTGCAAGCCGTCGAGCTCCGTAGCGAGCTGCAGCACGCTGCGATCCGAACCGCTGAAGGGGTTGGTGTAGAGGGTGGTCGTGAAGCTCTTACCGCCCTTGATGACGCGGTAGGGAGCTGCCTTATAGTGGCTCGACGCGGTGGCCGAGAGGGTGAACAGCGCGAGCATGCTCACCAGCAGAGAACGAAAAATCTTCATGCTATCTCGAATCTTTAATTTTGAATTCTAAATTTTGAATTTGTTAAAATACCGCCTTGCGCTTGGCACCTACGGTCGGGATGACCATGATCGGGTCATACTCGCGGCGCGGCATCAGATCGTGGTACTCGTGGCTCAGACCCGAAGCGTCCTGGATGGCCAGGGCCTCGTCGCCGAAGGGAATGTTGCGGTAGATCTTCGTACCCTCGACGATCGTACCGTTACCGCTGTTGCAGAAGCGGTTGTCCTTGACGTGGTTGTTGCGGATCAGGATGTCGTAGTTGCGGTCCGAATCCAGGTGCAGCCAGAGCTGATAGAGGCTTACGACGAAGTTCTCTTCGATGAGCCAGCCCGACGAACCGTCATCGGGATAGATGCAACGCGGACCATCGAATACGTAGTTGCGGCGAGCTACCGAACCCGGCTGGCGACCGAGCATGTAGATAATACCGCCGTCGGTGAGCATCGTGTGCGTGTGGCCGCAACGGTTGTAGCTGATCGAGTTGTTACCGGCGTTCTTCGACTCGGGAATGCCGGCATTGCCCCACCACCAACCGAGGGCGATGGCGCCATACGGTGTGCCATAGATATCGTTGTGGTCGATCTTCACGCTCTTGCAGAAGAAGCCGACGATAGCCTCCACCTGGCGGAAGTCGAGCGATACGTTGCGGATCAGGTTGTTCGAGATGTTGATCTGCTCGCACAGACCCTCGATGCCCGGTGCATAGACGGCACCCTCGTCGCCATCACCGATCTCGTAGTGCTGCGGATGGCCTACGGCTACGGCGTTACCCAGGCAGTCGTTGAAGAAGTTGCCCATCACCTCCGAGTTGGTTACGTCGTTGGCCATGTTGACCGTCACGGCCGAACCGAGGTGGAGGAACTTATTACGCAGGATGCGGATACCCGTGGCATTCTCGATTTGGATCGTGCCTTCGGGAACATCGACGCTGTTGTATTTCGTGGGGTGCCAGTTGCCCGAAGGGATGTACTTCGTGGCCAGGCCCAGCGACTGGATGCCGCCGAAGCCGCGCGAACCGGCTACCTCCATCAGGTTCCACGTGTCATAAGAGAAGGTCAGATTCTCGAGCGTTACGTTCTCCACGTTCGAAGCGCAGCTCGAACCCTGGATGCGTACCAGGCCCTCGGTCATCGGAGCGATTACCTCGACATCGGCCAGGTTCTCGCCATGGCTCATGTAGTAGATCGTCTGGGCGGCACGGTCGAAATAGAACTCACCGGCCTCGTCCAGCAACTCAAAGGCGTTTCGGATTAGGAACTCACCCTCGAACTTCATCTTGGCGGCCCAGGCCAGCGATGTGAGGATGGCACCATAGGGCTGCTGCAGCTCGATGGCGATCTGCTTGCCCCACTTCTGGATACCGGCTACGCAGAGGATCTTCTCGGTCCACACGTTGTTCTGGATCAGCTCCACATCCTCCGGATTGCGGAACGGCATCACCTCGGCGCTCTGCTCGAAGAGAATGCCCTTGACCGCCTTGCCGGCGCCGAAAGCCCACGGCTCCTCGCCCGTGATCTCCACTTCGCCGTAGCTACCTTGTGCCTTTACCGGTACATTCATACCGGCCATGCGGGCGCGCTTGCCGCCGACGATGAGCGTGCGGAGCTTCTTGTCATACTGGAACGGAGCCTTGTAGAGGTTGCCATGTACCTGCTCCCAGCCCTTGATCTCGACACCACCGCTCAGGATGGCCTCTTCGCCCTTGACGGAGGCGATCTTCACGCTGTTGCCGTTCTTGCCACCCAGCGACTCGTCGATCACGAGCGGTTTGGCGAGGTAGTACGTGCCGCCATGCAGGCGCAACTCGACATCCTCTTTCTGCTTCTTTACAGCCTTGCGAAGGGTCGCAACCGCTTCGTTGAAGGTCTCGGGCGTTGCCTCGATAACCTGCTGTGCCTCGGCGCTCGGTGTCCAAAGAAGACCTGCGAGCAGCAGGGCACCCAAAAGGAATTGTTTTTTCATGGTATAGTGGTTTAGTTAATTATTGGCAATTGACAAAGGGATCTGCAGCGGGCAGCGGCCAGGCGGAGATTACTTCGCAGCGCTTGCCCGTGGCGGAGTGAATCTTCAGCTCGGTGATCTTGCCGTCGCTCCACGCCATGTCGATCGTGTAACCGCCACGCGCCTTCAGACCGCGAATCGAACCCGTGCGCCAAGCGGTCGGCACGGCGGGCATGAGGCGAATCTTCCCCTCGTGGCTCTGCATCAGCATCTCGCAGACACCGGCCGTCAGACCGAAGTTACCATCGATCTGGAAGGGGGGATGGGCATCGAAGAGGTTCATATAGACGCCGCCACCCGACGATTGCTCCTGTTCGGGGCCGAAGCCGACGGGACGCAGCAGCGTACCGATGAGCTTGTAGGCGCGCTCGCCATCCAGGAGGCGTGCCCAAAGGTTGATCTTCCAGCCGCTCGACCAGCCCGTGGCTTCGTCACCACGAATCTCCAGCGTTTTGCGGGCAGCTGCAAAGAGCTCGGGGGTCGAGGGGTTGATCTGCCCGAAGGGGTAGAGCGACACGAGGTGTGTGACGTGGCGGTGGTGGATATCCTGATCCATGAAATCTTTGTTCCACTCCTGCAGGCGACCGAAAGCACCCACGCGGAAGGGGAGCATCGTTTGCAGGCGGTTACGCAGCGTATCGCAGAACGGGGCATCGACACCGGCCACCTCGGCAGCTGCTACGGTGCGCGTGAAGAGTTCGCGGATCATCGACATATCGCCTGTCGAACCTTGCGAAACACCGCAGGCCTGATCCGTGCCCGGCACGATAAAGAGATTCTCGGGCGAGGTGCTGACGGGGGTGATCCAGTGACCATCCTTGTCCTGAATCATCCAGTCGAGGAAGAACTCCGAAGCCCCCTTCATCACGGGGTAAGCCTCCTTCGTGAGGAACTCCTTGTCCCCCGTATAGGCGTAGTGCTCCCAAAGGTGCGACGAGAACCAGGCACCCATCATCGGCCAGAAGACCGTGGCGGCACCGCCATCGTTGGGGTAGGTCTCGCGCCAGATCGAGCAGTTGTGGTGACCCACCCAGCCGCGACGGTGGTACATCCCGCGCGCCGTCTCGCGGCCCGTCTCGGCGCACTCCTTGATCATCTCGAGGAAGGGCAGGTGGCACTCCGAGAGGTTGGCCACCTCCGAGGGCCAATAGTTCATCTCGATATTGATGTTGGCCGTGTAGCCCGAGTTCCACGAGGGGATGAGATCCTTGTTCCAGATACCTTGCAGGTTGAGGGGCTGACCACCCTCGCGCGAACCGCTGATCATCAGGTAGCGGCCATACTGGAAGAGGAGCGTGACGAGCTCCTGATCGGTCGGAGCACCCGTGGCACGGAATTGACGTGCAAAGCGCTGGATGCGCTGGTCGGTGGGTAGCAGCTCGGCCTCGGGATCCGACGGCAGGGTCAGCGCGAGGCGGTTAAAGAGCGACTGGTAATCGGCCACATGGTCTGCGAGCATCTTTTCGTAGGATTTCGTGCGGATCGCCTTCAGCGCCTCGTCGGCCTTCTTGGCGGCATCAACGCCGTCGGTCGAGGGGCTGCGGAAGGGGCCGTTGTAGCTCGTGGCGGCCGAGAAGATCAAGAGAATCTCCTTCTCGCCGCGGATGCGGAGCTGGTCACCCAGGTTGGTCATCGATTTGGGATTCGAGACACGCACTTCGAGACGACCCTCGAAGAACATGCCGCGGTGGTCGATATCTTCGCCATAGAGTACGCGGGGCTTACCCGTGCGCGAACCATCCTCGTTGAAGAGGTAGGGGTGACGCTCCTCATGGCCCCATGCCTCGAAGTCGGAGTAGTTGCGACGATCGACGCGGCCCGGAGCCTGACCGCCCATCTTGAGCACGCCTTTGCGGGCATCGATCTTGGTCGTGACGGGGTGGGGCGACGACAGGCGCAGGGCGATATCCCAACCAACGGGGCAGTTTGTCGTCAGGCGCATGACGATCACCTCGTCGGGGTGCGATGCGAAGATCTCGCGGCGGAATTGGTAGTTGTCGCGCTCGTATTGCACGGTGGCCACCGAACGCTCCAGGTCGAGGTAACGACGGTAGCTCTTGGCCTTGCCTCCGCGGTAGTCGTGGATGTGCCAATCGCCCAGGGGCTGGTAGCACTCATGCAGACGACCCGTCCACTGTTTGAGCAGCTCGGCCGCTTCGAGGTATTTGCCGTTTTCGAGCAGGGAGACCATCTCGGGGTAGGTCGAGGTGATGTCCAGGTCGCTCCAACGGCTCTCGGGATCGCCGCTGTAGAGGGTGTTCTCGTTGAGTTGCAGCAGCTCGTCATCGGCCGTGCCGAAGATCATCGCACCCAGGCGACCATTGCCCACGGGCAGCGCCTCGTTCCAGTTCGCGGCCGGTTGCTTGTACCACAGCTTCAGGTGGCCGGCCTCGACGCGGTGGTGCGCTACGGACGTGTGCGCGCACGCGAAAAGCAAGACTACGGAAAGTAGAAGTTTCGTTATTTTCATCTTGATGTTGTGTTTGGTCGGGTTAAAATGTATTGCAAGATACACAAAAAAATCGGGATTCCGTTTCGCTTTGTGCTAAAAAGCACGTATCTTTGCTAAAATTGCAATCAAAAGCTATGCGTACATCGGTAAAATTTCTGCTTATGCTGGCCGGTTTGGCCGCTGCGATCTTCCTCCTCTGGTTTGCGATGAATTGGAACGAGGAGCGCTCCATCGACGAACAAATCCAAAACACAACAACTATGACACAAAAAATCCAGTATGCCGTGATCGAGACCGAGAAGGGTACGATGACAGCCGAGCTCTACACGAATGAGACACCGGGTACGGTGCAGAACTTTGTAGATCTCGCGAACCACAACTTCTACGACGGCCTGACGTTCCACCGCGTGATTCCCGACTTTGTGATCCAGGGCGGTTGCCCGAAGGGTGACGGTACGGGTGGCCCGGGTTACCGCATCAAGTGCGAGACGTCGGCGCCGCGCCAGTACCACGATCGTGGTGTATTGTCGATGGCCCATGCCGGTAAGGACACGGGCGGCTCGCAGTTCTTCATCTGCCACAACCGCGAGAATACGCAGCACTTGGACGGCCGTCACACCTGCTTCGGTAAGGTGATCGAGGGTGTGGATGTGATCGACGATATCCGCCCGGGCGATAAGATCCTCTCGATCCGCATCGTGGAGAAATAAGCGCGTGCAGCCATGAAACGACTGCTGACATTGCTGCTGGGGTTGGTAACGGTTGCCGCCTCGGCTCAGGTGCATATTCCTACGCATGAGGAGGTGGGTGCTGCCTGCCTTCCGGAGACGATCGCCCCAATCGAGGCCCCCTTCTACATGCCGCAACTCCAAAAACCCGTCTTCCCCGACCGCGAGATCACGATTCAGCCTGCTCCCGACGGCCGCCTGCAAACGAAGGAGATTCAGCAGGCGATCGACCGCCTCTCGAAGCAGGGCGGTGGTCGCGTGACGCTCACGAAGGGCGAATTCTGGACGGGACGTATCACGCTGAAAAGCAACGTCGAACTCCACACCGAGGAGGGTACAACCGTGTGCTTTAGTGGTGAGGTTGGGCACTTCCTTCCCGTGGTCTTTACGACCAATGCCGGCGTGGAGCTCTACTCGCTCGGTGCCTGCATATACGCCAACGGGGCGGAGAATATTGCCCTGACGGGTAAGGGGCGTCTGATCGGCCCCGCTATGGGTGGCACGATCCGCTTGGGTCGTCCGCAGAACGATGGTGAGATTGACCCCGACACCCCCGTTGAGGAGCGTATCTTCGATGGCAAGCAGGGGCGTATGATCCAGCTCCCGACTTTCTTCGGCCCGATCAACTGCAAGAATGTCTACCTGGAGGGTGTCTCGTTTGAGCAGACCGCCTTCTGGAACGTGGCGCCGGTTTATTGCGAAAATGTCGTGATTCGCGGTATCAGTATCTCGTCGTTCGGTCAGCCCTGTGGCGATGGTGTGGATATCACCTGCTGCCGTTACGTGTTGGTGGAGTATGTGACCACGGACTGCGGCGATGACAACATTGCCGTGAAGGGTGGTCGCAACGAATTCGGCTACCGCGTAGGTCGTCCCTCGGAGAATATCGTGGTGCGTAACTGCCTGGCTCTGCGTGGTATGGGTGGTTTGACCGTTGGCTCGGAGACGGGTGGTTGGTGCCGTAACGTCTATGCGCATGACTGCGTGTGCGACGGTACGCGCGTAGGTATTCGTCTGAAGACCCGCCGTCCGCGCGGTGGTGGTGGCGAGAACCTCTACTTTGAGCGTGTGCGCCTGAAGACCGAGGCCGAGGCGATGGCCTGGGAGATGCTCGGCACGTCGAACTTCGTGGGCGGCTTGGCTTCGCGCCTCCCCGCACCCCCGCTCACGCACCTCACCCCCTCGTTCCGTGGCGTGACGATCCGCGATATCGAGGTGGAGGGTTGCCGCATGCTGCTCTATGTGCAGGGTATTCCCGAAAGCCCCGCCAAGCATATCCTGATCGAGAATGTGAAGGCCGATACGCGCCGCGATGAGTCGCAGTCGGCTTACGGTCACTACAAGCCCCAGCCGAAGCCCTACGTGGTCGATATGGTCGATGCCGATGGGGTGACGCTGCGCAACTTCGAGGTGGTGACCAATAAAGAGGAGTTCCGCGTAACCGATGTGCGCAACCTGACGCTGGAGAATTTCCACATCACGGTCGATGGCGGCAAGCTGAAAACCGAGCTTTCGGGTGAACAGAATCAGCACCTGCGCCTGGAGAACTGCAATTTTAAGTTCTAATTGAGAACATACATGCACAAAAAAAGAGAGCCACACGGCTCTCTTTTTTTTATCCTAATCCGCCTTCGGCTGCGAACTCCTCGACGGCCTCTTCGTAGCGGCGGAGGGTTAGCTCCATCGGGTCGAACGATTTGCCGCCTGCGGCATTTTTATGACCGCCGCCGTTGAAGTATTTGCGGGCAAAGAGATTGACATCGACCTTGCCTCGCGAACGCAACGAAATACGGATAAATCCGTTCTGCTCGATGAACATGGCCGACATTTTCATCTTCTTGATAGTCAGCGGATAATTGACGAAACCTTCCGAGTCGCCCTGTTGGAAACCGAAGCGGCGCATCTCCTGCTCGTTGAGCGACATGTAGGCCACGCGACCACCGTGGATCAGCTCCATCTTGCGGTTGATTACGTAGCCGAACAAGCGGGCGCGTCCGGCCGTGTAGGCGTTGTAGACGTTGTTGTGAATATCGGGAATCACGATGCCGCGCTCCAACAGGACGGCCACGGCACGGAATAGTTCGGGGGTGAGGAACGAGAAGGCGAAGTTGCCCGTGTCGGTCATCATGCCGACATAGAGCAGTTCGGCCATCTCTTTGGTGATTGCCCCCACACCCTGCATCGCCTCGATAATCTCATAGACGAGGAAACAGGTGCTCGATGCTTCGGGGTAGGAGAATAGGAGGTCGAACCCCTCCTCGGGCGAGAGGTGGTGGTCGATCAGCACGCGACGAGCGTGGGTATTCTCAGAAAGGGCATCGGTCAGAATCTCAAGGCGCGATAGGGCGTTGAAGTCGAGGCAGAAGATCATATCGGCCTCCCGAATCGCCTCCAGGGCACGCTCTGAGTCGAATTTGAAGATCACCAAATCCTTGATATGGGGCATCCAATTCAGGAAGTAGGGGTGGCGGTTCGGTACGATCGACGTCACCGTGTGCCCCATGGCGCGCAAAAGCTCGGCCCAGGCCAATGACGAACCGATCGCATCGCCGTCCGGATTGGTGTGCGAGACGGTGACGATCTTCATCGGGCGCTCCCCGAGCCACGTTTTGAGCTGTTCGATATGTGCGCGTTGCAACTCCATATTTTTGCAAAGATAGTAAAAAAATCTTAACGGCCAATACCCTCCTTTTCGAAGTGACGACACCACGCCTGAATGCCGCACTTGGCGCACTTGGGATTACGGGCGATGCAGGTATAGCGACCGTGGAGAATCAGCCAGTGGTGTGCTACGGGCAGTAGGTGGCCCGGAATGTGTTTCGAGAGGGTCTTTTCGGTCTGGAGCGGGGTCTTCGAGTGGTACGTGAGGCCGATGCGCTCGGCTACGCGAAAGACATGCGTATCGACTGGCATCACCTCCCGCTGCCAGAGCACCGCACCGAGCACATTGGCCGTCTTACGACCCACACCCGGCAGGCGTTGCAGCTGCTCCAAATCGTCGGGTACCTGTCCGTCGAACTCCTCGACCAGCATGCGGGCGGCGGCGGCCAGGTGCTTGGCCTTGTTGTTGGGGTAGGAGATCGAGCGGATGTAGGTATAGATCTCCTCGGCCGAGGCCTTGGCCATCGCTTCGGGCGTCGGATAGGCCGCAAAGAGGGCGGGCGTGGTCATGTTGACCCGCTTGTCGGTGCATTGGGCCGAAAGGACGACCGCCACCAACAGCTGCCACGGATTCTCGAAGTTCAGCTCACTCTCGGCCGAGGGCATTTCGCGCTGAAAATAGGCGATGATGCCTGCGTATCGCTCTTGCAGTGTCATGGTTATAATTTTCTGAGTTTGGCGAATTTAGCCAGCAGGTTTTTCTGCCCGGCATTGGGGAAATCGACCACCAGCTTCCAATCGCCGTTCGACTGCTCGATGCGGAGAATTTCACCGCGTCCGAAGGTGGCGTGCTCCACCCGATCGCCGGCATGATAGATGCAGTCGGTTGTTGGTGCTCCACCGCCTACGGGTGTAGCCGTGGGACGGACCAAACGACGCGGTTCGCCCTTGAGCGTCTCGATGGCATTTTTTACCTGCCCGTCGAATTGGGTGCGCATGTTGGGGTAGCTCGTCGAACCCTGCTTGCGGTAGGGATCATTTTGGCGCGTGAAACGCTGTACGCGGCTCGATTCGCCATCTGCGGGGCGGGGATTGTAGCCGTTTCGCTGGCCGTAACCGCCCGACGATGGGCCCTCCTGCCTCTTTTGCTGGAAGCGGTAGTCGAAGCGACGGCGCAACTCGTCGATCGCCTGCTTGCCCTCCTCGCTCGGGGCGGGACGTTGGCGCTCGGCCCGGAAATCGACCTCCGACTCAATGTATTGGGGGTCGATCTCGCGCAGGAACATGCTCGGACGCGAGAACTCCATGTTACCCCACTTGAAACGCATCTCGGCGTAGGAGATCGTAGCCGTGCACTTGGCACGCGTCAGGGCCACGTAGAAGAGACGACGCTCCTCCTCGATCCCTTCAGCCGACTCGGCGGCGCGCATCGAGGGGAAGAGGTTCTCCTCCAGGCCGACAATATAGACATATTTATACTCCAGGCCTTTTGCCGAGTGGACGGTCATCAGCGTTACTTTATTCTGATCATCGGGATCATCCGAATCCATGTCGGTCATCAGCATCACCCCCTGCAACCACTCCTCGATCGTGGCCTCCTCCTCAGGCTCGCGTTCGCCGTTGCGAATCTCGGCATCGACACGCTCCTTGAACTCCTGCATCGAGTTCAAAAGCTCCTCGATGTTCGAGAGAGCCGAGGCATTCTCGGGCGAGTTGTCCTGCCGATAGAGGGGTAGAATACCCGACTTGGAGGCGATCTCCAAACCAAATTCGTAGAGCCCCATCGTGGTACGAGCCAGCGACAGTGATCGAATCAGCCCCACAAACTCCTTGACTTTGCGGACAATGGCTCGTTGTACGGCATCCTCTACCGGCTGCTCGACCAGCTGATCCACCGCCTCCCACATCGACGTTTGGCGGGCTGCGGCGATCTGGGCGATACGCTCGACGGTCGTGTCACCGATACCGCGTGCGGGGTAGTTGACGATGCGCTTGAAGGCCTCGTCATCGCGCGGGTTAATCACCAGGCGGATGTAGCCCATCAGGTCGCGGATCTCCTTGTGGTCGTAGAACGACGAGCCTTTGTAGATGCGGTAGGGAATACCACGGCGGCGGAGGTTATCCTCCAGGACGGCCGACTGGTTGTTCGTGCGGTAGAGAATCACCGCCTCGGCCCATCGGTCGCCCGATTCGCGGATCTTGTCGCGCAGATCACCCACCACGATTTCGGCCTCCTCACGATCGGTATAGGCCTTCAGAATGCGGATCTTTTCGCCCTCGTCGCCTTGCGAGAAACAGGTCTTCTCCATCTGGCGGGCATTCTTTTTGATGATCGAGTTGGCGGCATCGACAATCGTGCGGGTCGAGCGGTAGTTCTGTTCGAGCTTAAAGACCTCGGCCGTGGGGTAGTCGTTGCGGAACGAGAGGATATTCTCGATCTTCGCGCCGCGGAACGAGTAGATCGACTGCGCATCGTCGCCCACGACGCAGACCCTTCCGTGGAGCTGCGAGAGGCGGCGGATGATGATGTATTGGGCGTAGTTCGTGTCCTGATACTCATCCACGAGGATGTATTGGAACTGCTCTTGATACTTGGCCAACACATCGGGGCAATCCTTTAGCAGGATGTTGGTCTGCAGTAGCAGGTCGTCGAAATCCATCGCGCCGTTGCGCTTGCAACGACGGCAATACTCGTTGTAGATGTTGCCGAACTCGGGGATCTGGGCCTGGCGATCCTCCGTGGCATAGATCGTCTTAGCGAGGTAGGCACCCGGGGTGATGAGCGAGTTCTTGGCCATCGAGATGCGCGAGGCAATGACGTTGGGCTTGTATTTGTCGTCCGAGAGTTGCATCTCCTTGATAATCGTCTTCAGCAGGCTCTTGACGTCGTTCGGCTCGTAGATTGTGAACGAGGTGGGGTAACCGATGCGCTCGGCATTCTCACGCAGGATGCGCGAAAAGACGGAGTGGAACGTGCCCATGCGGATGTAGCGGCTGCCGTCGCCCACCATCCGTTCGATGCGCTCGCGCATCTCGGCAGCGGCCTTGTTCGTAAACGTCAGGGCAAGGATCTGCCACGGCTTGACGCCCTGCTCGATCATGTAGGCGATGCGCGAGGTCAAGACACGCGTCTTGCCCGAACCGGCACCGGCAATGATGAGCGAAGGTCGCTCAAAATTCACGACCGCAGCCTCTTGCGCCTTGTTGAGTCCTTTCAATATCTCGGATTGCATAGCTTCTCTTTCGTTTTTGGAAAACAAAGGTACAAAGAATTCAAAATTCAGGCTTGAAAAATGGAGAATATTTATCAACAATCGTTTGAGGGAATTCTCGAAGGGTATAAATTTGAAATTTTCTGATTTTTACAATAAATTTGCAGATTCATACGTTTCACCAAAGTGAAACGGCGCCGTAGGTGACGAGGAAACGTTAATTAGAACGAAAACGATAAACAAAAGATAACATAAAAAAGAATTACCATGTCTGAAGTCATCAACATCAAAGAACTCAACGAGCGCATCGAGCGCGAATCGGTCTTTGTCGATACCCTGCGCAGCGAGATGAGCAAGGTGATTGTCGGCCAGCAGCATCTGGTCGATACGCTCCTGATCGGTCTGCTGTCGAACGGCCATATCCTCCTGGAGGGTGTGCCGGGTCTGGCCAAGACGCTTGCCATTACGACCCTGGCCAAGGCCGTCGATGCCAACTTCTCGCGTATTCAGTTTACCCCCGACCTCTTGCCGGCCGACCTGCTGGGTACGCTGATCTACTCGCAGAAGTCGGAGGATTTCATCGTCAAGAAGGGCCCCGTGTTTGCCAACTTCGTGCTGGCCGATGAGATCAACCGTTCTCCGGCCAAGGTGCAGTCGGCCCTCTTGGAGGCGATGCAGGAGCGTCAGGTAACGCTCGGCGACGAGACCTACCCCCTGCCGCAGCCCTTCCTCGTGTTGGCTACGCAGAACCCCCTCGAGCAGGAGGGTACCTACCCGCTGCCCGAGGCACAGGTGGACCGTTTCATGCTCAAGGCCAAGATCTCCTATCCCAAGAAGCAGGAGGAGCGCGACATCGTGCGCATGAACCTCTCGGGTGCCGGTATGCCCGAGGTGAACAAGGTTATCTCGCCCGAGGATATTGTCAAGGCCCGCAAGGTCGTTGAGGATGTTTATATGGATGAGAAGATCGAGAAGTACATCGTTGATATCATCTTCGCTACGCGCGAACCGAAGGAGTACAACCTCGATCGTCTGCAGTCGCTCATCGCTTACGGTGGTTCGCCCCGTGCTTCGATCTCGCTGGCGAAGGCCGCTCGCGCCTACGCCTTCATCCGTCGTCGCGGTTATGTGATTCCGGAGGATGTACGTGCCGTTTGCCATGACGTACTGCGTCACCGTATCGGCCTGACGTATGAGGCTGAGGCCGAGAACATCACCTCGGAGGAGATCATCACCGATATTCTGAACAACGTAATTGTGCCCTAATGCGCGATAACGAGAACGATATTCTGAAGCGCGTCCGAAAGATCGAGATCAAAACCCGCGGTCTTTCGAACGAGATCTTTGCCGGAAAGTACCACACGGCTTTCCGCGGCCGCGGTATGTCGTTTTCCGAGGTGAGGGAGTATCGTGCCGGTGACGATGTGCGCGACATTGATTGGAACGTGACGGCCCGCTCGTCGAAGCCCCACATCAAGGTCTATGAGGAGGAGCGCGAGCTGACGATGATGCTCCTGGTCGATGTTTCGGCCTCGGGCGAGTTTGGCTCGACGGATCGCCTCAAGCGCAGCATCATGACCGAGATCGCCGCCGTGCTGGCCTTCTCGGCTGCCCAAAATAACGACAAGGTGGGCTGCATCTTCTTTACCGATCGCGTCGAGAAGTTTATCCCCCCGAAGAAGGGCCGCAGCCACATCCTCACGATTATCCGCGAGCTGATCGGTTTCGAGCCCGAGTCGCGTCGCACGTGCCTCTCGGAGCCGATCCGTTTCTTGACGAACGTGAACAAGAAGCGTTGCACGACCTTCATCCTTTCGGACTTCCTCGACTCGTCGAAGGATGCCGATGCGCTGGATGACGCCCTGAAGATTGCCCGCGGCAGGCACGACCTGGTGGGTATCCGCATTGTCGATCCGCGCGAAAAGGAGTTGCCCGACGTGGGTATCGTCGAATTGCGCGATGCCGAGACCGACCGCAAGGTGTGGGTTGATACCTCGTCGCAGCGGGTGCGTGAGCACTATGTTGTCGCTTGGCAGGAGCGCAGTGCCCGCATTCTTGAAACCTTGAAACACAACCGCATCGACACGGCCGAAATCACCACCGACGAGGATTATGTGGCCGAGTTGATCAAACTCTTTAAGCAGCGATGAAACGAGCAATCATTCTTCCCCTGTTGCTCTTGGTGAGCCTGGTGGCCGTGGCGCAAAGTGAGACCCCGACCGTCCGAGCCCGCATCGAGCCCGACAGCGTCTTTATCGGCGACCAGTTTGACTATGTGCTGGAGGTCGAGAAGGACCTGGTGCAGACGGTTCTCTTCCCCGAATTTACCCCAAAGGAGGAGGGCATCGTCGAGCTGGTCGAGGTGCTCCCGACCGATACGCTGGAGCGTGACGGAAGACGACTGAAGATCGCACAGCGTTATCGCCTGGCCGCCTTTCAAGAGGGGTTGATCAACCTCGGGGCTGCCGGTGTGCTGTATGCCGATAAGAACATTGTCGATACGCTCTATGCGGCCGATTCGGTGATCTTGAAGGTGGCCACCTTTGAGATCGATTCGACCTCGCAGTCGATCTATGATCTGAAGCCGCAGCTGACGCTTTCATTCAAGCTGGCCGAGATTCGCGGCTATCTCCTGTGGTCGCTGCTCGTCATCGCGCTGCTTGCGTTGGCAATTTATGGCCTGCATCGCTATCTTGAGGCGCGAGGTCGTCACCTGAAGGACCTCTTCAAGCCGGCACCGCCCGAACCGCCCCACGTGGTGGCGATCAAGGCGCTGGAGGCGTTGCACCACCAGAAACTGTGGCAGAGTGGCAAACACAAGCTCTACTATTCGACCCTCACGGATATCCTGCGCACCTACATCGCGGGTCGTTGGAGTATCGGCGCGATGGAGATGACCTCCGACGAGATCATCACGGCCATGCGCGCGGTGGAGTTGCCCGAAAAGGCCCGCATGGATCTGACGTCGATCCTCATGGATGGCGATTTGGTGAAGTTTGCCAAGTTCACGCCCGAGGCCGAGCAGAACGAGTCGGACTATACGAAGGCCTACTATTTTGTCGAGGAGACCAAACCCGTTGAGCTCACGCCCGACGAGGAGGAAAACGAGTAACGAAGATGAAAAAAATCCTGATAACGGCCCTTTTGGCACTCATGACGTTGCCGCTGGCTGCCCAGCAGATGCCCGAGCGTAGCGAGGTGCGTCGCGGCAATCGGCAATACAACAAGGGCAACTACGAGCAAAGCGCGGAGCGTTACCGCCGAGCGTTAGTGGCCGATTCGCTGAATTTCGAAGCGACCTACAACCTCGGCAATGCCGACTACAAGATGGAGCGTTACGAGGCGGCCGAGCAGACTTTGATGCGTGCTGCGGCCGACTCCCTGCGTACCGACGAGGAGCGTGCCATGGCCTTCTACAATTTGGGAAATGCCCAATTCAAGCAGCAGAAACTCAAAGAGGCTTTGCAGAGCTACAAAAACTCGCTCCTGCTGAACCCTTCGGACATGGAGGCCAAGTACAACTACGCCTACACGAAGAAACTCTTGGAGGATCAGCAGCAGGATGGCGGTGGCGGCAATGATAACCAGGATCAGAACCAAGACCAAAATCGAAACCAGAACCAGGATCAACAGCAGGGCGGCAACGATCAAAAACAGGATCAGAACAAGGACCAAAAGCAGGATCAAAACCAAGATCAACAGCCGCAGCAGGGTGACCAAAAACCGCAGGAGCAGCAGCCTCAATCACAGCAACCCCAGCAGGGAATCTCCGAGCAGGAACAGCAGCAGATCTTAGATGCCATCCAGGCGCAGGAGGATCGCACGCAGGAGAAACTCAAGGAGAAGCAGGGGGTGATAGTTCGCGGCACCAAAAACTGGTAGTTTTTTGATTTTATGCGGCACATTTTGCACTTTCTTGCCGTGCGAAATTGGTTACATACCTTTGAGTATGCTCCCAATTCGCCTGACCTCGAAAGCCCAAAATCTGCTCGCCTAAAATCAAAAAAAACGGGAGGGGCGGCTGGGCCCACTGAGGTCGCTCCACGATAATAATTTTGAATTCTAAATTCTACATTTGATAATGCATTTTCATTCACCATACTTTTTGTGGCTCTTGTTGCTGCTTGTGCCAATCGTAGGCTACTACGTGTGGCGCACGTTGCAGGGTGGAGCTGCGATTCAGTTTTCGAGCGTGAAGGGGTTGCTTCACGCGCCGCGCACCTGGCGCTATTACCTGCGCCACCTCCCCTTCGTGTTGCGTACAACGGCCTTCGCACTGCTCATCATCGCTCTGGCCCGCCCGCAGGATGTCGAGCGTCTCTCGCATACCGATACGGAGGGTATCGACATCATGCTTTCGATCGATGTCAGTGGTTCGATGCTGGCACGTGACTTCAAGCCCGACCGTCTGACCGCCGCCAAGGAGGTGGCCGGTGCCTTCGTGGCAGACCGCTATGGCGACCGCATCGGTTTGGTGGCCTTTGCCGGTGAAGCCTTCACGCAGTCGCCCCTGACGACCGATCAGGGAACCCTGCAGACCCTCTTAAGCCGTATTCGCAGTGGCCTGATCGAGGATGGTACGGCGATCGGTAACGGTTTGGCCACGGCGATCAACCGCCTGCGCGAAAGTGAGGCCAAATCGAAGGTGATCATCCTCTTGACCGATGGTGTAAACAACCGTGGCGAGATTGCCCCCATGACGGCAGCCGAGATTGCCCAGGCGCAGGGAATTCGTGTCTATACGATCGGTGTCGGCACGGAGGGTATGGCTCCCTATCCGGCTTACGACATGTTTGGTGAGCTGACCTTTGTGCAGCAGAAGGTTGAGATTGATGAAAAGACCCTCTCGGCCATCGCCACGCAGACCGGAGGCCGCTACTTCCGCGCCACGGACAAGGCCAAGTTGAAGGCGATTTATGACGAGATCAACGAGCTGGAGAAGTCTAAAGTCGAGATCTCGGAGCGGGTCATCTACCACGAATTGTTCCTTGCCTGGGTTTTGGCGGCATTGGCCCTGTTGGTGGCCGAATTCCTTCTCTCGACTCTCATCTTAAAACGAATCCCGTAACGCTATGTTTCGATTTGCCCATCCGCATATGTTATGGCTCTTGTGGGCCATCCCCCTTTTGGTGGTGATTTTTCTGCTGGCCTGGCGCCTTCGGAAGCGCCGCTTGGCCCGTTTCGGCTCGCTCACGACACTCGAGGAGTTGATGCCCGACGTATCGAACGGCCGTGTTTTCCTGAAATTTCTCCTCGTTGTCTCGGCGATCTTCTTCTTGATCCTGGCGGCAGCTCGTCCGCAGTTTGGCTCGAAACTCCTGGAGGAGAAATCTGAGGGTATCGAGATGATGCTTGTGGTCGATGTCTCGAATTCGATGCTGGCTGAGGATTTTGCCCCCAACCGCCTCGAGCGTACCAAATACGCCATCAACAAGCTCTTCGAGGGGATGAAGCAGGACCGCGTCGGCCTAGTGGTCTTTGCCGGCGAGCCAAAGGTGCAACTTCCCATTACATCGGACTATCGCATGGCCAAGGCCTTTGCTCAAAAGATCGACCCCACGCTCGTCTCGGTGCAGGGTACGGCCGTAGGTAAGGCCTTGGAGCAGGCGCTCCTCTCGTTTTCGGGCGAAACCGTGGAGGAGGGGCGCCATAGCCGTGTTATCATCCTTATTACCGATGGTGAGAACCACGAGGATGACGCCATCGCCGTGGCCGAGCGGGCTGCCGAGATGGGAATACGCATCTATACGATCGGTATCGGTACCCCCGAGGGTGCGCCGATCAGCATTGGTGGCGACTTTATCCGCGACGAAAAGGGCGAGATGGTCGTGTCGAAGCTGAATGAGGAGATGTTGCAGCAGATTGCCGAAATCACCGACGGCCTCTATGTTCGCTCTTCGCTCCAATCCATCGGTCTGGAGGAGATCGTCCAGAGCATCGAGGCGATGGAGAAGACCGAACTTTCGACTGTTCGCTTTGAGGAGTACAATGAGCAATACCCCCTCTTGGTGGCTATTGCGCTGGTGTTGCTTCTTCTGGAGTTCCTGCTCCTGGATCGCCGCAATCCGTTGTTAAAGCACTTGAACATCTTCCGCGAATAGCTCGATTTTTTCGATTTTATGCGGAATCTTCCGCACTGTCGTTGCAGGCCCCGAATGGGACGTACGTTGAGTACCACCCATTCGGGGCTTACTGTATAAAGCATGAAAAGGCTCGCTTTGTTGCCCATCTCCACTTTTTTCGCTATCTTTGCGGCGGCAGGTCCGCCTTGTCGCTGCCGATCTTGGATCGGGGGAGGAAAGTCCGGGCAACATAGAGCACCACGCAGGTTAACGGCCTGATGGGCGTGAGCTTATGGCAAGTGTAACAGAAAATAACCGCCCCGTTGGGAGATTCGTTGAATCATCTGCGACGAGGTAAGGGTGAAAAGGCGGGGTAAGAGCCCACCGCGAGGGCAGCAATGTCACTCGGTCAGTACATCCCGTGGGTTGCAAGACCATGTATACCGACAATGAAGGGTTGCTCGCCCAATGTCGGGGGGTAGGTTGCTGGAGGCGGTGTGAGAGCACCGTCGTAGATAAATGACAGGGGGCCGCGAAGGGTTGTGGCGACGTTTGGTCGCTGTGCCCGAGTAGCGGTGACAGAACCCGGCTTATAGGATCTGCAAACAAAAAGCGTTTCTCCGAATCGAGAAACGCTTTTTTTGTTGTTAGAAGATTTTTACTACCTTTGTAAAAACCTAACACCAAACCCTTATGAAAAACCTTTACACTTTCCTAATGGCCTTTGTGGCCGTGATGCTGGTGAGCTGCACGGGTACACCTTCGACTCCCGTAGCCACCTACACCAACCCGATCCTGGGTGGCGACTACCCCGACCCGACGATTCTGCGCGAGGGCAACGACTACTACATGACCCACTCGGCCTTCGACTATCAGCCCGGTCTGACGGTCTTCCACTCGACCGACCTGGTGAATTGGGAGCCGATCAGCTACGCCCTGAAGACCTACCTCGGTTCGATCTGGGCACCCGACATCTGCAAGTACGAGGATAAGTACTACATCTACTTTACGGTAGCACACCCGAAGGGCAGAATGAACTTCGTCACGTGGGCCGAGTCGCCCTATGGCCCGTGGAGCGATCCGATCGACCTGAAGGTGGGCAATATCGACCCCTGCCATGTGGTGGGTGAGGATGGCTCGCGCTGGTTGTTCATGTCAGCCGGTAAGCGCGTGCGCCTGACCGATGACGGCCTGGCGATTCTGCCCGAGACGATGGAGACGGTCTACCCCGGTTGGCAGTATCCCGAAGAGTGGCTCACCGAGGGCTTGTGCCTCGAGGGCCCGAAGCTCCGCAAGATTGGCGAGTACTACTACTATCTAAATGCCGAGGGTGGCACGGCCGGTCCTCCGACGAGCCACATGGTGGTCGTGGCCCGCTCGAAGTCGATCCACGGTCCGTGGGAGGATTCGCCCTTCAACCCGCTGGTACACACCTATGACGCTGCCGAGCGCTGGTGGTCGAAGGGCCACGGCTCGCTCATCGACACCCCCGATGGCGATTGGTGGGTTGTTTACCACGCCTACGAGAACGGCTTTACGAACCTCGGTCGTCAGACCCTGATGGAGCCCGTGGTGCTGGGTGAGGATGGTTGGTTCCACCCCGTTGTGGAGGATGTGGCACAGCCGATTGAGGCTCCCCTGCCGCTCAATGACAAGATCGACCGCAAGGCCCGCATCGGCGAGTTCCGCCTGGGCTACGAGTGGAAGTTCTACAAGTCGTTCAACCCCGAGCGCGTGAAGGTCGAGGATGGCGTGCTGACCCTGCAGGGTAAGGGTACGCGTGCCGCCGATTCGTCGCCCATGATGTTCGTGGCGGGTGAGCACGCCTACGAGATCGAGGCCGAGATTGAGTTGCACGGCGATGTGACGGCCGGTCTGCTGCTGGTCTACAACAGCGACTTCTTCCAAGGTACGGGTTTCAACAAGGAGCGCCGCATGCGCTACCGCAAGGGTGGCGAGTCGGGTCGTGGTAAGTCGGCCGAGAAGATGTGGCTGCGCCTCAGAAACGACAACCACATCGTCACGGGCGAGTACAGCTTCGATGGCGAAACGTGGGAGCGCGAGACGTGGGGCATGATGATCAACGGCTATGACCACAACACGCTCTACGAGTTCCAGAGCGTGCTGCCGGGTGTCTTCTGCGCCGGCGAGGGTTATGCCACGTTCAAAAACTTCAAGTATCGCTCGCTGGAGTAAATCCTCCGACAGATCAGACACCGAAGAGATCGTTAGGCCCTGCTCAACAAAGATTGAGCAGGGCCTTTTGTTGCGTATCAGGAAACTTACAATGTTAAATTAATGTTAAATCAATCGGCGACTTTTTTAGGTTTTCTTATCTTGCAGTATATTTGTAACATATTGTACCCTGTTCTAAGGCAAGAAAATTAACCCTTACAATGAGTGAAATTTATACAGTCATTGTCGTCATCCTCGGCATTTTGGCCGTTTCGGGCCTCTTCGTGGGTGTGACGAACGATGCAGTGAACTTCCTGAATTCGGCCATCGGCTCGCGTGCAGCCTCGATGAAAACCATCCTCTCGGTGGCCTCGGTAGGTATTATTATCGGTGTATTGACATCGAGCGGCATGATGGAGGTGGCTCGAAGCGGCATGTTCAACCCGGGACTTTTCACCTTCCATGAGGTGATGATCCTCTACCTGGGTGTGATGTTTGCCAACATCATCCTGCTCGATTTGTACAATTCGTTGGGCCTGCCGACATCGACCACCGTATCGCTGATTTTCTGTCTGTTAGGCTCGGCCATCGCGGTTTCAATCTTCAAGATTTCGGGTGATGCGTCGCTCTCGATCGCTTCGCTGGGCGAGTTTATCAACACCTCGCGCGCATTGGGTATCGTCTCGGCTATCCTGCTTTCGGTCGTAATTGCCTTTACCTGCGGTACGATCGTGATGTACATCTCGCGTACGATTTTCTCGTTCCGCTATACGGCTATGCTGCGTCGTTTGGGTGCCTTCTGGTGCGGTGCATCACTCACGGCGATTGTCTATTTCGCACTGTTCAAGGGTCTGAAAAATCTCCTTTCGGGCCATCCGGCGATCCTCTGGATTGGCGATCACCTGCTCTTCTCGCTCTTTGTCTGCTGGATAATCTGTTCGCTTTTGTTGTGGTTTATTCAGCTCTTCAAGGTCAATATTCTCCGCATTACGATTCTTTCGGGTACCTTCGCCCTGGCTCTGGCCTTTGCCGGTAACGACCTGGTGAACTTCATTGGTGTCCCCGTAGCAAGTTTCGATGCCTACCGCATTGCCCATGCAACGGGCGATACGGGCATGCTCATGGGGGCTTTGGCCGAGAATATTCCGGCCAATATGACCTTCTTATTGATTGCCGGTTTGATCATGTTGGTGACGCTGTGGACCTCGAAAAAGGCGATGCATGTCTCGCAAACCGAGCTGAAACTTGCCTCGCAGGATGAGGGCTCGACGCAGGCCAATTCGTCTATTTTCTCGCGTACGGTGGTACGTATAGCCATGCAGGGAAAGTGGTTGATCGACCGCGTGCTTCCTGCCTCCGTACAGGCTCGCATCGAGCGCCGTTTCGAGTTCGAGGATATTGAGCATAGCGGTGCCCCGTTCGATATGATTCGTGCTACGGTCAACCTGACCACTTCGGCCATGCTGATTGCGATGGCCACGTCGCTCAAGCTGCCCCTCTCGACGACCTATGTCTGCTTCATGGTGGCCATGGGTTCGTCGCTTGCCGACCGCGCTTGGGGCCGCGAAAGTGCCGTGTATCGCATCGCTGGTGTGATGACCGTGATCATGGGTTGGTTCGTGACGGCATTGGGTGGTTTTATCATCGCCTTTGTCGTGGGCTTGATCCTGATTTATGGCGGCACGGTGGCCTTTGTGATCGTGACGGTGTTGTGCGGCTGGATGCTCTATCACAGCAATTTCAAGCGCAAGACCTCGACCGAGGAGGCACAGGAGGGCACTGCAGCCAATGAGGAGGTGGTGGATGAGATCCGCTCGTTGCGCGAGGAGGTGGAGCACACGATGTTGCGCGCCACGAAGATCTACGATCGTACGCTGATCGCTACGATGAAGGAGAACCGCAGCGAGTTGCAGGCGATGGTCAAGGAGGCCAACAGCCTCTTCTACCACTCACGCGATCGCAAATATACCCTCATGCCGACGCTCAAGAAGTTGCAGCATGTCGATATCTACACGGCTCACTACTATGTCCAGGTGGTCGATTACCTGAACGAGGTGACGAAGGCGCTGTTGCACATCGCACGTCCCGCTTTTGACCACATCGACAACTGCCACGAGGGCTTCTCGCAAGAGGAGACGCGCGATTTGATGGATATCAACGACGACGTGGAGGAGATCAACCGCTCGATTAACACGATGTTGCGCTCGGGCGACTTCACGGAGCTGGAGTCGGTGCTGGAGATGCGTGACGACCTCTTTGGCCGAATCTCGGAGGCGATGTTGGCCGAGTTGTCGCGTATCGATGCCTCAAAGACCAACACCCGCGCCTCGATGCTTTACCTGACGATTCTCTCCGAGACGAAGAACATGGTGCTCCAGTCGCGCAACCTGCTCAAATCGCAGGAGTACTTCCTCAAGCACCGCGACGAGGCACAACAGAAATAGTAAAAAGATATGGATATTGCCGTAGCAAAACGCAAAGAGAATATTGCCGAGTACATCCTCTACCTGTGGCAGTTGGAGGATCTGTTGCGCGCCATGCAATTCAGCCCTGAGGCGATCTACGCCATGTTGATTGCCCCGCGCAAGGATCTGGATGAGCAGCAAAAGTCGGCCTTCCTGATCTGGTACATGGATATTGCCAACCTCCTGCGCGAGGAGGGTAAGGAGGAGAAGGGCCATCTGGAACATACACTGCACCTGATTCGAGACCTGCATGACCTGCATCTGCAACTGATGAAACTCCCGATCGGTGAGCACTATCGAACGACCGTTGCGCGCCTCGAGCCCGAGTTGCCGCGTCTGCAAGCCGTGTGGGGCAAACCCGGCATGAGCGATACGGAGCTCTGCTTCCGCGCCCTCTATGCCGCGATGCTCTATCGCATCAAAGGTGACGGTGAGAACAAGGCCGTGAGCGACACCTTGGAGTTTATCTCGCCCGTGATTGCCGAGCTGGCAGCAATGCACCAAAAGGTGGAACGCGGCGAGGTGGATCTATTCAAGGAGTAGGCTGCAACGCGGCCCGATAGAATAAAAAAGAGACCCATGGGGCCTCTTTTTTTGTTGGATATGGAAGGGTTTTACTTGGTCGTGAATTGCATCACGCGATCCATTTTTGCTCGGATCTGGTCGGTGCAGAGGTTGCCGATCGAGCCCTCGTGGGTGTGGTGCACCTCGCGCGTGGGCTGGTACTCGCCACGCTGCACCTGCATGCCGATAGTGCGGTAGGCTTCGCGGAAGGGAACACCCTCCAGTGCCAGGCGATTCACATCCTCGACCGTGAAGAGGTAGTTGTACTTCTCGTCCTCGAGAATCTGCTCATTGACCGAGAGGTTCGAGAGCATAAAATCGGCCATGCGGAGTGAGCGTTTGAGCTCCTCGGTGGCGGGGAAGAGGATATCCTTCAAGAGCTGCATCTCGCGGTGGTAGCCCACGGGGAGGTTGGTCAGCATGAGTGCCATCTCGTTCGGCACGGCCTGCAGGCGGTTGCAACGGCCGCGCATGATCTCGAAGACATCGGGATTTTTCTTGTGGGGCATGATCGATGAGCCGGTCGTAAGGCTGTCGGGGAGCTTTACGAAGCCGAAATTTTGGCTCATAAAGAGGCACAAATCCATCGCCATACGACCTACGGTAGCCGCTACGGCGGCAATGGCGTTGGCGGCGGCACGCTCGCTCTTGCCACGGCTCATCTGGGCCGCCACGACGTTGTAGTGCATCGTCTCGAAGCCCATGAGCTCGGTCGTCATCGTGCGATTGAGCGGGAACGACGAGCCGTAACCGGCCGCCGAACCGAGCGGATTCTGATTGGCAATGTCGTAGGCGGCAGCCACGAGGCGCATATCATCTACGAGCGTCTCGGCATAGGCACCGAACCACAGACCAAACGACGAGGGCATAGCGATTTGCAGGTGGGTATAGCCCGGCATCAAGACCTCCTTGTGCTTTTCGGAGAGCTCCTGCAGGCGATCAAAGAGGGCGTGAATCTCCGTGGCGATCTCCTTCAGCTCCTCGCGCAGGAAGAGCTTCAGATCGACCAACACCTGGTCGTTGCGCGAGCGACCCGAGTGGATCTTCTTGCCCACATCGCCCAGGCGGCGGGTCAGCAGCAGCTCCACCTGCGAGTGGATATCTTCCGACTCGGGCTCGATGCGGAAGTCGCCCGCCTCGATCTCCGAGGCGATCTGCTCCAGTCCGCGAACGAGCACCTTCAGCTCCTCGGCGGTCAAAAGGCCGATCGTCTCGAGCATGCGGATATGGGCCAACGAGCCCTGCACGTCGTATTTCGCCAGGCGCATATCCAGCTCCTGGTCGTTGCCTACGGTGTAATCCTCTACGAGGGCATTCGTGTCGAAGCCCTTATCCCAAAGTTTGGTTGCCATATTCGGTTGCTAAATTTTCAATGATGGTGTGGTAGGTTTGGATGCCCTGCTCGATCTCCCCAAGCAGGACAAATTCATCGGCCGTGTGCGAGCGCGACGAATCTCCGGGCCCGATTTTAAGGGCCGGGAAGGGCATCAGCGTACGGTCCGACGTGGTGGGCGATACGAAGGTCGAAGCCCCCGCCTTGATGGCGGCTCGAACGAGCGGATGTTGCTCGCTGATGACCGAAGCCCGGATGCGGGTCGAGCGGGGTGTCAGCTCCGATTGCAGCGCCTTGCGCAACACCTCGACCGTCTCCTCGTTCGTGTAGGCATCCGTGGTGCGGATATCGACCACAAAACGGCAGGTGTCAGGCACGACGTTGTGCTGCGTGCCGCACTCGATCATGGTTGTTGTGAGGTGGATCGGCCCCAGCACGTCCGATTCGCGCTCAAAACGAAAGTCGCGCAGGCGGGCAATGTCGTCCAGAGCGATGTAGAGGGCATTGACCCCCTCGCCACGCGCTGCATGGCCGCTTTTGCCTTTGGCTACGCAGTCCAGGACGACCAATCCGCGCTCGGCCACGGCGGCCTGCATCGAGGTCGGCTCGCCAACGATTGCCAGCTTGATTTTATCCCCGTAGTGGGGCATCACGGCGCGAACTCCCTTCTCGCCACCACACTCCTCCTCGGCCGAGATGAGGAGCATGAGGTTGAAGGGGAGCGGGGCAGTGCGGAGTGCCAGGAAGGTCTCGATCAGGCAGACAAGCGACGCGCCGGCATCGTTTGCCCCCAGGCCATAGAGCCGTCCATCGTCGATGGTCGGAGCGTAGGGGTCGCGCGTGTAGGAGGCCGCAGGGCGCACCGTGTCGTGGTGCGAGTTCAGCAGCAACGTATCACGCGTGGGATCGAACGCCTCGCTCCGGGCGATCAGGTTGTTGTGGATGCGCTCCACCTCAACCCCCTCGCGCTCCAGGAACGCAGCTAAAAGGTCAGCCGTAGTCCCCTCATCACGTGTATGTGACGGGGTGGCGATGAGCTGTTTCAGCAGCTCGATGGCGCGTTGGGTAGCGGGTGTCATGGCGCAAAAATTATTCGTTGCAAATGGTTGTTCCGGCCTCACACAGCAGGTCATCGGCATGCTTGATTCTAACCGTGCGTACCCCCTGCGCCACAGCGCGGAGGGCATTCTCGATCTTGGGGATCATGCCACCGCTGACAATGCCGTCGGCCTTCAGCGCAGCGTAGCTCGCGGGGGTGATACGCTCGATGACCGAACTGTCGTCCTCCGCATCACGCAACACGCCCTTCTTCTCGAAGCAGAAGACCAGATCCGTCGGGGCGATCTGCGAAGCACCGAGTGCCACGGCCTGCGTAACGCTGTCGGCGTTGCAGTTCAGCAGTGTACCCTCGCCATCGTGCATGATGGCCGAGAAGACGGGCGTGAGGCCTGCCTCCAGGAGGTTACGGAGCATCGTCGCATCCACCTCGTCGATATCCCCCACAAAGCCGTAATCAATCGGTTTCGCTGCGCGACGGTGGGCGCGGACGATGTTGCCGTCGGCACCCGAAAGGCCGATGGCGTTGCACCCTGCGGCCTGCAGTTTGGCGATGATCTGCTTATTGACCAGACCGGCATAGACCATCGTCACGACATCGAGCGTGGCGCGGTCCGTGACGCGGCGGCCATCGATCATCTGCACCTCCTGCCCCAGCTCCTTCTGCAGGCGCGAGGCCAATTTGCCACCGCCGTGGACGAGGATCTTCTGCCCCTCGATGGCGGCAAAACGTTGGAGGAAGGCATTTAAGACCTCCTCGTTGTCGATGACGTTGCCACCGATCTTGATGACGGTAATCTGCTCCATCTTTTTGTCTTATTTCAGCCCCTCCAAGAGACGTTTCAGTACGACCGTGGCCGAGATTTCGCGGTTGGCGGCCTCGGGAATCACCAGTGAGTGGTCCGACTCGATAACCGAGTCCGTAACGATCATGTTGCGACGCACGGGGAGGCAGTGCATGAAGTAGGCGTTGTTCGTCAGGGCCATCTTTTCGTCATCGACGGTCCAGGCGCGGTCTTTCGACAACACCTCGCCGTAGTGCGGGTCGCGGTAGGCGGCCCAATTCTTGGCATAGATAAAGTCGGCCCCCTCGAAGGCTTTGCGCTGGTCGTACTCGACCTTGGCGTCACCTACGAACTCCTCGGCCAACTCATATCCCTCGGGGTGGGTGATCACGAAGTCGTAATCCGTGGCGTTCATCCACTCGGCAAAGGAGTTGGGCACGGCCTGCGGCAGCGCCTTGGGGTGGGGAGCCCAGGTCAGTACCACCTTCGGGCGATCAACCTTCTTATACTCCTCGATCGTGATCAGATCGGCAAAGCTCTGCAACGGGTGGCGCGTCGCGGCCTCCATCGAGAAGACGGGACGACCCGAGTAGCGGATAAACTGCTCGAGGATGCGCTCCTCGTAATCCTCCTTTTTGTCCTTGAATTGGGCAAAGGAGCGGATGCCGATGATATCGCAGTAGGAGCCCATGACGGGAATCGCCTCCAGCAGGTGCTCCGGCTTGTCGCCATCCATAATGACGCCGCGCTCCGTCTCGAGCTTCCACGCACCCTGGTTTACATCGAGCACCATGACATTCATGCCGAGGTTCATCGCCGCCTTCTGGGTCGAGAGGCGGGTGCGGAGACTCGAGTTGAAGAAGAGCATCAGGAGCGTCTTGTTGCGGCCCAGCTCCGAGAATTGGTAGCGGTCGCGCTTGAGCTCCAGCGCCTCCTCGACGGCCACCTTCAGGTCGCCGATATCTTGTACACAGGTAAACTTTTTCATCCTACAATAGCGATTTGAATGCGGTTAAAAACTCATCGGCCTGGGCCTTCGTAAGCCCCAGCGCAGGCAGCAGGCGAACGGTCGAAACACCCGCGCCGCCCGTGAAGATGCCCTTTTCGAACAAGAGGCGTTTGCGAAGTTCCGAGGCCGAACCCTCGATCTCGATGCCGATCATCAGACCGCGACCACGCACCTCCTTGAGCTGCGGGATCTTCTTCAGCTCCTCGATCAGGTAGGCACCCACCTCGGCGGCATTCTCCACGAGCTTCTCGTCGCGGATCACATCCAGCACGGCAATCGCTGCGGCGCAAGCCAAGTGGTTGCCTCCGAAGGTCGTGCCGAGCATGCCCGGCCACGCCTCAAAGTGGGGCGCAATCAGCACACCACCAATCGGGAAGCCGTTACCCATGCCTTTAGCCATCGTCACGAGGTCGGGACGAATCCCGCTGTATTGGTGGGCAAAGAATTTTCCCGAACGGCCATAGCCCGACTGAATCTCATCCAGGATGAGCATCGTGCCCGTCTCGGTACATGCTTCGCGCAGCGAGCGGAGGAAGGCATCCTCGGGGCAGTGAATGCCCGCTACACCTTGAATACCCTCGATCAGGACGGCGGCGTATTCGCGCGTCGAGAGCTTCTCCTTCACCGCCTCGATGTCGTTCAGGGGGACAAACTCCACCTTGTCGGTGCGGTTGAAGGGGGCGTTGATCTTCGGGTTGTCCGTAGCGGCTACAGCACCCGAGGTGCGGCCGTGAAAGGCCTTCTTAAAGCACAACACCTTCGCACGATCGGTCGCAAACGAGGCCAGCTTCAGCGCATTCTCGTTCGCCTCGGCACCCGAGTTGCAGAGGAAGAGGCGGTAATCGTCATACCCCGAAACAGCCCCCAGACGGTCGGCCAACTGCTGCTGGAGCGAGTTCTCGACCGAGTTGGAGTAGAAGCCCAAACGGGCCACCTGCTCGCTCAGCAGCTTAACATAGTGCGGATGGGCGTGTCCGATCGAGATGACGGCATGACCGCCATACAGGTCGAGGTATTCGCGCCCCTCGCGGTCGTAGACATGCGAACCAAGACCACGCACCGGCTCTACGGGGTAGAGTGAATAGACATTAAAAAGTTCCATTAGAAAGCACTTGCTTTGAGCTTCAGACCCGTCGTGGGGTCGAGTCCGAAGATGCGGTTCATATTCTCCACGGCCTGCCCCGATGCCCCCTTCAGGAGGTTGTCGATGGCGGTCGTGATGTGCAGTTTTGAGCCATATTTAGCCACATGCACGAGCGCCTTGTTTGTGTTTACGACCTGCTTAAGATCGATGGCACGTTCCGTGTAGTGGGTAAATTCGGCCTTGGCATAGTAGTCGGCATAGAGTTTTACGGCCTCCTCCTCCGAGAGCGGACAGGAGGTGTAGACCGAAGCAAAGATACCGCGCGTAAAGTCGCCACGCATCGGCACGAAATTCAGCTCCTTGTCGAACGAGGGTTGCAACAATCGGAGGTTGCGCCCGATCTCGTTCAGATGCTGATGCGTAAAGCTCTTGTAGACCGAGAGGTTCGAGGTACGCCAGCTGAAGTGGGTCGTCGAGGAGGGCTTTACACCCGCACCCGTCGAACCCGTCACGGCCGTGATGTGCACCTCATCCTCCAACAGACCGGCTGCTGCCAAGGGCAGGAGCGAGAGCTGAATCGCCGTGGCGAAGCAACCCGGGTTGGCGATGCGTGTAGCCGCATGCACCTTGTCGCGCTGCCACTCCGCGAGGCCATAGACAAAGCCGTCGTGCTCGTCGCGGAAGTCCTGCGCCAGGTCGATCACCTTCACCCCCTCGGGCAGCTCGTTCTCGGCCATCCAGACCGAGCTTTGGCCGTGGGCCGAGCAGAGGAAGACGACATCCACGCTTTTCAAATCATATTCCGAGGCGAATCGTAGCTCGGTCTCCCCCTCCAGGCCGCCATGTACGGCCGTCAAGGGGTTACCGGCATTCGAGGTGCTGTGCACCCACTGTAGCTCCGCTTCGGGATGATTCAAGAGGAGGCGGATCAGCTCACCGGCCGTATAACCCGCCCCTCCGATGATGCCTACGCGGATCATTACTTGTTGCGCTTTTGTACGTTGTAGAAGATCTTGATCTGGTTGCCGAGGATCTTCGTGAAGCCCTTTACGTCGTCAGCCGTCCAAGCCTTGTTCACCTCGCCATACTCGCCGAAGTCGGTCTTCATCAGGTCAAACGTCGAATCGACACCGACGAGCGTGTAACCCAGCGGACGGAGCGTCAGCTCCACCGTACCCGTTACGTTGCGCTGCGAGCTCTCGAGCATCGCCTCGATGTCGCGCATCACGGGCTCCAGATACTGCGCTTCGTGCAGGAACATGCCGTACCACGTAGCAACCTGCTCCTTCCAATAGAGCTGCCACTTCGTCAGCGTGTGCTTCTCGAGCATCTTGTGGGCGGCGATGATCAGGATCGGGGCGGCAGCCTCGAAGCCTACACGGCCCTTGATGCCGATGATCGTGTCACCGATGTGCATATCGCGGCCGATGCCGTAGGCCGAACCGATCTCCTCCACCTTGCGGATCGCCTCCACGGGGTCGGTGTACTCCACGCCGTTGATGGCCGTCAGGCGACCCTCCGTGAAGCCGAGCTTCAGGGTCTCCTCCTCGTGCTTTACAACCTGGCTCGGGTAGGCCTCTTCGGGGAGCGTAAGCTCCGACTTGAGGGTCTCCTTGCCACCGATCGAGGTGCCCCAAAGGCCCTTGTTGATCGAGTACTCCATCTTGCGGAAGTCGGCCTCAAAGCCGTGCTCCTTGAGGTAGTTGATCTCGTACTCGCGCGTGAGGGTCATGTCACGCGTCGGGGTGATGATCTCGATCTCGGGGGCGAGGATCTGGAACGTCAGATCGAAACGCACCTGGTCGTTACCGGCACCCGTTGAGCCGTGAGCTACGGCATCGGCACCGATCGACTTTGCGTACTCGATGATGGCGATAGCCTGGAAGATACGCTCCGAGCTGACCGAGATGGGGTAGGTGCCGTTACGCAGGATGTTGCCATAGACCATGTAACGGATCGACTTCTCGTAATACTCCTGCTCGATGTTGAGCGTCGCGTGCTCCACGGCACCCAGCTCGATGGCGCGCTTTTCGATGTTCTTCAGCTCCTGAGACGAGAAACCACCCGTGTTGGCGATAGCCGTGTAGACATCGTAACCCTGCTCCTCGCTCAGGTACTTGACGCAGAACGAGGTATCCAAACCGCCGCTAAAGGCGAGAACTACTTTCTTTTTCATGTGTGTATCTCTTTTTTATTATTTCAAATGGAAAAACTTCTTAAATGCATTGCTGAGGTAGACCAGGTAGGGCTTCAGCCGCCAATGCTTCTCCTCCTCCTTGGCCGGGTCGTACAACATACCCGTGCAGAGGCACATGCGGCGCTCGTTGCGCTGCAGAATGTCGTAGTTGCGACACCCCTCGCAACCCTTCCAGAACTCGTTGTCCTCCGTCAGTTCGGAGAAGGTTACCGGCTTATAACCCATTCTTGAATTGAGTTTCATGACCGGCAACGAGGTGGTGATGGAGAATAACTTGGCATACGGGAATCGTCGTCGGGCCAGCTCGAAGGTTCGTCGTTTGATGCGCTCCGCGAGTCCCATGTGACGGTACTCGGGATCCACGATCAGACCGGAGGTGGCGACAAAATCACCATGCTCCCAACACTCGATGTAGCTGAATCCGACCAGCTTTTCTCCCTCCAGCGCCACGACGGCCTTGCCGCCCTTGATCTTGGCTGCGATATACTCGGGTGAACGCTTCGCGATACCCGTGCCACGCTGCAGAGCCGACTCATAGATCAGCTGGCAGATGCGCTCGGCATACTGCGCGTGCTGCTCCTCGGCAAAAACGACGCTGATTGCTTTGTTACTCATTGTTGTTTGGATCGAATAGTAATTCGTTTTGTTAAACTATCTGGTTATGGTGTTAATTCAAGCGGAAAGCGCGTTGAACACCTTTAATTTTCAAAATGTTGTGGATCAGTGCGTCGGCTGCCGTGGCACTCGGCACCTCGACGGCAATCGTACCCGACACCACACCGCCCTTGCCCAACTCGAAGGACATCGAGCGGATGTTGAGCTTCAACTCGCGACTGATGACCTCCGTGATGTGGTTGGCCATGCCGGTTGTATCGGCTGCTACGACGCGGATCGTCACGCGGAAGGCGCCCTCGGTATGCTGACGCCAACGCGCCTCGATGACGCGGTAGGGGTAGTTCTCCTTCATGCGCTTGGCATTGGGGCAGTCGTTGCGGTGGATCGTGATGCCCGAGTTGATGGTGATGAAGCCGAAGACCTCATCGCCCTTGATCGGGTTGCAGCACTTGGCCAGCTTGTACTGAATCTTCGAGATGTCGTCGTCGATAATCAGGGCATCCGACGAGTGACTTTCGCGCTTCTCGGCCTTCTCGGCGGCCAGGGCGTGTTTCTGACGCTCCTGCTCGGCCGCAGCTGCACGACGCTCCTCTTCCGCTTCGCCCGAGAGATGGCGAGTCAGGATCTCCTTGATAGTTTGGAAATCGAGCTTGCCGGTGGCAATCAGGGCGTAAACCTCCGTGCCGAGGCGCAACTTGTAGTGCTTCGAGAGGTAGTTTACCGCCTCATCGACCGAAAGAGCCATCTTCCAATTCTTCAGCTTGCGCTCCAATTCTTCGCGACCCATGCGGGTGTGTTTGGCCTGCTCCTCGCGCATGAAGGCTTTGATCTTGTTTTTCGCCTTCGACGTAACGACAAACGAGAGCCAATCCGATTTCGGGGTCTGGTTCTTCTGCGTGAGAATCTCCACGATGTCGCCGTTGTGCAACACCTCGCGGATCGGCACCGAGCGGTTATTGACCTTACCGCCCGAGCAGATGGCGCCTAAGTTGGAGTGGATGTCGAAGGCAAAATCGAGTACACAGGCCCCCTCGGGCAACTTGCGTAGGTCGCCGTTGGGTGTAAAGACGAAGATCTCACCCGAGGCGGGTTTGGCGTCGAAACGCTGGGCCAGCGAGTGGGTGGTCTCCTCCATGGCGGCGCGCAGACGGCTCAGCCACTGCTCGCTCGTCTCACCACCCTGCTGTACCCCCTTGTAACGCCAGTGGGCAGCGATACCGCGCTCGGCTACCTCGTCCATACGCTCGGTGCGAATCTGCACCTCGACCCAGCGTCCCTCGGCCGAGACGGTCGTGTGCAACGACTCGTAGCCGTTCGACTTCGGGATCGAGATCCAGTCGCGCATGCGCTTCGGGTTGGGGGTGTAGAAATCCGTGACGACCGAATAGACCGTCCAACATTGGGGCTTTTCGAGCTCTACGGGGCAGTCGATGATGATGCGGAGGGCGAAGATGTCATACACGCCCTCGAACGGGACGTGCTGCTTGCGCATCTTGTTCCAGATTGAGTAGACCGACTTGGTACGGCTCTTGATGTGGTATTTGATGCCCAGCGTGCGCAGCTTCATTTCGATCGGTACGAGGAATTTGGCAATGAAGGCACGGCGCTCCTCGGCGCTCTCCTCCAGCTTGTGGGTGATATGCTCAAAATCCTTCGGCTCGAGGTATTTCAGCGCCAGATCCTCCAGCTCGCTCTTAATGGCGTAAAGACCCAGTTTGTGGGCAATCTGGGCGTAGAGGTTCATCGCCTCCCAGCTCTTTTTGCGGCGCTTCTCGGGCGGGAAGATATCGAGCGAGCGCATCACCTCGAGGCGGTCGGCCAGCTTGATGAGGATCACGCGCGGATCCTCCGAGTAGCTGACGATCAGGTCGCGGAAGTTCTCGGCCTGCTCCTTGGCCACCTTGAGCTTCAGACCCGAGATGTTGGCCAGCCCGACCGTGATACCCACCACCTGCTCACCAAAGCGGGCGCGGATCTCCTCCGTCAGCGCGAGAAACTCCTCGGCCGGGAGCTGTTTGTGGCCCAGGCGCACGACGTCATGCAGGATTGAGGCGATCGTGGAGTTGCGACCCAATCCTACCTCCTGCATCACGATTTGTGCCACTTGCACTGCGTGATCCAGCATCGGACGACCGTCATAACGCATCGTGTCACCGAGCTTTTCGGTAGCGTATACCAACGCCTCGTCCACCAACGCGGAGGTCTGCTCCGAGAAGGATTCGCGCACTTGGCGGCGTAATTTGTCGTAACGTGCTAATGTCATCTTTGCAAAGATTAACCCAACTAATTTTGCAAAGATAGGAAAAGAGAATGGATTTTATCCCCATGAGGGGCGAAAATATGGCGAATTATTTATGTATAACATAAATATGGTCCTCGGGAAGGGCATAACGGGTGCGCTCCTCGGGGGTGAGACGGGCAGCATAATCCAGATCTTCGACCTCGAATCCGGCCTCGCGCAGGCGATCGGCAAAGTCGTTGCCGTAGAGGCGGCGGTGGTCGTATTGCCCGAAGATGCGCGTGCGCTCCTTGGGATCGGTGATCGAATCATCCTCGAAGGTCGTCGCGCGCTGTAGATCGACGGGCGAGAGTAGTACGCCCCATCCCCCTCGTTTCAGGATGCGATGCAGTTCGCGCATGGCCCGCAGGTCATCCTCGACATGCTCCATGAGGTGGTTGCAGATGACAACATCGAATGACTCGTCGGCGAGCGGAATCTGCTGAATATCAAAATGTAGATCAGCCAACGGAGACTCCAGATCGGCCGTTTGGTAGCATTCGGGTGACGATTTGTAATGGGGCTTCAGGTGGCGCATCAGGCAGACCTCGGGGGCGATGTGCAATAGGCGCGGCAGCGACTCGAAAAGGGTCGTTTCACGCTCCAGATAGAGCCACAAAAGGCGGTGTCTTTCGAGCGAAAGACAGTGGGGGCAGAGGGCATTTTCGCGCGAGGTGACATAGCCGTAGGGGAGCAGTTTCCGGTAGCGACGACCGCACAAGGGGCACTCGTAACGATTGCCCCGATACCACAATCCTACGAGCGGCATCATCCACCCTGCCAAGCGTTGTAGGAGTGTGCGCGGTAGGTGGTTCAAGATCCACTTAATCAGCCCCTTCATTACGCCTCCAGGATTTTATTGACCTCTCCTTCGACCTCCTTCAGGCGACTTTTGCAGGCCGTGATAAGTTCCGTGGCGCGTTTTACCTCCGCCGTGAGGGTATCCACATCGAGCTGCTCGGTGCGGAATTTTTCGAGGATTTGTTCGATCTCCTGAATCGCTTCGCTATATTTGATAGCAGTCGTTTTTTTAGCCATCCCCTAATTCTTAATTTTTAATTCTTAATTCCGTATAGCAGGTCCATCCAACGCTCTACGGCGTTCTTCCAGAGCTCCGTGCCGGCCGGTTGTGCCTCGAGCGAGATCGAGTGGCCGCCCTCGGGGAAGATGTGCAGCGTAGCGGGTACCCCTTGCTCGCGTAGAGCCTGATACATCAAGATCGAATTCAAGGGCGATACGGCCGGGTCGTTGTCGGCATGAATGAGCATCGTCGGCGGGGTTTGCGGCGTGACGCGCCGGTCGATGGAGTGGTGGCGAACCTTCTCCTCGGTCGGCTCTTTGCCGCAGATCATCTCACGGCTACCGCGGTGCGTGTACTTGAGATCCATCGAGATGACGGGCGAAACGAGCACCATGAAATTCGGCATAAAAGGCAGCTTGGCTACCTCATCCGTAGCCTCATAGAGCAACTCGGTCTCGACGCCCGAAGCGGCCGCCAGGTGACCACCTGCCGATGAACCCTCTACGCCGATCTTCGCAGGGTCGATGCCCCACTCCTCGGCGCGTGAGCGGATCACCTGCAGGGCGCGTTGCAGGTCCTGTGTGCTGATGATCGAGGGATCCACCGCATCGGGCGAATTGGGCAGGCGAGCCGTCAGAATGAAGCCTGTGATGCCCTCTTTGGCCAGCCAGCGGGCAATGTCCCAGCCAGCTACCTCCCAGGCGTAGCGCTGATAACCGCCACCCGGGCAGATTACCATGGCGATGCCGCGGTTTTTCTTGGCCTTCGGAGCGACGCGGTAGATCGCCGGACGCCCCACCTTGTAGACGCGCTGATTGGCGATGCTGTCCACAACTTCGATGCCACGCGTGTTGGGCATGACGGTTCCCTCCCAGAGGTCGATCTTTTCCATCTCTTGTGCCTGCACGGTCAGCGTGACGAGTGCAAGCAACAGGGTTAAGTATTTCATCATTTTAAGGTTATTTCGGTAGTGCCGTCGGCCAGTTCGACCTGTAGGCTGGTTTGTTGTTGCAGTGTGTTGATCGAGCGAATCGCCCTCCCCTCGGCTCGGAGCACGGCAAAGCCGAGTTGCAGAATCCGTTGCGGTGAGCGGCTCTCGATCGCCTCAGTGGCTTGTGTGAGCCGTTGCTGTTCCTGTCGGATAAGGAGATCGACCCTTTCGGGTAGCAGGCGCTCCAACTGCTCCAAATGGAGTTTGGCGCGCAAACTGCGCTCCAGAGTGAGTTGGCGCACTTCGCTCAACCGTTGCTCGAGCCGCAACTCCGCCTCGCGCATGCGGGCGATGGTGAGCTCGTGTAGTTGGCGGGCGGCCTCTTCTAACCACCCCTCGATCGAGGCCATCCGCTCGTTGAGCCATCCGGCCACAGCCGTCGGGGTTTTGAGCGGCGTATGGGCAACCAGATCGACAACCGATTGGTCTTTGTCGTGGCCGATACCCGTCAGCACGGGCAACGGAAATTGGGCCACGTAGCTCGATAGGCGATAGGCGTTGAAGCAATTCAGGTCGCTTGTCGATCCGCCACCGCGCACAATGACCACCACGTCGAACTCCTCCTGCCGCTCGGCCACCGAACAAAGCGCCTCGATGATCGACTCCTCGGCGGCGGCACCCTGCATGAAGGCGTCAAAGAGCGTGGTCTTAAAGCGGTAGTCGGAGCGTGCCAACTCCTTGCAAAAGTCCTGGTAACCGGCCGCATTGGCGCTCGAGATGATCGCGATGCGTTGCACGGGCAGGGGTAGTTCCAGCGAACGATTCAGCTCCCAGACCCCCTCCGCTTTCAGCCGCTCGATGGTCTGTTGGCGTTGCTGCTCCATGTCGCCCAACGTGTAGGTGGAGTCGATCTCGGTGATCTGCAACGAGAAGCCGTAGAGCTCGTGGTAATTGACCACCACCTGTGCCAAGATACGGATGCCCGGAGCAAGTCTTTGTCCCGTCTCGGCCTCGAAATAGGCGGCGATGCGGCTGTACGAAGAACGCCAAATGACGGCGCGTGCCTGGGCCGTGGGGACTCCGTTGTCGCGCTTGGGATCCTTCTCGATCAGCTCCAGGTAGCAGTGGCCCGAGTAGTTGACCTTCAGATCCGAAATCTCGGCACTGACCCACACCGGCAGGGCAAAGTGCTCGTCCAGAAGCCCTTTGACCTTGCGTTGCAGTTCACCGAGAGTGATATGTGCGCGGGGAGTCATCGTCGATCGTGTTTAGCGGATCACCAACTCCAATTGGCGAGGCAGAGGACGCCCCTCGGGGAGCTGAATCTGCAGCGTACCTTCGGTGGCAACGGCTTTTCCTGCCTTGCGGGCGGGCTCCCAGCGTGGCGACTCCGTAACGGCCTTCTCGACACGTCGTTTGAGACGGCTGTCGGTCGCTTGCAGCGTCTCGATAAGTGAGATAGAGCCATCCTCGGCAATGCGATAGCGGACGACAACGCGCGCCGTCGGATCGGTGGGTCCCCACTTGATTTGGCGGGCAATGTAACGGGCAAAGCCGACCGTGTCGGCCACGAAACGGGCCGGCTCGTCGTATTTGAGCGTGATGATCACCACGCCATTGGCAGCCCGCTCGCCGTATTGAGCAATCGTAAATTCGTCGGCCGGCAGCTCCTCCATCCGCTCAATGATCTCAGGATCGATCTCCCGCATGTCGGTGCGCTCCACGCCGTTGACAATATAAAGCGGTTGCTGTCCCCTCGCGGGAACAACAACCGATAACAGGAAGAATAAAGGAATCCAGAAAGCTCCCCTCATCCCAAATGTGAATGCTAAATTGCGAATTTGGTTACAACTCACTCTCCTTCAATCGCTCGGCGTTCTCGGCTACGATCAGGTGGTCGATGCAGTCCTGGATGTCGCCATCCATGAAGGCCGAAAGATTGTAGATTGTGTAGTTGATGCGGTGATCCGTGATACGACCCTGCGGATAGTTGTAGGTGCGGATCTTGGCCGAGCGGTCACCCGTCGAAACCATCGTTTTACGCTTCGAGGCGATCTCGTCGAGGTACTTCGAGTACTCGAGGTTGAAGACGCGCGTACGCAACTCCTCGAAGGCCTTGTCGAAGTTCTTGAGCTGCGACTTCTGGTCCTGGCACTGCACGACGATACCCGTCGGGATGTGCGTCAGACGGATGGCCGAGTAGGTCGTATTCACCGACTGACCACCCGGACCCGATGCGCAGAAGATATCCTTGCGGATGTCGTTCATCGAGATCTCGACATCGAACTCCTCGGCCTCGGGCAACACGGCTACCGAAGCGGCCGAGGTGTGTACGCGGCCCTGCGTCTCGGTCTGCGGTACGCGCTGCACGCGGTGCACACCCGACTCGTATTTGAGCGTACCATAGACGTTCTGGCCCGTCACCTTCAGCACCACCTCTTTGTAACCACCCACGGCACCCTCCGACGAGGAGGTTACCTCGTAACGCCAACCCTTCGACTCGATGTACTTGGTGTACATGCGCAGCAGGTCGCCGGCAAAGATCGCGGCCTCGTCACCACCCGTACCACCACGGATCTCGACGATGGCGTTCTTCGAGTCCTGCGGATCCTTCGGGATCAGGAGGAGTTTGATCTCCTCCTCCAGGCGCTCAATCTCGGGCTCCAGTTCGGCGGCCATCTCGCGGGCCATCTCGCGCATCTCCTCATCCTTGTCGTTGAGGAGCGTATCTTTCGCTTCGGCCAGGTTGGCCACGGCCGTGCGGTAACGATCCGAGGTGAAGATGATCGGCTCCAACTCCTTGTACTCCTTCGTGAGCTGGATGAACTGCTTCACGTCGGCAATCACTTCGGGGTCGGTCAGTTTCTGGCCGATCTCCTCGTACTTGAGCTTCAGACCGTCCAGACGAATCAAAATGCTGTTATCTGCCATTTATGTAGTGTTTTATTATTTCAAAATTGTGTCGATCCAATCGAGCATCAGGGGCATCCATGAGTGCTTGTAGTGGAACGTGTCGCGCATACCGAAGCCGTGACCGCCGTAGGGATAGACGTGCAGCGAGGCCGGAATGCCGTAGCTCTTCAGGGCAGCGTAGTAGAGCGCACCATTGACCGAGGGGACCGTACGGTCGTCGTCGGCGAAGAGGATAAAGGCGGGCGGCGTTACTTTCGTAACGCGATTTTGGAGCGAATAGTATGCGCTCTGCTCCTCGGTACGATTGGCGCCGATCAGGTTATCGAACGAACCCTTGTGCTGGCGACCCTCGCCGGCCGAGATTACGGGGTAGAACAGGAGCGAAAAATCGGGGCGCTCCTGACCCATCGTCGAGGTCATGGCTGCCAGGTGACCACCGGCCGACGAGCCGACAATGCCGACCGTCTCGACCTGCCACTCCGCAGCAACCCCCTCGCTTTTACCGCGCAGCAGGCGGATGGCCTCGCAGGCATCCTCGAGCGGCACTTCGGGGTGGGCGTTGGGCATGCGGTAGTGCAGTACGGCGGCTACATAGCCGTGCGCTGCAAACCACTCGGCCATGTGCGAACCCTCGTTCTCCATCGAGAGGTGGCGATAGCCGCCACCCGGGCAGATCACCACGCCACGACCGTTGTGACGGCCGCTCTTCGGCGTGTAAACGTAGAGAATTGCCTCGGTGGTGAGGGCGGGACGGTTGTTGCGCACTTCACCGGCTACCTCCAACCCATTGGAGTGGGGAGCCGTCGTGTTGTCCCAGATGCGGATAACCTGCGTTGCACCGCTCATATCCTGTGCCAGGGCGCCAACAGCCAAGAGGAGGGCGCAAAGGCTGAACAAAAGTCGTTTCATGGCTGTTTAGATAACGATGTTAATGATCTTACCCTTGACTACAATCACCTTCTTCGGGGTCTTACCCTCGATCCACTTCTGGGCCTCGGGCAGCGTAACTACGTCGGCCTGAATCGATGCGGGGTCGAGGTTCAGGTCGTACTCCTTCTTGAAGCGGAGCTTGCCGTTGATCGAAACGGGGTACTCGAACGCAGCCAGCGTGAGGTACTTCTCCTCGCAGACGGGGTAGGCGGCATCGCATACCGACGAGGTGTTGCCCAACGCATGGTAGAGCTCCTCGGTGATGTGGGGTGCGAAGGGGGCCAAGAGCACAACGAGCGGCTCCAGGATCTCACGCTTCGAACAGTCGCCCAGCTCGTTGAGGCAGATCATGAAGGCGGCTACCGAGGTGTTGAACGAGAAGTGCTCGATATCCTCCGTCACCTTCTTGATCGTCTTGTGCAGCGTGCGCAGCTCCTTCTCCGTTGCCTGCTCCTCCGTGACGAGGTACTTGCCGTCGCGGTCGTAGAACAGGCGCCACAGACGCTTCAGGAACTTATGTACGCCATCGATGCCGTTCGTATCCCAGGGCTTCGACTGCTCGAGCGGGCCGAGGAACATCTCGTACATGCGGAGCGTGTCGGCGCCGTAGTTGTCGACGATGTAGTCGGGGTTCACGACGTTGAACATCGACTTGGACATCTTCTCGATGGCCCAGCCGCAGATGTACTTGCCATCCTCGAGAATAAACTCGGCGTTGGCGAAGTCGGGCATCCACTGCTTGAATGCCTCCAGGTCGAGGATGTCGTTCTTGACGATGTTTACATCCACGTGGATCTCCTGCGTCTCGTATTGATCCTTCAGGCCGAGCGAGACGAACTTATTCGTGCCCACTACGCGGTAGACGAAGTTCGAGCGGCCCTGGATCATACCCTGGTTGACGAGCTTGCGGAAGGGCTCCTGCTCGCAGACGTAGCCCAGGTCATAGAGGAACATGTTCCAGAAACGCGAGTACATGAGGTGACCCGTAGCGTGCTCGATACCACCCACATAGAGGTCTACCTGACGCCAATAATCGTTTGCCTCGCGGCTGACGAGTGCCTCATCGTTCTGCGGATCCATGTAGCGCAGGAAGTAGGCCGACGAGCCGGCAAAGCCCGGCATGGTCGAGAGCTCGAAGGGGTATCCCTCCTCCGTCTTCCAATCTGCTACGCGAGCCAGGGGCGGTTCGCCCTGCTCCGTAGGACCGAAGTTGGCAATCGGGGGAAGCTCCAACGGCAGCTTCTGCTCCGAGAGCGGGTAGGCCGTATCCTCCTTGTAGTAGATCGGGAAGGGCTCGCCCCAGTAGCGCTGACGCGAGAAGATGGCGTCACGCAGGCGGTAGTTGATGAGCTTCTTGCCCAGGCCGCGCTTCTCGACCTCTTGGAACATCATCGGAATCGCCTCCTTGACATCCATGCCCGTGAGGAAATCGGAGTTGATCATCTTGCCCTCCTTAGCATCATAGGAAGACTCCTCGATGTTGCCACCCTCGACGACGGGCACGATCTCCAGCCCGAAGTGGCGGGCAAAGGCCCAGTCGCGCGAGTCGTGTGCCGGCACGGCCATAATAGCACCCGTACCGTAGCCCGAGAGGACGTAATCCGAGGCGTAGATCGGAATCTCGCGACCCGTGAAGGGGTTGATGGCGTACGAGCCGGTGAAGACGCCGCTCACGCGCTTCGTCTCGGCCATGCGCTCACGCTCCGAGCGCTTCTTGGCCTCGGTGATGTAGGCCTCGACGGCCTCCTTCTGCTCCTCCGAGGTCAGCTCGGCGAGCATCTCATGCTCGGGGGCGATGACCATGAACGTTACGCCAAAGATCGTATCGGGACGGGTCGTGAAGATCTCTAACTTTTGCTCCTTGCCTACCAGGTCGAAGAAGACCTGCGCACCTACCGAGCGGCCGATCCAGTTGCGCTGGATCTCCTTCAGCGAGTCGCTCCACTCGAGCTGATCCAGACCGTCGAGCATGCGCTGGGCGTAGGCCGTCACGCGCAGCAACCACTGCTTCATGCGCTTCTGCTCTACGGGGTGACCACCGCGTACCGAGAGACCATCCTTCACCTCGTCGTTGGCCAGCACCGTACCCAATTTCGGACACCAGTTCACCATCGTATCGGCGCGGAAGGCGAGGCGGTAGTTCTGCAGCACCTGCTCCTTCTCCGCTTCGCTCTTGGCGGCCCACTCCTCGGCCGTGAAGTGTAACTCCAGGGTCGAAGCAGCATCAACGCCTTCGGTGCCCGACTTTTCGAAGCGGGCGATGAGCTCCTCGATCGGCTTGGCCTTCTGCTCCGTGCGGTCGTAGTAGTGGGCAAACATCTTGAGGAAGGCCCACTGCGTCCACTTGTAGTAGGCGGGATCGCACGTGCGAACCTCGCGGTCCCAATCGAACGAGAAACCGATCTTGTCCAGCTGCTCGCGGTAGCGCGCAACGTTCTTTTCGGTCGTCACGGCGGGGTGCTGGCCCGTCTGGATGGCATACTGCTCGGCCGGCAGACCGAAGGCGTCGTAGCCCATCGGATGAAGGACATTGAAGCCCTTCAGACGCTTGTAGCGCGAGTAGATATCCGAGGCGATGTAGCCCAGCGGGTGACCCACATGCAGACCTGCGCCCGAGGGGTAGGGGAACATGTCGAGTACATAAAATTTCGGTCGGGTCGTATCGACCTCGACGCGATAGGTCTTATCCTCGCGCCAACGCTCCTGCCAGCGCGATTCAATCTCTTTGAAATTGTATTCCATGGATCTTGAGTTGTTATTTTCCTATTTTAATGGGCAAAGATACATATATTATAAAGAAATTCAAAATTTAGGATTTAGAATTCAAAATCGGAGGATAGAATAAGGACGTAATCTGAGATCGTATGTCGTTTAATGAGCTGTGTGTTTGCCTTGTTGGATGATTTTTTTTAATTTTGTGGTGCAGTATTTTGCCTTTGGATCGTTTTATTATAAAACAATCTCTTTTAGTTATGAAAAATCAGTGGTGGAAAATGGCCATGTTGCCGTTGTTGTTGGCAATGTTTGTCGCTTGTTCGAATGAGAAAGATTATGAGGATTATATCTGGGATTTTATTAACCCCTCGGTGATGCTCTTTGTTACCGATGAGGTAACGGGTGCCGATTTGTGCGATCCGTCGGTCGTTGGGAATGTGGTCGAGTCGGCCTATGTGGCCTACCAAGGGAAGAGCTATCCGTTGCTCCCGCCGGGCGTGATCTATGAGGAGGAGATGGAACAAACGCGTGCGACCTTTCCGCTCCCGATCGCTTTCCGGCATGCACAAATCTATCCAGATGGGCAGTGGTTTGTCTCCTTTGGGGAGTTTGCCCCCTCGGATTATCAGGGCGAAACATTTGAGGTCTTTTGGGGTGATGGTACTTCCACGGAGATTTCCTTTGATCTGGTGCTCGAATGGGATAAACATCACTATCCGCACATCACCGACGAGGTTTGGGTGGATGGCGTCTCGAATGGCAGTGGGTATAGCAAGGGCTGGCGGGTGCATCTTGTGAAGTAGAATTCCCGTGTGCGAAGCAACGTCGCTATGAACTTCTAAGCGCCCTTTAGTCCCTTTTTCCCTGCGCCCCCTTGCCGATTTTGCGTTTTTTTGTAACTTGCGCATAATTAATAAATAAGGTGCGTATGGATAAGTACTACGATGCAATCCGATTCGATGCGCTGTATCGGGTTTTGAGCCCGATGCTCATCCTGGGTTTGGTGCTGATTGTGCCCCTGTCGGGTGTTTGGGAGGATGTAGTGGCGATCCCCTATGCCTTGGTACTCTTTGCAACGCTTTTTCGCGTGGTCTATATTTGTGTGCAGACGGCGCGCGGCAAGGAGATCGGGCCGCGCCTGAGTGAACCCTGGAAGCAGCGCATCGAGTGGCTCGACGGAGCCCTTACGGTGGTCTGGTCGGTGGTCATTTTCGGTGTGGCCATATACCTGATTTACGCCTCCCTCTTCGCTTGATTTTTAGACTCTTTTAACCCCTTGCCCGACCCCGAAAAGTCGGGCTTTTTTTATCCCTTTTCGGGGGCGATTTTGCCCCCTTTCGGGGTGCTTTTGCATGCCCCGATGTTGGGTCGGCTATATCCGAATTTGCCGCCTGCCTGCGGCGTGTCTCCATCCCCGTTATTTGGCTTTGTCGCGGTTGGGTAAATCGGCTAACTCGCTCATTTAGGAGGATTCCGACACCGCCCGATTGTCAGTCTCGGTTTTTCTTTTTCGCCACTTGAATTTATGTTTTTGACAAAATTCAATCTTCTCATTCCTTCCGCCATTTCGGCTCTTCGACCTCGCAATGTGGCGAAATACAGAACATCCACAAAATCAGTAGTTTAGTAAAATTACTATAAACAAAGCAAATAGTTTTGCGAAAACGATCAGCAAAAAGAATGGCAAAACCACGAAAAAAGTACGAAAAAGGCTGAAAAAGACCCCATATATATTGTGTTTTTAAAAATTTTGCGTACCTTTGCAGTCCATTTTGGACAATGGAGATAGAAAATTTAACAAATTAAAGGACAAAAAAATGCCTACTATTCAACAGTTAGTTCGTAACGGCCGAGTAGCAATGGAGGACAAATCGAAGTCGCCTGCTCTCGCCGCGTGTCCGCAGCGCCGTGGCGTTTGTACCCGTGTGTACACGACGACCCCGAAGAAGCCTAACTCGGCTATGCGTAAGGTGGCACGTGTAAGATTGACCAATGGCAAGGAGGTCAACGCCTACATCCCCGGTGAAGGTCACAACTTGCAGGAGCACTCGATTGTGCTTGTCCGTGGTGGTCGTGTGAAGGACCTCCCGGGTGTTCGTTATCACCTCGTTCGTGGTGCCCTCGACTCGGCTGGTGTAGATGGTCGTCGTCAGCGTCGCTCGAAGTATGGTGCAAAGCGTCCTAAGGCCGCTAAGAAGTAATCTGACTAAACAACAAAGAATTTTTTAAAGCAATGAGAAAAGCTAAGCCTAAGAAGCGAATTCTACTTCCGGATCCGAAGTTCGGTGACGTGGCTGTGACCCGTTTCGTGAACAACCTTATGCTGGATGGTAAGAAGAGTATTGCCTACACGATCTTCTATGATGCATTGGAGCTCGTAGGTAAGAAGATGAAGGATGCTGATAAGTCTCCGCTGGAAATCTGGAAACAGGCCCTCGAGAACATCACGCCCCAAGTCGAAGTGAAGTCGAAGCGTATCGGTGGTGCAACCTTCCAGGTACCTATGGAGGTTCGTCCGGAGCGCAAGATTTCTATTTCCATGAAGAACCTTGTCCTGTTCTCGCGTAAGCGCGCCGGTAAAACGATGGCCGAGAAGCTTTCCGCCGAGATCCTCGACGCCTACAACCAGCAGGGTGCCGCCTTCAAGCGTAAGGAGGAGATGCACCGCATGGCTGAGGCCAACAAGGCATTCGCTCACTTCCGTTTCTAACAGAGTACCGCAATGGCAGCAAGAGACTTAACTTACACGCGTAATATCGGTATCATGGCTCACATCGATGCCGGTAAGACTACCACGTCGGAGCGTATTCTGTTCTATACGGGTAAGACCCACAAAATCGGTGAGACGCACGAGGGTGCCGCTACCATGGACTGGATGGTTCAGGAGCAGGAGCGTGGTATCACGATCACCTCGGCCGCTACGACGGCCTTCTGGAACTACATGGGCAAGCAGTATCAGATCAACCTTATCGACACCCCGGGACACGTTGACTTTACCGTCGAGGTAGAGCGTTCGCTGCGTGTACTGGACGGTGCTATCGCTACGTTCTGCGCCGTGGGCGGTGTTGAGCCCCAGTCGGAGACCGTATGGCGTCAGGCCGATAAGTACAACGTTCCCCGTATCGGTTACGTTAATAAGATGGACCGTACGGGTGCCGATTTCTATGCCGTATGCTCGCAGATCAAGGAGCACTTCGGTACGACCGCCCTCCCGGTTGTTCTCCCCATCGGTGTTGAGGACAAGTTCGAGGGTCTGGTAGACCTTATTTATAATAATGCTATCTACTACTACGACGACAAGACCGTTCGTGACAACTTCGAGATCCGCGAGATTCCGGAGAACATGAAGGCCGAGGCCGAGGAGTGGCGCATGAAGCTGATCGAGGAGGTCGCTTCGACGGACGATGCCCTGATGGAGAAGTTCTTCGAGGATCCCAATTCGATTACGCCCGATGAGCTGCTGAAGGCTATCCGCACGGCTACGATGTCGATGCAGATCGTTCCGATGCTCTGCGGTTCGTCGTTCCACAACAAGGGTGTGCAGAAGCTGCTCGACTATGTGATGGCTTTCCTCCCCTCGCCGCTGGATGTTCCCGCTGTTGAGGGTACGAACCCCAAGACCGAGGAGGTTGAGGTGCGTCACGCTTCGGATGATGATCCGTTCTGCGGCCTCGCGTTCAAGATCGCTACCGACCCCTTCGTAGGTCGTCTGGCTTTCGTTCGCGTTTACTCGGGTAAGCTCGATGCAGGTTCGTATGTGCTGAATGCACGCAGCGGTAAGCGCGAGCGCATCAGCCGTATCTATCAGATGCACGCCAACAAGCAGAACCCGCTGGAGGTTGTAACGGCCGGTGATATTTGCGCCGCCGTAGGTTTCAAGGAGATTCGCACGGGTGATACGCTCTGCGCCGAGAACGCTCCGATCGTACTCGAGCAGATGACCTTCCCCGAGCCGGTGATCGGTTTGGCTGTTGAGCCCAAGACGCAGAAGGACCTCGACAAGCTCGGTATCGCACTGGGTAAGCTGGCCGAGGAGGACCCCACCTTTACGGTTCACACCGATGAGGATTCGGGTCAGACTGTGATCAGCGGTATGGGTGAGCTTCACTTGGACATCATCGTTGACCGTCTGCGCCGCGAGTTCGGTGTTGAGATCAACCAGGGTGCTCCGCAGGTGAACTACAAGGAGGCTCTGACGCAGACCGTACAGCACCGTGAGGTCTTCAAGAAGCAGACCGGTGGTCGCGGTAAGTTTGCAGATATTATCTTCGAGATCGGTCCCGCCGAGGATGGCAAGATGGGTCTGACGTTCGTTGACGAGGTGAAGGGCGGTAACATTCCGCGCGAGTTCATCCCCTCGGTACAGAAGGGCTTCGAGGCCGCTATGGCCAACGGTGCTCTGGCCGGTTACCCGATGGATTCGATGAAGATTACCTTGAAGGACGGTTCGTTCCACCCCGTCGATTCGGATCAGCTCTCGTTCGAGATCGCTGCCCGCAACGGTTATCGTGCCGCTGCTCCCAAGGCAGGTTCGATCATCATGGAGCCGGTTATGTCGGTTGAGGTTGTTACCCCCGAGGAGAACATGGGTGATATCATCGGCGACCTGAACAAGCGTCGCGGTCAGATCACCGGTATGGAGTCGAAGGGTACGGCTCGCGTCGTAAAGGCAAAGGTGCCCCTGTCGGAGATGTTCGGCTATGTCACTGTGCTGCGTACGATTTCGTCGGGTCGCGCAACTTCGTCGATGGAGTTCTCGCATTTTGAGGAGGTTCCCGCCGGTCTGGCCAAGGAGATCATCGAGAAGGCGAGTGGTAAACGTAAGGATATAGAATAAGCAAACGATATGAATCAGAAAATCAGAATCAAGTTAAAGTCGTTCGATCACAACCTCGTCGACAAGTCGGCCGAGAAGATCGTTAAGACCGTAAAGAGCACGGGCGCCATCGTTAGCGGTCCGGTACCCCTGCCCACGCACAAGCAGATTTTTACGGTGAACCGCTCGACCTTCGTTAACAAGAAGGCGCGCGAGCAGTTCCAGCTCTGCACCTTCAAGCGCATCCTCGACATCTACTCGTCGACGCCCAAGACGATCGACGCGCTGATGAAGCTCGAGCTCCCCTCGGGTGTTGAGGTTGAGATCAAGGTGTGATAACGCGGCCTGCGATGAGCCTCTCATCGTAAGCCACCACCAAACAAGGAGTATGGGCAGAGAACTGCTCTGCCCAGTCTCCTTCCCTTTCCGAAGGGGCCTAAATATATATAGGTATGAGCCATGAAAATACCGGGCTCCTGGCCTTTATTGCGCCCTGCGGAAACGGAAAACACGAAGTAGAAACACTTCACTTTTTATACATTTATAACAAACAAATTGACAACAAAATGTCAGGACTTATTGGAAAGAAAATCGGAATGACTTCCGTTTACAGTGCCGAGGGAAAGAATATTCCATGCACTGTCATTGAGGCTGGCCCGTGCGTTGTTACGCAAATCAAGACTGTCGAGAAGGATACCTACGAGGCAGTTCAGATTGCCTATGACGAGAAGAGTGAAAAGCACACCACCAGCAGTTTGTTAGGTCACTTCAAGAAGGCCGGCACGACTCCCAAGCGCAAGCTTGCCGAGTTCAAGGGCATGCCTGAAGTGAATCTCGGCGACACGCTCACCGTAGACCTCTTCTCGGAGGAGGACTGGGTAGACGTGACCGGGATCTCGAAAGGTCGTGGTTACCAGGGCGTTGTAAAGCGTCACGGCTTTGCCGGTGTTGGTGGCCAGACGCACGGTCAGCACAACCGTCAGCGCAAGCCCGGTTCGCTGGGCGCCTCGTCGTACCCCTCGCGTGTCTTCAAGGGCAAGCGTCTGCCGGGTCAGATGGGTGGCGATCAGGTAAAGGTGCTGAACCTGAAAGTTTTGAAGGTAATTCCGGAGAGCAACCTGATTCTCGTAAAGGGTTCGATTCCGGGTGCCAAGGGTGCTTACTTAACCATTGAGAAGTAGTATGGAATTAGCAGTATTGAACGCACAAGGAAATGAGACGGGCCGTAAGGTAGTCCTCTCGGAGGCCGTCTTCGGCGTGGAGGCTAATGACCACGCTATCTATCTCGACGTGAAGCAGTATTTGGCTGACCAGCGTCAGGGTACGCACAAGGCAAAGCAGCGTAACGAGGTTGCCGGTTCGACGCGCAAGCTGAAGCGTCAGAAGGGTACCGGTGGTGCTCGCTGCGGCTCGATCCTCTCGCCCCTCTTCCCGGGTGGTGGTCGCGTATTCGGTCCGGTTCCCCGCGATTACAGCTTCAAGCTGAACAAGAAGCTCAAGCAGCTGGCTCGTCGCAGCGCACTGACTTACAAGGCTCAGGCCGGTAAGATCATCGCTCTGGAGGCTCAGCAGCTCGAGGCTCCCAAGACGAAGGCCGCTGTTGCTCTGGCCGAGGCCCTGAAGGTCGCCGACAAGAAGGTGCTCCTCGTATTGCCCGAGGGTAACGTAAACCTGCAGCTTTCGTGCCGCAACCTCACCTACATCAAGCCGGTTCTGGCTCAGAACGTCTGCACGTATGACGTAATGAACGCATCGGTAGTTGTAATGGTAGAGGGTGCTGAGAATGTACTGAATACTTTGTTAGCATAATACGCAAGACAACCATGGAGATTATTATTAAGCCGGTTTTGACCGAGAAAATGACGATTCAGGGCGAAAAGTTGAATCGCTACGGTTTTATCGTTGACGTGCGCGCTAACAAGCTGCAGATTCGTCAGGCCGTAGAGCAGATGTACAACGTCGTCGTAACTGATGTTAACACGATTAACTGCATGGGCAAGCTCAAGAGCCGCTACACGAAGGCGGGTCTGCTGGAGGGCCGTGCCAACAACTTCAAGAAGGCTATCGTCACCTTGAAGGAGGGAGATAAGATTGATTTTTACAGTAATATCTAACGAAGATGGCAGTAAAGAAATTTAAGCCTGTTACCGCAGGTACAAGACATAAGGTAATCAGCGCATTCGACGAGATCACGAAGTCGAAGCCTGAGAAGTCGCTCTTGAGCGTAAAGAAGAGCTCGGGCGGCCGCAACAACGACGGTAAGATGACCGTACGCTACATCGGCGGCGGTCACAAGCAGATGTACCGTAACGTCGACTTCAAGCGCTCGAAGGATGGTATTACTGCAACTGTAAAGGCAATCGAGTACGACCCGAATCGTACGGCACGCATTGCCCTGTTGGTATATGCCGACGGTGAGAAGAGCTACATCATTGCACCGAACGGCCTGAAGGTTGGTCAGACTGTAATCAGCGGCTCGGGTGTTGCTCCCGAGGTAGGTAACGCTCTTCCGTTGAGCGAGATTCCGCTGGGTACGGTTGTACACAACATTGAACTCTACCCCGGTCAGGGCGCCGCGATGGCTCGTTCGGCCGGTTCGTACGCCCAGCTGCTGGCTCGTGAGGGCAAATTTGCCATCATCAAGCTGCCTTCGGGCGAGACTCGTATGGTACTCGTAACTTGCCGCGCTACGGTGGGTGTTGTATCGAACGTTGATCACAATCTGGAGTCGGCCGGTAAGGCTGGTCGCATGCGTTGGCTGGGCCGTCGCCCGCACAACCGTGGTGTTGTGATGAACCCGGTAGATCACCCGATGGGTGGTGGTGAAGGCCGCGCCAGCGGTGGTCACCCGCGTTCGCGCAAGGGTCTGCTTGCTAAGGGTTACAAGACGCGCAACCCGAAGAAGACCACTTCGAAGTTTATTATTTCCAAGAAGAAAAAGTAATTAAATAAGAGTACATAATGAGCCGTTCATTAAAGAAAGGACCGTATATCGATCCGAAACTCGAGGCTAAGGTCATCGCCGCTGCCGAGGGCAACAAGGCGGTCATCAAGACCTGGTCGCGCGCAAGCATGATCTCGCCTGATTTCGTTGGTCAGACGATTGCCGTTCACAACGGAAACAAGTTCATCCCGGTTTACGTAACCGAGAATATGGTAGGACACAAGCTCGGTGAGTTCGCTCCCACGCGTACTTTCCGCGGCCACGCCGGTAACAAGAAAAAGTAAGTAGAATATGGGTGCAAGAAAAGCAATGGCAGCCGAGAAGCGCTCGGCTGAGAAGAAGCAGAAGGCAATCGCCGTTCTGCGCGACTGCCCGACCTCGCCCCGCAAGATGCGTCTGGTTGCAGATATCATCCGCGGCGTAGAGATCAACAAGGCATTGGGCATCCTTCGCTATTCGAAGAAGGAGGCGTCGATCCGCATGGAGAAGCTCCTGAAGTCGGCTATCGCCAACTGGGAGGCAAAGAACGAGACCGAGCGTCTGGAGGATACGAAGCTCTGCGTTAAGGAGGTATTCGTTGACGGTGGTCGTATGCTGAAGCGCATTCAGCCCGCTCCGCAGGGTCGCGCTCACCGCATTCGCAAGCGTTCGAACCACGTGACGATCGTAGTAGACAAAATGGTAACCGTAGAAAACAAGTAACAGAAGATGGGACAGAAAGTTAATCCGATAGCAAATCGCCTTGGTATCATCAAGGGTTGGGATTCCAACTGGTTCGGTGGTAAGAACTTCGGCGACAAGATCGTAGAGGACGACAAGATCCGCAAGTATCTGAACGCCCGTCTGCAGAAGGCTTCGATCTCGAAGATCATCATCGAGCGTACGTTGAAGCTCGTTACGGTAACCATCTCGACCGCCCGCCCGGGTATCATCATCGGTAAGGGTGGCCAGGAGGTCGACAAGCTGAAGGAGGAGCTGAAGAAGCTCACCGGTAAGGAGATCCAGATCAACATCTTCGAGGTTAAGCGCCCGGAGGTTGACGCTGTGATCGTAGGTCAGAACATTGCCCGCCAACTCGAGGGCCGCGTTTCGTTCCGCCGCGCCGTTAAGACGGCCGTAGCATCGACGATGCGCATGGGTGCCGAGGGTATCAAGGTACAGGTATCGGGCCGCGTAGGTGGCGCCGAGATGGCACGCAAGGAGACCATTAAGGAGGGACGTATTCCGCTGCACACGTTCCGTGCTGATGTAGATTACTGCCTGACGGAGGCACTGACGAAGGTTGGTATCCTCGGTATCAAGGTATGGATCTGCCATGGTACGGTTTACGGCAAGCGCGACCTGTTCGAGATGCAGGGTGCTTCGGCACAGGCTCCGCAGGGCGAGCAGCGTGGCGAGCGTCGCGGTCGTGGCGATCGCGGTGATCGTCGTCGTGGCGGTCGTCGTCAGAACAACAAATAGTAAGTAGGACCTTTTTAAAGCAGAACAAACATGTTACAGCCGAAAAAGACCAAATTTAGAAGAATGCAGAAAGGCCGTATGAAGGGAGTGGCTCAAAGAGGTAACCAACTTGCATTCGGTTCGTTCGCAATCAAGGCGCTCGATTCGACCTGGATCACCGGTCGTCAGATCGAGGCCGCCCGTCAGGCTATCACGCGTTACATGAAGCGTGAGGGTCAGCTCTGGATTCGCATCTTCCCCGACAAACCGATCACGAAGAAGCCGGCCGAGGTGCGTATGGGTAAAGGTAAGGGTAATCCGGAGGGCTTCGTAGCTCCTGTTACGCCGGGTCGTATCCTGTTCGAGGCTGAGGGTGTACCCTTGGCAGTAGCTCAGGAGGCTCTGCGTCTGGGTGCCCAGAAGCTGCCTATCCCCGTGAAGTTTATTGTACGACGTGACTACGTCGAGACCACACTTTAAGAAAGGAGACACGATATGAAAAGTGCAGAAATTAAGGATATCGCGACCAAGGATTTGGTTGAGCGCATCGAGACTGAGAAGGCGCAGCTGACCAAGCTCAAGGTGCAGCACGCCGTGTCGCCGATCGAGAATCCGTCGATCATCAAGAAGAACCGCAGAGACATCGCTCGCATGCTGACGATTCTGCGTCAAAAGAACGCTAAATAAGGAGAACAACTATGGAAAGAAATCTGAGAAAAGAGCGAATTGGCGTGGTTGTCAGCAACAAGATGGAGAAGACCATTGTGGTTGCAGTAGCACGTAAGGTGAAGCACCCGATCTACGGCAAGTTCGTGAACAAGACGACGAAGTTCGCCGCTGAGTGCCTCGACGAGAGCTGCAAGGAGGGCGATACCGTACGTATCATGGAGACCCGCCCGCTGAGCAAGACGAAGCGTTGGAGATTAGTACAAATCATTGAAAGAGCTAAGTAGTTATGATACAACAGGAATCAAGACTCGTAGTAGCCGACAACAGCGGTGCCAAGGAGGTTCTCTGCATCCGCGTACTCGGTGGTACGAAGCGTCGCTACGCATCGATCGGCGATAAGATCGTCGTAGCAGTGAAGAGCGCTACCCCGTCGGGCGACGTCAAGAAGGGCGCCGTATCGAAGGCTGTGGTAGTCCGCACGAAGAAGGAAATTCGTCGCGCCAACGGTTCGTACATTCGTTTCGACGACAACGCCGTTGTGCTGCTTAACAATCAGGGTGAGATGCGCGGTACCCGTATCTTCGGTCCCGTAGCTCGTGAGCTGCGTGATCAGTACATGAAGATCATCTCGCTGGCACCCGAAGTACTGTAATCTTAAAAAACATTCCGAATATGTCAGTTAAATTGCATATTAAGAAGGGGGATACGGTTCTGGTGATCGCCGGTGACAGCAAGGGCCAGCAGGGTAAAGTCCTGAAGGTAGAGGTGTCGAAGCAGCGCGCGATTGTCGAGGGCGTTAATCTCTGCAAGAAGGCTACGAAGCCCAATGCACAGAACCCCCAGGGCGGTATCATCGAGAAGGAGGCTCCGATCCATGTATCGAACCTCCAGGTACTCGACCCGAAGAGCGGCAAGCCGACGAAGGTGGGCCGCAAGGCAAATGCCGAAGGTAAATTAGTTCGTTACGCTAAAAAGTCAGGGGAGGAGATCAAATAATGGCAGCTTATATTCCTACACTCAAGACAAAGTATAAGGAGCAGATTCTGCCTGCCCTTATGAAGCAGTTCGGCTATACGAGCGTGATGCAGTGCCCGAAGCTGGTGAAGATCGTCATCAACCAGGGTATGGGTCAGGCTATCGCCGACAAGAAGCTCATCGACGTGGCTCAGGAGGAGCTGTCGATCATCACCGGTCAGAAGGCCGTTCAGACTCGTTCGCGTAAGGATATCTCGAACTTCAAGCTCCGTAAGGGTATGCCGATCGGTGTACGCGTTACGCTGCGCGACAAGAAGATGTACGAGTTCCTCGAGCGTCTGGTAGCCGTAGCACTGCCCCGTATCCGCGACTTTAAGGGTATCAACGAGAAGTTCGACGGCCAGGGTAACTACACGCTGGGTGTGACCGAGCAGATCATCTTCCCGGAGATCGATATCGACAAGATCACCAAGATCTTCGGTATGGAGATCACCTTTGTAACGACGGCTAAGACCGACGAGGAGGGTTACGCCCTGCTGAAGGAGTTCGGTCTGCCTTTCAAGAACGCTAAAAAGAACTAAGCCATGGCAAAAGAGTCAATGAAGGCACGCGAGGTAAAGCGTGTAAAGCTCGCTAACCGCTACGCTCATAAGCGTGAGGAGATCGCCGCTCAGCTCAAGGCTGGTGAGATCGACCACGAGGAGGCTTGGATCGCATTGTCGAAGCTGCCCCGCAACTCGAACCCGATTCGTCAGCACAACCGCTGCAAGATCACGGGTCGTCCGAAGGGCTACATCCGTCTGTTCGGCATCAGCCGTATTCAGTTCCGTGAGATGGCTTCGCAGGGTCTGATCCCCGGCGTTACGAAGGCCAGCTGGTAATATCTCGTGAGGGGGAGGGAGCAAAGATGCTCCTTCCGCCCTCTTTTTTTTCATACGAAGTTCAGCAGATTGGCTGAAAGGCAGTGAGGGGGCTGTGCCCCATGAACCGTCAGTCAAGAATTTCGTGCTCGATCCACTACTCCCCGGGTGTATGGCCCATGAAGGGGTGCGAAGCGAGAAGGCTTATATGAAAAAAGGCGGACATATTCTTGCGGAAGATGCTTCTGCGAATAGAATAGTCGCGTATATATTATATAGGTGTTTTGCGTAGCCCTTTCAAGGGAAGGTGAGGTCAATATGGGTGCAGTCTCCGTGTAGTCAGAGTCGCAAAACCGAGGAAAGTGTCGTTCAAGGAATGATAACTTCTTGGTGGCGAGGCGCTGATGAGGGATTCGGCATTTGGCAAAAGGTCCGACAAAGGGACACAGCATGTGTGCGCTCCCCGGCCGCTGAATGGCGGTTTTGATGGGGTAAAGTGTAGCATATTCTGTGTGCTTTTGGACGATTTTGTGAGTAATGTTGGCAAAACAAATGGGGTTGCTGACATGCTCCATTTCGGACCAAATACGCAAAGTTGCTAAAAATCATGCTTTTGGCTTGTTTTTTTGCGAAATTATGCGTACATTTGCGCGCTTATGCGGCTTTAAGAGAGCCTTGAAAGCGGCGTAAGTAAAAGAAAAAGAACATTTTAACCTATTTTTTAACATTAATTTTAATTTCTATTCGTTATGACTGATCCTATTGCGGACTTTCTGACCAGAATTAGAAACGCGGTGAAAGCCAACCACAAGGTGGTTGAAGCTCCCGGTTCCAAAATTAAGCGAGAGATCACCAAGATCCTCTACGAGCAGGGTTACATCCTTGCCTACAAGTTTGACAACGACGAGAAGGGTCACCCGACCATCAAGATCGCTCTGAAGTGGGATGCTGCCACGAAGACGAATGCGATCAAGGATCTGAAGCGCGTATCGCGTCCGGGTCTTCGTCAGTACACCTCGGTAGATGAGATGCCGCGCGTGTTGAACGGTCTGGGTATCGCTATCCTCTCGACGTCGAAGGGTATCATGACCGATACCAAGGCTCGCAAGGAGCGTGTAGGTGGCGAGGTACTGTGCTACGTATTCTAGTCTCAAGCCGAAAGTTAAACAAACAATTAAACAATCAACACAATGTCAAGAATTGGTAAATTACCTGTATACCTGCCTGCCGGTGTAACCGTTACGGTTGCTGCCGACAATACGGTAAGCGTGAAAGGGCCTCTTGGTGAGTTGAGTCAGAAGGTTGACTCGGATATTACCGTTACGGTCGGCACGCACAAGGATGCACGCTCGGAGGAGGAGAAGCCCGCCGTGATCGTAACGCGTCCGACGAATCAGCCTCGCCATCGTTCGATGCACGGTCTGTACCGCGCACTGATCAACAACATGGTTGTAGGTGTAACGAAGGGTTATGAGATCAAGCAGGAGCTGGTCGGCGTCGGTTTCAAGGCCGAGGTGAAGGGCCAGGTTCTCGAGATGAGCCTCGGTTATTCGCACGATACGCACTTCATGCTTCCGAAGGAGGTAACGGCTACGGCTGTTACGGAGAAGAAGGGTGCTCCGATCGTGACGCTGAAGAGTATTGACAAGCAGCTCGTAGGCCAGGTTGCCGCTAAGCTGCGTTCGCTGCGTAAGCCGGAGCCTTATAAGGGCAAGGGTATCAAGTTCGTCGGCGAGGTAATTCGTCGCAAGGCCGGTAAGTCGGCAGGTGCCAAATAGTAAATAATCTGAAGTTATGTCACTGAACAAGATAGAGAGAAGAGAGCGCATCAAGATGCGCATCCGTAAGATCGTTACCGGTACGGCCGCTCAGCCCCGCATGACGGTGTTCCGTAGCAACAAGCAGATCTACGTACAGTTCATCGACGACCTGGCAGGTGTAACGCTCGCGCAGGCTTCTTCGCTTGAGAAGGAGATCGTAGAGGCAGCTGCAGGCAAGAATAAGTCGGAGGTAGCCGCCCTGGTGGGTAAGTTGGCTGCCGAGCGTGCTGCCTCGAAGGGCATCACGACGGTATCGTTCGACCGTAACGGTTACCTGTATCACGGAAGAGTTAAACAGCTGGCCGAAGCAGCACGCGAAGGCGGACTTAAATTCTAAGCAAAATTATGGCTAACAGCAATATGAAAGTACGCACCAGCGACCTTGAGCTTAAGGACAGACTCGTAAGCATTCAGCGCGTTACGAAGGTAACGAAGGGTGGTCGCACGTTCAGCTTCTCGGCAATCGTCGTAGTAGGTAACGAGAACGGCGTAGTCGGTTATGGTCTGGGTAAGGCTTCGGAGGTTCAGGCAGCCATCGCCAAGGGCGTTGAGGATGCCAAGAAGAACCTGGTGAAGGTTCCCGTAATCAACGGTACGATTCCCCACAAGCAGGAGTTCCGCTTTGGTGGTTCGGAGGTTATGATCCGTCCGGCAGCACCGGGTACCGGTATTATCGCCGGTGGTGCAATGCGTGCCGTTCTGGAGTCGCTCGGCGTAAAGAACGTGCTCGCAAAGAGCAAGGGCTCGTCGAACCCCCACAACCTCGTTAAGGCTACGGTAGGCGCTCTGTGTGAGCTGCGCGATGCAGCCAGCGTTGCCCGTGTACGCGGTATCTCGATGAATCAGGTGTTTAACGGTTAATTTTAATCAGACTTATGGCAAGATTGAAAATCACCCAGGTCAAGAGCCGCATCGGTGCTACGAAGCGTCAGTGCGCCAACCTTGACGCACTCGGTCTGAAGAAGATCGGTGCAACGGTCGAGCACGATGATTCGGCAATCATCAAGGGCATGATCGAGCGTGTACAGCACCTCGTAAAGGTCGAGAAGCTCGGCTAATGTTTAACCTGTAATTGTAAGAAACACAATGGAACTGTATAATCTCAAACCCGCAAAGGGTTCTACGCACCACGATAAGCGTATCGGCCGCGGTGCAGGTTCGGGCCACGGTGGCACGGCTACGCGCGGTCACAAGGGTGCTCAGTCGCGTTCGGGTTACTCGCGTAAGCTCGGCTTCGAGGGTGGCCAGATGCCGCTGCAGCGTCGTCTGCCGAAGTTCGGCTTCACGAACTTGAAGCGCGTAGAGTTCAAGGCTATCAACCTTTCGACGATCGAGGAGCTGGCTTCGAAGCAGGAGCTGCAGGAGGTAACGGTAGAGACGCTGATCGGCGCCGGTTTCATCTCGTCGAAGGACAAGGTGAAGATCCTCGGTAACGGTCAGGTGACGAAGGCGCTGACGGTGAAGGCTCACGCCTTCTCGAAGAGCGCTGAGGCTGCCATCACGGCTGCCGGCGGTAACGTCGAGAAACTCTAAGGTAGAACCTTAAAACCAAACAAAATTTATGAATCAATATCTCGTTGTTGGTCTTGTCTTTTTAGTGGTTATCGCTCTTTTGGCAGCCAACAAGAAAGTGGTCGAGACGCTCAAGAATATCTATAAGATCGAGGAGCTCCGTAAGCGTGTACTCTACACGATCGGTCTGCTGCTGATCTATCGCTTGGGTAGTTTCGTAGTGATTCCGGGTATCAACCCTAACGTCTTGGGCGAGGGCTCGGCGTATGCCAGCCAGTTGGAGGGCAACGGACTTCTGGGTCTGTTGAACGTCTTCTCTGGCGGTGCATTTGGTAACGCCGCGATCTTTGCACTCGGAGTCATGCCGTACATCACCGCCTCGATTATCATCCAGCTGATGGGTATGATGATCCCGTATTTCCAGAAGATGCAGAAGGAGGGTGAGAGCGGCCGCCGCAAGATGAACCAGTGGACTCGTTTCCTGACGATCGGTGTGCTGATGCTGCAGGGTCCGGCATTCATTGCCAACCTCTACCACCAGGCCCCCACGGCGTTCGTTTACGGCAATACGTTCGGTTTCGTTTGCTATGCAACGACGATCCTGATCGCCGGTACCATGTTTATCATGTGGCTCGGCGAGAAGATCACCGACAAGGGTATCGGTAACGGTATCTCGCTGATCATTATGATCGGTATCGTGGCTCGTCTGCCCCACGCGCTGTTGGCTGAGGTCAACGCCCGTTTCCAGACGGCTACCGGTAGCGCTATCATGCTGATCCTCGAGCTCGTGCTCCTGTTCCTTGTCTTCATGGCAACGATCGCGCTGGTGCAGGCTGTCCGCAAGGTGCCTGTTCAGTACGCCAAGCGTATCATCGGTAACAAGCAGTATGGCGGCGTACGTCAGTACATCCCGCTGAAGATGAATGCTGCGAATGTGATGCCCATCATCTTCGCACAGGCTCTGATGTTTGTTCCGATGTTGTTCACCGGTACGGCTTTCGCAGCTGCCTTCAGCTCGATGACCGGTTTCTGGTACAACTTTACGCTGGCTGTGTTGGTAATTGCCTTCACCTACTTCTACACGGCAATTATCGTCAATCCTCAAATGATGGCCGATGACATGAAGCGCAACGGTGGCTTCATCCCGGGAGTGAAACCGGGTAAGCAGACCGTGAACTACATCGACTCCATCATGACGCGTATCACCCTGCCGGGTTCGATCTTCTTGGCTATCGTGGCTATCATGCCCGCGCTGGCTATTCGATTCCTCGGTATTCAGCAGGAGTTCGCCTACTTCTATGGCGGTACGTCGCTGCTGATTATGGTGGGTGTGGTACTCGACACTCTGAAGCAGATTGAGAGCTACCTGTTGATGCGCCACTACGATGGTCTGATGAAGACCGGTCGTATTCAGGGCCGTCACTAAAAACAGGTGTCATCTTTAGAGACAAGTTAGCACAGAAAAGATGATATTTCTGAAAACGGACGAGGAGATCGAACTCCTCCGTGAAAATAATATCTTGGTTTCCGAGACCCTGGCCGAAGTGGGTCGCCACATTCGGCCGGGTGTCACGACCAAGGAGCTGGATCGAATCGCCGAAGATTTCATCCGCGCACACGGAGCAGTCCCCGCTTTCCTCGGATACCAAGGCTACCCCGCCTCGTTGTGTATTTCGGTCAACGAGCATGTAGTACACGGTATCCCGTCGGACAAGATCGTTCTGAAGGAGGGCGATATTGTTTCGGTAGATTGCGGTACGTTTATGAAGGGGTTTGTTGGTGATTCGGCATATACGTTTGCCGTAGGTGAGGTTGCCGAGGAAGTACGACAACTGATGGAGGTCACCAAAGAAGCTCTTTATAAAGGTACGGCGCAGGCCAAGGCCGGAAATCGCGTAGGCGACATTTCGGCGGCTGTGCAGGAATACGCTGAGAAGTTCGGTTACGGTGTCGTACGCGAATTGGAGGGACACGGCTTGGGTCGTAAAATGCACGAAGACCCGGGTGTTCCCAACTACGGCGCACGTGGCCGCGGACCGTTGCTCAAGGAGGGCATGGTCATCTGCATCGAGCCGATGATCAACATGGGCAACAAGGCAGTCGTATTCGAAGAAGACGGCTGGACGGTTAGAACGCGCGATCGCAAACCATCGGCACACTATGAGTTTGCAGTTGCGATCCGCAAAAACGGTCCCGACGTGCTGACGGATTTCAGCATCATCGAAAAAGCTATTTAACACACGAAGCTCTATGGCAAAACAAGCTGCTATTGAACGTGATGGGACGATCATCGAGGCGCTGTCGAACGCAATGTTCCGCGTTGAGTTGGACAACGGCCACATTTTGACGGCCCACATTTCGGGAAAGATGCGTATGCACTACATCAAAATCCTTCCCGGAGACAAGGTAAAGGTGGAGATGACCCCCTATGATTTGACGAAGGGTCGCATCTCGTTCCGTTACAAGTAAACAAAAGGAGAAAATTAACCAGATTGCTTGAAAAACCATGAAAGTAAAAGCATCCATCAAAAAGCGTAGCGAGGATTGTAAGATCGTGAAGCGTAAGGGTAAGCTCTACGTGATCTGCAAGAAGAATCCTAAGTTTAAAATGCGCCAAGGTTAAACCAATTAAAGAAGAAAAAGAAACATTATGGCACGTATTGTCGGTGTAGATTTACCCAAAAATAAGAGAGGCGAAGTCGGCCTGACCTATATCTACGGTATTGGTCGTTCGACGGCTCGCCACATTCTCGACGTAGCAGGTATCAGCTACGAGATTAAGGTTCAAGATTGGACCGATGAGCAGGTAGGTGCAATTCGTTCGACGATTGCCGACCTGGGTCTGAAGGTAGAGGGCGAGTGCCGTTCGCTCGTTCAGCTCAACATCAAGCGCCTGATGGATATCGGTTGCTACCGCGGCATCCGTCACCGTCTGGGTCTTCCCCTGCGTGGTCAGTCGACCAAGAACAACGCTCGTACGCGTAAGGGTAAGAAGAAGACTGTAGCAAACAAGAAGAAGGCAACGAAGTAATCTTTAGAGAATTATGGCAAAGAAAACTGTTACAACGAAGAAGAAGGTTGTTAAGGTGGGCCTGGTGGGCAACGCCTATGTACATTCGAGCTTCAACAACGTAATCATCTCGATTACGAACGAGAACGGTGATGTCATCAGCTGGTCGTCGGCCGGTAAGATGGGTTTCCGTGGTTCGAAGAAGAATACTCCGTATGCAGCACAGACGTCGGCAGCAGACTGCGCAAAGGTCGCTTACGATATGGGTCTGCGTAAGGTGAAGGTATACGTGAAGGGTCCCGGTCAGGGTCGTGAGTCGGCCGTGCGTACGATCCACGGTGCCGGCCTCGAGGTAATGGAGATTATCGATGTTACGCCGCTGCCGCACAACGGTTGCCGTGCTCCTAACCGTCGTAAGGTATAATCTTAGCATTATTCCACATTACGAAAGGTTAAGCGTATAAACAATCTTAAAAAAGTAGAAAACAATGGGAAAGTATATTGGACCTAAATCGAAGATCGCCCGTAAGTTTGGCGAAGCTATCTATGGTGCGGATAAGGTACTCGAGAAGCGTAACTATCCTCCCGGACAGCACGGTTTGGCACGCAAGCGTAAGAAGGTATCGGAGTACGGTACGCAGCTGAACGAGAAGCAGAAGGCAAAGTATACGTATGGTCTGCTGGAGAAGCAGTTCTCGCGTACGTATGAGCAGGCTGCCCGCATGGGCGGTATCACGGGTGAGAACCTGCTGAAGTTGCTCGAGTGCCGTCTGGACAACGTAGTATATCGTCTGGGTATCGCCCCGACGCGTGCTGCTGCCCGTCAGCTCGTTTCGCACTGCCATATCTGCGTAAACGGTGCTGTTGTCAACATTCCTTCGTACTCGCTGCGCGCCGGTGATGTAGTATCGGTACGTGAGAAGTCGAAGAGCTTGGAGGTAATTACCAACGCCCTCGCCGGTGGCTCGAAGAGCCGCTACGCATGGCTTGAGTGGGACGGTGCCACGATGAGTGGTAAGTTCCTGCAGAAGCCCGAGCGCGAGGAGATCCCCGAGAACATCAAGGAGCAGCTCATCGTCGAGTTGTACTCGAAGTAGTAAATAAACAAATTCAAGATTATGGCAATATTAGCATTCCAGAAGCCTGAAAAGGTCATTATGCTCGAATCTACTTCGTCGTTCGGAAAGTTTGAGTTCCGACCGCTGGAGCCCGGATTCGGTCGTACCGTTGGTAATGCCTTGCGCCGTATCCTGCTCTCGTCGCTCGAGGGTTATGCGATTACGACCGTCAAGGTAGCCGGTGTCGACCACGAGTTCGCCGCCATCCCCGGCGTGAAGGAGGATATGTTACACATCATCCTCTTCCTGAAGCAGATTCGATTTATCCGCACGGTAGACAACCAGGATACCGAGAAGGTGTCGATCAACGTTGCGGGTGTGACGGAGCTGACTGCCGGATATATCTCGAATTACCTGTCGTTCTTCAAAGTACTGAACCCCGATCTGGTGATCTGCCACCTGGCTCCCGGAACCAAGATGCAGATTACGCTGACGATCGGTAAGGGTCGTGGTTATGTTCCCGCTGAGGAGAACAAGCCCGCTGACGCCGAGTTTGGTACGCTCGCGATTGACTCGATCTTCACGCCCATTAAGAACGTGAAGTACTCGATCGAGGACTACCGCGTAGAGCAGCGCACGGACTACGAGAAACTGAATTTGGAAATTACTACCGACGGTTCGATTCACCCCAAGGAGGCTCTGAAGGAGGCCGCCAAGATCTTGATCCAGCACTTCATGCTCTTCTCGGATGAGAAGATCACGGTGAACATGGAGGATAAGAATGGCGCCGAGGAGTTTGACGAGGATGTTCTGCACATGCGACAACTGCTTAAGACGAAGCTTTCGGATCAGGATTTGAGCGTTCGCGCGCTGAACTGCCTGAAGGCTGCCGACGTAGATACGCTCGGCGACCTCGTAAAGCTGAACCGTAACGACCTGCTGAAGTTCCGCAACTTCGGTAAGAAGTCGCTCACGGAGCTCGACGAGCTGTTGGCATCGCTGAACCTGAAGTTCGGAATGGACGTATCAATCTACAAACTTGACAAAGATTAAAGCACTATGAGACATAACAAAAACTTTAACCACCTCGGTCGCCAGGCAGGTCACCGCAAGGCGCTGATGTCGAACATGGCATCGTCGCTGATCCTGCACAAGCGTATCGAGACCACGGTTGCCAAGGCTAAGGCCCTGCGTCAGTTCGTTGAGCCCCTGGTAACCAAGTCGAAGGAGGATACCACCCACTCGCGTCGTGTTGTATTCTCGTACCTGAAGCAGAAGGAGGCCGTTACGGAGTTGTTCCGCACGATCGCCCCGAAGATTGCTGAGCGCAACGGCGGTTACACGCGTATCCTGAAGACGGGCTTCCGTCTGGGTGACGCTGCCGAGATGTGCATCATCGAGTTCGTTGACTTCAACGAGGCTTACACGCTGGGTGTAACGCCGGCCGCTGCTGCTGCCGAGGCTAAGCCCAAGACGCGTCGTTCGCGTGCGAAGAAGACGACGGATGCCGTTGAGGATGCTACCGTAGTAGAGAAGAAGCCCGCTAAGAAGGCTGCCCCCAAGGCTGCTGCTGCAAAGGCTTCGGCTCCGAAGGTGGCAAAGAAGACCAATGTAGGTAAGAAGATGTAATTTTCGCCTTTGCCTGGTTGGCTATTTTGGCGTTTCCCTCGCGACAAAATTGCTCACATACGTCAGTATGCTCCGCATTTTGTTACATCGGGGGCCTAAAAATAGCTCAACCATCCAAACGCTTATATTGCATTTCATAAAAACGAGATCCGAAAGGGTCTCGTTTTTTGTTCTGTCGAAGGGACATAGAAGGGTGCTCTTAGCACCCCAAGCCTTGAAATCCCCACCTCATACGAAATTCCTATAAAAACGGGACCCAAAAAGGTCCCGTTTTTTTTTGTTCTGTCGAAGGGATATAGAAGGGTGCTTGTAGCACCCCTCCGCATTTTGTCACTTCGGGAGCCTAAAAATAGCTCAACCATCCAAACGCTTATTGCATTTCATAAAAACGAGATCCGAAAGGGTCTCGTTTTTTTATTCATAGCTTTTTTGTATATTTGTAAAAATTACGCTTATGAAACGCCTTGCACTTTTTCTATTGTACCTCCTTTTTCCGCTTTCGCTCCTGGCACAGGAGGGGACGTGGAGCGGAAAGCTCGATGTGGGTGGTCAGAAGCTCCGCCTGGTTTTCCACCTCACGCAGCAGGGCGAGGGGTGGCGTGCCACGATGGATAGCCCCGATCAGGGCGTGAAAGGAATCCCCGTCGATGCCGTGGAGGTCACTCCGTTGGGGCTCACGCTCTCGATCGAGGCGCTTCGAGCAACCTATACGGGTGGTTTTATGGGCAAGGATAACCTGATCGGCACCTTCACGCAGCAGGGCCAGAGCTTCTCGCTGATGCTTACGCGCGGCGAGCCGGAGCGACCCAAGCGCCCGCAAGAGCCACAAAAGCCCTATCCCTACCGTGAGGAGGAGGTGTCGTTCGCGAGCCGCGACAAGGGGCTGGAGCTGCACGGTACGCTCACGCTGCCACAGGGTGAAGGCCGTTATCCCGCGATCGTACTGGTGACGGGTAGCGGTACGCAGAATCGCGATGAGGAGTTGATGGACCATAAGCCCTTCCTCATTTTGGCCGACCGCCTGACACGAGCAGGGTATGCTGTCCTGCGCTACGACGACCGAGGCTTTGGCGTCTCTGTGGAGGAGCAGCAGCGCCTGCAATACTCCACGACCGACCACTTGATGCTGGATGCCCTGGGGGCGTTCGATTACTTGTCGCAACATGCGGCTATCGACCCTTCGAAGGTCGGCATCGGAGGCCATAGCGAGGGAGGTACGATCGCCGTGATGGCGGCTGCCGAGGAGCCGCGCGTAGCCTTTGTCGTCTCGCTGGCCGGCATGATGACGACGGGAGCCGAACTCCTTGCGACGCAAAACTATCAACTGATGCAGGCGCAGGGCTTGCCCGAGCCGATGGCTGCCGGATATGCACGCGCCTTGGAGCGCCTCTACGCGAAGTGGCAGGAGCAGTCGCCCGAGGAACTGACCGCGGAGGTCGATCGTCTGGTGGCGCAGTGTGTCAGTGGGGAACAACTCCCTGCGCCGCTCATCGAGAACCTGAAGGCCGTGGCCGCGGGGGCGCAAAATCCCTGGCTCTACCGCTTTGTGCGGCTCGATCCCTTGGCTGAGGTGGAGAAGGTGACCAATCGTCCGATTTGGGCCGCCAATGGCACGAAGGATTTGCAGGTCGATGCCGATCAGAATCTCGGACGACTGGAGGCACTGAACAGCTCACACATCACCACGTGCCGCTTCGAGGGGATGAACCACCTCTTCCAGCTCTGCACCACGGGGCTTACGACCGAGTATGGACAAATCGAAACGACCCTCTCGGAGGAGGTGATGACCGCCTTGATTGAGTGGTTGAATGGGTTGAAGTAATCACGATACACCCTAAAGAAAACGGCTGACCCAATGGGCCAGCCGTTTTTGTTGTCGCTTGATAGCGGATTAGGCCATGAAGCCCTTGCCGATCGCGATGAAGTCCTCAGCCTTGAGGGCAGCGCCACCGATCAGACCACCGTCAACATCCTCCTTGGCGAAGATCTCGGCGGCGTTCGAAGGCTTGCACGAACCACCGTAGAGGATCGGGCACTCAGCAGCCAACTCACCGAACTTCGAGGCCAGCACCTCGCGGATGTAGGCGTGAATCTCCTGTGCCTGCTCGGCCGTGGCGGTCTTACCCGTACCAATAGCCCAAACCGGCTCATAGGCGATTACGAGGTTCTTGAACTGCTCCTCCGTCAGGTTGAAAACAACCTCCTCGATCTGTGTCTTGCAGACAGCGAAGTGGTTGCCGGCCTCGCGCTCGTCGAGGTTCTCACCTACGCAGTAGATCGGCGTCAGACCGTTAGCGTAAGCCTGCTCCATCTTCTTGTTCAGCGTCTCCGAGGTCTCACCGTAGTACTGACGGCGCTCCGAGTGGCCGAGGATCACATACTTGCAACCCAGGGCGGCGATCATCGAAGCGGCTACCTCACCCGTGTAGGCACCCTTTGCCTCGGCAGCGCAGTTCTGCGCACCCAGCTCTACCTTCGAACCCTTCAGTGCCTCGGCTACCTGTGCGAGGTGCGTGAACGGGGGGCATACGATGAAGTTTACGCAATCGCAAACCTCCGAGCTCTTGGCTACTACGCCCTGAGCCAACTCAACGCCCTCTGCGGGGAGGGTATTCATCTTCCAGTTTCCTGCTACAATCTTCTTTCTCATTTTGCTAACTAATGTTTATGTGTTAAATACTCAGTTCTCTTTATCGTGTCTTGTTTCTGCCGCCTCTGGCGGCATCTTGCAGATTTTACCCACCCCTTTTTATTGATTGCAAACTCAATATAAAAGCGGGTTCTAAACCGCCCCGCCTTAGGCAGGGGCTTGGTCGCTATGGCTCACTGCATTTTTACGGCCGTTGATTCAATTCTAAATTTTGAATTCTAAATTTTGAATTCCCGAATCTTACTCCTCGGTGGCGCACCAAGCCTTGACCTCCTCCATCGAGGGAGCCTTCAGACCCAGCTTGTTCTTCTTGTTGAAGCCGCAAAGGTCGTTGTAGAACTTACCCGGGGCGAGCTTCTTGAGCGACTCGACGGTCACGTAACCCATCTTCTGGATTACCTCGACCCACTCCTCGGGAACGCCGATGGCCGTGTACTTTTCGGGTTCATCTATCGTCGGCTTCTTCTCGGGGCGCATCGTGGGGAAGAACAAGACATCCTGGATGGCGCTCTGGCCCGTCATGAACATCGTCAGACGGTCGATACCCATACCCATACCCGAGCAGTTGGGCATACCGTACTCCAGGGCACGCACGAAGTCCATGTCGATAAACATTGCCTCGTCGTCACCACGCTCCGAAAGGCGCATCTGCTCCTGGAAGCGCTCCAGCTGGTCGATCGGGTCGTTGAGCTCCGAGTAGGCGTTGCACAGCTCCTTGCCGGCTACGAACAACTCGAAACGCTCCGTGAGGTCTTTGTTCTCGCGGTGGCGCTTGCAGAGGGGCGACATCTCGATCGGGTAGTCGCAGATGAAGGTGGGCTGAACGAGATCACCCTCGCAGTACTGACCGAAGATGGCATCGATCAGCTTACCCTTACCCATCGTGTCGTCGATCTCGACATTAAGGCGTGCGCAAGCCTCGCGCAGCTGCTCCTCCGTCTGGCCCGTGATGTCGTACCCCGTCTTCTCGCGGATGGCATCGGTCATCGTCAGGCGGCGGAAGGGGGCCTTGAACGAGATCATCTTGCCGTCGATCTCGACCTCCGTCTGGTCGTTATTCACGGCACGGCAAACACGCTCCAGCATCTGCTCCGTGAACTCCATCATCCACTTGTAGTCCTTGTAGGCGATGTAGATCTCCATGCAGGTAAACTCGGGGTTGTGCGTGCGGTCCATACCCTCATTGCGGAAGTTCTTACCGAACTCGTAGACGCCGTTGAAACCACCCACGATGAGGCGCTTGAGGTACAACTCCGTCGCGATTCGCATGTAGAAGTCGATATCGAGAGCATTGTGGTGCGTGATGAAGGGGCGAGCCGAAGCACCACCCGGAATGGGCTGCAGAATGGGAGTCTCGACCTCTAAGCAACCCTGCTCGTTGAAGTAGTCGCGCATGGTCGAGATGATCTTGGCACGCTTGACGAATACCTCGCGCACCTTCGGATTCACCACCAGGTCCACATAACGCTGGCGGTAGCGCACCTCGGGGTCGGTCAGGGCATCGAACTGCTGGCCATCCTTCTCCTTCACGATCGGCAGCGGGCGGATCGACTTCGAGAGGACGGTGAACTTCTGGCAGTGTACCGACAACTCGCCCGTGTTGGTACGGAAGGCAAAGCCCTCTACACCGATGAAATCACCGATGTCCAGGAGCTTCTTGAATACCGTGTTGTAGAGCGTCGGATCGCCCTCGGGGCAGATGTCGTCACGACGGATGTAGACCTGAATGCGGCCCGTGTGGTCCTGCAGCTCGAAGAACGAGGCGCTACCCATGATGCGGCGCGAGAGCATGCGGCCGGCAATCTGCACCTTCTCGAAGCGGGCGGGCTCCTGGTCAAAATTTTCGGCAATCTCGGCGGCCGTGGCCGTTACGTCGAAACGCTCGGCGGGGTAGGGCTCGATGCCCAGATCACGCAGCGCCTTGAGCGAGTTGCGACGCAAAACTTCTTGTTCGCTTAATTGTTCGAAAGCCATAATTTATCGTGTTTTTATTGTTGTCTTATTTCGTGCGGCAAAAGTAGCGAAAAAATAGCACAAATCCAATCAATCCCAGCCCGATACCGAGCAACGATCCCCAAAAAATATCCATCGGGTAGTGCTTTGCGAGGTAGATGCGTGAGTAGCAGATCAAGAGCGTACATGCCACCATCAGGATCGTGAACCAGCGACGATGGATCACCGTCGAAGAGAGGATGCACAGCGCCCAGACGGTCGAGGCGTGTGCCGAGACCGTGCCGTAGCGACCGCTGACGGCCTCGATCGGAGCGTGGACACTCGGGTCGGCCAACAACGCACCCTTGCGCAGTACGCGCAGTGAATCGGGCGAGATCGTCAGCTCCTCCAGCATCGGCTCAAACATCGGGCGCAGGCGCGGCTCGAATTGCGGCAGCAGATCGCCCAACAGACCGCTGTGCTTAAAGATGCCTGCCACGATATCGGCCAACCCCATGGCGGCAATCAGAAGGAGGATAAAGATACCCAGCCTCATCCAACCATAGCTTCGCAGCACGAGCCACAAGATCAGCAGGTAGAGCGGAATCCACATCGGTGTTCCCGAGATGGTGAGCATCGCCTTGTCCAGGAGGTCACCTCCGTCGAAGTTCAGTGCTAAAAAGAGGTCGTGGTCAAAAGTGTACATGAAAATTCAAAATTAATTGGATGGGGAGGTGGTAACTTCAAAGTCTCCCTTTAAGGGAGATTTAGAGGGATTGTCTATTGTCTATATGCTTATGCTAATGTTCATAAAACTCAATGATGTCAAAGGAAAAGAACATTAGAATTGGAAATAGATAAAGGGTTGGATATCCGATGATTTGATCTGCATGACAAGCCAAATCATGCAGACCAGCATGCCCACCTGCAACCCCATCGGAGCGCGGGTGATCACGCCGCGCAGCCAATGATCGCCTCGATCGGGGACTGCATGCAGCAGGTAGCCGATGGCAATCAGCAGGAAGGCTCCGCTATAACCGGCCACCACCTGCGGGATCAGCTCGCTGTTGAAGGCCGAGAAGATCTGGTGCAACATCAACCCCGCGCTCTGCATCGAGTCGGCGCGGAAGACAAGCCAGCCGAGACAGACAAGGTGGAAGGTAAATACAATGCCCAGCAAACGCATCACGGGGTTCATATCCTTGCCAAAGATCTTTGCGCCGGGTACTACGGCCAGCCACATTTTATGCAGCGCGAGGGCTACACCGTGCAGAGCACCCCACACCACGAATCGAAGCGCTGCGCCATGCCACAGACCGCCCAGGAGCATCGTGAGCAGGAGGTTGAGGTAGGTGCGCCCCTTCCCCTTGCGGTTGCCGCCGAGCGAGATATAGAGGTAATCGCGGAGCCACGACGAGAGCGAAATGTGCCAACGGCGCCAGAACTCGGTGATCGTGGCCGAGCGGTAGGGGGCATCGAAGTTCTTCGGGAAGTGGAAGCCCATCATCAGCGCCAGACCGATCGCCATGTCGGAGTAGCCCGAGAAGTCGCAGTAGATCTGCAGTGCATAGCCATATAGACCCATCAGACACTCAAAGCCCGAGTAGAGCAGCGGCTCGTCGAAGATGCGATCCACGAAGTTCAGCGCGATGTAGTCCGAGATTACGGCCTTCTTAAAAAGACCTGTCAGGATCAAGAAGAGGGCCGAACCGAGCATCTTGCGCGTAACGAGCGGTCGGCGACGGATTTGCGGTATGAAGTGGCTGGCGCGTACAATCGGGCCGGCGACAAGCTGCGGGAAGAACGAGAGGTAGAAGAGGTAATCGAGCCAGCTATTGAGCGGGCGCAGTTGGCCGCGATAGATGTCGATCGTATAACTCATTGACTGGAAGACGAAGAACGAGATACCGACGGGCAGAAAGATGTGCTGAAAATCGAGGAATCCCGCCCCGAAGAGGTCATTCGTCAGGCCGATGAAGAAGTTCGTGTACTTGAAGTAGCCCAGCATGCCGAGGTTCATCACAACACTCATCGCGACAAGCAGTTTGCGTGCCCGAGCCCCTTTCGTGAAGTAGAGCGAATAGCCGATCAGGTAGTCGTACGTAGCCGCTACGAGTAGCAGGACGAAGTAAAAGCCGCTCGACTTATAGTAGAAGTAGAGCGAGAAGGCTACTACGTAGAGAATGCGGGCGTAGGTGGTTTTGCGCAGGGCCCAATAGAGGAGCAGGAAGCCGACAAAGAGATAGAGGAACAGGCCGCTGCTGAAAATCAGCGGCGACTGCGGGTTGTAACTCAAAAGTGTTTGCAGTTTCTCTAATAGCGTCTCCATGCCTCCCTCGCTTGCTTAAAATTGCACCGGATGATCGATGGCGTGAATGGGTGCTACCTGCTGGATCGGCTCCAGGTTGAGGTGCATCGTCGAGTCAATCACCGGCTGAGCGGCCTCGATGCGACGCTGGCGACGCTCAACAGCCTTCGCCGCCTCGTGGTTGATGGCATCGAACAAGGCCCAGGCAACACGACGACCACCGCCGTAGTTGATGTGCGTGAAATCCTTGCCGGCCCACCCCTTGGCCACAAACTCCTGGATGCCACCCTCGGCCTGCATGGCATCAAAGGTGGACCAGAAGGCGGCACCCTGGTTGCGGGCAGCCGTGCGCTGGCAGTCGATCATGTAGGGAATAGCATCCATCGTCTCTACCCCCTTCTCGTTCTTGATAGCGCGGTCGCTGACACCCATGACGAGGATCGCGGCCGAGGGGAAACATTGACGGCAATAGGTGATCACCTTCTCGATCTGCTGGCCGTAGGAGGTGTATTTGTGTACACCGGCCTGCATGATGTTCAAGCCATATTGCAGGATGACGAGGTCGTAGCTCCAAAGGGCGTTGATCTCGGCGTTGATCGTGGGGTTGGTGCGGAAGATGGCCTGGCCGTTGTTGCTGCGCACCGAGTAGTTATCCACCACGACGCCCTTTTCGCCAAAGATGGCACCGTAGCCCACCATCTCGGCAGCGCCCTCCAGCACCTTGAACTCCAACGAGCGAATATGGTCGGCCTCGACCACGGCCTGGCGGATGTGCCCACTGCCCTCGATCGCATATTCGCGGCTCAGCGAGTCGTTGACGATGAGCTGAATGCGGCTTTCGCGCGGAGCACGGAACAAGACGCGTGCCGTGGAGCAGGAGTCGAGGTGGTCGCGGAAGGTGGTCTCCTCCCAGCGGGTCGAGGCTCCATCGGTCGGACGGCATACCCAACCCGAGACGTAGAACTGCTCGTTGTAGGGCATCGGAACGCTCTTGTGTTGCATGATGTTGTAGGGGGTCCAGCCCTTTGATTGGGTTTTGATCGAGCGGCGGAAACCGGTCAACGGCGAGGCCATCGGGGCAAAGCCCGTACCGCGTCCGCCAAAGGCGTGTTGCAGGCGCTCGCGCAGGTCGGAGGTCAGGATGTCGCCCTCGACGAATGAATCACCCAGCACGGCGATGCGAATCGGACGATCGGCCTCGATCAGCGAATCGCAGAAAGCGGCAAAGAGTCCTGCCTCGCTGAAGTCCTCAATAGGGGTGAGACGCGCACTATAACGCGCCGGATTGATCGTGAACTCGTCACGCGAGGCGGTCTGCTCGGTCAGCGTCCAACGGTACTCGGTCGGTGCTTCGTGGGGAAGCGTGTCGGCTTGGGCGATCTGCTGTTGCACCGCCTCTACTTGCTGGCTCACCTCCTCAAAATCGACCTCAAACTCCGCCTCGTCGAAGAGAGGCTCCTCCGCATGTGATTCGTCGGCTCGATCCTCGAACTGATAGAGATCCGAGAAGATATTGGCGCGACGAAGGTCAATGCCGCCGATCGTGACGGGCGGGATCAGGCTGACGCCCACCAGTACGATGAGCACCCACAAGGCCGTCTTCCAGCCTCGCCACATAAAGTCCTGCGTCGGTTTTTGCATGGGTCTCTTCATCGGTGGATTAGTCTCTGCGTCCCAGGATCAGCATGACGTAATAGAGTACCGATGCGATGGCACTCAAGGCGGCAACCAGGTAGGTGCGGGCGGCCCATTTGAGCGAGATCGAGGCCTGCTGCAGCTCCGGCTCGGCCATCACGCGGCTTGCCTTGAGCCACTCCAGGGCACGAGCCGAGGCGTTGTACTCCACGGGTAGCGTTACCAGCGCAAAGAGGGCCGACATGGCGATCATGCCGATACCGATCCAGCAGACCGTCTCGTTCTGCGTCGAGGCCAAAATGGCCAGACCGGCAATGATCACCCACGTAGCCATCGAGGAGGCGAAGTTGACGATCGGCACCAATTGTGAACGCAGCACCAGCGGGCCATAGGCGCGGGCATGCTGTACGGCGTGGCCACACTCGTGAGCCGCTACGGCAGCCGCCGCTACCGAACGCGACGAGTAGACCGAATCGCTCAGGTTGACCGTCATCGTCTGCGGGTTGAAGTGGTCCGTGAGGTGACCCTTTACGTGCGTTACCTTCACGTTGTGGATGTTGTGGTCGCGGAGCATCTTTTCGGCCACCTCGGCACCGGTCAGTCCGCCCGGGAACATCACCTGGGAGTACTTCTTAAAGACCGACTGCAGGCGGGCCTGCACGATGTAGCCCACGACACCGATCAGGATCATCAGGAGGTACATGCCGCCCGACGAGAGGTTTTGCGTGGCAAGCCCCGTGTTGTAGCCATATTCGTATCCTGTCTGTAACAGGTTCATCATCAATGCTGTTGTCATCATCTTTTTGTGTTTTTAAGGGTTGTTTCGGCCTTTTTCTTTGAAAAAGGCACTCGAATATGGGGCAAAAATACGAAAATATGTGTTACTTTGCACTATAAAAGCATCGAAAAACTCGTTTCATGTCGCTCGAATTCCAAATAGCTCGTCGCATGGCCCGTCCTACGGAGGGTCGCAAACGCTCCGTCATGGAGCGGATTGCGGTCATCTCGGTTGCCTTGAGCCTTTCGGTGATGATTCTTGCCTTGTCGGTGGTCTATGGTTTCAAGCGCGAAATTGGTGCCAGCATGTCGGGTTTCTCGTCACATGTCGTCGTGACCGATCTGCGCGCCATGCAGCGCACCGATGCCCAGCCGATTCGCATGACGCCCTCGCTCGAAGCGATGCTTAAGGCTGATGAGGGGGTGCTCCACATGCAGCGCTACGCCCGCCGTGGCGGTATTATCCGCACGGCCGATGCCGTCGAGGGGGTGATGCTTAAGGGTGTCGGGGCCGAGTACGATTGGTCGCACTTCGAGCGTTGGCTGGTGGAGGGTGCGTTGCCGCGTGTCGGGGACTCGATCCGTACGAAAGATCTGTTGCTCTCCAAGACATTGGCCGAAAAGTTGGAGGTGCAAGTTGGCGATCGAGTTGAACTGCTCTTCGTGGAGGCGGGGGCTACGCCCTACCGCGATCGGTTTAAGGTGGTGGGTCTCTACGCCTCGGGCATGGAGGAGTTGGACAATACGACCCTCATGACCGATCTTCGTAACGTGCAACGCCTCTCGATGTGGGAGGAGGATCAGATTTCGGGCTATGAAATCTATACGACCTCACTGGCCGAGGGGGAAGCGTTGGCCGCCCGCCTGGATCACCAACTGCTCTACGATGAGGAGGTGGAGGCCGACAACGTGACCGCTTTCTGGGTACAGGACCTCTATCCGCAGATCTTTGATTGGCTCAAGACACACGATGTGAATGCCGTGGTGATCCTGGTCATTATGCTCGTGGTCGCCTTCTTCAATATGTCGGCCGCGCTGCTGATCTTGGTGTTGGAGCGTATCCGTATGATCGGTGTACTAAAAGCGCTCGGCATGCAGAACGGCTCGTTGCGTAAGGTTTTCCTTTATCGTGCGACGATGATTGCCCTGCGCGGCTTCGCGTGGGGAAATGGTATTGGTTTGGCAATCTGCTGGTTGCAGGATCACTTCCACCTGCTGAAACTCGATGCCGAGGGGTATATCTTGTCGGCTGTACCCATTGCGCTGGAGTGGGGGTGGTGGCTGCTGTTGAACGTAGGTTTTGCCGCGGCAATTATCCTGCTGATGTTGCTCCCGACGTCGGTGGTGGCAACCGTAAAACCCGATGAAACGATGCGCTATGAGTAGCAAAACGCCCCCACCCAAAGGGAAAAAAGAGCAGATGCGTCAGATGTTCAACCGCATCGCTCCGAGCTACGACCGCTTGAATCACATCATGTCGCTCAACATCGATCGCGGTTGGCGCAAACGCGGGGTGGCCTTGGTGAAACAGGCCCGACCGACGCGTATTCTTGACCTGGCGACGGGTACGGCCGACCTGGCAATCTATATGGCTCGGCAGATGGCCGACGCGACGGTAGTCGGAGTCGATCTCTCGACCGAGATGTTGGAGGTGGGGCGACAAAAGGTGGCTGAAGCAGCTCTTACGGAGCGAATCACCCTTGAGGAGGGAGACGCCGAGGCCCTGCCCTTTGATGATCGCTCGTTTGATGCGGTGACGGTCGCCTTCGGCGTACGAAATTTCGCCGATTTGCCGTTATGTTTGCAGGAGATGCGGCGCGTGTTGCGTGCGGGTGGTCGTGTGATGATTCTCGAACTCTCGACACCGAAAAACCCGCTGGTAAAGGCTTGCTACGAATTTTATGCCTTTCGGTTTCTTCCCTGGATCGGTGGATGGATCTCGAACGATAAACCGGCCTACCGCTATCTTCCTGCCTCGATTCGGGCCTTCCATCGTCCCGAGCGCGTGGTGGAAATGATGCGTGAAGCGGGCTTTCATGCGGTGGAAAAGGAGTGCAAATGTTTGGGTATTGCCCATATTTATACAGCTGTAAAATGAAAATGATGAAAAAATATTGTGCGCTATTGCTACTCTTGGTGTCGGTGTTGTTGCTCTCTTCGTGCTCGAACCGCATCGAACGACTGCAGCGCCAGGTGCGTCTGGAGGGAATCGAATCGGTGCACCTGCCGAACTACCAAACGCTGCAAATGGATCTGCGCGTGATGAACGACTCGCCCCATAAATTGGTGCTGAAGGGTGCCGAGGCGCATCTCTATTATAAGGATTATCGCTTGGTAACGATGCGCTTGAATGAGTTGGTTGAGGCCCCCAAACGCAGTGGCAGTGCCGTCTATCCCACCTATTGGGATGTGGAGGTTGGTAATCTGCTCTCGGTCCTCGCCCTCCTGGGTAAAGTGCGGCAGGGTGACTTGTCGGGCTGCTCGGTGGACCTTATGCTGGAGGGACGTGGTGGCCCGGTTCCGATCAATCTTTCGCGTGAGAAGATGCCGTTGTCGGAATTTTTACGTATCTTTGGCCTGGATAGTGAGGATTTGACAAACTTGCTGAAATAAGGATTGAATTATGATAATTTGTAAGCGTATCACGCTTTTAGTAGCGTTTCTTTGCGTTTCGGCGGCTGCGGCAACGGCCCAATCGATAACGACTTTTAAGCAGCAGTTAGCCCGTGAGGTGGTCTCGACGGAAGCTCCTACGGGTGCGCGTGTGGAGGTGCAGGAGATCGGCTCGGCAGCCGATGTGGTGCAGGATCTTTCGAATCGTAATAAGGCGGGAGCCCGTGTACGCGGCTATCGCGTCTGCATCTTCTTCGATAACGGGCAGGATGCACGTGCCGGCGCCATGGAGGCGAAGAAGCTCTTCGAGGAGAATTTTCCGGGCATCAAGCTCTACATGGTCTATGAGAACCCCTATTTCCGTGTGACTGTGGGCAATTGCCTCACGATCGAGGAGGCGATTATCCTGAAAGGCAAGCTGGCGGCTCACTTCCCGAAGGCCTTTCCCAAGAGCGAGGAGCTGGCCTTGAGTGACCTCCTGGAATAATAAAATGTAAGTTTTTGCCATTTTTTTTACTTTTTTCTTGGCTGTTATAGTGCGAAACACTATATTTGCGACCGTATAACTTTTCATTTTTAAAAGAATTAGAGCTATGAAGAAGATTTACATGTTCGCAATCGTACTGGCTGCTGCTGCCATGGTTAGCTGCGCTGGTAACGCCAATAAGCCGGCTGAGGAGTGCACCGAGTGCCAGGAGTGTGTAGAGGGTGAGGCTTGCACGAAGCCCGCTGAGGAGCAGTGCGAGGCTTGCAAGGCCGCTGCTGCCGAGCAGACCATCGAGGGTGCTGTAAAGGAGGCTACCACGGAGGCTGTTGAGAAGGTTGAGGCTGCCGCTAAGGAGGCTGCCGTTGAGGCCGTAAACAAGGCTGCCGAGGAGGTTGCCAAGGCTGTTAAGGGCGAGTAATTTACCCTACACTATTTGTTTAGGCGAGGATTCCATAGTGGATTCCTCGCTTTTTTTTGTGCACCCTTGCCAAATTTTTCCTATCTTTGCTTAATTAAAACCCAACATCAACGAAATTTAGTCTTCTAACATGCAACAAGTTCAACTTTGGATGCTGATCCCCTTTGTGGTGATGCTTCTGACGATTGCTGTCGCTCCGCTCGTGGCGGAACATTGGTGGGAGAAGAATCGCAACAAGCTCATCTTCACGCTGCTTGTCTCGATTCCCACGGCAATCATTCTCATTTGTGCAGGGCTTGGCGAGAATGTGCAGCACCAGCTGTTGTTCGACTACATCCCCTTCATTATCCTGCTCTTAGCCCTCTTTGTGGTGACGGGCGGTATCAACATTCGTGGCGATATTGCCGCCACGCCGACGGTCAATTCGCTCCTCTTGTTCGGTGGTTGGGTCTTGGCTTCGTTCATGGGTACGACGGGTGCGGCGATGCTGATGATTCGCCCCCTGCTGCAGATCAACCAGCAGCGCAAATACCGTGTCCATACGGTGCTCTTCTTCATCGCCCTGGTGGCCAACTGCGGTGGTCTGTTGACTCCGCTGGGTGATCCTCCGTTGTTCCTCTTGTACCTGCGCGGTGCATCGTTTGAGTGGTTCTTCCAGCTGCTGCCGCAGTGGTTGTTTGTCGGCTTTATCCTCCTGGCGATTTATGCGGTGGTAGATAAGCACCTCTTTGCCAAAGAACCGCACGACATGCGTCAACGCGATGAGAAAGAGCAGGAGCCGATCCACGTGACCGGTTCGATCAACTTCATCTGGCTTGCCTGCGTGATTGCTGCCGTGGTCTTCCTCAATGCTTCGTACATTCCTTCGATGGCCGACCACCATGCTCCGCTCTATGTGAAGTTCCTGCGCGAGATTGTGTTGCTCGTGATCATCGCTCTTTCGCTTAAAACGACCGGACGCGAGGTGCGTGAGGCCAACCACTTCTCATGGGAGCCGATTGCCGAGGTGGCAATCCTCTTCGTGGGTATCTTTACGACGATGACCCCTGCACTGCTCTACCTGAATGCACATGCTCCCGCGTTGGGTCTCAGTGAGCCGTGGCAGTTCTACTACTCGACGGGTATCTTGTCCTCGTTCTTGGATAACGCTCCGACGGCTGTGGCTTTCCATACCGTTGCTGCAGGCCTTCCGATCGGCGAGGGGGTCGCTTGCGTAGCGGGCATTCCCGAGGTGCTACTGAAGGTGATTTCGCTGGGTGCCGTCTTCTTTGGCGCGATGACCTACATCGGCAACGGTCCCAACTTCATGGTTAAGGCCATTGCCGAGCAGGAGGGTGTCGAGATGCCGTCGTTCTTCGGCTATATGGTGAAATTCTCGCTGGTGGTGTTGCTGCCGGTGTATGTATTGACGCAGCTCATCTTCTTCTAATGCAATGCGCTAAAGCCAATAACAAAAAAGGTGCTTCACTGAGGCACCTTTTTTCGTTGTTATTCCAGCCCGAAGGTTCGTTCGATCAGCCCGCTACGGACCATAGCATCGGTCGGCAGGTGGTGTAGACCGGGATTATCCACGAGGGCAATCGAGTCGCACATCGTGCGGGCAATCTCCAATTCGTGGGTCGAGAAGAGGATACACTTCTGCTCTTCGTGCGCCAGGCGGCTCAGCAGGCGACACAACTCGTAGCGGTTCGGCAGGTCGAGAAACGAGGTCGGCTCATCGAGCAGGATGATCGGGGTCTGTTGCGCCAAGGCGCGGGCAATCATCACGCGCTGGCACTCGCCGTCCGACATGCGATCCATCGTCCGATCCGAAAAAGCGCTCATCCCCACCACTTCGAGGGCGTGCTCGACGAGCTGTCGATCCTCCTCCTGCATGCGCCCGATCCAATTCGTGTAGGGGGCACGTCCCAGCGCCACCACATCGCGACAACGGAGGTTGGCAATGCGGACGCGCTCGGTCGTTACGAAGGCGATCAGGGTCGAGAGGGTATGTGGGTCGAGTTGCTCGATCGGCTTCCTGTCGATCAGAATCCGCCCCTTATACTCCATATTCAAGCCCGCGAGAGCACGTAGCAGGGTCGATTTGCCCGATCCGTTGCGGCCAATGAGTGCTGTGAGCTGCCCCACCTGAAAAGAGGCGGAGATCTCGTTCAGCAGCGTTCGCTCGCCATAGCCGAGGGTTAGATTTTCGAGCCGTATCATCGTTTATGCAATCGTTTTGTGGCGCAGTACAACCCAAACTACGATCGGAATACCCATCAGTGCGGTGACGGTATTGATCGGCAGGGTCAGCCATTTGGAGACAATATCACAGAGCAGCAAGATGCAGCTACCCGTGAGGGCGGCAGCGGGAATCAGGATGCCGTGGTCGGCTTCGCGGAAGAGCATGCGTGCCAGGTGCGGTACAGCCAGGCCGATAAAACCCACCGGTCCGCAGAAGGCCGTTACGGTACCGGCCAGGAGGGTTGTCGATAGGAAGACCAGGCGACGCGTGCGATGGATGTTGAGCCCCATCGTGCGGGCGTATTGCTCGCCCAGTAGCAGCAGATTGAGGGGTTTGATGACCGCTACGGCCAGCACAAAGCCGATCAAGACGGCGGCAGCCAGCAGTCCGAGTTGCGGTGACGTGACATCGCCCAGCGAGCCCATGGTCCAGATGACAAAGGATTTCAGTGCCCCCTCGCTCGAGAGGTATTGCAGGATCTGCACCACGGCATCGATACCCGACGAACACATCATGCCGAGGATCAGGATCACCATGATATCCTTGATGCGACGGCTCAATACAGCCACCAGCGTCAGGATGATGGCGGCCCCGACCCACGCTGCACCCGCCATGCCGAATGAGGAGAGTAGCGTAGAACCTCCCAACCCCAACATCGGAGCGCCGAGCAAGAGCAGGGCGACACCGAAACTCGCTCCCGAGCTGATACCGAGCACATAGGGGCCGGCCAGCGGGTTGCGAAAGAGGGTCTGCATCTGAAGACCGCTGACGGCCAACGCGGCGCCTGCCAAGAGTGCCACCACGGCCTTCAAGAGGCGAATCGAACGGACGATCTTGGCGGTCGATGCTGCCACCTCGCCTCCCGTGAGCGATGCCCACACCTCGCGTAGAGGTATAGCGACCGAGCCGACGGCCAGATCGACGGCAAAGAGGGCTACGGTCAATAGCGTGAGCACGACAAAAAGTAGGGAGGTACGCGACTTCATAGAAGACAAAGATACAACTTTTTCGCTATTGTAGGCGATGATGATAGACGAATTGATAGGTCGGATCCAGCGTGGGGTGGAGCAGGTGTCGGAGATCCTCCAAGATCACATCCGGCTCAACCACGCCCGTCTCCCAGAAGTCGTTTCCGCCGGCGGGGCTCAGGCGGGCGTTGTTGTTCCACACCTCCCGCTCGCGCACTGCCTTCACATCGGCAAAGCGCGGGAAGCGGTGACAAAGCTCATCGAGCGAGAAGATCACCCCCGGATTGAGCCACACATCGGCCTCCGAGGCGAGCAGATAGGCCTCCTCAAGGTCAATCACGTCGCTGCGATTATCCCCGTCGTCCGCCCGGTAGATGTACTCGCCACCGGCATCCGTGACAAGTTGCACAAGGTAGCTCGTGGCAGGGGGCATGAACCAATTATCGCGGTAGGGGGAGTTGAACATTACGCACGGCTTGAGGCCCTCGTAGGTGGTTTGTGCGATGGCGTTGTAGCGCTCGGCCATCGGCTGAAAGCGTGCCTCCGCCTCCTGGCGACGACCGACCAACTCAGCCACGAAGATCATCCACTCGGCTTTGCCTAACGGGTGCTCCTCCAGGTATTCGCCCACGTAGACGTAGGGGATCTGGAGCTCCTTCAGGCGCGCCTCCATCTCCGAGGCGTTGCTGACGCCGTAGAGCAGCACCAGGTCGGGATCGAGTGCTACGACCAACTCGTAGTTCAGGTTGCCGTCATAGCCCACATCGCCGATCTCCGCGCGTCGGGCATTGATCGTGGGGTTCGAAACAAAATCGATACCCGAAACGCCGACTACGGTTTCAATCGCCCCTACCTTATCCAACATCGCGATGTAGGAGGAGGACATGCAGATGACGCGCTTCGCCTCGCCCTCGATCACCTGCCCCGTGAAACCCTTCGGCAATGGTTCCCCGTTGCGCCGAATCAGGAGGCGGGTCGGTTCGACGGCTCCCTGCCAGGGACTGGCTGTCGAAAGGAGGGTCGACTCGCCCTCCTCGGTCGTACAGAGCGTAAAACCGTGGGCATAGCGAGGGGTGTAGAGCTCCTTGCTGAAGGCCTCCAACGAGGGTCGCTCCGACGAACAAGCCAGGCTGAAGAGCGCGAGTAATAACAGGTAGATTCGTTTCATGCGGTAAAAAAAATCGGCAGTGGCCGTTATGGCGTAGTTATGGCAAATCACGCGTTTCTTAATTTAGTTATGCGGCCACTGCCGATGGATCATTTAGTGTCGTTTCTTGCCCCATTTGGGGGTAATTCCGATAAAAAGTTCGTAGTTGATGCCCGGCATCGGTCGCGAGAGCACCGTGATATACTCCTTGTCGAGGAGGTTGTTCACAGCCCCGCGCAGCGAGAGGTCGCACCAACGGAGGTGGAGCGTGTGTCCGAGCGTGAGGTTGCTCAGAGCGTAGCCTTCGAGCGTGCCGGTGATGGTCGAACCGTTGCTCGATAGGGTGTAGCGCTCGCTGTAGGCGCACCACTTGTAGCCCAGCTCCCAGCGTCGCCAACCGAGGCGCAGGGTGGCCGAGGCGGAGTGCTCGGGAACATAGGGGAGCTGCTTCCCGACCGATTGGTCGGCCGAGGAGAAGGGATCACCTACGTTAAGCGAAGGGGTCCAGGCGTAGGAGGTGTGTAGTTCTACGAGCCAATCCTTCGAGGGACGCCACGAGGGGGTCAGCTCGACCTCGATGCCGTAGGAGTGCACCTCCTTGACATTCTCGGGCGTGTAGTAGCCCATCGCCTTGGGATACCAGAGGATCCAATCCTCGATGCGCGAATCGAACCACGCGAGCGATCCGCTGAGCGCGAGGGGCTTCCCGCTGCCGAGCTTGAGATCGAGCCCTACGTCATACGACCACCCCTTCTCGGGCTTTAGGTCGGGGTTACCACCCGGCTGGAAGTAGAGGTCGTTGAGGGTCGGGTAGCGGTAGTTGCGCGAAAGCGAACCCTTCAGCACCAGCTTGCCACCCCGAATCAACTCGCCATCGACAAAGAGGGCAGGGATCAGGGGCGAAAGCGCGTCATCGTAAAGCTCTTCGCGGAGCGTGAGACCGAGGCCGAGCCAGGGGAGTGCACGCCAACGGGCCGTGGCCGTCGCGGTCAGCTCGGTACGATCCTCCTTGAATCCGGCACGATGCGTCCCGTCACTATCGATTACCTCCTTGCCGCGGGCACGACTCAAGTGGTGATGAGCTGTCACCTCGGCCGAGAAGAGCCACTTTTCGGAGGGAAGATACTCGCCACTAAAGCGTCCGTAGAGCGTGTTGAGGTGGTTGCGCGAATACTCCATCGTCCCATCCGGCAGTCCCCCGTCGTTCTCCTCCGAGGCGTTTCCGCCGTGGGTGACGCGTCGGTCGTAGGCCGACCAGGAGTGGATGTAACCCGCCTGCGCTGCCAGGCGTCCCTTCGCGGCGATGTGCTCCCAGCCGAGGAGTGCACGCAGCGTCTCCTCGCGTTGGCGGTTCTCGATCTCTTCGTCCTCGGCATAGGAGGTCGAGATCATCGGCAGTTCGCGATTCGAGGCCGTATACCACGCCGTGAGCGAGAGGCGATCCCGATCCGTGAGGCGGTAGTAGATCTCCTGCAAGGCGTGAAAATCCTTGAACGCACCGTTGCGGTTACGCTCCGTGGGGTGGTACTGGGAGACGATGTTGTGGTTCTCGTCGTAGATGTTGAGCTTCTTGTCGCGATTGACAAATTTGTAGTCGTTGGGCGAGGTGGCATAGACCAGGCGGGTCGAGAGTTGCCAGCGCTCATTGCCGTAGCCTAAATGCAGGTACTCGTCGAAGGTCTCGAACGAACCGACACCCTGCACGAATTGGAGGTGAAAGCCGTCATACTCTTTGGGTCTTGTCGAGAGCTTCACGGCACCGCCCAGACCACCGCCCGTCTCGCTGACGGAGGAGGAACCGTGCAAGAGCGAGGCTTCGTCGATGAAGTAGGAGGGGATCATCGAGAAGTCGGTCATGCCGAGCATCGGGGAGTTGAGCTTCATGCCGTTCCACAGCACCTGCGTATGGGAGGGAGAGGTGCCGCGGAAGGCGACCGTGGAGAGGGTTGCACGGCCATAACTCTTGACAAAAACGGAGGAGTTGTAGGTCAGCACATCGGCCATCGAGAGGGCGATATGCTCCTTTAGGGCCACCGAGTCGAACTTCGTGCACTGCACCCCAATCTGCTTCATCGGACGGCGACCCACTACGGCCACCTCGTCGATCGCAATGAGCGAGTCGATGCCCTCTTGGGCATGCACCGCCCCGATGATGAGGAGCAGAAGCAGGGTATGTAGCAACTTTTTCACTATTGTCAGCCTATTTGTTCCAGCAGAACTCGGTCGGGATCACACCGACATAGAAGCTGACGAGACATTTGCCCGTAGCCGAGTAGCGATAGACGATACCGGCCTGCTGGTAGTCGATGGCATCAGCCAGGTAGATGTCGTTGTTCTCGGGGTCAATCGTAAGGGCGTAGAAGTAGGACTCCTTCGTGTCGAAGGCCGTAGTTGCAGGCAACTCCGTGTCCGAGATATTCATGCGATAGGGGGCACCGTTGTTGAGCCAATAGAGCTGATCGCCCGTGCCGTTGATGCGTAGCTTTGAGGTGTAGTCCCCCTTCGAGAACGGGTAACGCGCCTCGACGGTCATCTGTTCGGGGTCGATGCGGCAGAGTACGGGGGCCTCGTAGCCTACGGGCGAACCCTCGTAACCGCCATCGCAGATGGTCCAGAGCTTGCCGTTGCGATCCTTAACGAGCGATGCGGGTTGCAGACCCACCTCCAACGTGGCAACCACCTTGTCGGTCGAGGTGTCAATCTTGACGATGGTTTTCTCATACGACCAGCAGGTGACATAGAGGTACTTGCCGATTACGACCATCTCCTCCGTCGATCCCGTGTGACCCGAGATGGCCGTATTCTTCGGCACGGTCACTGACCCGATGATCGAGTAGGTCTTGGGGTTGATGATCGTGAGTTGGTCGCTGTACATCGAGCTAACGTAGGCCTTCTCGTCCGAGAGGAAGCAGATGTAGCGGGGCGAAGTGATGCCCGTGATGCGGCCCTTTTCGCGCATCGTCTTGAGGTCGATGACGTAGATAATGTGCGAGTTATTGACCACGATCCAACCCGTGTCGTTGTGGATGGACATGGACTGCGCCGTATCGCCTAATTTATAGCCGTTGATTTTGGCAAAGATCTCGTTGTCGTAGCCGTTGCCTACGGGGTCGTAAAAGGAGAGTGAGGCGTTGCTGGCATTGTAATTGCCGGCATTAACTACAAAGAGTCCTTGCGGAACTTCGACCGGATCAATGGGGGGATTGTCGTTGTCGCTGTCTGAACATTGACACAACATCGTCGCAAAAAGCAACCATCCCAAAGCATAGAGTAAGCGTTTCATAACTTGTTTTGTTTTTGTTTTGTTCAAAAAAAATCGCCGTACTCCTGCTTGGAATACGACGTCAAGTTACAAAACTGAAGAGTGCTATAGGGACTTTCCTCCTCTCGCCCCTCCCCTCATCCACTGCCTTCCCTCCCGAAGTATAACGCGATCGTCACCGCTCCTGCCTCCTTAGCAGCCCTTTGGGGTCTCTTCTGCTTTGATGCTTGGCCCGTACACCTGCAGGCGTTTCATCTGATTGTAGGCAGGTCTTCTGACTTATTCCCCTTTGATGCGCCTTCCCAGTTTCCCAGTGGCAGAAAGCATCAAACTTTGCGGAAATTACAGCAACAGGTATTGTTTCGGATTCTCACCGAATTTCCTTTTCACCCCTCGGCCGTCTCGACGGCTTTCGGAGAACCTTACGAGGACAAAGGTAGGGAAGATAATTTAGAATTCAAAATTTAGCATTCAAAATTTACGGAAAAGGGGAAAAGTGCAACCCTTGAAGAGCGCTTCTTAAGGAGCTGAAAGCGACTAAGCCCTCCTTATCAAAGGAGGGTTTGGGTGGATTGTAGGTATAATCTTCTTTTTTGTAGCGTGTCGTATTTTTTTTGCAGCCTTTTGATGCCGCCAAAGGTGGCATCGAAAAAAAAGAGAGATCCCCGCCTGCAAGGGTCACACTTGCAAAGGCGGGAATCTCTCTTTTTCGATCGGTTGCCATTGGGCAACCAAAAGGCTGCTAAGGCTTACTCCGCTTCGAGCTTGAACTCCACATGCTTGATGCGGCGACGACGCCAGGTGTAGGTCGTGTGGATCGTGCCATCCTCGGCCTCGATCACCGCCGGGTAGGAGTATTGGCTGATGGGGCTCTCCTCCAACGTGATTACATGCTTCCAGTTCGTGCCATCCTCCGAAACGGCCACCGACAGCGGCGTGCGGGGACCCTTCGGCGTGCCGTCCAGGGTCTCGAAGTTGTTGTAAACCAACACATGACGACCGTCACGCAGCGTCACGGCGTCGATGCCCGACTGGTTGTGCTCCAAATCCATTAGCGTCAGCTTGGTCCAGGTCTCACCGCGATCCGACGAGTAGGCAATACCCGTCTTGCCGTTGCGCGTGCGGCACATCATCTGCAGACGGCCATCCTTGAGCTTGAGGATCGTGGGCTGAATCGCTTCAATCGGCAACGCCTTCGACGAATCGTAGGGCTTTGTGCCCACCTCGGCCTTGGTCGTTACAGCGGGTCGGAAACGGGTCGGCACGTTCAACTCCGCATCGAGCGGTTTGGTGCGGTGCCACGTCTTGCCCAGGTCGTCCGTCCACTCGAAATGCACACTCCAACGGCCCAGCTCGTCCGACGAGGGGCAGAGGATGCGACCATCCACCCAAACGGGCTTATTCTTGATCGCACCGAAGATGCCGTCGGGCAACTGCTCGGGCTTCGACCAGGTCTTACCACCATTCTTCGAGCGGATCAGGTACCCTTTCCAACTCGGCACATTGGGGCCTACCTTGTAGAAGAGCCACAACTCGCCACCCTTCACCGGAACCTGATAGAGTACCGGATTCCAGCAGGCGTAGCGCAGCGTGTCGTTCTGGATGCCGTCAGCTACCATTTTGGGCTCCGACCAGCGGTTGCTCCCCTTCTTTTTCGTCTGCGTCCAGATGCAGACATCGGGGTTGCGCTCCTTCGTGCCACCGAAGTAGGCGGCAATCAGGTCGCCATTCGGCAGCTCCTCGATCGTCGAGGCGTGGCACTCGATAAAGGGTGCCTGCTCGTAGAGGAACTCATCACGCGTGATACCTGCACGTTCCTCGCCATGGGCGGGATCGAGCGGAATCGAGAGCTGGTACTTACCCGACGGTACATACCATGCCCCCTTGCCGTGCTGCTCGCCGAGGTAGCGAATGCCCTCGCCTTGAACAGCCTCGGGGTTGAGCGTCGGCAGGAGTACCGTGGCCGAGGTATTGCAGGGAATTTCCAGCTCCCACTCCAGCAGCATCGGCGTTTTGCGGTAGCTGCTTGCAATGCGACCGTGCAGCGACTCGTACGAAGCCGAGACGCGCTCCAGGTTCTGGATCGAGAGGTCGGGCTCGAGACGGATCGCCTTGTAACCCGGCTTGGCGGGGTTGATACCGGCCAGATCGCGGTAGAACCAGGGAATCAGGTCGCCGAGCATCATGACGTGGTTACCCGAGTTCATCTTCGGGCTGGCCGTGTCGCCGTTCCAAAGCTCCCAGATGGTCGTTGCACCACGCGAAGCCATGTAGCCGAAGCTGGGGTAAGACTTCTGCGAGGCGAGCAGATAAGCCACATCGCCGCGACCCATCTTCGTCAGGTAGCGCAGCGTCCAATTCTGGCCTGCGACACCACTGCTGATGTGGCCGCCGTTATCGACTAACAGTTTTTTCAGGATCTGCTTCTCGACGTTGGCACGATGCTCCTCGGGTACGAGGTCAAAGGCTACGGCCAAGAGGTTGGCCGTCACGGTGTTGTTGTCGTAGTAAACGGCATCGGGATAGAGCAGGTGGTCGTAGCGCGTGGGTGCCTTGCCCTCCTCGACATGGAGGAAGTGGCGGTTGAAGGCCGCTTTGGTCTTCTCGGCGCGGGCGGCATAATCCTCGCGGTCGGCCGTCTCACCCAGCAGGGTGGCGAACTTGACCATCATCTTCGAGACCATGCTGTAGTAGGCCGTAGCGATGAGGGTCGTATTCGTTACACGCAACGGATCCTGACTGTGGATCAACTCCAGCGACTCGGGCGGTACGCACCAATCGCCATATTTCTCCTTCGTGACGAGACCATCCTCGGTCATGTAGCAATCCTGCATGTGGTCCAGCCAGCGCTTCATCGTGTTGTAGTTACGCTGCAGCGGCTCGATGTTGCCCGTCTGCTCGTAGAGCATCTCGCAGATGATCGGCAGCACCGACTGCCATACCATGCCGTCCGTGTAGTAGTTCCAGAAGGCGGGCACCACATCGGGAATACAGCCATCGGCGCGCTGTGCCTCGGTGATATCCTCCATCCACTTGGCGTACATCGTACCGCTGTCGAACATGAAGGTCTCGCCCCACGTTCCGACGGCGTGGTCACCCAGCCACGGCTGGCGCTCGTTACGCTGCGGACAATCGAGCGGCATGCCCTTGTAGTTGGAGCTCAAGCCCCACCAGGCGTTGCGATAGACCGTGTTGATCACCTCGTTCGAGCACTCAAATTGGCCTACGGTCGGCATGTTGTCGAAGATCACCTCGGCCTCGAAGTCCTCCACCGTGGGGTTCTTCAGACCCGTGATCTCGATGTAGCGGAAGCCGTGGTAGGAAAAGCGGGCGCTCCACTTCTTGTTTTGCTCCTTGCCGTTGGCAACGTAGATGTCGCGGCTCCAAGCGTCGCGCAGATTGGCTGTGTAGAGCGAGTCTCCATTGTTGGTGAGGCGCTCGGCATAGCGCATGAGGATCGTATCGCCCTCCTTCGTGTCGCGCACGTTGAGCTTCACCCAGCCGGCCATGTTCTGCCCGAAATCGACGATCGTGCGACCCTCATAGTGGGTCACCGTCTTGGCGGGCAGACGCTTCATGATCTTCATGTTGGGCGAAATGGCACCACGCAGCGTGCCGTAGGGCAGCGCCACGCGCTGTGCGAGAAGCCACTTCGTATCGTCGTAGCCTACCTTCGTCCAGTCGCCCAACTCCATGCGGGCATCGTAGATCTCGCCGTCGTACTCGTTGTTGCTGCGGATCGGGCCCTCGGCCGTGAGCTTCCACCCCGGCTCCGATGCGATGTGCTGCTTCGTGCCATCTTCGTACTCAACAATCAGATTCAGACGCATCTTCGGGTAGCCGAAGTTGGGAATCTTGTAGGGTTTGTAGTTCTGGCGCATCGTGTACCAGCGTCCGTTGCCGAGCACCACGCCTAAGGCGTTGGCATTGGCCTGCAGCTGCTCCGTAACGTCGAACGAGTCGTAGGTTACCGTGCGGCGGTAGTCGGTCGGCACGGGGGCCAGTACCTGATCGCCGATCAGTTCGCCGTTGATGAAGAGCTCGTACATGCCGAGTCCCGAGATGTGGACCGTAGCACGCTTAATGGGCTTCTCGGCCAGCATAAATTCGGTGCGGATGTAGCGCGAGCTGAGCTCGCTGTGGCTCTTCTCCTTGTCCCAGGGGAAGGCGCCTTCCCAGCCGATCCAGCGACCACCCCAGGCCGTCTCGCCCAGGAGGCCCATGCCCCATTCGCCCATCTCGCTCCACGCCGATGCGCCACGGGTCGTATAGACCTTCACGCGCCAGTAGCAACGCTGGTTGCTTTGGAGCTGCTTGCCGCCATAGGGCACCCAGATCGAGGCATCCGAGGCTACGACGCCCGAATCCCACAGGTCGGCCTTCCCTTCGGCCAACAGCTCGGGCTCGGAGGCCACCTGCACATGGTAGGCGGTCTGCATTACGTCGCGCTCGTCGGAGCTAATGATCCAGCTCAGGCGGGGTTGGGCTCGCTCCACCGAGAGCGGTCGAGCCATCTGCTCCACCTCGAGCCCGCCAACCTCAACGTCCGCCCACGAAAGGAGCGGTGCGATGAGTGCGGCAACGAGTATTAAGATTCGTTTCATAGATTTTGGTTCGAAAAGTGTTTGGTCTTTTAGAGCGACTGCTGCTCCTTCGTGATGTAGCTCTTCGCTGCATCAACGGCAATCAGTACATGGTCGTTGGCGGGACCTACCTCACCCTCGGCCTGGAACTCGTGGATGCCGTTCTCCAGCTCGCCCACATACTTCAGCGAACCATCAACGGGCGAATACCACCATACGTTCTTCTTCTCGCCCGAGATCTTCTGCAGGTCGATCTGCATCGGCTTGTTCGTGTAGGTGTAAACCAAGAGGTAGTCCTCACCGCGCGTTGCAATGGCGCGATCGTAGCGGAAACCATGCTCACCGGCAATCACCGACTGGTCACCCACGCGCTCGAAGAAGGGGAACGTGAGGATCAGCTTCTTGAGGTACTGCATCTGGTTGAAACCGGGATCCTCCAGACCCTCTTTCCACGACTTGATGGCGCCATAGCCACCGGGCTTCTCACCGCCCTTGTGCATCTGCATGATCGAGTTGTGACCATAGGTGTGGCCAAACGAACCGGCAAATACCGACCAATAGGCGTAACGACGTACGTCATACGATTTCCACCAGGGCTCCGAGGGATCGTGCAGACCCTGCGGGATCTCCTCATACGAAGGCTCGCCATCGAGGATGGGCTTCTGCGGCTCAAGGGCCAGACCCTCCTCTACGTAGCGCCAGTTGTCCTCGGCTACCGAAGCCTGGGCCGTGTCGTCACCATCACCGCGGGTCTGGTCGTAACGACGGTGACCCGACTGGAACATGTTGAAGTCGAGCCACTCGGCGTTGTGGAACCAACGAACCGACGAGGTGCGACCGAAGGGGTGGAAGGTCATCAGGTGGTTCTTGTCGATCGACTTGATGGTGCGGGCCAGCGTCTCCCACGACTCGGTCTCCACGTCACCCTTGATGTCGCCACCGATGAACCAAATGACGTTCGGCGTATCCTTGTAACGGTTGGCCAGGAACTCACCGTAGGCCTTGGCCTGCTCGGGAGTCATCAGACCCTTCTTCACCAGACCGCCCCAGATGCAGACCATACCAATGTAGATGCCGCGCTTGCCGGCCTCCTCCATGATGTAGTCCATGTTCTGCCAGTAGCCATTCTCGCCCTCGGCCTCAATGACCGAGAAGTCGTAACCATTCGGGTGCGAGAGCTTGCCGTAAGTGTTCGTAGCGGGTACACCGTTGATGGTCTGTACCTGTACGACGTTGAAACCGGCCTTCTCGCAAGCGTCGAGGTAGTAGATGGCCTCCTCGCGCGTCAGACGCTCGGGCAGCAACCAACCCGTCTCACCCAACCAGAAGAAGGGCGTGCCGTTCTCATGCTGGAGGAAACGGCCGTTCTCCGACACAACGAGTTTGCCGTTGTCCCACGGCAGGAGGTTCTCAGCCTGCTCGGCCTGCGGAGCACAGCTGACAGCCAAGATTACGAGGCTGAAGATTGCAATCAGTTTTTTCATACAAGTTTGATTTTTTTGTGTTTATATTGGTTTTCGTTTTTTTGGCTTATTGTTGTTTTGCTGCGGCGGCTTTTTGGGCTGCCTTCTCGGCGTTGCGCTTATCGACGTAGGCCTTGAACAGGGCGCGCCAATCACGGCCGTTGGCATTCAGGTACTGCTCGCACTTGGTCTTGTAGACCTCGAAGACCTGCGAAATACCCTTCATGCGACGGCACTCAAGGGCCTCTTCACGGGCCTGCTCGAGGTACTTACGCAACACGGCGGCCTCTTTGTCCGTCAGGTCGGGAATGATGGCGTAGTAACCCTTCATCGTGAAATCGACCTTGCCGATCGTGTAGCCATCCCAAAGCTGAATCAGTTGCTCGTTTGTGAGACCCTGCTTTTTCAGCCCCTTAAGGAGCGTCTTGCGCACCGACGCGGGGATTTGCTGATCGGAGAGCATTTCACGCTCTACATCATTCAGCTTGCGCCCCGTCTTGGCATCCACCTCGGGGTAGGAGGTGTAGGGGTGGGCGTTGTGCCACTCGACCACAGCCGTGCGGTGAGCCTTGACAAGCTCCGTCACGGCAGCAGCACGTTTTTCATCGAGCTTCAGCGCAGCGACAATCTCCTCTGAGCGGGCGATGTACTTCTCGTCATCCTTCTGGGCTTTCTTCTCGGCATTGCGCTTATCGACATAGGCCTTGAAGAGCTGACGCCACGGACGACCCGTGTCGTTGAAGTGCTGCTCGCACTTCGTTTTGTAAATCTCGAATACCTGCGAAATGGCCTTCATCGACTTGCAGTCGATCGCCTCGCTACGGGCCTGCTTCAGGTGGCCCAGGAGTACCTGCTCATCCTCGGCCGTCATGTTCGGCACAATCGAGCGGTAGCCCTGCATCGTGAAGGCCACCTTACCCACGGTGTACTCATCGAGTACCTGCTCGATCTGCTCGTCGGTCAAGACGCTCTTCAGATCCTTCATCAGGCGGTTACGCTCCTTGATCGGAATCGTGCGGTCGGCCAGCATCTCGCGCTCCACCTTCGAGAGCTTTTTGCCCGTGGCGGGATCCACTTCGGGGATGATCGTGTAGGGGTGTGCGTTGTGCCAATCGCGCACGGCGCGACGGTGGTTGTAGATGGCCGTTGTGGCGATACCGATGGCGCGCTCGTCCTGCAGGTTGAGCTTGGCAACCATCTCTTGCGCCTTACGATAGACCGACTCGTCGGCAGCCGCTGCGCGTACGCGATCCTTGCCAAAATAGGTGGCCAACTGATTCACCGAACGGATAGCCGTCTCGGGCATCAGCTCGCCCGCCTTGCCAAACGAATGGAGCTGCACGGCGGGAACAACCGTTACTTTGCTCTCGTCAATCTTCGATGTGTCGAGGCCGAAGTGCTTGCCGAAGAAGGCGTAGGCGGCTTGACGCTTCGAGGGGCCGTAGTCGTGGCCCTCGGTGGCGAGGTGTACATTTTCGAGTTGATCGCTTGCACCGCAGAGGGCATAAACCTTCTCCAGATAGGGATATTCAACTGTCGGAACACTCTTCGTCCAATCCTTGCCGTCGGAGATCACGCACAACGGACGCGGTGCGAAGATAGCGGCCATTTCGGCATTGCAGGTGCCGCCGGCTGCCATCGTGATGGGCATACCGCTTTCGCAGGGGCAACCGCCGTCGAACCACGACGAGAGACTAACCACGGGGCAGAGTGCCGTGAAGCGGTCATCGACCACACTCAGCACTACCGACTGCTGACCGCCGCCCGAAGCGCCCGTAACGCCAACATGCTTCATATCGACGTCCGATCGCGTAGCCATATAATCGAGGATCGAGATGCCGTTCATAAGCTGGATCGTACCGCCATAGGGGGTGCGGTGAGCAGCCGTCGAGACCTGCAATTCGGACTCGGCATAGCCAAACATGTCATAATCTACGGCGATAGCGCCCATGCGGGCAAAAGTAGCCATGCGGAGCTGCTGATCCTGACGATAGCGGCCTTCGTTGAAGTGGCCCACGGGGCAGAGAATCACGGGATAAACGCCCTTCTTGGCGGGGGCGTAGATCGAACCGCAGACATAGAGACCGGGCAGGGTCTCCAGGGCAAAGTTCGTTACCGTGTAGCCGTCATACTTGCGCACTTTTGAGAGAATGGGTTTCGGCTCGACGCGCTGCGGGAGAATCTTGTCCACCTCCAACTTCTCGCGTGCCTCGCGGCGAATCACCTCGGCACGCTTCTCAAAGGCCTCGCGGTCGGTGTAGAGCGTGAGGAGGTAATCGACCATCTTCTTTCCATCGGCCGGCGTACGGCGGTAGTACTCGAAGGGCTTAATGCCGTAGCGCTTCTCCCCCGTCGGCGCGTAGGTCAAATCGAAGGGGTAGAGCAACATCGAAAGGGTCTCGTCGATCGAGTAGGGACGGATGCGGAAATCGGCATAGGGGACTTGCAGCCCCTCAATGGGAGCGTCGATGTCGAGTTTGACATCAAAGCGTTCGGCGACCTCCTTCAATACCTCGTCCAACGGACGGGTAAAACGATCTTCGTAACGGTTTTGTGCCTCGGCGATCAGCGACGTGCCGACCAGGAGGAGCAAAAGAATCAGTTTTTTCATAGTTTTAGGTTATGCTCAAAGCTGTTTATTTCAGTGGTATAGCGCGCTCGCGGGCGTAACGCGGAAGGTCCTCGACGGAGCGAACCGCCTCGGCAGGCAGGTTCTTGCCACCTTTGCCGAAGAGCAGCAGCTCCTCGATCGGCTCGATGGTCAGCTTCGTCTCGTCGCCTCGCTCGCGGTCGAGTTGGAAGACGTGGGCAAAGAAGTCGTAGACGGCTTGGCGTTTGTTGTAGCCGAAGTCGTGTCCCTCCGCGGGGAAGTGGTAGCAGAAGAGGTTATCCTCGGCACCGTGGAGTCGGTAGATCTGTTGCAGAAACGGCCCCTCGATCTCGGGAACGTGGGCTGTCCAATCCTTGCCGTCCGACACCACGCCCAACGGGCGCGGTGCGTGTACGGCTGACAGTTCGGCATTGCAGGTGCCGCCGGCCGCTGCGGGCAGATAGATGGCGCTCTCGCACGGGCAACCACCGTCGAAATAGGAGGAGAGGCTGATGACGGGGCAGATGGCCGTAAAACGCTCATCAATACCCATCTGCATCGTCTGCGTGCCACCGCCCGATGCACCGCAAAGGCCTACACGCGTCGGGTCGATGTCATCGCGCGAGAGCATCCACTCGAGGAGAATTCGCGTATTCATCCACTGCATCTGCTGCGCCAACACCGAGTGGTGAACCTTCTCGCCGAGTTGCAGGGCCGACTCGCCGTAGCCCACCAGGTCGTAACCCACGGCCACGGCACCCATGCGGGCCCAGGCAGCCAGGCGCAACTGCGTGTCGTCGATATAGCGCGGCGTGTGGCCGTCGGGCGAGAGGATGACGGGCAGGCGCTCCCCCTCCTTGAGTTTCTTCGCCGGAGCATAGATCGAGCCGCAGAGGTAGAGGCCGGGGAGGGTCTCGATGCGGAAGTTCTGTACCGTGTAGCCGTTGTATTTACGCTTTTTGCCCAAAATCGGTTCGGCATCCTGCACCGTCAGGACGCGCAGTTCGTGAATCTCACGATTGATCCAGGCACTGACCTCCTCATGCACCTGCTTGAGGCGCGTGGTGGCCGATTCAAGCGTTTGATAGTGGGTAGCGGTGAGGTAGTCAATCAGCTGGCGGCCCTCCTCGGGCAGGCGACGATGCGGCTCATAGGGCTTGATCTTGTAGTAGTGGTCGTTCTGCTTGACGAACTTGTAGTTAAAGAGCGTCAAGACGTTGTTGAGCGAAGCCTCGATTGAGTAGGGACGGATGCGCGAATCGGCCTGCGGAACCCACTTGCCGACCGTGTCCACCTCCACCTTGAGGCGGGTCTCAAAACGGGCCGAGAGTTCGCGGATCACCTGATCGAGCGATTTGCGATGCGTCGCCTCGTAGTTGTATTGAGCCTGTGCAGGCACGAACAAGCTCAGCAACAGCAGCAGGATGACAAAACGTTTCATGCGTTATAACTTTTGAGTCAGGGTATGGTGTCCGGACAACAGCTCGGTCGGCGTCGTTGCGTTGGGCAGGAGCACCGAAGCGCGGCAGTTGGCGGGAATGGTTACATCGAGCGTAAAGCGACCCTCATCGGTGCGCGCCCAGGCAACAGCCACCTCGCCGTAGAGGGTCTGCACCGAGCCTTTGGCCCATTTCAGATCACCCACCGGATTGGGGGCGATGGTCAGCTGTTGGTAACCTCGGCCGTTCGGGTCGGGCTGGATGCCGAGGAGCGAACGGAAGAGCCACTCGTCGATCTGCCCCATCATGAAGTGGTTCCACGACGAACCCTGGCGGGGATCCCACTGCTCGGTGAGGGTCGTTGCGCCGTATTGGAGCTGGAATCCGTAACCCGGAGCCTCCCAGTGGTTGTGCATCTCACACATCAGTTCGTTCAATCCGTTGCGAGCCAGCGTCTGGAAGAGGTAGCGATTACCCACATCGCCCGTCGTGAGGCGGGTGCCATGAGCCTTGATATCAGCTACGAGATTCTCCAGTACGGCCGAGCGACGATCCTCGGGTACCAACTCAAGGAACAGCGGCAGGGCGTTGCTGCATTGGCTTCCCGTGCCGTATTGGTTGGTTTCGAGGTCGAGGTATTTGGCGTTGAAGGCCTCCTTGATGGCTTGGGCGAGTTGCAGGTATTGGGTGCAATCGGCCGTTTCACCCACCAGGGCGGCTGCGCGCGAGAGGTACAGCGCGGCCATGTAGTAGTGTGCCGAGGCAACGAGTCCGACGGGGGTGTTGCGCGAGAATCCGGCACGGAAGTCGCCGTAGTCGTACCAATCACCCAGGCCGAAGTCGATCAGATGACCCTCCGCGCGCGACGTGAGGTAATTCACCCAGCGGCGCATCGTGGGGTAGAACTCCCGAATCAGGCGGTCGTCGCCATAGGTCTCGTAGTACATGAAGGGGGCCATGACGGAGGTGATGCTCCACTCGGGCGAGTCGGCAAAATCATCCATGCCCGGGCCCTCAAAGATGACGTAGTTCGGCGCCGTGGTCGGAATCATACCATCCTCGCGCTGCGAGTCGGCGATGTCGCGCAGCACCTTCGGCAGGTAGGTCGTCAGGTTGTAGTTATACAACAGACCCGGGCCGTTGAGGTGCACCTGCTCCAGCCAACCGAGCTTCTCGCGGTGGGGGCAGTCGGTCCATACGGCCTGCATGTTACTGCGTACGGCGTTGTGAATCAACATATGGGCGGCATTAAAGACCTCGCTGTCACTCTCAAACGAGGCTACATCCTCGGCCGAGGAGTGGACAAAGCAGGAGTTGATTGCCTCCACAACGGGTAGTCCGTCGGGGTTCTCCATGCCAGCCAAAACCGCCCCCTCGAGTAGGATGTAGCGGAAGCCGTAGTAGGAGAAGCGCGGATGCCAGGTCTCCGATTTTTCGCCCTTTAATATATAGGTGTAGTAGTGCTGACGACCTGTCTGGCGCTGCTGCGTGGCGTTTGAGTCGGTCTTAGCTTCGGCCACGACCAGCGTGATTTTCGCACCACGCTCACCCGAAACCGTAATCTCGGGGAAGCCCGCCAGATTCTGCCCCATATCGAGCAAGAGGGCCGAGGGATCAACCGTGCGCTTGGTCTGCGTAGTTGCCTTTTCGACCTCCTCGGGGGTGAGCTTGTGCACCTCCTTCACGCCGTAGCGCTTCATGATCTTCACCGCCGGTGCTTGTTGCGGAGCGAGTGCTCCTCGCGGAGCCTCCTGTACCACCACGGGGCGCCAAGCCGAGTCGTCAAAACCGGCCTCGTCCCAACCCGTTTGCTCGAGGCGGGCGTCGTAATCCTCGCCGCCGTAGATCGTGTTGAAGGTGATCGGGCTGAGGTCGTAGCGCCAAGAGTTGTCGGATGTTACTACCTCCTCCGTGCCATCCGTGTAACGGATGCGGAGACGCAGCAGCATGGTCTCGGGGCCGAAGCCGATCTGGAGCTTGCGGTAGCGCGAGCGATCGGCAATGTTGTAGAAACCGTTGCCGAGCAGCATGCCGAGGGCGTTTTCGCCCTTTTTGAGTTGCTTGGTTACGTCGAATGCGTTGTAATAGACCGTTTTGTGGTAGTCGCTCCAAAGAGGAGTGAACTCCCCGTCGCCCACCTTTTGACCGTTGATCGAGAGTTCATAGTGGCCCAAGCCGCAGACATAGGCGGTTGCTTCGGCGATGCGTTTCGGAGCGGTGAACTCCTTGCGCACGAGGATCGAACGCCAAGCCAACGAATCGACCGCCTCCCAGGCGGCACGCACCTCGGGTTTCTTCAGCTCGCCGCCGTGGAATTTGCGTCCCTCGGGCATGCGGGCATCGGCATAGGTGATGGCTCCAATCCATCGAGCCTCTTCGAGCCACTCGGTGGTGGGTGCTGTGCCAAACGAGGCGTAGTCGCTCCAACGCGAAGCCTTATCCTTCTCGTTCCAGACACGCACGCGCCAGCGATAGCGACAGAGCGGATTGAGCTCGGCCCCCATGTAGGGAATCAGCTGGCTCTGATCGCTCTCCACCTTGCCGCTTTCCCATACCAAAGCACCCGTCTCGTCCTCTACCTCAATGGCATAGGCCGACTGCATCGTCCCCTTGCGACCATCCAGCTCCCAACCAAAACGGGGCGTGGCCTCCTCGATTAAGAGCGGGGAGGCCTGGTAATCACAGGTGGTGGCTGTGACGCGAATGGCAGGGTACATGCCGACTGCACCAAGTATGGCTCCGAAAAGGATATACAGCCAATTTGTTTGCAGGAATTTCTTCATCGTTTACAATACGTTTTCACATACGAGGCGACCCAACGTGGCGCGGTTGCCCACCTGCTTGCCATCGACAAGCACCGTAAGACCCTTGCCGTGGTGGTATTTGTCGCCGTTGCGATCCCAGATGATCGTGATGATGTGGTTGTGGTAGCGCACATTGTCCAGGCAGAACCAATCCCACTCCGTGTCGGGCACCAGAGGATTGACCTCCAAGGTGCGGTCGGCACGCGGACGCAGACCCATCAGACCCGTGATCATCAGGTCGTTGAAGGTCGAGTGGTTGTAGTAGCGGGCGCGTTCCTGGTCACCCTTGAGCCAGTAACCCGTCACCTCGTCGAGGTACTCGCCGATGTAGGGGCGGCCACGGTGATACTGCGACTCGACATAGAGCTCCATGTGGCGGAAGTAAGTATCCTTCGTTACGACGGGATCGCTCTCCGTGTTGAGGTAGTTTGCCAGTGCCGTCAAGGTCTGCGACGAGGCGAAGGGCCAAATGGCACCGTCCCACTCGCACTTGCCTACGCCGCGCGTGCGGAATTCGGGGTGACGACGCTCGGCGGTCGTCAGACCATAGGGCGAGTCGAAGCCCTCCTTGTCGTTAATCTGCAACCAGGCGTGCTCGTGCTTCTTCTCGGGGAGGTTGAAATACCACGGAAGGTAACCGATGGCCTCGCGGGCGCAGCAGAGCGTATCGGCGCGGCGCGTCTCGAAGAAGGCGCGATCCTCGTTCCAGAGTTTGTTGTAAATCAGATTCTTAATCTCGGCAGCCTTCTCGTCGTAAAGCTTGGCGTCCGACTCGTTGTTCATCATGCGGGCCACCTTGGCGAGGGCTACGGCGTTGCCGTACATGTAGCTGTTGATCGTCGGGCGGGCAAACTGCTTCTTGCGGCCACCGCTGATCGACTCCTCCATGCCGTCCTTTACGTCCTCCTGCCAATAGAGACCATCGGGCAGGCGATGGGTATCCTCCCACCACTTGTACTCGGCCTGCATATCCTTGTAGAGGTCGGTCAGGTACTGCTCGTCCATGTTCACCAGGTAACGGTTGTAGATGGCCCAGGGATTCCACGAGCTGAACTTCGTGAATTTCTCCATCATACCGCCGTTGTTACCGCGGTACCACGTGTGGAGAATCTGGTTGAGGTACTCGTCGTTGTGCAGCCAGCGGCTCTCGTGGATGTGGTGACCCACGGCGCAGGCGATCAGGTTGTACTTATCCGAATAGGAGCGCTGCACGAGGAACTCGGTCATGCCGTAGCCCACGGGGGTCTGCTTGATATGCTTGCGGAGCGTCCACCAACGGAAGTAGAACATCTCCTCGAAGTTGTGCTGTGGGCACTCGAAGAGGGGGATGTTCTTCTCCAACCAGGCCGAAGCCTCGGCGTTGGGAATGGCCTGGGCGATATTCTCGTCCTCCGACTCGTTGAAGACCTTTACGTAGTGGTCGAAATCCTTGTAATTCAGCACGGCAGCCGTGGCGTTGGCGTCGGCCGACGAGGTGCGGAAGTTGGCGATGCGGAACGTGGCCATCGTGGTCGAATCGTTGCCGTGGGGCTGATCGACATACTGGTCAGCCCAGGTGTCCACGGTGGGGAAGTGGCGGCGTTCGCCGGTGCGGAATACAACGCGCTCAATCGCCTTCACGGGGGCGAAGAGCATGCGGGTCGTGCGCTTCTGGCCGTCGATGTAGACGGTCGAGTTGCGGTCGTCGAGCGTGATATCCACCTTCACGCGGTAGGTCTTGCCCGGCTCATAGGTCATCACGCGACCGTAGCGGGCACCGCCCTTCGAGCGCATCTCACCGGCCTCCGTCAGGTCGATGCGGGCGCAGGCCGTGCCATCCTCGTCCACGAACTCGATCTCGAGGTGGCCGTGGTCGTTCTGCTCGGCCTGGAGGTCAAACTCCACCGAGAGGAGGCGCGATGCGGGGATCTTGCGCTCCACCTTGGCATCGAAGAAGGGGTCCTTATCCGAGAGGGTCAGCCACTTGCCGTCGAGCGTGACGGGAGCCCAAACACCCGAGTAGAGATTCCAGGTCTTCAGGTCGCTGAGCTCCTTGTAGTCGGCAAAGTTGTCGTCGGCGTGTGCCGTAGCGTGCTGCTGCACGGGCACGGGGATGCGGCTCACCCACATATCCTCCTTATTGACGCTGAACGTAACCCACAGGTCGCCATCCTCGGGGATGCCGTTACCCTCCTGAATACCACGTACATACTGCGGACCGAACGACTTGTACTGACCGGCATAACGCATCGGCGGAACCTCGCCATAGACCAGGTTCAGGGTCGTGTACTCCAAGCCGTCCTTCGAGAGCGAAATGGCCAGCGGCCAACGGAACTCCGAGGGGTTGTAAACGGTAGCAAACGTGCCGTCCGAGAGACGCTGACCCCAAATCTTGGCGTTGCTGTTTACGAAGCCTTTGGCGCGGGCGATCGGCTCGGCCCAGGTGTTACCGCCATCGCTCGAAATCGAGGTCAGGGCGTGCTTCCAGAGCGATACGATGCGACCATCGTCGAGCGTGTAGCTGCAGAAAGCTTTGTACTCCTTGTGGAGCGGGATGATCGGATCCTCGCGGTCGGCCTCCTCGACCCAGCCCATGCGCTGGATGGGGCTTGCCAGCAGCTCCTCACAGGCCTCGCGGAAACCCTTGTCTTTCGAGCGGGTGTAGTAGGGGTAGATCGTGTTCTTCTCGTTGAAGGCGTGGTTGTAGTAGATGAAGTAGATTGGGCCGAACGAGCCATCCTCGTAGATCTCACGTACGACACGGCCGATGCCGTTACCGTCGTTCGGATCATCCTTCGGGAAGAGCGAGATGCCGTAGTTGCCGATGGCCAAGAGACGATCCGACTTCGATACGAAGAAGCCCACGCGCTGGTGCATGATGGCATCGATATCCTTTGCTACGACCGTACCGTCCTTCGTGAAACCGTCGGGCACGCGGTAGATCGGGAAGAGAATCTCGGGGTTCGACCACGTGTAGCCATCCTTCGAGGTCTGGAGCATGGTCATCGAGGGGGGTACATGCTCATCCACGGGGTCGCAGAGGTAGTGCATGTAGAACGAACCGCGCCAGTAGGCCATCATCGACTGGTGGTTGTAGGTCCAGCCGTTGCCGTTGGTCGTGTGGCCCATGTAACGGTTGGCGCGCATGGTTTGGATGTTGTGAACACCCACCACGGGCGAGAGTGCGCCATCGTGCATGTTGGGATTCGAGAGCTCCGAGCCTGTGTAGTGGATACGATCCGTATCCTGCGCCGAGGCGGTAGCCGCCAGCAGCAACACACCGGTCGCAAGGGCTGCTTTTTTCAAAAAGTGCATCATGTTGTGTAGTGGTTTTAGTTTGTTTTGTTCTCTCTTTTCGGGTTGGTTGCAGGGGCGTTTTGACCCCATTTTTGCCCTAAGGGCAGTCTGCTGAAACAGGGGTACATTACCCCAATTTCATCATTTGACGAAATTACTCATAAAAGTTGGATTTAGCTATAAAATATTGCCTTTTTTTTTACGCTTTTTGAGTCGAATGACAAAATATTAAAAATTAACCCGTATATTTGTTAGTAAGAACGAAAAACAATTTAACTACAAACCTATGATAAGACGAATTTTAGGAATGATGGCGGCTGCAGCCTTTGTGCTGACGGCCCTCCCGACGACGGCCCAGGAGGCCTCGACGGCCGGCCTGACCGACATGCGTCAGAGCCGTTATGCCAAGATGGCTAATGTGCCGCTCGGAGCAGTGCGCTGGACGGGTGGTTTCTGGGGCGAGCGCTTTGAGGTCTACAGCAAGACCTCGGTGCAGCACATGTGGGAGATTTGGAAGGCTCCTGAAATCTCGCACGGCTTCCGCAACTTCGAGATTGCAGCCGGCACGTGCGACGGTCACCACTCGGGACCTCCGTTCCACGATGGCGATATGTACAAGTGGATGGAGGGCGTAGCGGCAGTCTATGCCATCACGAAGGATCCCGAGCTGGATCAGATCATGGATACCTTCATCGAGCAGGTCGTAAAGGCCCAGCGCGAGGATGGTTACATCCATACGCCCGTGATCATCGACGAGCGCAACAAGGGTATCGACACCCACAGCCACAAACCGCAGCAGGCCATCGGTACGAAGGTGGGTGGTGCGGACGAGAAGGGCGCCTTTGCCAACCGTCTGAACTTTGAGACCTACAACCTCGGCCACCTGATGATGGCCGGTATTACGCACTACCGTGCCACGGGTAAACGCACGCTGTTTGATGCCGCGATTAAGGCGACTGATTTCCTTTGCCACTTCTACGAGACGGCTTCGGCCGAGTTGGCCCGCAACGCCATCTGCCCCTCGCACTACATGGGTGTGACGGAGATGTACCGTGCTACGGGTAACCCGCGCTACCTGGCTTTGGCCAAGAACCTGATCGATATCCGCGGTATGGTCGAGAATGGTACGGATGACAACCAGGACCGCATCCCCTTCCGTGAGCAGTACAACGCCATGGGCCACTCGGTGCGCGCGAACTACCTCTATGCCGGTGTAGCCGATGTCTATGCCGAGACGGGTGAGGAGCAGCTGATGAAGAACCTGACGAGCATCTGGCAGGATATCGTGACGCGCAAGATGTACGTGACGGGTGCTTGCGGTGCCCTCTACGACGGCACCTCGCCTGACGGTACGGTTTATGAGCCGGATCTGATTCAGAAGGTGCACCAGAGCTACGGCCGTCCCTATCAGTTGCCGCAGTCGACCGCCCACAATGAAACTTGTGCCAACATCGGTAACATGCTCTTCAATTGGCGTATGCTGCAGTCGACGGGCGAGGCGAAGTATGCCGAGATCGTCGAAACGGCCCTCTATAACAGCGTCTTGAGCGGTGTGAGCCTCGATGGTAAGCACTATTTCTACACCAACCCGCTGCGTCTGAGCCACGACCTGCCCTATACGCTCCGCTGGTCGAAGATCCGCGAGGAGTATATCACCCTTTGCAACTGCTGCCCGCCGAACACGCTGCGCACGATTTGCGAGGCGCAGAACTATGCCTACACGATGTCGGAGGATGCCCTCTGGTGCAACCTCTATGGCGAGAGCGAGCTGACAACGACCTACGCCGGTAAGCCTTTCGTTGTGAAGCAGAAGACGGGTTATCCCTACGACGGCAAGATCCTGCTCGAGGTGGCTGCGATTGCCAAGAAGAGCCCCATGAAGCTCTATCTCCGCATCCCCGAGTGGTGTGATAACGCCACGGTGAAGGTGAACGGCAAGCCGATCAACCTCGCCACGAAGGCCAACACCTACGCCTGCATCGAGCGGAACTGGAAGAAGGGCGATAAGGTGGAGCTGGATCTTGAGATGCGCGTGAAACTCCTCGAGTCGAACCCGCTGGTGGAGGAGAGCCGCAACGAGACCGTCGTGAAGCGTGGTCCGCTGGTTTACTGCCTCGAGAGCTGCGATATCGAGGGTGGCAAGAAGATCGACAACGTGCTGATCCCGAGCGATATCAATCTGAAGCCCGTTCCTTACGAGATCGCCGGCTCGAAGATGATTGCCCTGGAGGGTACGGCTCGTCTGATCGACGAGAAGTCGTGGGAGAATACCCTCTACCGCGAGGTAGGTAAGGCTGACGGCGAGGTGAAGATTCGCCTGATCCCCTATTTCGCCTGGGGTAACCGCGACCACGCGGAGATGACCGTGTGGATGCCCCTCGCTCGCTAAAAATCCGTCTGGTGGGCTGATGCTGCGTTACGCTTGTGCCCGAAATCCTCACATACGCTTGAGTATGCTGCGGTTTCGGGCACATCGCAAGCCTTGCATCAGCCGCATCATACGAATTTTTCGTTTTATACCGAACCGCAAAATCTAAAAAACTGACCTAAATATGAGTACGACAAAAAGCTCTTTGAAGAGTACCCTCGCGGTATCTTTGACCAACTACCTGGATGCCGGTGCCATCGTGGCCGGCGCCAGCGGACTGACCCTTTGGCAGTCCTACCTCGGCCTGTCGGAGGGCCACCTGGGCTGGTTGAACGCCATCTCGGCCAACTGCCTCGGTGCCGCCATCGGTGCCATCATCGGCGGTTTCCTGGCCGATAAGTATGGCCGCAAGATGATCTATACCTACAACATGCTGATCTACATGGTGGGCGTGGCCCTGGTGATGTGCTCGGTGAACTTCCCGATGCTGCTCCTCGGCTTCCTTGTGACGGGTATCTCGGTGGGTGTGGGTGTTCCTGCATCGTGGACCTACATTTCGGAGAACTCCGAGGTGGGTAACCGTGGTCGCAACATCGCCATCTCGCAGATGGCGTGGGGTATCGGCCCGCTCATGATCCTGATTCTCGGTACGCTCCTGGCGCCCGCCGTGGGCGAGTCGTCGGGTGGTCTGCTGTATGGCCTGACGGAGTGTGTAGCAGGTTGGTTCGGTGCCGAGGGTACGGCGATGCACGTCTTCTCGAGCCGCATCGTCTTTGCGTCGCTCTTCATCGTGGCCTTCATCGCCTGGAACCTGCAGCGCAAGTTGGATGAGTCGGCCGAGTGGAAGGCCGCCAAGGCCGAGGCCGAGAAGGCTCCGTCGGCCGGCAGCGTCTTCGCCTCGTTCGGCAAGCTCTTTACGAATAAGACGAACATTCGCACGATGTTGTTCCTGGCCGGTATGTACCTTACGTGGAACCTCGTATGTTCGGTGATGGGCTTCTTCCAGCCCCACATCTACGAGACGGCCGGCGGTCTTTCGAACGAGCATGCCAACCTGCTGGCTGCCGGTCAGTGGGTAATCATCATCTTCACCACGTTCATCTTCTCGCTCATCGTCGATAAGGTGAACCAGCGTTGGTTGTACGCCGTGGGCGTGAGCTTCGGTGTGCTGGCCTGGGTGATCGTGATTTTCCTCGGCATCAACAGCCTTTCGGGCCTCTTGTTCTTCACCCTGCTGTGGGGTCTGCAGGCCGGTATTTCGGTGCAGTCGTTCTATGCACTGTGGGCCTCGGAGCTCTTCCCTGCGAAGTATCGTGCTGCTGCACAGGGCGTGATGTTCTTCATCGTGCGCGGTCTTTCGGCCGTGTGGGGTCTCGTCTTTGTCTACATCTATGGCAACGAGGGTCAGGGCTTTACGCTGGCCGCTACGATCATGCTTATCTTCTTCGTTATCTCGCTCCTGATCGGTACGATCGGTGCGCCGGTGACGCGTGGTAAGACGTTGGAACAAATTACTCGTGAGCGTTATGGCGACGACTTCTAAAGCAACCTGGATCTGGTACCCGGGCGATTACGAGATTTGGCTCGGTAACAAGATGAACAACCGCCGCACGGAGCGCGGTGCCTTCTTCCCTCCGTTCTGGAAGACCGATTCGCACTTCGTGACGGTTGAGTTCTCGACCGTGGTCGAGCTTGCGGAGGCCGAGGAGGTGACGATTGCTGCCGAGGGGATCTTCAACATTAAGCTCGACGGCAAGTTGCAGTTCGGCATGCCCGAAAAGTTCCTGCTTCCGGCCGGCAAGCACAACCTCAATATCAAGGTGTGGAATCAGGCCACGCCGCCGGCACTCTATGTCGAGGGTAAGACGGTCTATACCGATGCTTCGTGGCGTGTGACCTTCGAGGATAAGGAGTGGATCGACGAGAGTGGCAAGGCGAGCGATACGTCGGCTACGATCTATATGCAGGCCGGCGCGTGGAACTTTGGTCGTGAAGAGCGCCCCTCGCTCTATAAACTCTGTCGCGAGGCACTGCCTGCCGTGGCGGTGACGGAGGCCGATGGCGGTAAGCTCTATGACTTTGGCCGTGAGACCTTTGGCTACCTCGTATTGGAGGGTGTCGAGGGTGATGGCGAGGTGGCTGTTTACTACGGCGAGAGCCCCGAGGAGGCGCAGGATAAGGCCTTCTGCGAGACGCTCGACCGCATTCGCTTCGAAGCCACGACGATTACCGACCTGGCTACGGGCAAGGCCGTGGAGCGCACGGCGCGCTATGTGTTCGATAACAGCAAGGCGCTGCGCTATGTCTATGTCGAGTGTGAGGGAGCTACGCCGGCAGGCGTATCGCTCGAGTATGAGTATGCTCCCGTAACCTATCGCGGCTCGTTTAAGTCGAACGACGAGGAGCTGAACCGCATCTGGGAGATTGGTGCCTATACGATGCACCTCACCACGCGTGAGTTCTTCATCGACGGCATCAAGCGCGACCGCTGGGTCTGGAGTGGTGATGCCGTGCAGAGCTACCTGATGAACTACTACCTCTTCTTCGATTCGGAGTGCGTGAAGCGTACGACGTGGCTCTTGCGCGGTAAAGATCCCGTGACGGCCCACACAAATACGATCATGGACTACACCTTCTATTGGTTCATCGGTATTTACGACTATTATATGTACACGGGCGATCGCGCCTTTGTGAAGCAGATCTACCCCCGCATGCAGACCATGATGGAGTATGTGCTGGGTCGCACGAACAGCCGCGGCATGGTCGAGGGCATGACGGGTGATTGGGTCTTTGTCGATTGGGCCGACGGCTACCTCGATAAGAAGGGCGAGCTGGCCATCGAACAGGTGCTCCTTTGCAAGAGCCTCGAAACGATGGCGCTGTGCGCCGCCCTGGCCGAGGTGGAGGAGGATATCCCGACCTACGAAAAGTTGGCTGCCGAGCTGCGTGCGAAACTCTTGCCCACGTTCTGGAACGAGGCGAAGCAGGCGATGGTGCACAACTGCGTTGAGGGCGAGCAGTCGGAGGCCGTCACGCGCTACGCCAATATGTTTGCCACCTTCTTCGGCTATCTCTCCGAGGAGCAACAGCAGCAGATCAAGCACTCGGTGTTGCTCAACGACGAGATCCTGAAGATCACCACCCCCTACATGCGCTTCTACGAGCTGGAGGCACTTTGTGTGCTGGGTGAGCAGGAGGCTGTCATGGGCGAGATGAAGGATTATTGGGGCGGTATGCTCCGCGAGGGTGCCACCTCCTTCTGGGAGAAGTACAACCCCACGGAGAGCGGTACACAGCACCTGGCCATGTATGGTCGCCCCTATGGTAAGAGCCTCTGCCACGCCTGGGGAGCCTCACCGATCTACCTCTTGGGCCGTTACTACCTCGGGGTGAAGCCCACGAAGGCGGGTTACGCAAGCTATGAGGTGCGCCCGACGCTGGGTGGCCTGGAGTGGATGGAGGGCACGATCCCGACCCCGAATGGGGAGATCCGTGTTAAGATGGACAAGCAGTCGATCTCGGTCTATGCCACGGAGGGTGAGGGTGTGTTGCACCTCCCGACGGGCGGTGATCCGATCCGCATCGAGTGCGGTAAAGAGTTGACCATTAACTACTAACAAGAGAAGAATATGAAAAATTGCAAGACGATCTTTTGGGCTCTGCTGGCGGCTTTGATGATGACCGCCTGCGCCAAACCGATTGTGAAGATTACGCTCCCCGAAGAGCCTACCGAGCAGGCGCAGTTTGCGGCTGAGCACCTCACGAAGGCGCTGGAGGCCCACGGCTACGCAGTAGTCGAGGAGGCTGATCAGGCGATTGTACTGGATATCAAGGCCGAGGGCCTCGTGAAGGAGGGCTTCCGCATCGAAAATGAGGGCAAGACGATTACCGTGACGGGTCACGACGGTGGCGGCCTGTTGTATGGTTGTCGCGAACTGATCGACCGCATGGAGGTGACGGGTGAGCTCGATGCTCCCGCCCACTTTGAGGATGCGCCCGAGATGGTGCTGCGCGGTACCTGCATCGGTGTACAGAAGACCTACTACCTGCCCGGTCGCACGGTTTATGAGTATCCCTATACGCCGGAGAACTTCCCCTGGTTCTATGATAAGGATTTGTGGATCAAGTACCTCGATATGCTGGTGGCTAACCGCATGAACTCGGTCTATCTGTGGAATGGTCACCCGTTTGCTTCGCTTGTGAGATTGGAGGATTATCCCTTCGCCGTGGAGGTGGATGAGGCGACCTTCAAGCTCAACGAGGAGATGTTCTCGTTCATCACGCACGAGGCTTCGAAGCGCGGTATCTTCGTGATTCAGATGTTCTATAACATCCTCCTCTCGAAGCCCTTTGCCGAGCACTACGGGATGAAGACGCAGGATCGCAACCGTCCGATTACGCCGCTCGTGGCAGACTACACGCGCAAGAGCATTGCCGCCTTCGTGGAGAAGTACCCCAATGTGGGTCTGCTGTGCTGCCTGGGTGAGGCAATGGCTACCTATGAGGATGACGTGGAGTGGTTTACGAAGGTCGTGCTGCCGGGCGTAAAAGATGGTCTGAACGCTCTGGGTCGTACGGATGAGCCTCCCGTGCTGCTGCGTGCCCACGATACGAACTGCAAGATGGTGATGGATGCCGCATTGCCGATCTACAAGAACCTCTATACGATGCACAAGTACAACGGCGAGTCGCTGACGACCTACACCCCGGGTGGCCCGTGGGGTCAGATTCACAAGGATCTGAGTGCGCTCGGTTCGACCCATATCTCGAACGTACACATTCTGGCCAACCTGGAGCCCTTCCGCTGGTCGTCACCCGACTTTACGCAGAAGACCGTGCAGGCGATGCACGACGTCCACGGCGCCAATGCCCTGCACCTCTATCCGCAGGCTTCGTATTGGGATTGGCCCTACACGGCCGATAAACTCGCCGATGGTGGTCGCCTCGAGCAGTTGGACCGCGACTGGGCTTGGTACAAGGCGTGGGGTCGCTATGCGTGGGATTGCCGCCGCGACCGCACGGAGGAGATGGCCTATTGGGACCATACGTGGGGCGAGTACTATGGCGTGAGCGACAAGGCTGCCGCTTCGATTCGTGAGGCTTACGAGCAGATGGGTGAGATTGCTCCCAAGACGCTGCGTCGTTTCGGTATCACGGAGGGTAACCGCCAGACGCTGCTCCTGGGTATGTTCATGAGCCAGCTGGTGAATCCCTATAAATATACGGTCTATCCGGGCTTCTATGAGAGCTGCGGTCCTGCCGGTGAGAAGCTTATCGAGTGGGTCGAGAAGGAGTGGAAGAAGGAGCCGCACGTCGAGAACGGCGAGTTCCCGCTCGATATCGTGGCCCAGTGTATTGCTCACGGCGATGCCGCTGTAGCAGCCATCGAGCAGGTGAAGCCGCGTGCCAACAAGGAGGAGTTTGCCCGTCTGAAGAATGATGTCTATTGTTACCGCGCCTTTGCCTATGCCTTCTATTGGAAGGTGCTTGCGGCTCGCGAGGTGCTCAACTACCAGTGGAGTAAGGAGATTCACTACCTCGACGAGGCCGTGCCCCTCCTCGAGAAGAGCCTCGAGTGGTATCGTACGCTGGTCGATTTGACGAAGGATAGCTACCTCTATGCCAACAGTATGCAGACCCAGCAGCGTCGCATTCCGATCAGCGGTGCCGATGCCAAGAATAAGACCTGGGAGGAGCTGTTGCCCCACTACGAAAAGGAGTATGAGGCACTGAAGGCCAACATCGAGATGCTCAAGAACAGCGACAAGGCCGAGGAGGTGGAGATCACCCCCGCGACGAATGCCGAGGTGGCCCTGCAGGGTAGCTGGCAGCGTGTGACCTTCGGGGAGGGTATTTCGCCCTTCGTGGATCGCAAGGAGCTGACCGTGGAGACCCTGGCGCCCGAGTTGGTGGGCATGAAGGGCTTTATCTTTGATGGCGAGAAGAAGCGTTCGGAGGCTACGACCTTTACCTTCACCTGCAAGCAGCCCGTGAAGCTCCTGGTAGGTTACTTCAAGGGTGATAACAAGCGCTTTGCACAGGCTCCGAAGCTCGAGATTGATGCCTCGGCCAACGACTACGGCCAGGCCGAGCCGCTGCTGCAGAATGCCGTGGCGGTGAAGAATTGGGGTGTGGCCAACATCCACGCCTACCATTTCGACGCAGGCGAGCATACGCTGACCCTGCCGCGCGGCTTCTTGCTCGTGGCCGGCTTTACGTCGGACGAGATCAAGACGCGCAATGTGGGCTTGGCCGGTGCGGATGATACGCCCGATTGGTTATTTTATTAGAAAGTGCCTAACAAGGTGACTTCTGCGTTACGCTTGCGTGAGAAATCCTCACATACGTTTTAGTATGCTGTGGTTTCTCACGCTGCGCAAGCCTGAAAATCCCACTTGTTATCCCCTTTCATTACTTGTTGTTTGCATGAAACTTTAATTGCATGAAAAAACAGTTGACCCTGCTCTTCGTGGCAGTGCTCTTCTCTCTGACGGCTATGGCGCAGCGACACGTTTCGCAGGAGCGCATGGCCGAGGTCTATGAGGAGGCACGCACCCCCTATAAGTATGGCCTTGTGATCGCCCCCGAGACGAACAATGCCAAGATTGATTGCCCGACCGTTTTTCAGGAGAATGGCCGTTGGTACATGACTTACGTCCTCTACAACGGTAAGGGGGCGAAGGATGGCCGTGGTTATGAGACCTACCTGGCCGAGAGTGAGAACCTTTTGGAGTGGAAGACCTTGGGCAAGGTTCTCGAGTGGCCCGAACAGGGTTGGGACATGAACCAGCGTGGCGGATTCCTCTCGCTCGTCGATATGGAGTGGGGCGGATCGTATGCGCTGCAAAAGTTCAAGAACCGTCGCTGGATGACCTACATCGGTGGTGCCGGCCGTGGTTACGAGGCGGTCGAGGCACCGCTCAACATCGGCCTGGCGTGGACGAAGAAGGATCCCACGGTGGCCCATGCGTGGCAGTCGCCCAAAGGCCCGATCCTCTCGATCGAGGATAAGGATGTACAGTGGTGGGAGAGCCTCGTGCAGTATAAGAGCATGGTCTATTGGGATCGCTCGGAGACCCTCGGTGCTCCCTTCGTGATGTACTACAATGCGGGGGGCAAGAATCCCGAAACGGGCTACAAGGGCGAGCGTATCGGTATCGCCTTGTCGAAGGATATGAAGCACTGGGAGCGCTACGACGGCAATCCGATCTTCTCGCATGAAGCGCAAGGTACGATCACGGGCGATGCCCAGATTGCCAAGATGGGCGACGTTTATGTCATGTTCTACTTCTCGGCCTTCAACCCCGCACGCCCCTACCTGGCTTACAACACTTTTGCTTGTAGCTACGACATGGTGACGTGGGACGATTGGCAGGGCGATGATCTGATCTACCCGACGAAGCCCTACGACGAGATGTTTGCCCATAAGAGCTTTGTCGTAAAGCACGACGGGGTGGTGTATCACTTCTATTGTGCGGTGAATAACGACGAGCAGCGCGGTATTGCTGTGGCGACGAGCCGCCCGATGGGGCGTTCGAAGGTGCACTTCGTAGCCCCCGATCGTAAGCAGCGCCGCGAGGTAAAGGAGCTTTCGGAGGGGTGGACCACTTGGCTCGACGGGAAGAACGATACGCGCCAAACGGTCGCTGTGCCCCATAACTGGGACGATTACTACGGCTATCGCCAGCTCCTGCACGGCAACCTGCATGGCACGGCGCATTACGAGAAGCGCTTCGAGGTCACTACGCTCACGGGCAAGCGCGCCTTCCTGCACTTTGAGGGTGTGGGTACCTACGCCACGATTACGCTCAACGGTCACGACCTGGGTCGCCATCCCGTGGGGCGTACGGTGCTTTCGTTGGATGTGACGGAGGCGTTGCGCGATGGCGAAAATTTGCTGCAAGTCAAGGCCGAGCACCCCGAGTTGATTGCCGACATGCCGTGGATCTGCGGTGGTTGCTCGTCGGAGGTGGGCTTTAGCGAGGGTTCGCAGCCGCTCGGTATCTTCCGCCCCGTGAAGTTGGAGCTTACGGATGAGATCCGCATCGAGCCCTTTGGTGTCCATATCTGGAACGAGGGCGACAACAAGACGGTACACATCAAGACCGAGGTGAAGAACTACGGCAAGACGCGCGAAACGGTGCAGTTGGTCAATAAGTTTGCCACGGCGATTGGCGGCCAGGTCTTCCGCCTGGTGGAGGAGGTGACCCTCGAGGCCGGCGAAACGAAGACGGTATATCAGACGGCTACGGTCGAGGAGGCGCACCTTTGGTCGCCCGAGGATCCTTATCTCTATAAGCTCGCTACGATGATCAAGCGTGACGGTGGTAAGCGTACGACGGACGAAATTACAACCCCCTACGGTATCCGCACCTTCTCGTGGCCCGTCTTCCGCAAGGATGGAGATAACCGCCTCTATGTGAACGGGAAACCGACCTTTGTGAATGGCGTTTGCGAGTATGAACATCAGTTTGGCCAGAGCCACGCCTTCTCGCACGAGCAGGTGGCTGCCCGCGTGAAGCAGATGCGCGCGGCGGGCTTCAATGCCTTCCGCGATGCCCATCAGCCTCACCACCTCGACTACCAGGGCTATTGGGATAAGTACGGCATCCTCTTCTGGACACAGCTTTCGGCCCATGTGTGGTACGACACGCCGGAGTTCCGTGAGAACTTCAAGACGATGCTTCGCCGCTGGGTCAAGGAGCGTCGAAACTCCCCCTCGGTGATGCTGTGGGGCTTGCAGAACGAGTCGGTGCTGCCGCGTGACTTCTCGGAGGAGTGTGTGGCAATCATCCGCGAAATGGACCCCACGAGTGCCACGATGCGTCCCGTGACGACCTGCAACGGCGGTGTCGGTACGGATTGGAATGTGGTGCAGAATTGGAGCGGCACGTATGGAGGCGATCTGTTCAACTACGGCGAGGAACTTTCGCGCGAGGAGCAGTTGCTCAATGGCGAGTATGGCGCTTGGCGTACGACGGGCTTCCACGAAGAGCCGCAGGCCTTCGATCCGGCAGGTGCTTGGACCGAGGGTCGCATGACGCAACTCATGGAGACCAAGGTGCGCCTGGCTCATGAGAATCGCCATCGCCTGATTGGTCAATACCAGTGGATCTATTCGAGCCACGATAACCCCGGCCGTCGTCAGCCCGAGGAGGGCTACCGTACGATCGACAAGGTGGGCCCCTTTAATAATAAAGGTCTCGTCACGCCGTGGGAGGAGCCGAACGATGTCTATTACATGTACCAGGCCAACTACACCTCGCCCGATAAGAGCCCGATGGTCTACCTCACGTCGCACACCTGGGCCGATCGTTTCGATGGCCCGCGTCGTGCTACGATCGAGGCCTACTCGAACTGCGACTCGGTGCTCTTGTACAACGATGCAGTGGATAACAAAGCATTGTTCCTGGGACGTAAAGTGCAGCACGGCATCGGTACGCACTTCACGTGGGAGCATCGCAAGGTGCGCTACAACGTGTTGCGAGCCGTGGGTTACTACCGCGGTAAGGCCGTGGCGGAGGATGTGCTGGTGCTCAACAACCTGGAGCAGGCACCCAACTTTGAGAAACTCTACACCGAGGTCGAGCCGATCGTGCGCGGCGAGGAGGGGTACAACTACCTCTACCGTGTGAATTGCGGTGGCGACAGCTACACAGACTCTTTCGGCCAGAAGTGGGATACGGATGATCAGCGTTACTCGCGTTCGTGGAGCGAGGATTTTGAGGGCCTTTCGCCCTACCTGGCAAGCCAGCGCATGACGCATGATCCGATTCGCGGTACGCGCGATTGGAAGCTCTTCCAGTCGTTCCGCTGGGGTCGTCATAAGCTGAATTACCGCTTTGCGGTGCCCGATGGCCGTTACCGCGTTGAGCTCTACTTCGTCGAGCCATGGCATGGTACGGGTGGCTCGTGGGGTACGGATTGCGAGGGGTTGCGTATCTTCGACGTGGCCGTGAATGGCAAGAGGGTGGTCGATGACCTCGACATTTGGGCCGAGAAGGGGCACGACGGTGCGCTGAAAGTGGTGGTGGATGCCGCCGTGACGGGAGGCGAACTGAAGATCGACTTCCCCGAGGTGAAGGCCGGTCAGGCCGTGATTTCGGCCATCGCCATCGCTACGACCGACCGCACGGCGAAGGTCGAGCCGATGCCCGCCTCGACCTGGAGCTGGGCTGCGGCCGAGAAGCAGGTGGTAGCAAAGACCCCGAAGGAGCTGTTGCCCCCTGAACCGGTGACGCGTCCGACCGATACGTACGAGGCCGAAGCGGCCAATATCGAGGGCAAGCACCACGTCGAGTTGCTGCGTAAGAAGGAGGGTGTCTTCTTCGAGCAGGGTGCAGGTGCCATCGAGTGGACCGTGCAGACGGGTCTGGCGCAGGTCTATGCCTTCCGCTTTAAGTATATCAACCAGACGGGACATCAGGTGCCGCTACGCATGCAGTTGATCGATCCGGCCGGTATCGTGCTGCGCGATCAGGAGATCCTGCTGCCCGACCTGGGTGAGAAGTGGCGTGTGTTGAGTACAACGTCGGGCAGCTATATCAATGCCGGCAAGTACCGCGTAATTATTTCGGGAGAGAATATGGAGGGGCTCGGCTTCGAGTCGCTCGATGTACAATAAATAAGAAGTATGAAGAGATTGATTTGGATGGTGGGCGCACTGCTCATCCCCGCTATCGTAGCTGCCGAGGTGTCCGATTGGGAGAATCACCACGTCTTGCAGATCAACCGCGAACCGGCGCGTGCCGCCTTTATCGCCTATGGCGCAAAGGCAGGAGACCGTACCGTGTCGCTCAACGGAACGTGGCGTTTCCATTGGGTGAAGAATCCGTCGTTGCGCGCCCACGAGTTCTATCGCACCAACATCAACGATGCCGGATGGGATCGGATCGAGGTACCTGCCAACTGGGAGATGAATGGTTACGGAACGCCGATATACGCCTCGGCCGGTTATGTCTTTAAGATTGATCCACCGCGCGTGATGGGACGTCCGAAGCAGAAGTATACGACCTTCGACGAGCGCAATCCCGTGGGACAATATCGCCGTACCTTTACGATCCCTGTGGGGTGGCAGCTGGGTCAGACCTTCCTCCGTTTCGAGGGTGTCATGAGCGCCTTCTATGTCTGGATTAACGGTCAGCTGGTCGGCTATTCGCAGGGCAGCATGGAGCCTTCGGAGTTTAACATTACGAAGTATATCCGAGGCGGTGAGAACCAGATCGCTGTCGAGGTCTATCGTTATAGCGACGGCTCCTACCTGGAGGATCAGGACTTCTGGCGCTTTGGCGGTATCCATCGTGATGTGATGGTTTATCACACGGAGGATGTCCGCCTGACGGACTACACGGTACGTACGTTGCCCGATGCCGACTACCGCGACTTTACGCTGCAGGTCGATCCCGAGTTTACGGCCTACCGTGATAAGCGAGGTGACGGGTATCGTTTTCGCGCCGAACTGAAGGATGCCGCAGGTGCTTCGGTGACCCGCATGGAGATCCCGATCGAGCAGGTGCTGGATCTGGATAACAAGGCAGCCGTCATGAACGAGTGGTTCCCGCAGCGCGGTCCGCGTAAGTTGGGCCGTATGGTGGCGAAGATTCCCTCCCCGAAGCTGTGGACGGCTGAAACGCCCTACCTCTATACGTTACACATGACCCTGTTGAACGAAGCCGGTGAGGTGGTCGAGCAGGCCACGCAACGGGTCGGCTTCCGCTCGGTGGAGGTCAAAGGCGGGCAGGTGCTTATCAACGGCAAGCCGATTCGCTTCCGTGGCGTGAATCGTCACGAGCACGACCCGTTGACGGGTCGCGTGATGAGCGAGCAGCGCATGATCGAGGATATTCTGTTGATGAAGCGCGCTAACATCAATGCGGTGCGTACGAGCCACTACCCGAACCATCCGCGTTGGTATGAGTTGTGCGACTCGCTGGGTCTTTACGTGATGGATGAGGCTGATATCGAGGAGCATGGTCTGCGCGGTAAGTTGGCGAGCAACCCCGATTGGCATGCCGCCTTCCTGGATCGTGCGGTACGCATGGCCGAGCGCGATAAGAACTACCCCTCGATCGTCTTCTGGTCGATGGGTAACGAGAGTGGATATGGCCCCAACTTTGCCGCAATTTCGGCCTGGTTGCACGATTTCGATCCGACGCGTCCGGTGCATTACGAGGGTGCACAGGGGGTAAATGGTGAACCCGATCCCAAGACGGTGGATGTGATCAGTCGCTTCTATCCGCGCGTACAGGAGGAGTACCTCAATCCGGGAATTCCGGAAGGTGCTGATGCCGAGCGTGCCGAGAATGCTCGTTGGGAGCGCCTGTTGTCGATCGCTCAGCGCACGAATGACGATCGTCCTGTTCTGACGAGCGAATATGGCCACTCGATGGGTAACGCTTTGGGCAATTTCCAGGAGTATTGGGATGAGATCTACAGCCATCCGCGCATGTTGGGCGGCTTTATCTGGGATTGGAGCGATCAAGGCATTGCCCGCCTGCTGCCCAACGGCCGTATGCAGATGGCCTATGGTGGCGACTTTGGCGACCAGCCCAATCTGAAGGCCTTCTGTATGAATGGCGTGATCTTTGCCGACCGCTCCTATGGCCCGAAATACGATGAGGTGAAGCGGGTCTATCAGCCGGTCTATATGCACCTGACGTGGTTCGACGGTAAGGAGTGCCGCGTGGTGATGCAGAACCATAACCACCACACCGGTTTTGAGAACTATCGTGGTGAGTGGCGCTTGGCGATCGATGGTCGCATCGCTCATCAGGGAACGTTCGAGTTGCCGAATCCGGCACCCGGTACGGCCGAGGTGGCTACGGTGGATGTGGCCGCTGCGCTGGAGAAGTACGATATCGACGAACACGATGTGCGCCTGAATCTCTCGATCAAGTTGCGCGAGGATTGCCTTTGGGCCAAGGCGGGTCATGAGGTGGCTCACCAACAGATGATGCTGCGCGATCGCCAGGTGCAGGTGTCGCAACAGGCTGTAAAACCCGAGGGTAAGGTGGCTGTCAGCGAGGATGCTGCCGTGGTTGTGAAGGCCGCGACGACGCACCTCGTCTTTGATCGTAAGTCGGCACGCCTGAAGAGTTGGAAATATGGCTCGCAGCCGATCTTTGCCGAAGCTGATACCTTGCCGGCCTCCTCGTTCAGCGCCTTCCGTGCACCGACCGACAACGACCGCTCGTTCGGTAATTGGCTTGCAAAGGATTGGACGCGCCACGGAATTGCTTCGCCCACGGTACAACCCGTCTCGTTCGCCTGGGAGCATCTGTCGGCCGATCGCGTCGAGATTCGTGCCGAGGAGCGCTACAACTATGCCGAGGGTGCTATTTTGGTGAAGAACCGCTATACGGTCTATGGCGATGGTACGGTCGACCTCGAACAGCGTTACGTGCTGGAGGGTACGTTGCCCGAGCTGGCATGTCTGGGTAACGTGTGGGCGATGCCGAAGTCGTTCAGCAAGCTCGAGTGGTTTGGCTATGGCCCGATGGAGACCTATCCCGACCGTCTGAAGGCAGCCCGCATCGGTCGCTTCTCGTCGAACGTGGCAGCGCAATATACCCACTATCCGCGTCCGCAGGATTCGGGTAACAAGGAGTCGGTATCGGAGTTGATCCTGCGCAATCAACAAGGCGAGGGTGTCCGCATCACGACCCTCGAGAAACCCTTCTCGGCCAAGGTGTTGCCTTATACGGCCGAGCAGATTGCCGCTACGACGCACGATTGCTTCCTCAAGGAGCATCAGGCTACGATCCTGACGCTGAATGCCGCCGTGCTGGGTCTGGGTAACAGCTCCTGCGGTCCGGGTGTGCTGAAGAAGTACGCCATCGACAAGAAGAAGGGGCATGTGCTCAAGGTGCGATTCCAGCCCTACAAAACCAAGTAATCATGGCGCGCAAAGCGCAAAAAGAGAGCCGCAGCTCATCGAGTTGCGGCTTCTTTTTTGTGGATCACCACGCACTACTCGGCGGCGGGAGCCTCCTCCACAGCGGCGAGGTTCATCGTTACGTTGTCGTAGTTGATCGGATCGCACAGACCCGAGATCGACTCCTCCTTTTCCAGGTTGTTGAACTCGCAATCCTTGACGTAGATGTTGTGGATGTTGTTTACATTCTCCAGCGCCGTTACGCAAACACCATAGCGGCTCTTCTGGCTCGTCATGTTCTCCAGATATACATCCTGAACAACGGGGTAGTCCGTAGCATCGCCTACGCTCTTCTGGTCGTAGATCAGGTTGATCTTCAGCACCGACTCCTTGCACTGGCCGACGGTTACGTTGCGTACGTAGATGTGCTCGATCACACCACCGCGACGGGCGTTGGTCTTGATGCGGATAGCACGATCCAGCTCGGGCGAATCCATCACGCAGTTCTCAACGAAGAGATACTTGTAACCGGCACCGATCTCGCTACCTACTACGACACCACCGTGGCCGTTCTTCATCTCGCAGTTGCGGACGATCATGTTCTGGCTCGGAATCTCAAAGGCGCGAGCGTCACCGTCGCGGCCCGACTTGATAGCGATGCAGTCATCACCGGTGTTGAAGTAGCAATCCTCAATCAGCACGTAGTTGCACGACTCGGGGTCGCAACCGTCGCCGTTCGGGCCATCGTTGTTGAACTTCACGTCACGTACGGTGATGTTCTCGCAGAATACGGGGTGCAGGTTCCAGAAGGGCGAGCGGATCATCGTTACACCCTCGATCAGGATGTTCTTGCACTCGAAGGGGCTTACAAGCTGCGGACGCATGCCGTAACCGTGACCCATTACGCGCTCCTCGATGGGCTTCTTCTCATCCATCCATACCTGCAGCAGGGGACGACCATAGCGCTGCGTGTTGCGACGCTCGGGCTCCCAATCGGTCTCCAGGTTCCATACCATGGCCCACCAGTTCTTGAGCGAAGCACCACCGTCGAGGGTACCGAGACCCGTCACGGCGATGTTCTCCTGCTGGTAGGCGTAGATCATCGGCGAGTAGTTGATGCAGTCCATACCCTCCCAACGCGTGCGAACGAGGGGATAATGGTCCAGATTATCCGAGAAGAGCAGCGTGGCGCCCTCCTCCAGGTGCAGATCGACGTTCGAGAGCAACGTGATGGCACCCGTGAGCCACGTACCTACGGGAACGATTACGTGACCACCGCCGGCCTCGTTACAAGCCTTGATGGCAGCGTTGATGGCGTCGTGGCTGGCAACACCCTCCTGGGCGCCAAAGTCACGGATGTCGAACGTAGCGTCGGCAAAGGTGGGAGCTACGATCTTGGCCTCGATGGCCGGATAAATTTCGGCCCAAGCCTTCTCGCTCGGCGACTGGGGAGCGCAAGCTACAGCCAGCAGTGCCACGAGCGGTAAAAAGAGTTTGAATTTCTTCATGTGAGTGTGGTTTAAATAGTTTCGCATTCAAAGATACAAAGAACTTGCGTAAAAATGGCAGGATGAGGGTGAAATTTGATAAGTGGTTGGTACATATACCATTTTTGTGTTACCTCACCATATTGTTAATTTCGGCAGAATGAGCCGTATATGGTGGGGA
>SUZH01000011.1 GCA_015060045.1 Rikenellaceae bacterium | reverse complement strand
TTCTCTGCCTTGGCGTTCTGGATCAACAGACGCAGACGCGTATTGGCCGAAGGATCGGGACCGGCTGCCTTCACAGCGATTTCGATCTCCTTACCCAGCTTCGTAAATACGCGGGCCATGTGACCCCAACGCTTCATCTTTCTCGCCTTGCGATACTCAAATGCTCTTCCCATGATTGTATTCTATTTTTTTTGATATTTTCTTTCAATCCACAAAAGTACACAATTAAAAATTAAAAAATGAAAAATTAGAGATTATTTTTCGTGAGTGTCCGTCAGAAGGCGCTTTTTCGAATTCTCGCCCCACAAAAAAGTGCCTCCACACGGCCATGATATGTTTGGAAAATCGCTTGATTTTACGTAATTTTAGTGCTCGGATAGAGCCACGAGGGCGGATGATAGAAGAAAAATCGACCCGTTTTTGTAAACACCTAATCGACAATTAGTTACAAAACCAAGAATCGGTACTTTGATAGATTATAGCGCGCCTAAAAAAGCCCCTCTCGGCTCCCTTCGCACTACCTTTGTGGTACACTAATCAAAAATCAAAGGAGTATGAAAACAAACCATTTCATGAACCGACTGCGCCAACTGAAGGTGGGGCGATTCCGTCTTATTAATTTCAAATTGTGGGGTGACCACCGTTGGGGTCTCTACCGCGAAATATCGGCCGAAGCACTGCCAACGCTGATTCGAGAATTTAACCGCCTGACGACATCAGTCGGTGACGCACCGTCAGACGGCCCATCGGAGGAGCGAAAGTTATTCCGAACGGGGAGCAATTATGCCATCCTCACGCGGTTGTGCGAACAATATTATGTGTATGAGGGGAACGAGAAATTGCAACAGCGCGTCATCATCGAGGTGGAATCGATCCTTGATGAACTGCGCAACGACGAGGAGGCACATGCCGAATTTGAGGAGTTGCTTAACACACGCCACCAAGGATTGATGAGCCGTTTCCGCGCCGACCACCCCGCCCTCAAAGAGAAGGATTATCGCCTCTATGCCTATCTTGCCGCCGGATTGTCGGCCACCACGATTGCCGTGCTGCTCGACAAGGAGAAGTCGGTGGTCTATAACCGCATATCGCGTCTAAAGAAGGGGATCAAAGCGGAGTATCTCGATCAGTTGAGCTGATCGCATCAAGATAACAGGTGCAACTGCCTCGAACTGCAAGAAAAGACAATAGATATCGCAAAAATCGAAAACTTTTCGTATCTTTGAAAAAACCAAAACTTTTCAAACATGAAAATCGGAGCAAGATTCGACCACTTCAACATCGATGTCCAGAATTTGGAGCGTAGCATCGAGTTTTACGACAAGGCATTAGGCCTCAAAGAGATGTACCGCAAGGTTGCCGAGGACGGGAGCTACATCATCGCCTTCTTGGGTGACGGCATCACGGATTTTAAGTTAGAGCTGACCTGGTTGCGTGACCACGCCGATAAGCCCTTCGAGCTGGGCGAAAACGAGAGCCATCTCTGCCTCCGTGTCGAGGGTGACTACGAGGCCCTGCGCGAGTACTACCGCGAGATGGGCTGCCTCTGCTATGAGAATCACAAGATGAATCTCTACTTCATCAACGACCCCGACGACTATTGGATCGAGATTCTGCCGATCAAACGATAGGGAGAAGTTGAAAGTTGAAAGTTGAAAGTTGAAAGTTGAAAATTAGTTAGCTCAACAAAAAGGGAGATAGCCACCGGTTTAGGCTATCTCCCATCTTTTTTGTTGAGCGGATAAAAGCACGAAAAAACTTTCAACTTTCAACTTTCAACTTCTCCATCTCCCGTCGGCTCTTCGACTGCGTCACGAGCCACACGCCCATAAAGACGCACAGCGCGGCGGCCGCTTTCGGAAGGCCGAACACATCCAATCCCAGCGCCACGCTGAAGAGTACCGCCACGACGGGTTGCACATAGTTATACATCGCCACCACCGTCGGACGCAGATAACGTTGGCCGATCGGCACGCAGAGGTAGGAGAGGAAGGTCGAGCAGACAATGACATACACAGCGCCCATCCACACCGAGGTCGGGAGGGCCGCAAAGTCGGTCTCGGCCAGCGGTTTACGATAGATTACCAACGCCACGACGGCCGCAAAGAGGAACATCCACTTCATCACCGTAAAGGGCGAGTAGCGGACAATCAGGTTGCGGAAGGCCGTGAGGTAAAAGGCAAAGCTGATGGCCGAAATGATGCAAAGCGTATTGCCCATGAGGCTCGATGCCACGGCCGTTGTCCGGTGGCTCATCACCACCAGCATCACCGCGCCCACACAACCCAGCGCCACGCCACCCGCCTTGAGCCAGGTGATCGGTTCGCGCAGAAAAACGGCCGCCAGGACCATCGTCAGAATCGGCACTAAGGTCGAAATAATCGAGGCATCGATGGGCGACGTGAGCGACAAGCCCCACAAATAGAGCAGCTGGTTGAACTGAATGCCAAAGACGGAGGCCAGGAGCAAGAGTCCCAAATCGCGCAACGGCACCCGCTCGCGCGGCATAAAGAGCGAAGCCACCCAAAAGAGCGCGGCGGCACCCGCCATGCGGCAGGCACTGAGTGCAAAGGGGCTGATTCCCTCGGGGTTAGCCGCAGACTGCAAGACCTGTTTACAGATTGGGGCGTTCAATCCCCAAATAATATTGGCCACCCACAAAGCGCTATGGCCTTTCAATTTTCCGTGATCCATCGTTGTAATCGGATTTCGGGGCAAAGGTAACCTTTTTTTGCATAGATTTTGCAACCGATGACCCTTTGTGGGAAAAATCCGTTACAACTGGGATCTGATTGCAGCCAACCTGTTGTTCGGTGCCAACTTCTCGATCTTCGGCTCACTCATGGGACGTTGGCTCAGCTTTCAGCAACTCTTTCAGCTGCAAATCGTCGCCGGCGCACTCTTCTTCGTTCCGGCCGCCCTCCTCTCGCCTCGCACCTACCGCATCACGGGCAAAGACCTGCGATCCATCCTGCTCGTTTCGCTGCTGGTCATCTACGGCTGGATGTTCTTCTTACTCTGGGGCATGAGCTACACCAACCCCATCGACGGCGCCATCATCGCCACCCTCGGTCCCGCCTTTACGCTCATCATCGATGGAGTGCTACACCGCAACCAGCGGCTCAACTTCTCGCGTTGGATCGGCATCGTGGCCACCTTTGCGGGGGCCTGGTTGCTGATTTTCGACAAGGGATTTGTCCTCGTACACGGATCGCGCGGGTGGGGCAATCTTCTGATCCTGATTGCCGTAGCGGCAATTGCCACCAACACCGTACTGATCAAGCCGACGCTCGAGCGGCTCGGATCGCGTGTCGTAATGGGATGGTACTATTTCATCGGATTGGCCATCACGTGGCCCCTCTTTGGCGATCAGATCTCCACCTCGTTGCTGGCCGGATTGCCCGCCATCGCAAAAATCGAGTTGGCCTACATCCTGCTCTTCGGCACCGTTTGGCCGATGTGGCTACTCTACCGCGGTGCCGAGCACCTCACGGCCACCCACACGGCACTCTATCGCTACATTCAGCCCCTCATCGCCGGCACGTTGGCCCACCTACGTCACCAGGCACAATTCGACCGCACGAACCTCACGGCGCTCGTGCTGATTTTTCTCGGAATACTTTTAACCGTGATTGGGTATCGGCGCTCGGTGCAGGCTATTCGCGAATCACTCGCACCTCGCCGTTTTCGCCGAAAGCGATGATCGACGAAGCCTTGCCCGTCGGACGGCCCTCAAAGCGGGGATGGATCACCAAATCAACCCCGGCGACGATCTCCTCGGCAATTTCGGGAAGTCTGCGCGGAGTCTTCTCGCCCGAAATATTGGCCGATGTCGAAACCAGTGGACGACCCAGCTTGCGCAACAACGCCTGGCAAAATTCGTGATTGGGGATCCGGACACCGAGCGTCCCCTCGTCGGGGATCAGGTCCTTGGCCACGCCCGTTGCGCCGGGCAGGATCAGCGTCAGGGGCGACGTAGCCATCTCCATCACCTCGAAAGCGATACCGGGGGCGCGATTGACGTAGCGCACCAGTTCATCGGCCGAGTAGCACAAGACCAACATCGAGTGCTTGTTTTCACTCTTTTTCAGCGCATAGATACGCTGCACGGCCTCCTCGTTCGTCGCATCGCAACCGATACCCCACACCGTGTCGGTGGGATAGAGAATCAGGCCGCCTGCGCGTAGAACTTTCACCGCCTCTTCAACCGCCGCAGCGAGGGCTGCATTGGGTTTTGCAGGGGCTTTTGATCGCGTATTATCTTGCTGTCGCATAAGTTATTGCTTTTGTAATCCACGTTCCGCAGCCAGGCGCTCCATCAGACCGTAAGCCGCTTCGTATTCATTGGGAATCTCGCCGTCGAGAATCGCATTTTTGATCTGTTCCTTAATCTCGCCAATCACCTGACAAGGCGGAATACCATAGGTCTGCATGATGATCTCGCCCGTAATCGGAGGCTGGAAGTTGCGGATGCGGTCGCGCTCCTCCAGATCCTTCATCTTGTGGCGCACGAGCTCAAAATTCTTCAGGTAACGTTGCACCTTTTCGTCGATGCCCGACGTGATATCGGCCTCGCACAGCAGCATCAGCTTCTCGACATCATCACCCGCCTCAAACAAAAGACGGCGCACGGCCGAGTCGGTCACCAGATCCTCCGACAAAATAATGGGACGCAGGTGCAGGAAGACCAGCTTCTGCACAAACTTCATATGCTCGTTCATCGGCAACTTCAGGCGGCGGAAAATGGCAGGCACCATCTTCGAACCGACCACCTCGTGACCGTGGAACGTAAAGCCGACCTTCGGGTCGTATCCCTTGCTCTGAGGTTTGCCCACATCGTGCAGCACGGCGGCCCAGCGAAGCCACAAATCATCCGAGTGGCGTGCCACGTTGTCCAGCACCTGCAAGGTGTGCTTAAAGTTATCTTTATGCGCATGTTTACCGCGTCGTTCCACCCCCTTCAAGGCCGACAACTCGGGGAAGATCAGCGGCAGAAGGCCCGACTTATCGAGCAACGTGAAGCCGATCGAGGGAACGGGCGAAAGGACAATCTTATTCAGCTCGGTGATGATTCGCTCGCGCGAGACGATGTGGATGCGCTCGGCGTTGCGACGAATCGCCTCGAAGGTCTCGTCGTCGATCGTAAAGCCGAGTTGCGAGGCGAACCGCACGGCCCGCATCATGCGCAGCGGATCGTCCGAAAAGGTAATATCGGGATCGCACGGGGTGCGAATCAAGCAATCCTCCAGATCCTCCATCCCGTAGAAGGGATCGACCAACTCCCCGAAACGCTCCTCAGAAAGCGACCAGGCGAGGGCATTGATCGTAAAGTCGCGACGACGCTGATCATCTTCGAGCGTACCGGCCTCAACCTGCGGTTTGCGCGAATCGTGCGTATAGCTCTCACGGCGCGCCCCGACAAACTCCACCTCCACACCGTCACGCGTACGCAACATCGCCGTGCCAAAAGTCTTATAGACCGAAACCTTGGTGCGCAATTCCCGTCCCAGCGCCTCGGCCAATGCGATACCGCTTCCCACGACCACCACATCGACATCGGTCGAGGGGCGACGGAGGTAGTGATCGCGCACATAACCACCTACGACATAAGCATCTACGCCCTGCTCCTTGGCGATGCGGGCGATGCGGCGAAATATAGGATTCGACAGGGGCACAGCGCGTTACTTTAATTGACGCTGATAGAGTTGCACGATATTCTCCAGACCCAGGTAGAGTGCATCCGAGATCAGCGCGTGGCCGATCGAGACCTCGTCCGTCCAGGGAATCTGCGCATGGTAGAAGGCGAGATTTTCGAGCGAAAGGTCATGGCCCGCATTGAGCCCAAGGCCCTGCTTGCGCGCCTCCTCGGCGGCTGCCACAAAGGGGGCAATGGCCGCCTCGCGACCCTGCGGATAGAGACGGGCATAGCTCTCGGTGTAGAGCTCCACGCGGTCAGCACCACACGCCTTGGCGCCGGCCACCATCTCGGGATCGGGATCGACAAAGATCGAGACACGAATCCCTTTCTCGTGAAAGCGGGCCGTGACGTCGGTCAGGAACTCGCGGTTACGGATCGTATCCCAGCCTGCATTCGAGGTGAGGGCATCTGGGGCATCGGGCACCAACGTCACCTGTGCCGGAACCACCTCCAGCACAAGGTCGATAAAGCTATCGATCGGATTGCCCTCCACGTTGAGTTCGGTCTTGATCGCCGCCTTGAGTTGGCGCACGTCATCGTAACGGATGTGGCGTGCATCGGGACGCGGATGAACCGTGATGCCATCGGCACCAAAACGCTCGATGTCGAGGGCTGCCTTCAAGACATCGGGACAATTACCGCCACGCGAATTGCGAATGACGGCAATCTTATTGATATTTACACTTAACTTTGTCACAATTTCGTTATATTTGCAGGGTAAAGTTACTCATTTTTTTGTTTCTAACGGATGAAAATCATACTTTTTTCCCGTCGAGGGCTCGCTTTTCAGGCTGAAGAGTTGAATGCACTGCGCGCAGCCATCACCGAATTTAACGGAGAATGGGCTGTAAACGAGGAGTTTGCCGCCATATTGGAGGAGCAGATCGGCTGGTCGATCCCTGCGTCGTGCCAATATGGTGCCACGATCTGTCCACCGAACGGGGAGGCCGTCCTGGTCTGCTACGGAGGCGACGGCACGCTGCTCGAGGGAGTACACCGCCTGGGGGACGCCGCCATTCCCGTCGTGGGTATCAACGCCGGCCACCTGGGATTCCTCACGAGCGACTCGCGCCAAGGACTCAAGCGTCTCTTTGAGGCGATCGAGCAGGGGACATTACGCTTCGAGGAGCGCTCGCTGATCGAGGTTGGGAGCGATCTGCCGACCAACGGCGACAGTCCGCTGGCACTCAATGAGTTTTCCATCCAGAGAAACGGTGCCGGCATGCTCTCCGTGGAGATCTACGTCGATGAGCAGATGGTCGCCACCTGCCACGGCGACGGCGTGATCGTCTCAACTCCGACCGGTTCGACCGCCTACTCGCTCAGTGCCGGAGGTCCGGTTGTAGCACCCTCGTGCGCCTGCTTTGTCATCACACCCATCGCGCCGCACAACCTCACGATGCGCCCCGTCGTCATCCCCGATTCGAGCACGATTCGGCTGCGGGTACAGACGCGTCGCTCGGAGGCCTTTCTCACACTCGACAACCGCTCTTATGCCGTGCCGAGCCACTGCGAATTCACGCTGCGCAAGGCCTCAAAGTCGATTTTTCTGGCCGCGCCACACAATATCTCGTTTTACGACACGTTACGCAATAAGATGATGTGGGGAATTGACATTCGCAGTTAAAACCCCATTCAGACCTTTTTTCGAGAAACTTACCCCTCGAAATAGGCTGTATTTCATTTTTTATACCTATATTTGCACCCTATTATGAGCATCGCAAAACCGATACCACAACACGTCGCCATCATCATGGACGGAAATGGCCGTTGGGCCAAGCAGCGCGGGAAGGAGCGTACCGAGGGGCATATTGCCGGCGTCGAGACGATCCGTCAAACGTTGCGTGCAGCCGTCAAGCATGGGGTGCGCTACCTCACCTTCTACGCCTTCTCGACCGAAAATTGGGGACGTCCCGAGGCCGAGGTAAACGCCTTGATGGAGTTGTTGTGCAAGAGTGTCGTTTCGGAAGCGCCCGAGCTGAAGAAGCAGGGTGTTCGTGTACGCACGATCGGTGAGCGCAGTCGTTTCTCGGAGCGGGTGCAGTACTACCTGAACCAGATCGAGGAGCAGACGGCCGAGGGCGATCGCTTGGTGGTAGCATTGGCACTGAACTACTCCTCGCGCGACGAGTTGCGTCGCACGATGCAGTGTTTGGCCCGCAAGGTACAGCAGGGTGAGTTGGCACCCGAGGCCATTGACGAGCAGTTGATCTCCTCGCACCTCGATACGGGCTTCATGCCCGACCCCGACCTGGTGATCCGCACCAGCGGCGAGCAGCGATTGAGCAACTTCCTCTTGTGGCAATCCTCGTATGCCGAGCTCTACTTCCCCGAGGTGCTGTGGCCCGACTTTACGGAGGAGGAGTTTGCACGTGCCCTGGAGGTATATGCCTCACGCGACCGCCGCTACGGGTTGGTGAAGTAATCCGCCCGAGATTAGTTAAGAAGAAAGCAGTTAATTCAACTACATGAGCTATTTACGCAAGATAACGGCACTCACAGCGCTACTTTGTACGCTTGCACTGCCCCTCTCGGCCCAGGAGACCGCTTCGGAAAAGGAGGCGGACTCGGTAAAGGTCGAGAAATATTTCGATGAAAATGCCCCCATGTTCCAATCCACGGGCGGCAAGCAGCAGCAATACTACATCCGCAAGGTCAATGTTCGTGGCTTGGAGCACCTGGATCCCGATTTGGTGAAGGCCTCGGCCGGTCTGGTCGATGGTGATTCGATCCTGCTGCCCAGCAACTTCATCTCGAACGTCATCACGCGCCTGTGGAGCCAGCGTTACTTTGCCGACGTCAAGGTGGGTGCCGAGATCGAGGGCGACAGCCTCGATTTGGAGGTATTCCTCAAGGAGCGTCCCCGCGTCTTCAACTGGGAGTTCGAGGGCATCTCGACCGGCAAGAAGAAGGACATCATGGAGAAGCTCCAGTTGCGTCGCAACAGCGAGTTGTCGGATTATGTGCTGGATAAGAACGTCAAGCTGATCAAAGAGTACTGGAAGGAGAAGGGTTTCCGTAACGCCAAGGTCAACTACCGCATCGAGCAGGATTCAGTCCGCGACCAATATGCCAACGTGATCTTTGAGATCGACCGTGGCGAGCGCGTAAAGATCGGCCGAATCAATTTCGACGGCAACTCGGTATTTGACGACAAGCGTCTGCGCCGCACCTTCAAGAAGACCCACCAGAAATCGATCAACTTCTTTAAGAGCACCCGCCTTAAGGATAAGGAGTACGACGAGGATAAGGATCTCTTGATCGACTTCTACAACTCGAAGGGTTACCGCAACGCCCACATCCTGAGCGATTCGATCTACGAATATGAGCCCAACCGTCTGGCTATCGACCTGAAGGTAGCCGAGGGCAACAAATACTACATCCGCGACATCGCCTGGGTCGGCAACTCGGTCTATTCGACCGAACAGCTGCAGAACATGTTCGCCGTAAAGAAGGGTGACACCTACGACAAGAAGTCGATGCACAAGCGCCTCGGTATCGGCCGCGAGGAGAACCCCGAGGATATGTCCGTGAAGTCGCTCTACCAGAACAGCGGTTACCTCATGTCGCAGATCGAGCCTACGGAGACGATCATCGGCGCCGACTCGATCGACCTGGAGCTCAAGATCTTCGAGGGTAAGCAGTTCACGATCAACGAGGTGGGTATCACGGGTAACGTCCGCGTAGACGACGAGGTAATCCGCCGCGAGCTCTACACCCGTCCGGGTGAGTTGTACGACCGTTCGATGCTCATGCAGACGATCCGTATGCTCGGTTCGATGGGCCACTTCAACCCCGAGGCGATCATGCCCGACATCAAGCCCGTATCGAACGAGCTGGTGGATGTCAATTGGCCGCTGGAGGAGCAGGCTTCGGATCAGTTCAACATCGCCGGTGGTTGGGGATCGGGTACCTTCGTAGGTTCGATTGGTGTTACGTTCAACAACCTCTCGATCAAGAATGCCTTCAAGAAGGGTGCTTGGCGCCCCTACCCGATGGGACAGAACCAGCGTCTTTCGATCAATGGACAGACGAACGGTACCTACTACAAGGCCCTCGCCCTCTCCTTCACCGATCCGTGGCTGGGTGGCAAGAAGCCCAATTCGTTCACGGTTTCTGTGCACGCATCGGAGCAGAACAACGCCTACTACGTATGGCAAACCTCGACGATGCACTTCCGCACCTATGGTGCCGCCATCGGCCTGGGTAAGCGCCTGAATTGGCCCGACCCCTACTTCACCTTCTACGGCGAGGCCAGCTTCGAGCGCTATGACCTGAAGAATTGGGGTTCGTTTATCATGAACAACGGTACCGCCAACCTCTTCTCGCTCAAGTTTGTATTCAACCGCAACTCGGTAGATCAGCCGATCTATCCGCGTCGTGGTTCGGACATCAGCCTCTCGCTGCAGATCACGCCTCCCTACTCGGCTTGGGATGGCAAAGACTACTCGGATCCCACGATGAGCGATCAGGAGCGTTACCGCTGGATCGAGTTCCACAAGTGGCAGCTTAAGGGCCAATGGTTCCAGGCACTGACCAGCAACCAGAAGCTCGTCCTGATGCTCAAGGCCGAGATGGGCTACCTGGGCAACTACAACAAGTATAAGGTATCGCCCTTCGAGCGCTTCGAGGTGGGTGGTGACGGTATGTCGGGTTACAACATCTACGGTATCGACATCATCTCGATGCGTGGTTACGAGGATGGTGCGCTTGATCCGGTGAATGAGTACTACTCAGTGGCCTACAACAAATATACGGCCGAGTTACGCTACCCCGTGATCCTGAAGCCTTCGTCGCAGATCTACGTGTTGGCATTTGCCGAGGGTGGTAACGCCTTCAGCTCGTGGAAGAACTTCTCGCCCTTCAAGATCAAGCGTTCGGCCGGTGTGGGTGTACGCCTCTACCTCCCCGTCGTGGGTATGCTCGGTATCGACTGGGGTTACGGCTTCGATCCCCCGGCAGGCTCGACCGAGAAGAGTGGCTCGCAGTTCCACTTCGTGATGGGTCAGCAGTTCTAACGAACAATTCAAAATTTAGAATTAAGAATTAAAGATTTGGAACTGCGTGTTGTAGTAAAGTGAAACAACACAATAAAACAACCTTACGCGCGTTATCTATATAGGTATGCTTCTTGCTGCCGACAGAACGCAGATGTATGAACCTTAAAAACTGAAATGGGATGAAAAAGATGGTATTTACGATGGCGCTGGTGCTGATGGGCGCAGCCGCCATGGCACAAAACTACATCGTCGTCAACAGCGAAAAGATCTTTAAGTCGATCGCAGCCTACAACACCGCGATCGAGGAGCTGGATAAACTCGCCAAGAACTACCAGGAGTGGGTCGATACCAAGTTTGAGGAGGTGGAGCAACTCTACAACAACTACCAGCAGCAGCGCGCTTCGCTCTCGGAGTCCACGCGCCAGCAGTGGGAGACGGTAATCCTCGAGAAGGAGCAGCAGGCCACCAAGTATCAGGAGGAGCTCTTCGGCCAGGAGGGTACGCTCATGAAGCAGCGCATCGAGAAGATCAAGCCGATCCAGGAGAAGGTTTTCGCCGCCATTGAGGCCTACGCCAAGCAGGTGGGTGCCGAGGTGGTAATCGACTCGTCGAACAACCCCACGCTGCTCTACAATGCCCCCTCGGTGGAGCGTACCGATGAGGTAATTGCAACCCTGAAATAAATCATAAAATTCATCAATAATTAACTGAAACACAAAAACATGAAAAACGTACTCAAACTGGCCCTCGTGGTCGCTATGATGCTGAGCTGCTCGACGCTCTTCGCGCAGAAATTCGGTCGTATCAACTCGCAGGAGGTAATGCTCGCTATGCCCGAGACGACCGAGATGCAGACGAAGTTGCAGGCCGTAGCCAAGGATTGGGAGGAGAACCTCGAGACGATCAACGTCGAGTTCAACAACAAGCTGCAGGATTTCCAGAAGAATCTGAACACCCTCTCGGATGCTGCTCGTCAGATCAAGGAGAAGGAGCTGAACGACCTGCGTCAGCGCGGTGCAGAGATGCAGCAGATGGCTCAGCAGGACCTGGCCAAGCAGGAGCAGGATCTGATGACCCCGATCATCGAGAAGGCTCAGAATGCCATCCAAACGGTCAGCAAGGCCAATGGCTTCACGGCTATCTTCGAGACCGGTTCACTGGTTTACTTCGACGAGGCTACGATGATCGACATCACGCCGCTCGTAAAGAAGGAGCTGGGCATCACGGAGGCTGCCGCCAACTAAACCTTTAACAATCAGTAAAAAAACGACCATTCAAATGAATGGTCGTTTTTTTATGGACAAAAATCAGGAATCGAACAGGAAGCCAACTTACGGAGTACTTTGTTGAGCCGAAAAAAACTAAAAAAATTGCCCCAAAAATTTCCAAAAGATCGCTCGATTTTTACTACCTTTGTCATGTTGTATTGACTTATCTTGCACAATACTGCCGGTTCGGGGAGTATTTAACTATAAGTCAGCTCATTATATAGCAAATAAATAACACACGATATGGGACTTTTTTCTTTAACTCAAGAGTTAGCGATTGACCTCGGAACGGCCAATACGCTTATCATTCACAACGGTCAGGTGGTCGTAGACGAGCCGTCGATCGTTGCCGTTGACGCTCACACGGGCAACCTGAAGGCCGTAGGTAAGAAGGCACAGCAGATGCACGAGCGTACGAACCCGGGCATCAAGACGATCCGTCCGCTCAAGAGTGGCGTGATCGCAGATTTCAACGCTACGGAGCTGATGCTGCGCAGCATGATCAAGATGGTCAAGACTTCGGGCTCGTTGTTCTCGCCTTCGCTGCGCATGGTAATCTGCATTCCGTCGGGTTCGACCAACGTAGAGATTCGTGCCGTACGCGACTCGGCCGAGCGCGCCGGTGGTCGTGAGGTCTTCATGATCTACGAGCCGATGGCTGCTGCGCTGGGTGCCGGTATCGACGTCGAGGCTCCCGAGGGTAACCTGATCATCGACATCGGTGGCGGTACGTCGGAGATCGCCTGCATCTCGCTGGGTGGTATCGTTTGCTCGGAGTCAATCGACGTTGCCGGTGACGTATTCACGGCCGACATTCAGGCCTACGTGCGTCAGCAGCACAACATCCGCATCGGTGAGCGTACGGCCGAGGCCATCAAGAAGGCCATCGGTGCAGCCCTGCCCGACTTGGAGGAGGAGCCCGAGGATTTCGTAGTCACGGCGCCCAACATGCTGACGGCCCTGCCACAGACCGTATCGCTCTCGTACAGCGAGATCGCCTACGCGCTCGATAAGTCGCTCGTGAAGCTCGACGATGCGCTGATGAAGGTGCTTGAGTCGATGCCGCCCGAATTGTACACCGATATCGTGAAGAACGGTATCTACCTGGCCGGTGGTGGCGCCCTGATCAAGGGACTGGATCGCCGCCTGCACGAGAAGACGGGCATTCCGGTACACATCGCCGAGGATCCGTTGCGCGCCATCGTTCGCGGTACGGGTATCGCCCTGAAGAACATGAACAACTTCTCGTTCCTGATCAAGGGTTAACAACCGATAAACGAATTGCGGGTCTTGCGGCTCGCAATTCTTATCTGAATTATGCGCCGATTAGTCGAATTCATCCGCAGTATCTACGTGGTGGTGCTCTTTGTCTTACTAGAGCTGGCCGCCGTGAGTTACTATGCCCGTGCCACGGCCTACACCGAGGCACGTCTGCTGGCGCGCACGAACAGCATGGTGGGCGGACTGAACAAGGTGGTGACCGACATCGGCAACTTCTTCCGTCTGGGACGTGAGAATCGAGCCCTCACCTCCCGCATCGCTATCCTGGAGGAGGAGTTGGCCCGCTATCGCGAAGCCGACGCCGAGGGTAGTCTGAAGGTAGAGCTGCGCGCGCTGGGCGAGTCGAAGTTCCGCATGACCGAGGCGGTTGTCGTGAGCAACACGGTGGGTCGCGCCCACAACTACATCACGATCAACCGCGGTGGTGGTGACGGCGTGACGAACGGGATGGGTCTCGTTACCCCCGATGGTGCCATTGCCGGTTACACGGTGGACTATACGGAGCACTATGCCGTGGCGGTCTCGATCCTCAACCCCGTCTTCCGCGGTAGCGGTACCCCCGAAGGGACCAACTACCAGGGTGCAATCCGCTGGGATGGAAAGAATCCGCACTTCGTCATCCTCGAAGGATTGTCGAAATATGCCGACCCGCAGCCCGGGCAGAAGATTCTCTCGACCGGTTTTGAGAGCTACTTCCCGGCCGGATTCCTCATCGGTACGGTCGAAAGTGCCATGCTGGATGAGGTGGGTACGACCTATACCGTGCGCGTCCGCCTGGCTGCCGACCTCTCGGCGATGGACAACCTGATCGTCATCGAAAACCTCGACCAGCAGGAGGTCAGCGAGCTGCAACAGAGTGAAGTGATCAAGAACCTCGAAATGAATTAACCCATGCACCACGTTCCCGCCTATATATTACTCTTCGTCATCTTGTCACTGACACAGATCTTCCTGCTCAACAACCTCATAGCCGGAAGTTTCCTCTGTCCGCTGATCTACGTGGCCTTTCTCGTCTTGTTGCGTCTCGATACGCAGCCGATCGTCATGCTCGCATGCGGTCTGGCGATGGGCGTACTGATGGATATAACGATGGGTGTAGCCGGCATCAACACAATCGCCTCGCTTCTGATCGCCTTCCTGCGTCCGAGTATCATTCGCCTCGTTTCGCCGCATGAGGAGTTACGCGAGGATGGCGTGCCAAGCCCCGAGCGCATGGGTTCGGCCCTCTTTTGGAGCTATTTGGTGGTGATGGTCGTGCTGCACCACACCGTATTCTTTACGCTGGAGGCCCTTTCGTGGGGGCACATCCTGCGCACCCTTCTACGCATCGTCTTGAGCAGTGGTGCCACGATTCTGCTCGTATGGCTGACCGGACGTCTCTTCACCGCTAAAATCTCTGCCCGCGCATGATCGATCGTTCCGAAGGCTTTTTCAGGATGCGTACCCTGCAGGGACTCGTCCTATTGATCTTTGTGATCCTGATCGGCAGGGTCGCCTACATCCAATTTTTCAATGCCGAATATAAGCGCGGTGCCGCACGCAACGTGATGCGCATCGATGTGCAGTATCCGCCGCGTGGCGAGATCTTTGATCGTCGTGGCGAATACCTGGCCCAGAGCCGTGAGTGTTACGACCTGATGGTGGTCTACCGCGACATGGACAAGGAGGGCTTCGACACGATGCGTTTGTGTCAGATCCTCGACATGCAGCCGCGCCGTCTGAAGCAGCGCCTAAATGACGCTCGCGCCTACCCGCGTGCCCCGCAACGCGTGGCCAACTACGTCTCGAAGGAGGAGAAATTGCGCCTGGACGCCGAGGGTTTCCGTGGATTCTACACCGTAAGTCGTACCGTGCGCCACTATCCGCTCCACGTGGGCGGTAACCTGCTCGGCCACCTCTCGGAGGTGAGCCAAAGCTACCTGGATCGTCACCCCGAATACAGCAAGGGCGACTACGCCGGCATCGGTGGCCTGGAGTCGGCCTACGAGGAGGATTTGCGTGGTAAGAAGGGCGTCAAGATCATGGAGCGCGACCCGCGTGGTGCGATCAAGGGGTCGTACATGGACGGCATGTTCGACTCGTTGCCCGAGTCGGGCCGCTACCTCACCAGCACGATTGACGCCCGTCTACAGCGTCTCGGCGAGGAGCTGATGGAGGGCAAGGTAGGTGCCGCCGTGGCCATCGAGCCCTCGACGGGTGAGATCCTAATGATGGTCTCCTCCCCCACGTTCGACCCCGAGGAGTTGGTCGGCCGTGAGCGCGGTAACAACTACATTCGCCACCTGAACAACAAGCGAAACCCGATGTTCAACCGTGCCGTGAAGGGCAAATATCCTCCGGGCTCGACCTTTAAGTTAGTGCAGGGCTTGATCGGTCTGCAGGAGGGGGTGCTCAAACCCTCGGATCTGCACCCTTGTCATGGCGGTTACAAGATCGGCCGCGGTGTGGCCTGTCACGCCCACGCTTCGCCGGCCGACCTGCGCTTTGCCATCGCCACCTCGTGCAACGCCTACTTCTGCTACGTCTTCCGCGATATTATCGACAACCCGAAGTACGGCAGCGTCAAGAAGGGCTACGAAGTGTGGTACGACTACGTGAAGAGCTTCGGCTTCGGGCGCGAGCTCGGTTCCGATTTCTTGGACGAGAATGGCGGTTATGTCCCCACGCGTGAATTCTACGACCGTGTCTATCGCAATTCGTGGAATTCGCTCACGGTACTTTCGCTCTCGATCGGCCAGGGTGAGTTGGGTTGCACGGCACTGCAGATGGCCAACCTGGGTGCCATCATCGCCAACCGTGGCTACTACTACATCCCCCACATCGTAAAGGCGGTCGAGGGGACCGATTCGCTCGATCGTCGCTTCTACGAGAAGCAATACACGAAGGTCGATCCGAAACATTTTGAGCCCGTGGTCGAGGGTATGTGGCAGGGTGTCAACGTCGCCGGAACCTCGACGCAGGCACGCCTCGAGGGGTATGATGTCTGCGGCAAGACCGGTACGGCTCAGAATCCGCGCGGCCGTGACCACTCGACCTTCCTCTCGTTCGCGCCGAAGGACAACCCGAAGATTGCCATCTCGGTCTATGTCGAGAATGGCGGTTTCGGCGCTTCGGTCGCGCTACCCATCGCCAGCCTCTTGGAGGAGCTCTACCTGACGGATACGATTCGCCGTCCGGAGATGCTGAAACGAATTAAGGATATGAAAATTTACTATCCGGCCTATGACAAGTAATCGTTCCGGTTCGCTCTTCAGCGGTGTTGACCGCTGGACGGTGCTGTTATACATGCTCATCGTACTGGTCGGGTGGTTCTCAATCACGGCGGCCACCTACGACGAGACTGTACCGCAACTCTTCTCGTTTGCCCACTTCTACATGAAGCAGGTGGTGTGGATTGCTGTAGCCGCCGTAGTAGCCCTGTTTGTACTGCTGTTGGACGACCGCTACTACCACATGTGGGCCTATCCGGCCTATATTTTCGGCCTACTCATCCTGCTATCGACCCTCGTCATCGGCAAAGAGATCAACGGTGCAAAAGCGTGGATCTCGTTCGGATCATTCAACGTGCAACCCGTTGAGTTTGTGAAGATTGCCACAGCGCTCGCGATGGCTCGACTCATGAGCGAATACACCTTCTCGATTGCCCGCATCGGGGATCTGATGAAGGTGGCCTTCCTCTTGGCCATCCCGCTGCTGATCATCATCCTACAGAACGATACCGGCTCGGGTCTGGTGCTGGGTTCGTTCCTCTTTGTGCTCTATCGCGAGGGTCTGAACAAATGGCTCTGCATCCCGATCCTGCTGATCGCTACGCTCTTTATCGCCTCGTTCCTGCTTTCGCCTTTGGCCTTGCTGCTGTTGCTCATCGTGCTCTGCACCTTCTCGGAGATGATGGTGAGCGGGCAGGTACGTTCGCGCATCATCTTCGTGGCGGGGATGTTCCTGGCTGCCATGCTACTTATGGTGATCTCGACGATGCTCTTTGAGAATGGGTTGGATCTCTACCAGGCGCTGTTGATTGTCTCGCTCACGACAACCCTCGGCCTGGCAATCTACTCCTTCCGCTTCAACTTGGCCCATACCTTCATTACGCTGATTCTCTTTGCAGGTTCGGTCATCTTCCTGCTCTCGGTGGACCATGTTTTCAATGCCCTGGAGCCGCACCAGCAGAAGCGTATTCTGAGTTTCATGGGCATCATCAACGACCCGGCAGGCGCCGATTACAACGTCAACCAGGCGAAGATTGCCATCGGTTCGGGTGGTCTGTTCGGCAAGGGATTCCTGCAAGGTACGCAGATTAAATACGGCTTCGTGCCCGAACGTCACACCGACTTTATCTTCTGCACCGTCGGCGAGGAGTGGGGCTTCTTGGGCACGCTCACCATCCTGACGCTCTTTGCGTTGCTGATTCTACGCCTGATGCGGATGGGCGAGCGGCAAGAGGAGCCGTTCGGACGCATCTATTGCTACTGCGTGGCAGCCATTCTGCTCTTCCACGTATTGGTTAATGTCGGCATGACGGTAGGACTGATGCCGGTGATGGGTATCCCGCTTCCGTTTATGAGCTACGGAGGTTCGTCGCTCATCGCATTCACAATCCTGCTCTTCATCGCGATCCGCCTCGATGCCTCGACGCGGGTCTTCAATCCGAACAAATTGTAGTAAAAAGCGAGTCATCTCGCTTTTTTTGTTGCTTTTTTGGCCCATTTTTGCTATTTTTAGCCAAAAGTTCGCTACTTTTGTAGAGACTTATCACCCTGCGGGGTGATAGTTGGCTTTGAAAACAAGAAAAACAGATACCAAGATGAAGAAACTAATCTTTACGGAGACCTATGAGGCTCCCTCGATTGAGGTGCTCGAAGTACAGGTTGAGCAAGGTTTTGCCACGAGCGGCAATGGCACCATCGACGATGGTTACGATGAAACTTGGCCCGAAATTTAATACCGACCCTATCATGAAAATCTGGAAATCACTGCTATTTACGGCCATTTCGGCCCTGACGTTGGTCGGTTGCTCGAAGGATGAGATCGCGCCGATGCTCCCCGCCGAGGAGGTTTCGATTCAATTCAACGCCCAAAGCGCTGAGACGCGTACGGCATTCGGCACCCCGACCGAGGGTGTCTACCCCACCCTGTGGACAGCCAACCAGAGCGTCAAGATCAGCCTGAACCTCGTCTCGGCGAAAGATGTCACGTCGATGACGGTGGCTGACGATCAGAAGAGTGCCCATTTCGAGGCTACCATCTCGGATGACAACTCGGGTGCCTACACCTTCTACGCCCTGTCGCCTGCCGTAGCCCACAATAGCGTACACAAAGACAACAACTATTGGAGCGTTAAGATTCCCGAGACGCAGACGCCGCTGGAGAACTCGTGTGACGAGGCTGCCCAGATTCTGCTGGCCAAGAGCGAGACGACCGCAACGCTCCCGACTTCGGTCGACCTGCGCTTCAAGCACGTCACGGCCTATGGTAAGCTGACGCTGAAGAATCTGCCGGCGGACGTCAAGGTATCTGCGATCGCCCTGACGAGCGACGTGGAGATCTCAGGCCGTTTCAACTACCTCTTCGAGAGCAATACGCTGGCAGTCAACAGCGCTTCGAAGACGCTGACGATCCACACCGACAAGACGAGCGACGTCTGGTTCGCCATCGCCCCCGTTGACCTCTCGGGCAAGCCACTCAAGGTGGTCGTAACGACCGACCGAGGTGTCATCACGAAAGAGATCGCCGAGCTGCCCGCCACGTGTGACTTCAACGCCGGTGTCGTCTCGAATATCACGCTCAACATGAGCGATCTGCCGATCGTCGAGCCGGAGAAATATACGCTGATGACCGACGTAGCCCAGCTCAAGGTCGGCTACAAAGTGATCATCGCCGCTACGGAGGCCGATGTAGCGATCAGCACCACGCAGAATTCGAACAACCGTGCTGCGGCTGCTGTCACGAAGGAGGGCAACTTCATCGTGGCTCCGAACGATGCCGTGCAGATCTTCCGCGTGGAGCCGGGTACGAAGGAGAATACCTTCGCCTTCAACACGGGCAGCGGCTACATCTATGCAGCCAGCACCAAATCCAACCACATGAAGACCCAGCAGACGCTGGACGACAACGCTTCGTGGGCGATTTCGATTGCCGATGGCGTTACCAACATTGTTGCCCAGGGTGCCAATACGCGCAACGTCATGCAGTATAACGCATCGAGCAGCCTCTTCTCCTGCTATAGCTCGGCTTCGCAAAAGGCCGTTGCGCTCTACTACCTGGAGGCGGCCGCACCTACGCAGCTGACAACGCCCGTCGTCACGGCTACGGTGCAGAACACCAATGAGATCGTCGTTTCGTGGGAGGCTGTACCCAATGCAGGCAGCTATACGGTAAGTTGCGGTGATTTGGAGCCTGTCACGGTGACCGACGCCACGACCTACACCTTCAAGGAGCTGCAGACCGCTACCGAGTATACCGTTTCGGTGGTAGCTGTTCCGAGCGACAAGGAGAACTACCTCGCATCGGCTGCCGGCACGGCAACCGCCACGACGGGTGGTGCAATCGTCTATACGACCATCGCCGAGATTCACGCCGCTGCAGAGGAGGGCACCTACAACATCAAGGATGTCACGGTGGTAGCCGTGGGCGCGAAAACGGCCCTGCTGAAGGATGCCACGGGTTACCTCTTCTCGTTCCAGACGCTGGATGTGGCTGTGGGTGATGTGATCAACATCCTCAACGCCACCACCTCGACCTACGGCAAGCGCCAAATCAAATCGGGCGCCGAGGTGGAGAAGGTCGGCACGACGACCGTCAACCATCCCACCGCCACGGTCGTAGCCGATGGCGCAGCCTTTACGGCCCTCTCGCAAAACTACGGCATTGGCGACTACGTGCAGGTAACGGCTTCGGAGCTTTCGGTAGGTTCGTACATCAACTTCACGGTAACGGGTGCGACGGTCAGCGGATCACTCATCATCCCGACAGAGGATCTTTCGGCCTACAACGGGCTTCCGGTCACGATTACGGGTTACTGCTGCTACCTGAGCGGTTCGTACTTCTACCTCTTCCCGACCGAGGTGAAGAGTGAGCCTTATCTGAAGGCCGATCCGTCGGCCATTTCGTGGACGGCCGAGGATACGACGGCCAAGACGGTGACCATCTCGACGGATGCCGAGGCTTGGACCGTTCAGTCGGCTCCCGAGTGGGTAACGGCTACGCGCACGAATGCTACGACGCTGACCATCACCCCGAACGCAGCCAACACCGGCGCTGCCCGCACGGGTGAGGTGATCCTGCAACACGCCATCAAGGCCATTACGGCTACGGTGAAGGTAGAGCACCAGGGTGCTAACGCACTGGCTACGTATGAGTGGGTATTGGAAAAGGGTGTACTTGGCACAACTGACGCTCCTGCCGAATATGTAACAAAAGGTTCGCCTGAGCTTACATGGAACATGGCATACACCTGGAAAGCATTATCTTATTTAGGTTGGGATAATAATAACGCAAAAGGTGTTCAAATTGGAAGCAGTAAAAATCCTGTTGCAACAGCAATTTTTTCGACTATCGGATTTACCGATTCAATCCAAAAGATAACCGTAAATGGTTCTGTTGCAAATGGAGGCGATTGTACAGTTACGGTTACGGTAGGCGGCACGGCATTGACGTGCGAGAATAATGTGCTGACGACGACGGCAACCGATTATGTATTTACGGCTGCCACCCCACTTAAGGGAGAGATTGTTATTACGTATACTAATAACGTAGATGCATCAAAAGCCACCTATATAAAGTCGATCACTATCAACAAATAGTGTTTGATACGATCTGTCATGAACGGCCACCTCATACGGGGTGGCCGTTTTTTGGCGGGGTGCGACACAAAATTGCCAAAATGTCAGTTTCGCTCCACATTTCCTGCCAAAAAGGTGGTTGGCATAAGGATTGTTACTATCTTTGCGTAGCCGTGAAGGCAACGAACGTGGCGAGAGAGATTCTTCGTTACGTTCCGCACGACGAAAAGAGAAACAGAAAACAATAATAACTAAAAAACAGTAAGATTATGCACGTAAAACCGTTATCGGATCGGGTGTTGATTCTCCCGAATCCCGCAGAAGAGAAGACCGCAGGTGGTCTCTACATTCCCGACACGGCCAAGGAGAAGCCCCTGGCAGGTAAGGTGGTAGCCGTAGGCCCCGGCACGAAGGATATCAAGATGGAGGTCAAGGAGGGCGACGTAGTCCTCTATGGCAAGTACTCGGGCCAAGAGATTCAGATCGACGGCGAGGAGTATCTGATCATGCGTCAGGCAGATATTTTGGCAATTATCTAAAAAAGACAAATATGGCTAAGGAAATCAAATACAACGTAGAGGCTCGTGAGCTTCTCAAGGAGGGTGTCGATGCCCTGTCGAATGCCGTGAAGGTAACGCTCGGCCCCAAGGGTCGCAACGTAATCATCGACAAGAAGTTTGGCGCACCGCACATCACGAAGGATGGTGTTTCGGTTGCCAAGGAGGTTGAGCTGGAGGATCCGTTTGCAAACATGGGTGCCCAGATGGTCAAGGAGGTTGCCTCGAAGACCAACGACGATGCCGGTGACGGTACGACGACCGCCACGGTGCTGGCCCAGGCCATCATCGGTGTCGGTCTGAAGAACGTGACGGCAGGTGCCAATCCGATGGACCTGAAGCGCGGTATCGACAAGGCCGTGGCGACGGTCGTGGAGTCGCTCCGCGAGCAGTCGCAGGAGGTGGGTTCGGACTACGCCAAGATTGAGCAGGTAGCCACCATCTCGGCCAACAACGACCAGAACATCGGTCGCCTGATCGCCGAGGCCATGGAGAAGGTGAACAAGGAGGGCGTGATCACGGTCGAGGAGGCCAAAGGCACGGAGACCCACGTCGAGGTAGTCGAGGGTATGCAGTTCGATCGCGGTTATATCTCGGCCTACTTCATCACCGATACGGAGAAGATGGAGGCTCAGCTCGACAAGCCCTTTATCTTGATCACCGACAAGAAGGTATCGACGATGAAGGAGTTGATGGGCGTACTGGAGCCGGTGGCTCAGAGCGGACGCCCGCTGCTGATCATCGCCGAGGATGTGGATGGCGACGCGCTGTCGGCCCTCGTGGTGAACAAGTTGCGCGGTGCACTGAAGATCGCCGCCTGCAAGGCTCCGGGCTTCGGTGATCGTCGCAAGGAGATGCTGGAGGATATCGCCACGCTGACGGGTGCCACGGTGATCTCGGCCGACAAGGGCATGAAGATCGAGGATGCCACGCTCCAGATGCTGGGTACGGCTGACAAGGTGACGCTCAACAAGGAGAATACGACGATCGTGGATGGTGCCGGTTCGAAGGAGGCCATCGCCTCGCGCGTACAGCAGATTCGCGCCTCGATCGAGAAGTCGACCTCGGACTACGACCGCGAGAAGCTGCAGGAGCGTCTGGCCAAATTGGCCGGCGGTGTGGCTGTGCTCTACGTGGGTGCCGCAACGGAGGTCGAGATGAAGGAGAAGAAGGATCGCGTGGACGACGCGCTGGCCGCTACGCGTGCTGCAGTCGAGGAGGGTATCGTACCGGGTGGCGGTGTTGCCTACATCCGTGCTACGGCTGCACTCGAGGGCATGAAGGGTCAGAACGACGACCAGACGACGGGTATTCAGATCGTGAAGCGCGCCATCGAGGAGCCGCTGCGCCAGATCGTTGCCAATGCCGGTGGCGAGGGCTCGGTGGTAGTGAACAAGGTACGCGAGGGCGAGGGTACGTTCGGTTACAACGCCCGCGATGACAAGTACGAGGATATGATGGAGGCAGGTATCATCGACCCGACGAAGGTGGCTCGTGTAGCCCTGGAGAATGCAGCGTCGATCGCCTCGATGTTCCTCACGACGGAGTGCGTGCTGGCCGAGAAGAAGTCGGAGCAGCCCGCCATGCCCCCGATGCCCGCAGGTGGCATGGGCGGTATGATGTAAGCCCTCCGACAGGAAAATGCACAAAGGACTGTTCGACGTAGGTTGGACAGTCCTTTTTTGGCGCTGTTTTTGCGAAGGAAGAGGTCTAAAACGATATAGACTATGTTTAAACTTTTACTTACGCTGGCGGTCGCCTTGATCACTTGGCCCGTCGCCGCCGACAACTACCGCATGATCGCCCCCGAAAAGCTGCCACGGCCCGCGCAGGAGTTACTCATGCGCCACTTCTCGAGCAACGAAATGAGCTATGCTGCAGCCGAGCGCTCGCTCTACAATCGGACCTATAAGGTCTATCTGGCCGATGGAACGACCATCGAGTTCGACCGCCACGGTCTGTGGACCGATATCGATGGCGGACGCGAAGAGATTCCCGCCGAGGTAATACCGCAGGAGATTCGCAGTGTCATCAAACAGCGCTTTCCAAATCGCGCGATCGAACAGATCGAGCGCACGAAACGAGGCTATACGGTCGAGCTGAAAGAGGGACCGGAATTGGAGTTCGATAAGCGCTACCGCATAACGCATGTAGATGATTAATAGGAGATTACGTTTTTCATAGAAACAGCTTATCGCCCCATAAAATAAGATGATCAAAAAAATGTTTGTTTTTCGATTTTTGTGTGTATATTTGTATAGGGAATAAGAAAAACCCGTAAACGCAAACACAACAAATAAAAACAATACAACTATGTTAAGCCAGAAATTACACGATGCGATTAACGCACAGATCAATGCCGAGCTGTGGTCGGCTTACCTCTATCTCTCGATGTCGATGGACGCCGAGGCCAAGGGTTATAAGGGTGTTGCCAACTGGTTCTTCGTGCAGTGGCAGGAGGAGCAGGATCATGCACGCATTCTGATGAATTATCTCAACTCGCGCGACTGCAAGGTGGAGCTGAAGCCCATCGAGGCCGTAGATACCACCTGGAATTCGGTGCTGGAGATGTTCCAAGAGACGCTGAAGCACGAGAAGGTCGTAACGGGCCTGATCAACAACCTGGCCGCCATCGCTGCCGAGGATCGCGATTTCGCTTCGTCGAATATGCTCGTTTGGTTCATCGACGAGCAGATCGAGGAGGAGGAGTCGGCCCGCGATATGATCTTCGCTGCCGAGGCTGTGGAGAATGATAAGTACGGCATGTATCAGCTCGATAAGGAGCTTGCTGCGCGCGTTTACACGCAGGCGTCGCCCCTCGCAACGGCCGAGTAAGGCTAAATTCAAAATTTAGAATTCAAAATTAGAGGATGCCCTTTCGGGGCATCCTTTTTTTGTGGAGCCCTGGGGCCACTGGGGCGACTGAATCTACAGACTGACACCACCACCCGCAGACGGATATGGCGAGCCTATTTTTAGGCACACAAAAGGCGAAGTCCGCAGCATACTAAACGTATGTGAGGAACTTCGCCTTGCAGTGTAACGCCAAAAGAGGCCGTCAGATACGTCTGCTATTTAGCGTATGATACGGCACGCGTCTCACGGATTACGGTAATCTTCACCTGACCCGGCAAAAAAAGCCTCCCTTATCAAAGGGAGGTTTGGAGGGATTGTCTATACAGCCGGATGGCTTATCCGGTTACAAGAGATTATTTAGCGTACGAAACGGCACGCGTTTCACGGATGACGGTAATCTTCACCTGACCCGGATAAGTCATCTCATCCTGGATCTTCTTGGCGATATCGTGCGACAGGCTCTCGGCCTCCTGATCCGACAGTTTATCGGCACCGACGATTACGCGGAGCTCACGGCCGGCCTGGATAGCGTAGGTCTTCACGACACCGGGATACGAGAGGGCGATATCCTCCATCTCCTTCAGACGCTTGATGTAGCTCTCTACCACCTCACGACGAGCACCCGGACGAGCGCCCGAGATGGCGTCGCAAACCTGGATAATCGGGGCGATGAGCGAGGTCATCTCCATCTCGTCGTGGTGCGCACCGATAGCGTTGCAAACCTCGGCCTTCTCCTTGTACTTCTCGGCGAGCTTCATACCGATCATAGCATGCGGCAACTCCGGCTCATCGTCGGGCACCTTACCGATATCGTGCAACAGTCCGGCACGACGAGCGTGCTTGGGGTTCAGACCCAGCTCGGCCGCCATAATACCGGCCAGGTTAGCCGTCTCACGGGCGTGCTGCAAGAGGTTCTGACCATACGACGAGCGGTACTTCATCTTACCAATCAGGCGGATCAGCTCGGGATGCAGGCCGTGGATACCGAGGTCGATAGCCGTACGCTTACCCACCTCGACAATCTCCTCCTCGATCTGCTTCTTCACCTTGGCTACCACCTCCTCGATACGGGCAGGGTGGATACGGCCGTCGGTCACCAGCTGGTGCAGGGCCAGGCGGGCAATCTCACGACGCACGGGATCAAAGCCGCTGAGGATGATTGCCTCGGGCGTATCATCCACGATAATCTCGATACCCGTAGCAGCCTCCAGAGCGCGGATGTTGCGACCCTCGCGGCCGATGATGCGACCCTTTACCTCATCGCTCTCGATGTTGAAGACCGTCACGGCATTCTCGATGGCCGTCTCGGTTGCAACTCGCTGAATCGAAGCCACTACGATACGCTTGGCCTCTTTCGTAGCCGAAAGTTTGGCCTCCTCGATCGTCTCGTTGATGTAGGCGGCAGCCTCGGCCTTCGCCTCCGACTTCATGTTCTCGACCAGGATGTTCTTGGCCTCCTCCGAGCTCAAGCCCGAGATCTGCTCCAGACGCATATTCTGCTCACGGCGCATCTGCTCGAGCTCATCCTTCTTGTGCTCGAGGAGCTGCATCTGGTTCTGCATCTGCTCCTTGAGGCGGTCATTCTCCTTCAGTTTGTGGTCCAGGTCGCGCTGCTGATTCTGCAGGTTCTGCTCGAGCTGTTTGGCGCGCTGCTCACTCTGCTGCAGCTTCTGGTTGCGCTCGTTGACCTGACGGTCGTGGTTGCTCTTGAGCTGCATGAAGTGCTCCTTGGCCTGGAGCATCTTCTCCTTTTTGATCATTTCACCCTCGGCCTCGGCCTCCTTGAGTGCGGCCTCACGGCGCTTGCGGATCGAGGTCTTGGCCACCAGGTTTGTCACCACGGCGTAGACCACGACGGCTGCAGCAGCCGAGATTAGGGCGATTAAAACGGTATTCATGGTTGAATGTGTCTGTTTTAAAAGTGGTTAAATATGTTGAATAAGTCGTATCCAAAAATAAAAACCGCATAGGATTCCTTAGTCTTGTTTGACGAATCTGCAAAAAACGTCATGAGTGGGGGCTCCGACATCGCAATCTTCCAACGGCCGCCGCAGCGACACCCCGAAGGGTTAAGGCCTGATTTTGAAAAAGCCGCGAGTTGACCCCAATGTAAAAAGTGTTCAGTTTCGCAAAGCTATTAAGGAATCTATGCGGGTAGATTCTTTATTCTATGTTAAAGAACGTATCTTAGTTATTTGCTACGTGACGCCCCTTCCTGCTCGGGTGAGGCTCCACGATATTAATCCTTGAGTTGGCTCTCCAAATAGGCACCCAACTCCTCGCTGAGAGCATCCAGACGTTTTAGGTCTTCGCTACCCACCTCGCGGCTTTGACGCATATAGACATTGGCCATCGCAAACTGCAAAGCCGTCACCACAAGGTAGTCGAAATCGATCCACCCCTTCTTTTGCGACTGCTTACATTTGGCGAAACAGGCATTCACCTCCCTTTCACCCAGGCGGTAGATCTCCTCGCGCTCACGGTCAATCGTGAACTGATAGGGCTTACCGGCAATACGGAGCGTAATAGTTAACGGTTTTTTTGCCTGATCCATGTCGTTGTCGATTCGTTTCGTTTATTTCGCTTCATTCATCGTAGCTCGAGCAGCTTCATCTTCCATGCCACCCAAGAGCGCGATACACTTGTCCACCTCCCGCATCAGGCGATTGACGCGTGCACGTGCTTTATCGCGGTTGCGGCTGTCGCCGGCCAGCCCCTCGGCCAACTCCTTGCGTTGCAGATCGGTGCGGAGGCTCTTGTTCTCCTCCTCCAGCGCACGCTTTTCTGCCTTGAGTTTAGCCACCTCGGCCGTCAATTCACGTGCCACCTCAGACAATCGTTTGTGATCGTCCAAGAGCTGCTTTACGCGGCTTTCGAGGGTCGTGATAACTCGCTTATCGGCCATAGGGTTCTTTTTGATACCTTTTTTCCAATTCAAAGGTAGGAATAAAACCAGAAAAATCCAAATTATTTTTACGGATCATCTCAGCGGATCAACCACTTTCGCTCGGCGAGCTACCGAATCACCTCAGCATAAAGGTCGTAATCGGCTGCATCCGTGATCTTTACCTCGTAAAAACGACCCTTGAAGAGGCGCTTTCCATCGGCCGGAATCAGAATCTCCTGGTCCACCTCGGGCGAATCGTACTCCGAGCGAGCCACATAGAAGTCTCCCTGACGGCCATCGACCACAACGCGCATCGTGCGCCCTACGCGCTCGCGGTTCAGCTCGGCCGACACGCGCTGCTGGATAGCCATCAGGCGATCGACACGTGCCTGCTTCACCTCCTCGGGAACATCATCCTGCAGTTTCTCGGCCGAGTGCGTACCCTCCTCCTCCGAATAGGGGAAGACGCCGAGGCGCTCGAATCGCACCTCGCGCACGAAGTCGCACAGCTCCTCAAAGTCGGCCTCCGTCTCGCCCGGGTAACCGACAAGCATCGTCGTACGCAGCGCCAAATCGGGGATACGAGCACGCAATTTGCAGATCAACTCCACCGCCTCGGCCTTCGTGTGGCGGCGCAGCATCGCGCTGAGCTGGTTATCGGAGATATGCTGGAACGGAATATCGAGGTATTTGCAGATCTTCTCCTCGCTGGCCATCACCTCGATCACCTCCTCGGGGAAGGCTGCCGGGTAAGCATAGTGGAGACGAATCCACGCAATGCCATCTATCTTGCAGAGGCGGCGCAGCAATTCAGCCAGCATGCGTTTGCCGTAGAGGTCGATGCCGTAATAGGTTGAATCTTGCGCGATGATGATCAGTTCCTTAACACCCTTCGCGGCCAACTTGCGGGCCTCCTCCTCCAGCTCCTCCATCGGCACCGAGATATGGCGGCCACGAATAAGCGGGATGGCGCAATAGCCACACATCCAATTACACCCCTCTGAGATCTTGAGGTAGGCGTAGTGTTTCGGGGTTGTGAGGTGACGCTCGGTCTTTAACTCCTCGCTCGGATCGGCCTCCAGCGCTGCAATAATCCCCTCCCACGTGCGGGCACCGAAATAGTCATCCACCTCGGGGATCTCCTCGCGCAACGCATCGGCATAGCGCTCCGAGAGGCAGCCTATCACAAAGAGGCGGTCGATCTTACCCGCATTTTTGGCCTCCACGGCCCTGAGGATCATCTCAATCGACTCCTGCTTGGCATCGCCGATAAAGCCGCAGGTGTTGATTACCACCGTTTTGGCATCCGTACGGTCGCTATCGAAGCGTACCTCATAGCCGGCCGCGGCGAGGCGCGCCATCAGATGCTCCGAATCGACCGTATTCTTCGAGCATCCGAGCGTGATGACATTAATTTTTTGCATCGCCGAAGAGGGCATTGATAAATTCGCGACGATCGAAGATGCGGAGTTGATCTACCCCCTCGCCAATACCGATATAACGCACCGGAATGTGGAAGCGGTCGCTGATGCCGATCACCACGCCACCCTTGGCCGTACCATCGAGTTTCGTGATGGCGAGCGAGGTCACCTGCGTCGCCTGCGTAAACTGCTTGGCCTGCTCAAAGGCATTCTGACCCGTCGAACCATCCAGCACGAGCATCACCTCATGCGGCGCATCGGGAATTACCTTCGACATCACGTTGCGGATCTTCGTCAGCTCGTTCATCAGACCGATCTTGTTGTGCAGACGACCCGCCGTGTCGATCAGCACCACATCGGCCCCATTGGCCTTGGCCGACTGCAGCGTATCGAAGGCCACCGAGGCGGGATCCGAACCCATCTCCTGGCGAATCATCGTCGCGCCGGCACGGTCAGCCCATACCTGTAACTGGTCGATCGCCGCCGCGCGGAACGTATCGGCAGCACCGATCCATACCTTTTTGCCCGCCTTCTTGAGCTGGGCAGCCAGCTTGCCGATCGTGGTCGTCTTACCGGCACCATTTACACCCACGACCATTACCACGTAAGGTTCGCCCTCCTTGGCATCGAGGCCGAAGTTACCCTCCGTCGAGTGAGCCTCGTCCATGAGCGAAACGATCTCCTCACGCAGAATCTGTTGCAACTCCGACGTACCCATATACTTGTCGCGCGCTACACGCTGCTCGATGCGCTCGATGATCTTCACCGTTGTCTCCACGCCTACATCCGACGTGATGAGCACCTCCTCCAGGTCGTCCAGCACATCGGCATCGATCGTCGAACGACCTGCCACGGCACGCGCCAACTTGGAGAAAAGACCCGTCTTCGTGCGCTCCAGTCCGGCATTCAGCTCCTGCTGTTGCTGCTCCTTGTGCGCCTCCTCCTGCTGCACCTGGGCCTCATTCTGCGGCTCGGCGGGCTGCTGTTTTTTCTTAAAGATATCGAAAAATCCCATAAAATTTCTCTTTTTAAAGTTAGATGGTACAAAGATAGTAAGAATGTTTGAAAAAAAGCGTTATCTTTACCTACCCAACTGAAAAAACAAAGGGATGAAAAAGAGTATTTTGCTATTGGCTGCCCTCTTTATCGCGGCAGCAACACACGCACAAGATCTGATCGTCAAGATCGACAGCACCCGCATCGAGGCCGTTGTCTCCGAAATCTCGACCGACAATGTACGCTACAAGCGTTTTGCCCGTCCCGAAGGCCCGACTTATGTCCTGCCCGTGGCGCAAATCTGCTACATCCGCTACTCGGACGGCTTCATCGAGAATTACAACCGTACGAAACAGACTCCCGCTCCCGAGGTTACGCCTACGGTAGCTGCCGCGCCGCAACCCGCTCCCCAACCGCAACCCGCTCCGGCACCCGCGCCTGCGCCTGCACCTGCAGTCGTAGCACAACCTGCAGCGTCGCCTCAACCTACCCCGCAAATGCAGGTGATGCGCTTCGAAGTGGGGCAATATTACGACTACAACGGGCTGAAGGGCGTCGTCTGCGCAGTCAACGAGGAGGGTACACACGGTCTGCTGATTTCGCTCGACGAGGTGATGATCGACTGGAGCACCTTCCGCAAGGAGGATCTTCGCAAAGTGGGTACCACGGATCAGTACGATGGTGCCAAGAATATGGAGGCCGTAGCACGCTACATCGCCGAGAATAACCTCTCGTGGGACCATTTCCCCGCCTTTAAGTGGTGTCGTGAGAAGGGAGAGGGGTGGTATCTCCCCTCGATTGACGAGGTGTTGCAGTTGGGCAACAATTACAACGGCGGCAACCGCATGCACAACAACCGCCAGGTACGCCTGACCTTCAACGAGAATCTGAAGGAGCACGGGGGCGAGCGCATCGATGGCAAATGTTTCTACTTCTCCTCCACGGAGTTAGACGAAAAGTTCGTCATGTCGGCCCACATGGGTTTGGAGGCCCCCTACGTCTTCAACGAGATCCCGAAATATCAGAAATTCCTGATTCGCGCCGTGCATAAGTTCTAAAAGGGGGCTAAAGGAGATTAAAGGGACAAAGAGATCAAGGATCGAGGACGATCTTTGATCTCTTTCATTTTTACACCCCACCTTTCCGCGAGGGATTTGGAGCGAGCTATTTTTAGATACCTCGGAGACATCGGGGTATAGAGAAAGAGCTATTTTTAGGCACCCGCAGTAGTGAAATGCACAGCGTCATTTCTGCTGTTTGGATCGAGATGATTTTAGGCCCTCACAGAAACAAAATGCGCAGCGCCCCTGGAGGGGCGTAGAGAAAGAGCTATTTTTAGGCACCCGCAGTGGTGAAATGCGCAGCATACTTGACGTATGTGAGCAATTTCACCGCAAGGGTAACGCCAAAAGAGCCTTTCTCTACACCCCGATAAATACAAAGGGCATCCAGTTTGGATGCCCTTTGTATTTAAGAGTTACCTCTTAAAATACTACTTCTTCTCCTCGAAGAACTCCTTGATCTCGGCGTTGGGAACGATAGCCTCCTTGAACATGTAGGCACCGGTCTTGTCCGACTTGACCATCTTGATGCACTTGGTAAACTGCTTACCTGCACCGGTCTTCAGTGTTGCAACTACTTTCTTTGCCATAGTCTTAAGCTACTATTTAATTTCACGATGAACCGTTACGCGCTTCAGATACGGATTGTACTTCTTACGCTCCAGACGCTCCGGCGTGTTCTTCTTGTTCTTGGTGGTGATGTAACGCGACATACCGGGAACGCCGCTCTCACGCTGCTCGGTGCACTCAAGGATGACCTGCACTCTGTTACCTTTCTTTGCCATTTCTTAAAAGCGTTTTTTTAGTAGATCTTCTTCGGAGCAGCTGCCTCACGCAGAGCTACGGCAAGACCCTTCTTGTTAATAGTTTTCATACCGGCAGCCGTTACCTTCAAGGTAACCCAGCGGCCCTCTTCTTCCGACCAGAAGCGCTTGGTTTTCAGATTGGGACTGAACGTGCGCTTGGTCTTGTGGTGCGAGTGCGACACGTTGTTGCCGGTCATCGCCACCTTACCAGTGATTTCGCAAACCTTCATAGTTCCGTTTAATTTGTTTAGTTATAGTTCCCCAAAAGGGAGTGCAAATATACGCAAAAATTCAGAATACAACATTCAAAACCCAAAATTATTTGCATTTCTCCCCAAAAATCGACTATCTACCCTGCAATTTATCACGCAAAAGGCGAATTGCGTAGGCCGTAGCGCGGTCGATCACCTGACCACGATCCGTACCGCAGGCATGTTTCAAGGCGATCGTTTCGGTGGGCGTAGCGAGGGCAAACCAGACCGTACCAACCGGTTTTTCGGCCGTTCCGCCCGTCGGGCCGGCGATTCCGGTGGTCGCAAGCGCATAATCGGCACCCGCAACACGACGAGCCCCCTCGGCCATGGCGCGAGCTACCTCCTCGCTCACTGCGCCGTGGCGACGAATCAGCTCCGCATCGACTCCCAGGATATTCGTTTTGGCCTCGTTGGCATAGGCCACCACGCCCGCCAGCAGGTAGGCCGACGCACCCGCCATGGCGGTAAATTTCGAGGCGATCTTGCCGCCCGTGCAACTCTCGGCCAAGGCCAACGTAGCACCCCGCTCGATTAGGAGTTCATGCACCTGTTCCTCCACGGTAGCCGTCTCAAAACCAACCACATAGTCGGGAATCAGCTCGCGCAACTCGGCAAATCGGCGGTCGATCTCCTCGCGCACCTGTTCACCCTCCACCTCATAGGCCGAAAGGCGCAGGCGCACGATACCCGGAGCTGGCAGGTAGGCCAACTTCAAATACGACGGCAGTGCCTCCTCCCACGGTTCGATACGCTCGGCCAGGAGCGACTCGGCCAGGCCGGCCGTGATAAGCGTGCGGTGGACTATCTGGTGCAGGGCAAAGTGCTCCTTGAGGCGAGGCATCACCTCATCCTCCATCAGGTGCTCCATCTCGAACGGCACTCCGGGCAAGGAGACAATCACGCGCCCCGCATCCTCGAACCACATACCCGGAGCTGTCCCGTGGGCGTTGTGCAGCACGGTGCAGGCGGTCGGCACCTCGGCCTGAGAACGGTTCAGGGCATTGAAGGCGATGCCGCGCTCGGCGAGCATCTGCTCCACATGGCGGGCAACCCCTTCGTCGAACCGCATGCCGCAATGGAACAACTCGGCCAGCGTTTTTTTCGTAATATCGTCCTTCGTGGGGCCCAGACCACCCGTCAAGATAATCACCTGCGACGAGGCCTCCGCCCGACGGATTGCGGCCATAATCTCCTCACGATCATCGCCAATCGAGCACTTTTCGTGGACAACGATGCCGGCCGCATTGAGCCGACGCGCAATCGAGACCGAGTTCGTATCGACAATTTGTCCAATCAAGATCTCATCGCCAATCGTAATGATAGTTGCTTGCATAGATACCTATTATAATAAGAAAGGGCGTGTCAATCGACACGCTCCTCGTTGTTTTCAGCATGCTCCTGCGGCATAACAGCCGGCTCTGCCACCGATTCCGTCATCGGCTCCGTTTCCGACGCGGTCGGTTGCACCTCTGTAGGTTTCGGGATCAGACGTCGGCAGATCTCCTTCAGCAGGCGCGGGCCCTCATAGAGATACCCCGTGTGCAGCTGCACCAGATCCGCTCCGGCAGCCAACATTGCCTCCACATCGTCGGGAGTCATCATACCACCCGAACCGATGATCGGATAATTTCCGCCCGACCGCTCATGGATGCGGCGCACGATCTCGATCGAACGGGCCGTCACGGGGCTTCCGCTCAAGCGGCCTGCACCGATGCGTTTGAGCGACGAGGGAGAGGCAATCAACCCCTCGCGCGAATGGGTTCCATTCGTAGCGACCACGCCATCCAGCGGCGTAGCAACCAGGATATCGCTCACGCGATCAATCTCCTCATCGGTCAAATCGGGCGAGATTTTGACCAGGATGGGACGATATTGATTTTGGCCACGGCGGAAGTCGAACAACGGCTCCAACACGCGGCGGATGTACTCCTCGGAACGAACCACCGACTCCTCCTGCACGTCATCGCCACTCAACTCGATTGTAAAGTAATCGGCATATTGATAGAGGTTGCGGAACGAACGCAGGTAATCGTTCGGGGCACTTTCGGGTGGTGTCGATGCGTTGCAGGCGATGTTGCACCCTACCACCACACCCGGATGACCATGGCGCAGATGACGCAGGGCAGTATCCAGTCCACGATTGGGGTGGCCGACACGGTTGATCACGGCCCGATCGCGTTGCAGGCTGAAGATGCGGGGCGTCGGATTGCCCGACTGGGGGCGGGGCGTAATCGATCCGATCTCCACAAAGCCAAAACCCATGGCCGACAACTCGCCATAAACCTCACCGTTGCGGTCAAAACCGGCCGCCATACCGATCGGATTACGGAACTTAACACCAAAGACTTCGCGCTCGAGCGAGGGATCATCCACGGCGCAACATTTATGAATCAACCACCGTCCGCCCGGCACAAAACCGACCAACCGCAAGAGCCAGATGGCCAAGCGGTGGGATTGCTCGCACGAGAGCGAGAAAAGCAATGGACGTATGATGTGCTGATACATAGTGTGACAAAGATACGAAAAGCGGAGCAAAAATCAAAAATACTCCTCTCGATAACAATATCCGTCCCTCAACGCCTCGAATTGTTCGGGATGTTGCTTGAAGATTTGACTCTCGGCCCGTAGGTCGCAATGTGCATCGATCGTGCGGCAAAGTTCATTCCATGAGATCGGTCGTGGCGAGGGTGGCGTAACCGTATGGGGATACCAATTCGCCAGGGGCAGGGAGAATTCCTCGCTGAGGATGCGGGCCGCAATGGCGGAGGCATTTGCCTTTCCCTGCGCCGTATAACCGGCTACATGGGGCGTGGCCACCACGGCATGTGCCAACAGCGATCGATTCAGTTGCGGCTCCTCCTCCCAGACATCCAACGCACACGCAAGGCCCGATTGCAGCAAGGCCTCGTTATCGACTACCGGACCGCGGGACGAGTTGATTACCAAGCACTCCGGCTTCAACTGCGCCAGCAGCGAGGCATCGGCTAAGTGGTGGGTCGTCGGATCGAGCGGCGTATGGAAGGTAAGCAGATCGGCCTCACGGGCCACCTCCTCCAACGGGCGGAAGCCGAGGTGCTCACGCTCCTCGCGCGGCGGGTCACAGCAGATCACCCGAAAGCCCCAACTTTCGGCATAGGCCTTCACCAGCGAACCGACATGACCGACACCGACAACGCCCAACGTCTTCTGTTCAGGACGCCATCCCTCCCGACGTGCCGCACCGACCAACACGGCCGCCACCCACTGCAATACACCGCGGGCGTTGCATCCGGCTGCCGTCTCGACCCGAATGCCTTGCGATTGGCACCACGCGCGATCGATGTGGTCGTAACCAATCGTGGCCGTGATCACCACGCGCACCCGCGAGCCCTGCAACAACTGCTCGTCACAGCGCGTTCTCGTACGGACAACGAGCGCATCAGCATCCCGCACATCGGCCGCCGTAATCGCCCCACCGGGCAGCACACGCAACTCGCAATAGGGAGCCAACGCCTCGCCCAAAAAGGGGATTGCGCGATCCATCACTACAATCGGTCGGAGATTTTTCATCGAAAACACGTTTTACGACCCACAAATATAGAGAAAAATATATTTTTTTGTAATTTTGTCGGATAGATCCAGTAAAATTATGGCACACGAACTCTTCGATCCCAATGGTGTAGGTGTCGACAACGGCAACTATTTCTCGATGCCCTTCTCGCCGGAGGAGGCTGCTCTCGTGCTGATTTCGGCGCCGTGGGATGTCACCGTCTCCTATGGTGCAGGCACGGCGTATGCCCCCGATGCCATCATCGGCGCCTCAACCCAGCTCGACTTTTACGATGCAATGGCTCCCGACGCTTGGCGCGACGGCATTGCCACGGCGCCGGTCGATTATTCGATTCAGGAGCTTTCGCAACGACTTCGCGTAGATGCCCGCCGTGTCATCGAGCACCTCGAGGGAGGCGGCGAGACGACCGACGACTACGTAATACGCAAGATTCGTCGCGTCAATGAGGGTTCGTTTGAACTGAACCGCAACATCCGCGAGCAGGCCGAGCAGTGGCTCAACGCGGGTAAATTGGTAGGCCTGGTCGGTGGTGACCACTCGACCCCTTACGGATTGTTGCGCGCGCTGGGTAAACACCACGAATCGTTTGGCATTCTGCACATTGACGCTCATTGCGATCTGCGCCACAAATACGAGGGATTCGAGTTTTCGCACGCCTCGATCATGTACAACGTCCTGCACGACATCAAGCAGGTGAGCCACTTGACACAGGTAGCCGTCCGCGATTTCAGCGCCGAGGAGAAAGCGTTGGCCGAGGAATTGGGTAAAGTAACCCAATTCGATGATCAGCTGCTGCTGGAGGCTGAGTGCGCCGGACAAAATTGGGACGCGATTTGCGAAAAAATCATCGAGACGCTCCCCGAGAAGGTCTACGTCAGCTTCGACATCGACGGACTGGATCTCCCCTATTGTCCCCACACGGGAACCCCCGTACCGGGCGGGCTGAGTTTCAACAAGGCGATCCGCCTCCTGCAACTGCTTGGCGGGAAGCGCCGCATCATCGGATTCGACGTCGTCGAGGTTTGTCCTGCCGAGTCGGACCACATTGACGCCTCGGTTGGCGCCCGTATCCTCTGGAAGTTGTGCGGCCAGACCCTGCGATCGAACAAAAAATAGTTTATGATGAGAAGCAAGATATTTTCCACACTGGTCATCGCCCTGATGATCGTCAGCTGCTCGCAAAACACGGGCAAAGAGGCTCGTCTGACCACCGACACCGATTCGGTTGCCTACGTAATCGGCATGAATGTCGGGTTAAACCTGATACGCATGGACTCGACCCTCAACATCGAGGCGGTTTGCCAGGGTCTGCGCGACGTAGCCCGCAACCACACGAAGTTCTCACTGGAAGAGGCCGAGACCTTCTTCCTGGGCTACATGAACTACACACTCCCCGAAAAGGCGCAGGCCCTCGAGGAGCAGTGGCTGGCCGAGTTGGCCGAGCAAAGCCGCGATTTCGCCCGTACGCGCACCGGTATCACCTACGCTGTCCGTACGTTAGGTGACCAGGTCCGTATTCCCGCGGCCTCACGCGATTCGTTGGCCCTACGCTACCTGATCCGTACCACCGATAACAAGGTGCTCTACTCCTCCTATGAGCGGGGCGATACGATTCGCACCACGCTGTCGGATCTGAAGAGTGGTCTGCAGGAGAGTGTCAAACTCATTGGCGAGGGTGGCAAGGTGGAGGCCTGGATCCCCTCGCAACTCGCATTTGGTGCCGAAGGCAATTCGGAGTTGAACATCGCCCCCAACAAAACCCTCTGCTTCGAGATCGAACTCATTCAACTCGATAAGTACACCGAGTGGTCGCGCCGATAGTTTTTCAGCTGCCAGAAGGCCAAACTATCAATAATTTATTATATTTGCAGCCGCAAAAGCGAACAAAAACTTTATAAAACATAACAAAGATGAAAAAAATGCTCATGATTGCAGCCCTTGTAGGTGCTGCCATGCTCGTATCTTGCGGTGGCAAGGATACGAAGATTCAGATGGGTGACAAGTCGCAACTCGACACCCTGTCGTATGCCGTAGGCGCCAACGTAGCCGCCGGTGTAAAGTATCAGATGCGCGACATCCCGTTCAACGCCGAGACGATCGTAAAGGGTCTGACCGAGGCCGCTTTCGCCAAGAGCTCACTGTCGCACGAGGAGGCTATCGAGCAGCTGCGCGACTACTTCATGAACAAGCGCGGTGTTCGCGCTCAGGAGATTGCCAAGAAGCGTCAGGAGGCTGATAGCGCCCGCCTGGCACAGGGCGACTCGACGAAGGTAGAGTATCCCGTAGCCGACGAGGCCATGTTTGAGTCGGAGCAGGAGCGCGAGGATCTCTCGTATGCTTTCGGTGTTGATCTGGGTACGAACCTCTCGCAGAGTCCCATGCCGCTGCAGCTCTACTGGGTTGGCAAGGCACTCGTAGAGGGTTTTGCCGATCAGAGCCAGATGAGCGACATGGAGTCGAACAACGTGCTGCGTAAGTTCTTCACCGAGACCCTCCCCGCCCAGAATGCCGAGGCTTCGGCTGCTTGGCTGGAGAAGATCGAGAAGAAGTCGGGCGTGAAGAAGACCGAGTCGGGTCTGCTCTACAAGGTCGTAAAGGCCGGTGACGAGACGCTGAAGGCTACGGACGATGCTGACGTAGTTAAGGTACACTACACGGGTCGCATGCGCGATGGCAAGGTGTTCGACACCTCGATCTTCGCCAACCGTCCGAAGGAGCAGCAGGAGATGATTCTGGCTCAGGATCCCACCGCTGCCGAGCAGGACACGCCCGCCGAGTTCCCGCTGAACCGCGTAATCCCGGGTTGGACCGAGGGTATGAAGCTCGTAGGCAAGGGTGGTAAGATCATCCTTTGGATTCCTGCCGAGCTGGCTTACGGTGCACAGGGTGCAGGTCAGGCTATCGGCCCGAACGAGGCACTGGAGTTCGAGGTTGAGCTGATCGACGTAACGCCTGCCAACCAGCCGGAGGCTGAGGAGGCTGAGGCTGAGGAGGCTGAGGCTGAGACCCCCGCTGAGGAGTAATCAAGCTTACACAAAAAAAGACGGCTGTTGCGATTGCAACGGCCGTTTTTTTGTGGATGGGCGGGAGCTTGCTCACAAGCCCATATACAACAAAAAAAGCGATTGATTTTCAATCGCTTTCGTTGTGTGGGAGCTGAGGGATTCGAACCCCCGACCCTCTGCTTGTAAGGCAGATGCTCTGAACCAGCTGAGCTAAGCTCCCTTAAAAATGGCTTGGGACTGCAAAGGTAACTCTTTTTTCAGAAACTCCAAATTTTTATTGAAAAAATTTTCAATTCTTTTTGTTTCCGTCGCACAGATCATTTCCCGTACCGACCTTTGCACTTTGTAAAGAACCTTACGCAACCCTCGCGCATCTGCGCCTGAACAAGGACTTGAACCTAGGACCCCATGATTAACAGTCATGTGCTCTAACCAACTGAGCTATTCAGGCAATACCAAACCGGTTTTATCCGTTTTGCGAGTGCAAATATACGGCAAATTTTCATTCTCGCAAAAAAATTGCAGAAAATTTTCACAAAAAATGTAACTTTGTCACAGCAAGAAAAATTTAACCATGCTCGCAAAACGACTGATCATATTCATTATCACCACATTAGTCGGATATTCCGCTTCCGCACAGCTTATCTTCACACCCGAGCGATTTGACTTTGGCACACTCGAAGAGATGGGCGGCAAGCGTTCGTGTACCTTCCGAGCTACGAACCAAGGCAAAAAACCGGTCGTGCTGGTCGATATTGTGACCACCTGCGGCTGTACGGTGCCGACCTTTTCCCGCAAACCGATTCTCCCGAACCAAAGTACCGAGATCATCGTCACCTACGATCCGCAGGGGCGTCCCGGTGCGTTCGATCGCAAACTGCATGTCTACGGGCCGAACCACGAACGCCTGGGCGTCATCTCGATCACGGGCAACGTCACCCCGCGACCCCGTACGATCGAGGAGCGCTACCCGATTGAGGTGGGCGGAGGCGTTCGCCTCAACCATACGCACTGCGCCTTCACCTATATATATGTAGGCCGCTCGATCGCCTCGGCGCTGTCGATCATCAACACCTCCGACCAACCTCGAACGATCCACCTGGAGGCAATTCAGACAAGTGGGCTGCTCGACCTCGAATACCCCACAACCCTGCAGCCCGGTGAGCAGTCGGCCATCAACTTCCGCTACAACCTCCCGACCGAGCAACCACGCTACGGTACGATCAACGATGTGTTGGCCGTGGAGATTGACGGCAAACGGAGCGAGAAGGTGTTGTTAGCGCACGGTATTGCCATCGATCCTCCCCGCAAAGCAACAAAAGAATCGGCTCCAAAGATCGAAGTAAGCGAAATAATTCTTAAATTTGGGGCTGTAAAGCATGCCAAAAGTCCCCACACACGCAGCCTCACGATCCACAACGCCGGCTCTTCGGAGTTGATCCTGCAGGCAGCCGAGTGCAAAGCACCCTTTACGTGCGAGTTCCCCGTAGGGGCTCGTCTGGCGCCGGGTGAGAGCCTAACCGGCCATGTCACCCTCACGCCACGCGTAGAAGAGTATGGCTTTGTGACGGGGCAGCTGCTTTTAGTAACCAACGATCCCGAACATCCGGCACGACGTCTTCGGATCAACGGAACGATTGAAGATTAACCCACAGAAGAAAACGTAACAAGCGACAAAGAAGATGTTTACCATTTTGGAGAAACGGCTACTGGCCGAAAATATCTTTTTGATGAAGGTCGAGGCTCCTCGCGTGGCTCATGCTGCGCTGCCCGGCCAATTTGTCATCGTGCGCGCCGATGCCGTCGGCGAACGCATTCCCCTTACGATTGCCGACTTTGATCCCGAAGAGGGATCGGTAACGATCGTCATTCAGACCCTCGGCGTCTCGACGCGCAAAATCTGCGCTCTGGAGGTGGGCGACAGCCTGGCCGACTTTGCCGGACCGCTGGGACGCCCCTCGGAGTTTGTACACGAACCGCTCGAGGAGTTGCGCCGACGTCGCTACATCTTTATCGGCGGTGGTGTCGGCACGGCACCCGTCTATCCGCAGGTAAAGTGGCTCAAGGAGCAGGGCGTGGCCGTAGATGTGATCATCGGTGCCAAGAACAGCGATATGTTGATCTACACCGAGGAGATGGCCCAGGTAGCCGAGCACCTCTACATCACGACCGACGATGGATCGGCCGGCTCGAAGGGGCTTGTCACGGCAAAGCTGGAGGAGTTGATCGCCGCAGGCAATCGCTACGACGAGTGCGTGGCCATCGGCCCGATGATCATGATGAAGTTTGTCGCCCTTACCACGAAAAAGTATAACCTCAAGACCACCGTATCGCTCAATGCCCTGATGGTCGATGGCACGGGCATGTGCGGTGCCTGCCGCGTGACGGTAGCGGGCAAAACGCGCTTTACATGTGTCGAGGGTCCCGAATTCGATGCTCATGAGGTCGATTTCGACGAAGCGATGCGTCGTCAGGGCATGTATCGTACGCAGGAGCAACGCGTTCTGGCCATTCAGGCGGAACGCGAGGCGGGTCATCAATGTCGAATCGGTTTGGATAAATAGCAAGCACTATGGCTAACAAAATACCGCGCGTGCCGGTGCGCGAACAAGATCCGGCCATCCGTGCCACCAACTTCGAGGAGGTGTGCTACGGCTACAACCTCGAGGAGGCGCAGCTGGAGGCCTCGCGTTGCCTCGACTGCAAAAATCCGCGATGTGTCGGCGCCTGCCCCGTAGGGTTGCAGATTCCGCGCTTCATTGCAGCACTGGGTCAAGGTGATCTGAAGCATGCGGCTGAGATTATCGCCGAGGACAGCTCACTGCCATCGATTTGTGGCCGCGTCTGCCCGCAGGAGACGCAGTGCGAGGGCGCCTGCATCCTCGGTATCAAGGGCGAGCCGGTGGCTATTGGCAAGATCGAGCGCTTCATCGGCGATTGGAAGCTGGAGCACAGCGACGAAGTGGCCACCGAGCAGGCATCAAGCAACGGTCGTCGCGTAGCGGTGGTCGGTTCGGGTCCGTCGGGCCTGGCCTGCGCCTCGGATCTGGCCAAGTGGGGCTACGAGGTGACGGTCTTTGAGGCGTTGCACGAGCTGGGCGGTGTGCTGGTCTACGGCATTCCCGAGTTCCGCCTGCCGAAAGAGCGCATCGTAGCACGCGAAATCGAGGAGGTCGCCAAGCTGGGCGTAAAGTTCGAGAAGGATGTCATTGTCGGTCGCACGGTGACGGTCGATTCGCTGCTCGATGAGGAGGGCTTCGATGCTGTCTTTATCGGCTCGGGGGCAGGTCTTCCGCGCTTTATGGGCATCGAGGGTGAGAACCTAAACGGCGTCGTATCGGCCAACGAGTTCTTAACGCGCGCCAATCTGATGCACGCCTACGATACGGAATACGACACGCCGATCTATGTCGGTAAGCGTGTTGTTGTGGTTGGAGGCGGCAACGTGGCGATGGATGCCGTACGCACGGCCAAGCGTCTGGGTGCCGAGGCGGTAATCGTCTATCGCCGCAGCGAGCAGGAGCTGCCGGCCCGTGTCGAGGAGGTGCACCACGCCAAGGAGGAGGGTATCGAGTTCAAGATGCTGACCAACCCCGTGGCCGTCCTGGGTAACGAGCAGGGCTGGGTGACGGGCATCCGCTGCGTAGAGATGGAGCTGGGCGAACCCGACGAGAGCGGGCGTCGCTCGCCCGTGGTGAAAGAGGGCTCGGAGTTTGAGATGGCATGCGACGTGGTGATCATGGCACTGGGCACCTCGCCCAACCCGCTGATTGCCTCGACGACCGAGGGGCTGGAGACCACGCGCCGTGGCTGTATCACCGCCTCGGAGGAGGGTCAGACCTCACGCAAGGGTGTCTTTGCGGGTGGTGATGCCGTGACGGGTGCCGCTACGGTGATCCTCGCCATGGGTGCAGGTCGCAAGGCTGCAAAGGCGATTGACCAATATCTCAAACAAAAAGAGTAGGAAATTTCGATTTTTTTCGTTAATTTTACGCAAACCTTTTACAAACCTAATAAACTATGAAGAAGTATTTTGCTGAAATGGTGGGCACGATGGTGCTCGTTCTGATGGGTTGCGGCACGGCCGTAAGCCTGAGCTGCGGTGTCGATACGGCATCGGTTGTTGGTACGGCCCTGGCCTTCGGTCTCTCGGTAGTCGCCATGGCTTACGCCATTGGCGGCATTTCGGGTTGCCACATCAACCCCGCTATCACCTTCGGCGTATGGCTCTCGAAGCGCATGAGCGGCAAGGACGCCCTGATGTATGTGCTGTTCCAGGTGATTGGTGCCTTCATCGGTGCCGGCATCCTCTACGCACTGGCTCCCGAGTCGGGTCTGGGTGCGAACACGATCCAGTCGGGTATCTCGACCTGCGGCGCCGTGATCGCCGAGGTAGTCTTCACCTTCGTATTTGTGCTTGTTGTACTCGGTACGACCGACGAGAAGAAGGGCGCAGGCAACCTGGCAGGTCTGGCCATTGGTCTTACGCTGGTGCTCGTTCACCTCGTATGTATCCACTACACGGGTACATCGGTGAACCCCGCTCGTTCGATTGGTCCCGCCGTGCTGGCAGGTGGTCAGGCTATGACCGATCTGTGGATCTTCATCGTTGCTCCGCTGGTGGGTGCTGCCCTCTCGGCCGGTGTATGGAAGGCCCTCACGTGCGAGTGCAAGTGCGAGAAGAAGTAATCTACGCCGCATCCGCAAAAACAGAACGAGCCGCCCCGTGTGGGTGGCTCGTTTGTTTTATTAGGTTGTTGACTCGTTTGACCGATGCGTGCCGCATCGGTCGAGCCTCGCGCTCCCGCGGGGCAGCTGTCAACGGGAGCTGTCGGCCAACGCAAAGCTTCCTATGGAAGCTGTTTTGTTGTATAGGGCTGTTCGCCTTATGCAAGCATAGCGACAGCCCTATACGACAAAAGCCACCTTTCAGGTGGCTTTGCGTTTGGTCGGTGCGACCGTTGAGCTGTTGACGAGGCTTGAACTCGTGACCTCTTCCTTACCAAGGAAGTGCTCTACCACTGAGCTACAACAGCAACTTTCCTCAATTGAGTGGTGCAAAAGTACGCAAGAAAAATGAAAAGACCAAAAAAATATACAACTTTTCGGATTATTTTCTATCTTTGAGCAACAAAATACAATCATTAACCCATGAAAAAGATTCTTATCGTCGGTGCAGGCGGCCAAATCGGCTCGGAACTGACCGTGTACCTCCGTAAAATTTACGGCAACCAGAATGTCGTTGCCACCGATATGCGCGACTGCAAAGAGTTGGGCGAGGATGGCCCCTTCGAGGTGCTCAACGCCCTCGATGCCACCTCGATGGCCTCGGTCGTGGCTCGCTACCAGATCGACACGATCTTCAACCTCGTAGCCCTGCTCTCGGCCGTGGGCGAAAGAAATCCCCAGATGGCCTGGGCGGTAAATATGGGCGCCCTGAACAACTCGTTGGAGGTGGCTCGTCAGCACCACTGCGCCCTCTTCACCCCCTCGTCGATCGGCGCATTCGGACCCTCGTCGCCCAAGGACGGCACGCCGCAGGATACGATCATGCAGCCCACGACAATCTACGGCATCTGCAAATATACGGGCGAAATGCTCGGCAACTATTACCACCAGAAGTACGGGGTCGATACGCGTTCGGTGCGTTTCCCGGGTATCATCTCGAACGTAACCCTCCCGGGTGGCGGTACGACCGACTACGCCGTGGAGATCTACTACGAGGCGATCCGCACGGGTCACTTCACCTGCCCCATTCCGCCCCACGAGTATATGGACATGATCTATATGCCCGATGCCCTGCGCGCCTGCGTGGAGCTGATGGAGGCCGATCCGACACGCCTGAAGCACCGCAACAGCTTCAACCTCGCCTCGATGAGCTTCACACCCGAAATCATCTGTGCCGAGATTCAGAAGCGTCTGCCCTCGTTCACGATGGACTACAACATCGATCCCGTGAAGCAGGCCATTGCCCAGAGCTGGCCCAACTCGCTGGACGACACGTGCGCCCGCGAGGAGTGGGATTGGAAGCCCAAGTGGGATCTCTCGTCGATGACCGACGACATGCTCCTGCACATCCGTAAAAAGTTGGGTAAATAGTCCATGCGGAAGGTGATCGGCTGGTGTGTCGGTTTGATTGTGGTGGTCCTGCTCCTCGTTGTGGGCGGTGGCTACTACCTGACGGAGGTAGCCCTGCGTCCCCACTTTGAACGGGGCGACGAGGCTTGTCTCCACGCGTGGGGCGAGAACTACCCCACGCACAAACCGTGGGCCGACTCGTTGCGTCGCGCGCACCTATTGCAGGAGATCACCATCGCGGCTGAAGATCAGACACCGCTCCACGCCTACTACCTCCCGACCGAACAACCCTCCCTGCGAACGGCGGTTGTCGTACACGGGTACACCGACCATCCCTTCGGCATGTTGCACATCGCCCGCCTCTATCGCGAGGAGTTGGGGTGTAACATCCTGCTTCCGACGCTCCGTTTTCACGGCAAGAGTGGCGGCGATTCGATGGGCATGGGTTGGCAGGACAGGCTCGATGTCAAGCAGTGGATCGAAACGATTCCCTCTCTTTTTGGGGCTGATCAGCAGGTTATTGTGCACGGTCTCTCGATGGGTGCCGCCACCGTTATGATGCTCTCGGGCGAGGAGGATCTGCCCGCATCGGTGCGTTGCATCGTCGAGGATTGCGGCTACACCAGCGTCTGGGAGCAGTTCAAAAAAGAGTTGCAGGAGGATTACCACCTGCCCGCTTTCCCCGTTCTGCATGTAGCTCGCCGGTTGGCCCGTTGGCGTTTCGGATGGGATTTTTGCGAAGCCTCGGCGCTGCAAGCGGTTCAAAAATCGACCGTTCCGATGCTCTTCATCCACGGAGGCGACGACCACTATGTGCCTACGCGCATGGTCTACCCCTTGTACGAGGCGAAACAGCAGGGCGACCGAGCCATCTGGATTGCGCCCGAGGCCGGACATGCCGACGCCTACATGGATCACCCCGAGGAGTACACCCGACAGGTGGTCTCGTTCTGCGAAAGACACCTATAATCAATAAAAAAGACAACCTTTCGGTTGTCTTTTTTTATGGGGTGTAGCTCACAATTTACTCGACACAAGCAAATGCACGCTCGAAGTCCTCGATCAGGTCGTCGGCATGCTCCAGACCGGCCGAGATTCGCAGCAAGGTAGGTGTTACACCTGCCGCCTTCAGGTCGGCCTCCGAGAGCTGCTTGTGGGTTGTCGAGGCAGGGTGCGTAATGACCGTAATCGAGTCGCCAATCATCGTCATATGGGCCGCCAGCTGCTGCGCCTCCACGAAGCGCACCGTACTCTCCAGCGTACCCTTCAACTCCACGGTAAAGACCGCCGACGAGCCGAAACGGTAGTACTTCTTGGCATTGGCATAGCTCGGATGATCCTCAAAACCAACGAAGCTCACACGCTCCACCTTGGGATGCTTACGGCAATACTCTGCCAAGCGCCAGGTAGTCTCCACCTCTTGCTTGACACGCAACGACAAGGTCTCCAGACCGATCATCATCAGGTAGGCATCGAAGGGCGAGGGGCAGCAACCGAAGTCGCGCAGGCCATCCACACGGCACTTCACGATGAAGGCGGCCGAGCCGAAGGTCTCGTAGAAATTCAACTCGTGGTAACCCTCCGACGGGCCGTCGATCTGCGGAAATTTGCCGTTAGCCCAATTGTAGTTGCCGCCATCGACAATCACACCGCCCATCGCCGTACCGTGGCCGTTGATCCACTTCGTAGCCGAATCGACCACGATGTTGGCGCCCCAATCGAAGGGGTTGCAGAGGTAACCCGCAGCACCGAACGTATTGTCCACCACAAAGGGGATATCCTTCTCCTTGGCCACCGCAGCCAGCCCCTCCAGGTCGAGCACCGCGCAGGTCGGATTGCCCATGCTCTCGACATAGAGCGCCTTCGTATTTTCGTCACACAAGGCGGCAAAGGCCTCCGGCTCCTCGGATTGGGCGATGCGCACCTCGATACCGAGGTTGCGCAGCGAGATGCGGAACTGATTGTAGGTACCACCATACAGGTAGGGCGAGGCGACAATGTTGTCACCCTGCTTGGCCAGGGCCGTGATGGTAATCAGGATAGCCGACATACCCGACGCAAGGGCCAAAGCCCCCACACCGCCATAGAGCGCTGCGATGCGCTCCTCGTAGGCCGAGGTGGTAGGGTTCTGCAAACGCGTGTAGATGTTGCCCGGCTCCGAAAGTTCGAAGAGTTTGGCTGCATAGTCGCAGCTACGGAAACGATATGCCGCCGTAGGATAGATGCCCACACCGCGCGAACCGTTCTCGATGTTAGGATCGAGACCCGCGTGAATCTGGCGGGTCTCGAAACGATATTTCTTCGTATCCATCTTATTTTTCGCTATACAAAGGGAAGTTTCACAACCTCAGCCTCGATCAGACGCTCACGGATCACCACGGCGATCTTCGTACCGACCTTGGCATAGGGGGTCTTGACATAGCCCAATGCGATACCGCACTTCAGGCAGGGCGACATCGTACCCGAAGTTACGTGGCCGATCTCTTCACCCTCGGGCGAAGCCAGCTTATACTCGTGGCGCGGCACACCACGGCCGATAAGTTTGATGCCGACCAGCTTACGCTCCACGCCGTTGGCCTTCAGGGCCTCCATCTTCTCGCGGTCGATGAACTGCTTGCCCTCGGCAAACTTCGTGATCCAACCCAAACCCGCCTCCAGGGGCGAGGTTGTATCGTCGATATCGTTGCCATAGAGGCAGAAGCCCTTCTCCAGGCGCAGCGTATCGCGGGCACCCAGACCGATATTCTTCAGGCCATACTCCTCGCCGGCCTTCCAAAGCTCCTCCCAGAGCTTATCGCCATCCTCGTTGGCCACGTAGATCTCGCAACCACCCGAGCCCGTGTAGCCCGTGATCGAGAGAATGGCATCCACACCGGCCACCTCCATCTTGCGGAAAGTGTAGTACTCCATCTCCTCCACCGGCTCGGCACATAATTTCTGCACGATCTTCATCGCCAGAGGACCCTGCACAGCCAGCTGGCAGATCTCGTCCGAAGCGTTGTAGAGCTGCTTGCCGTGACCGGCCTCCATGCCCAACTTGGCACCCTCGGCGCAAATGTGCTGCCAATCCTTCTCCGTATTGGCGGCATTGACGCAGAGCAGGAAGCACTCCGCATCGATGCGATAGACCAGAATATCGTCCACGATACCCCCTTTGCCGTTGGGCATGCAGGTATACTGCACCTTGCCGTCGAAGAGCTTCGAAACGTCGTTCGTCGTAATCTTCTGCAGCAACTCCTCCGCCTTCGGACCCTTGACCCAAATCTCGCCCATGTGGCTTACATCGAAGACGCCTGCCTTCTCACGCACGGTCATGTGCTCATCGTTGATGCCCGAGAACTCGATCGGCATGTTGTAACCTGCAAACTCGGCCATCTTTGCCCCGTTTGCAATGTGGTACTTGGTAAAAACTGTTGTTTTCATTGTTTTATGGTTCAATGTTATACGATTATTTACTCCTTATTGCGCTTCAGACCCAGGCGCGGACAACGCTTAAACTCCTTTTCGCGGTCGAAGAGGTAGCGATAGGTCGTGTGTACCTTGTGGCACTCGGCACCCGCATAGCTGACCAACATACGATTCATCACGGGGTTGAAATCACCAATCCAGGCCATTTCAATCGACTTATACTCGTTCTCGGGCGACTGCACAAAGGCGTGGTATCGACTCATGATAGCCGACTCGACACCTTTACCCTGATACTCGGGCGTGATACCGAAGATAATGCCGAAGACACGGTCGCACGACTTCTTCACCTTCAGATTCCACATCAGTCGCAACTGCTGCCACAGGCCGAACTTGCCGTTATACTTCCCAATCAGGCGGTTCAGGTCGGGCACCGTGATAAAGAAGCCTATCGGCTCGTCGTTGTGGTAGGCGAAGAGGATGATGCGCGGATCAATGATCGGCAACATCGTCTTCATGATCTGCTGCGCCTCCTCACGGGTCATCTGCTTCACACCCGAGAACAACGACCACGCCTTATTGTAGATCGTGCGGAAGTGCTCGGCAGCCTCAGGCAACTGCTTTTTGTTGATCGGCTCGATGTGATAGGTCGGATCGGCCAGCAGACGCGCCGCACGGTCGTGGATGCGCTGCGAAGCCTCCGACTCTCCAACACGCCACTGATAGGAGTTCTGATTGAAGTAGTTCATGAAGCCGTAGTTCTCGAACAAAGCCTGATAATAGGGCGGATTGTAGGGATTCATATAGAGGGGCTGATACTCGAAGCCCTTCACCAAAAGGCCCCACCAATCGCGACGCTGACCGAAGTTCACCGGGCCATCCATCGCCTCCATGCCTTTCGACTTGAGCCAGTCACGAGCGGCATCGAACAAGAGGTTGGCCACCTGCTGGTCGTCGATCGACTCATAGAAGCCGCAGCAACCCGTCGGCTGCTCCTCGATCGATGCCTTCTCGCGGTTGTAGAAGGCACCGATGCGGCCCACAATAGCCCCCTTCTCGTCACGGGCGACCCAACGAATCGCCTCGCCCTCGGCGAAGAGCTCGTTGTGCGCCGGATCAAAGACCTTCTCAATGTCCGTATCGAGCGGGCAGACCCAATTCGGATAATCTTTGTACAAACCCTGCTTCGGGAAGTCGATCCAGGCCCGTTTCTCGGCTGCAGTCTTGACCTCGTGCAGGGTATATTTTTCGTTTTTCATAGCTTAAATAAAGATGTATTTCAGGATAAACAACACCGCCAAGATACCCGTTACCACGGAAATCTTCTTCACCCGACCGCAGCAGAGGTTAATCAACACATAACTGATCATACCGAGCAGGATGCCGTCCGAAATCGAGTAGCTGAGCGGCATGGCGATAATGCAGACAAAGGCGGGAATTGACTCCGAGAAGTCGTTGAAGGGGATGTTGCGCACCGGCTCCAACATAAACAGACCGACGATCACCAGTACGGGAGCCGTAGCGGCTGCCGGAATAGCCAGGAACAGGGGCGAGAAGAAGAGCGCCACCGCGAAGCAGCAAGCCGCCACGAAGGCCGTCAGACCCGTGCGACCACCCTGAGTCACACCCGAGGCACTCTCGACATAGGTCGTCGTGGTCGAAGTACCGATGCAGGCACCGACGGTCGTGGCAATGGCATCGGCCATGAAGGCCTGCTTGAGGCGCGGAATCTGCCCATCGGGGCCGATCATATTGGCCTTGAGGCAGACACCCACCAACGTACCCACCGTATCGAAGAGATCGATGAAGAGGAACGTGAAGACGACGGCCAACATATCGAGCGTGAAGATATTTTGCCACTCAAACTGGAAGAGGATCGGCCTAATCGATTGCGGCAGCGAAACCAGACCGCCCCACTCGGTAATGCCCATCGGGATACCGATCAGGGTCGTCACAAGGATACCGATCAACATCGCGCCTCGCACATTCTTGGCCACCATCACGGCCGTAATGACCAGGCCGATACATGCCAACAGAGCGCTACCATGCGTGATCTCGCCCAGCGAGACGAGCGTGGCGGAATTATCGATAATCACCCCCGCATTTTTCAGACCCACAAAGGCGATAAAGAGACCGATACCGGCCCCGATGGCATTTTTCAGGGCAGCAGGAATCGCCTTGACGATCGCTTCGCGGACATTGGTCACCGTCAGCAAGATAAAGATTAGACCCTCGATCAAGACGGCTGTCAGGGCAAACTGCCACGAGTAGCCCATACCCATACAAACCGTATAGACGAAGAAAGCATTCAGACCCATACCCGGAGCCAACGCAAAGGGCAGACGACCCCACAGAGCCATCACAAGCGTACCCACGATGGCGGCCAGGGCGGTCGAGGTAAAGACAGCGCCACCAGGCATACCCTCCAACTCCTTAAACATGTTGGGATTGACGGCCAGGATGTAGGACATCGTCAGAAAGGTGGTAATACCGGCCAGCACCTCGGTACGAACGGTATGTTTTGCGGGGTCAAACCCAAAGAGTCTCTTCCACATAAATAGTTTGGTGTTAATGGTTCGTCTTTCAGATTAGAAGGTCCACTTGGCCGCAAGGGTGGGGATGCAATAGAAACCCTTGCTCACAAAGTTGTTCGAAAGCTCCAGCTCGGTACCGAGGCTGAGATTGATATTGTTCCAACCCTTGATCTTGTTCAGGTTGAGCCACAACTGAGGCTCGGCCAGCAGGATATGGGTCGTATCCTGCCAGGGACGGCACTCACGCCAGAAATCCACGAAGCCCGAGAACGAGCCCCAACCCTTGGCGAACGAGATACCCCAAACTCCCGTAATCTGGAAGTTGGCATTGGCCTTGTCGCCATCGATATCGGTTGTGTGGGGAATGTGCTTATACATGACCGACAACGACCAGGTCTTCGAGAAGTCCTTCGAGTGGCCCGAATAGGTAAGACCGGCCAGGTAGGCATCGTTGTACGAACCCACAGCGCGATTCATACCGCCGTTATACTCCACATGCACCGACAACCAATTCATCTTCGACTGCTGCCAGAAGTTCAACTCGCGGGCGATCTCCCAATAGGCACCGCTCACGCCGTCGTCGTAATCCAGATCGACAAAGAAAAAGGTCGAACCGAACTTGTCGGGGCGGAACATCTCGACCGTTGTGGTGAGCGTGGCGCGTCCATCGGCCTCAGCCGAGTCATCGAGCTCGCTGTAGAGCGAACGACCGAAGTCGTAGTGTAGCTGCACGTTCTGTGCCGTGGCCTGCAAGCCCACGAGAAGTAGCAATGCAACAAGGAGTTTTTTCATGGCTGTCGTCTTTTGCAAATTTTCGCATTGTAAAAATACGATTTATTCGCCACACGGCCAATAAAATCGGCCAAAAACAACCACCGCTCCCATTTTTTTTCTATATTTGTGTATTATCTAACCTGCGTAATCGCACATCCGACCATGAGCGTTCACGAACACAACCGGCGTAGCGACCAGTCGCATCGCTATATGAAATACCGCATACACCGCATTCTGCTGGTATGCTCCTCGTATGACGGCTATATCCTCGAAGAGGATGGACATATCGAATCTCAAATCAACCGCGAATACCTCGACCTGAACTTGTCGAATCCCCCCGCCCTGACACGCGTCAGCTCAACGGCCGAGGCACTATCACTTTTGACCGAAGACCGGGACTTTGATTTTATCCTGACGATGTACAACATTGGCGAACCGGATGTCTTTACGTTTGGCAAAATCGTGCGCGAGAAATATGGTATTCCGGTAGCTCTTCTGACCTCCTTCTCGAAAGATATCTATCGTCGCATGAAGGAGCAGGATCGCTCGGGCTTGGATTACACCTTCTGCTGGCACGGCAATGCCGACCTGATTATCGCCATCATCAAACTCGTCGAGGATCGGATGAACGCAGCCGAAGATATCGAACAAGGGGGCGTGCAGGCTATTCTTTTGGTCGAGGATTCGATCCGTTTCTATTCGAGCTACCTGCCCGAATTGTACAAGATGCTGCTGCAACAAAACACCGAGTTTTTGCAGGATGCCTACAACGAGCAGCAACAGATCCTGCGTAAGCGAGCCCGCCCGAAGGTGCTCTTGGCTACGAATTACGAAGAGGCAGAGCAGCTCTATCGCCGCTATAAGAAGAATCTGCTGGGCGTGATTTCGGATGTGGGGTTCGTCGTGAAGCCGAATGATGCCCCCGAGAACGAAAAACTCGATGCGGGTATCGATCTCTGCCGCCTCATCAAGGAGGACAATCCCTTGATGCCCGTCTTGTTGCAATCTTCGCAAACCGATTTTCGCGAGGTAGCGCACTCGCTTGGCGCGGGCTTTATTGCCAAGAATTCGAAAACGCTACACGGAGAGTTGCGCGACTTTATTGCGCGTGAATTTGCCTTCGGCGACTTCATCTTCAAAAACCCCGATTCGGGTATCGAAGTGGGGCGTGCAAAGGATTTAAGGGAGATGCAGGAGATGATTGCCTCGATTCCCGACGATGCATTCGAGTACCATACCTCGCAGAACCACCTCTCGAAATGGCTCTATTCGCGCGGTCTGTTCCCCTTGGCCGCCGCCATTCGTCAATACGACAGCAGCCATTTCCGAACCATCGAGGAGCATCGCCGCTCGATTGTTGGAGCGATTCGCGACTACCGCACCCTGCTTGGGCAGGGTGTGATTGCCCGTTTCGATGCCGCCACCTACACCGATGCCATCGCCTTTGCCCGTATCGGCGAGGGGTCGATCGGCGGCAAGGCGCGCGGTCTGGCCTTTATGAACTCGATGCTGATCAAGCACCGTCAATACGACAAATACCCGGGCGTGCGCATGCTGATTCCGCGCTCGGTGGTGATCGCCACGGAGTATTTCGACTGCTTCCTGGAGCAGAACGGCCTGCAATATCTCCTCTCGCAGGAGCTCTCGGACGAGGATATTTTGGCCGAATTTGTCGCCTCGACCGTGCCGCAGCGCCTGCAGGAGGAGCTGAAAGCCTACATCCGCACGGTGCGCCGTCCGTTGGCAATTCGCTCCTCCTCGAAGCTCGAAGATTCGCATTATCAGCCCTTTGCAGGCATCTACTCGACCTACATGGTTCCCTACACGCCGAACGAAGACCAGATGTTGCGCCTCGTCTTGCGTGCCATCAAGAGTGTCTACGCCTCGGTCTTCTTTGCCGAGTCGAGGGCCTATATTCAATCCTCGCAAAACCTGATCTCGGAGGAGAAGATGGCCGTCATTCTGCAGGAGGTGTGCGGTTCGGAGCAGAACAACCTCTTTATGCCCACCTTCTCGGGCGTGGCTCGTTCGATCAACTACTACCCGATTGGTGACGAGCGGGCTGAGGATGGTGTATGCAACGTGGCTATGGGCCTCGGTAAATTGGTGGTGGATGGTGGTCGCACGTTACGTTTTTCGCCCGCCTTCCCGCAACGGATTTTGCAGACCTCGACTCCCGAGTTGGCACTGCGCGAGACGCAAAACGAGGTGTTGGCCCTCGACTTGAACCCAGCCTCGTTCCGCTCCTCGACCGACGATGCGGTCAATCTGAAGCATCTGCGCCTCACGGAGTTGGAGCCGATTCGCCATACGCGCCATGTATGCTCGGTGTGGGACCGCGAGAACGAGCGCATTTCGGACAGCCCGTTTGATCGGGGAAGGCGCGTAATCACATTTAACAACATCTTGAAATACAACACATTCCCGCTATCCGAAATCATAACCGAGATCTTAAAAATAGGTGCCGAGGAGATGCGTTGCCCCGTGGAGGTGGAGTTTGCCGTCAATATGGATGTGGCACAGGGCGAGGAGCGCCTCTTCAACCTGCTGCAGATTCGTCCCATCATCGACAACCAGGACAACCGCCCGATTGATTGGTCGCAGGTAAATCCGGCCCAAACCCTCATCTATGGCGAGCAGGCACTCGGTATCGGGCGCATGAACGAACTGAAAAATATCGTCTACATCAAGAACGAGCAATTCTCGTCACTCGTCACGGAACGCATCGCCGAGGAGCTGCTGGCACTCAACCGCACACTGCGCGACAAGGGAGAAAGCTACATTCTCGTCGGGCCGGGGCGTTGGGGCACGTCCGATCCCTTCCTGGGTGTTCCCGTCAAATGGACTCACATTTCGGAGGCCAAGGTGATTGTCGAGTGCGGTATACCGAGTTTTGAAATCGAGCCGTCGCAGGGAACGCACTTCTTCCAGAATGTCACCTCGCTCGGGGTGGGCTATCTGACGATCAGCCCCTATCGCGGGGAGGGCCATTTCGACTCCGCAGCACTCGATGCCCGCGAGGCGGCCTACGAAGGGGAGTTCCTGCGCATGGTACGCTTCGACGAGGGGTTGGAGGTGGTGATCGACGGCCGCTCGAATCGCGGTATGATTGCCCCGATCACGCCGCAAGAGGAGGAGGCAATGCCTGAAATGCATGCCGAATAGCATCAAACTCTAACTTTTTGCTAAAATTTTTCGATTTTTGACAACAAATCCTCGAAAAAAAGTTTATTTTTGTTAAGCGTTATCGACTTTATTACCTAAAACTTCATAACTATGAACGTATCGAAACTTATGGCAGAACTCGAGCGTCGTCACCCGGGCGAGAGCGAGTATTTGCAGGCTGTCCGCGAGGTGCTGACCACCGTGGAGGAGGCCTACAACCAACATCCCGAATTTGAGGCCAACAAAATTGCCGAGCGCATCGTGGAGCCGGATCGTCAGTTCACCTTCAAGGTGACGTGGGTCGATGACCGCGGTGAGGTGCAGGTCAATACGGGCTACCGCGTGCAGTTCAACAACGCAATCGGCCCCTACAAGGGCGGTCTGCGTTTCCACCCCTCGGTAAATCCCTCGATTCTCAAGTTCCTCGGCTTTGAGCAGATCTTCAAGAATGCCCTGACGACCCTCCCGATGGGTGGTGCCAAGGGTGGTTCGGACTTCAACCCCAAGGGGAAGTCGGACCGCGAGGTGATGCGCTTCTGTCAAGCCTTCATGACCGAGCTGTGGCGCCACATCGGCCCCGAAACGGATGTTCCGGCCGGTGATATCGGCGTAGGTGCGCGCGAGATCGGCTACCTCTACGGTATGTACCGCAAGCTCGCCCTCGAGAATACGGGCGTGCTGACGGGTAAGGGCATGACCTACGGCGGTTCGCTGATTCGTCCCGAGGCTACGGGCTTCGGTGCTGTTTACTTCCTCTGCCAGATGCTCGCAAAGCACGGCATGGAGCTGAAGGGTCAGCGCATTGCCATTTCGGGCTTCGGTAACGTGGCCTGGGGTGCAGCGAAGAAGGCTACCGAGCTGGGCGCCAAAGTCGTAACGATCTCGGGACCGGATGGTTATATCTACGATGAGGCGGGTCTGAACGAGGAGAAGATCGCCTACATGTTGGAGCTCCGCGCCTCGAACAACGATGTGGTTGCCCCCTATGCCGAGAAGTTCCCGGGTTCGGTCTTCGTGGCCGGTCATAAGCCTTGGGAGGTGGCTGTCGATATCGCCATGCCGTGCGCTACGCAGAACGAGCTGGGCGGTGAGGATGCCAAGCAGCTGCTGGCCAACGGCGTGAAGATGGTAGCCGAGGTATCGAACATGGGTTGCCGTCCGGAGGCCATCGAGGCCTTCCTGGAGGCGAAGGTTCCCTACGGACCGGGTAAGGCGGTCAATGCCGGTGGCGTAGCTACGTCGGGCCTGGAGATGACGCAGAACTCGCAGAAACTGAATTGGACGGCCGAGGAGGTTGATGCCAAGTTGCATCAGATCATGAACTCGATCCACACCGCCTGCCTCGAGTACGGCACGGAGTCGGACGGCTATATCAACTACATGAAGGGTGCTAACATCGCCGGCTTCATGAAGGTAGCCAAGTCGATGGTCGAGCAGGGCGTCTTATAGAATTAAAAATTAAGAATTAAGAATTCAAAATTGGGGGTTGTGGTTTGCCACAACCCTTTTTTTATTTTTAGAGGAATTTTGTATATTTGTCTATATGAAACGACTACTGACCCTTTTTGCAGCACTTTGTATGCTTTCGTCGGCCTCGGCACAGCTTCCGGAGCGGACGGCCGAGAACGTAAAGAAGTACACCAAAATCTGTCGCGACCACATCTACAAGGATATGCGCGGCATGTACCGCGAGGCGGGCGGGGCGCTCGTCTACCCCTTCCTCGCTCCGGGTAGCAACCAATACCTCGACATGTTGTGGGATTGGGATTCGTGGCTGAGCAATGTGGCCCTGCGCCAGATTCTGCTCGAGAACGGCTCGAAGAAGGATAGCGACGAGGCGCTGCAATATGAGCAGGGATGCGTGCTCAACGCCCTGCACTACGGCGGCATGGAGGGTTGGATCCCGATTTGGATCGAGCGCAATGCCCCCTCACGCGAGGAGATGCTCAAGAAGCGCAACCCCTGGAAGAGCAACATGCACAAGCCGACGATCGCCCAGCATGCCGCCTTCATCGTAAAGAATATGGAGGGCGATGCCGAGTGGCTGCGCGAAAAGTTCTACCACCTGCAGGCCTTCGTGTCGTGCTACCTGAATCACCACCGCCACCGCCTGACGGGCCTCATGTATTGGCAGACGGACGAGGCGATCGGCGTGGATAACGACCCCAGCACCTTCTACCGCCCGCATGGATCATCGGGCTCGATCTACCTCAATGCACTGATGTACCGCGAGTTGCTGGCTATGGAGTACCTGGCCGACTGCCTCTCGATGCCCGAGATTGCCGACCGCTACGCCCGCGAGGCCGAGGAGTTGAAGGGGTGCGTGCGCGAGCATTGCTGGGATCCGCGTGACGGCTTCTACTACAGCGTCGATCTGAACCTGCTGCCCGTGGAGAAGCCCGAGATCGAGGGGCTGCAGCCGGGCGATCTCTACCTCCATGTCGGCCAGCCGCGCACCTACGACTGCCTAATTCAGCGCTTCAGCGTTTGGAGCGGTTTTATGGCGATATGGGCCGGAATCGCTACCGAGGAGCAGGCGCGTGAGATTGTGGCCCGCCAATTCCACGACACCCGTTCGTTCAATGCCCCTGCTGGTATTCGTACCCTCTCGCCCCTGGAGAAGATGTACGACCTGCGTGCGAGCGGCAACCCCTCGTCGTGGCAAGGCCCGATCTGGATCAACGTGAACTACCTGGTATTCCGCGGCTTGGTGCGCTACGGATTTACGGACGAGGCACGCGAATTGGCCGAGAAGACGATTCTGCTCCTGGGCCGCGACTACGAGCGCCACGGCGCCCTGCACGAGTACTACCTCCCCGAGAACGGCGAACCGGTACTCAATAAGGGATTCCAAAACTGGAATCTGCTGGTCCTGAACATGGCCGCCTGGCTCGAGGGCAAAGAGGTCATCAGCGAATTTTAACGAGGTGTATATAATATAGGTATCAAAATATCAGAAAAATCGTATCTTTGTATTATACAAAACCATTTGCCTATGGAGAAATAACCAACAAAGACACATAAATAAAAGGCGTTAGCTTTTATTCTTATTCGCGGAACTTGGACACTTTCGAATGAATAACGAGGAATAAAGGTTGATGTTCTCGCTGTATATACCAGCGTGGACATTACTTTATTGTTTCGTTATAGGTTGTCCAAGACCTCGCGGATAGCAATAATAGTATTGGTCCGCGCTTTTTGTTTGTCTATCAGAAGGACAATGAGCTAATAAATTTACAACCTGATACCAAAAATGATGAAAAGAATACTCCTAATTATACTCTGCATGACAGCATCCATGACTACCCTCTATGCACAAAACAAAGGTGATATTTTCTTAGGAGGAATAGCCGGAGGTGGAATATCAACAAACTTCATCGACGGACAAGCCGACGCATCAATTGCAAATGTCAATGCGACCATCGAAGTGGGCTATTTTGTAGCAAACAGGCTAAAAATCGGAGCCGAGGTCGGTTATGCACTCACTGCTGGAGACAGTAATATTCATGTATTAACGATCGGGCCTAACATGACATACTATGCAAAACTTGTTGAAAAACTCTACTATACGCCATCGCTTACGGTCTGTTTTGCCCTTGGTTTTGCAGATGGAATCTCGATACCGGGTCTTGGTGTTGGGCTGAATCTATTTAGTATGGAATTCAGACCTACACGCCGATTAGGATTCACAGCAAGTCTTGCTTCAATGAACTATGTTGCACTATCTGATGAGGGAATAACCTCAAGCACACTTGGAATTAACATAGGTATAAATCCCTCGGTAGGCTTTAAATATTATTTCTAACGAAACTTCAACACGATTCCCTCCTTGTGCAGGAGGGAATTTTTGTTGATTATAGAGAGTGGAGGGTATGTAGAGGTGAGCTTAACTTGGCTCGTGCTACGCACGACCCTCTGGCTTGTGGCGGTTCGGAAGAGCGCGGTTTAGGTTAAACCAAACAAAAAAGTAGCGAGAAAAGGTTTTCATAGATGCTATGAACCTTCTCCCGCTACTTTTTGTTTGCAGTTCCTGCTTGCGCTCTTCTCTCACCTGCTGCCGCCGTCCTCTGTTACACATCGCAGTTAAGCTCACTAACGCCGACCGTACTACGGCTACTCATAAAAGAGTAGGTAGCTGCCTCTTTAAGGAGCAAACGAACCACGACCGCGCACATCTTCTTTTCGCTTATAGCACACCGCCCGAAAACTTGCTCCTCTTAATTTTTGTTTAGAGTGCATCGTATGCTGTGCAAAGCAAAGAGGTGATGTTTGGGATAGTACGCCCGTACAGCCCAAACATCACCTCGCGTCTTGTGCAGCAGACGGTGTGCTATAAACAAAAAAGAAAAGGAGCAAACCACTTGGGTCTGCTCCTTAAAGAGGCGGCTACCTACTCTCCCACGGGAAAACCGCAGTACCATCGGCGTTAGTGAGCTTAACTTCTCTGTTCGGAATGGGAAGAGGTGGAACCTCACTGCTATAACCACCTAAAAGAACGTTTGCT
>SUZH01000004.1 GCA_015060045.1 Rikenellaceae bacterium | reverse complement strand
ATGCGTTGCGGCGTGTCTGCTCTACACCACTCATAGAGAATTTGGAGATAGATTCATAGGGCACATCGACTGTAAGCAAATTCTCCTTATCGAATCCCATATCACGCGAGAGCATATATTGATGTTGACGGTAGATAAAGAGTGAGCAGATAATAAGCGTAATAGAGATGGTAAACTGTATACCTACAAGCGTATAGCGCAAGATGCGGCCAGACTTTGAGGCCGAGAAATCTCCCTTGATAACAAATGCGGGTGAGAACTTGGTAATATACCACGCAGGATAGAGCGATACCACCACGCCAAAGAGAATCACGCCCAAAGCGATAGCGCCTGCCAGCAACCAATTTTCATCAATAGCAACCGAGGTTGAGATATACTCTTTGAGTGGCGTATCGGCAAAGAGCACGACAATAACAGCTGCACCAAACAACGAAACGAGGATCAAACCTACCGTTTCAAAGAGGAAATTCAGGCGTAGTTTCGCTGTCGGCGCACCAAAGATTTTGTAGTTGTTCACTGCACGGATTCGGCTTGGTATCAACGCGAAGAAGAAGTTTACAAAGTTGATAAACGAGATAACGAGAATCAACACTGCAATAGCTATCAGTGTATAGGTCGTTGTGCGACTGCCGTGATACCATTCTGGCTGCGCATCCTCAATAAAGTAGAGATCTGCAATAGGTGTAAGGCGAGGTTGCGCTCTGTCTATTATGTTCGCTATATCCTCTTCCGATAGTCCAGACTTGCGGTTATCCTCAATAACAAAGTCAAGCATTTGTTTCTCAACGGCTTCAACCGATGCTCCCTCCTGTAAACGGATATAATAGGGGTCTGTCCAATTGTTCTCGCTTGTCGTTGCTTGATGGGATAGATTATACCAACCATCTAAATGAGCAAGCGACGAAGGCTTTGAGAAATCTTTGTAGATACCCACAATGGTGCGAATACCATTAGATGTTGCGCCACGACCGATGTGAAGTCCATCTCCAACCTCAAGGTTATAACGCTTGGCGGCTGATTCAGATATAACAAGAACACTTGCACTACTGTTGTCTACCACATCGATAAAATCCTCGATACCTCCTGCAACCCACTCAAATGGGAATACCTCCAAACCATCACGCTCTGCGCCAGCAATTTCGAGTGTTATGTTTTCGATTGTAGCATTTCGCTTATGCGAATACTCTCGCTGTGAAACATACACATCAATGTTGAGTGAGCCAGCTGCCTCTACTTCGGGGCAAGAGGCAACAAGGTTGTCGGGGTATTGTCTATTCCAAGTATGTTCCCAACGACCTGAGCCCGCCTCATTTGGATATTCAAGGCGATAGATGCGCTCCGAGTTTTTGATAACGCGGTTGTATGATAGGTCAAACTTCACCTGCACGGCAATAAGATATACCGCAGCAAAGGCTATCGCCATACCCACTATGTTGAGTAGCGATGATGCCGTATAACGGCGTAGTAGTGTTATAAAGTTTCTCCAGAACATAGGCTTTTAGTTCGATTTAACAACATCGGCAGGGTTTTCGGTGGCAGCCTTCCATGAGCGGAGGGTTACAAGGCCGACGGTTATAGCGAGGACAACGGCGAGGGCAACGATATAGAGCCACCACGGCTGTGCGATGCGGTTGGCGAACTGCTCTAACCAGCGTGAGGTGATGTACCACGCCACAGGTGCTGCCACCACAAAGCAACCTCCGACAATCCACACATAGCGCAGGTTCAGCATCTCGACAATCTGGCGTGTCGTTGCGCCATAGACCTTGCGAACAGCAATCTCCGAGCGGCGGTGCTGCGTCTCGAATAGCACAATACCAAAGACTCCCATCAGGGCAATCACAACCGCCAACACAGCAAAGAGGCCAATCGTAACGAGCTGCTGTTTGGTGTTTGAGTAGAGCATTTCGAGCCACTGGTTGAGGTAGAAGAGGTCGGACTCCTCGCCAATGGGCGAAAACTCCTTGGTCAGCTCCTTCACGAACTTGGCGAATGCCTTTATATCGACCCCCTCAATCAAGCGGACATAGAAGAACCCGGGATTATCCCCGCAGTAGAAGGCGTGGTATTGGTTCGGTTGTGCCACCGAGCTGAGGCGCACATCCTTCATAATGCCGATGGTGTTGAATTCGCTGCCGTCGTTCATGCCGAGCGGATAGCCCGTGTCGAGGTGGAGCTGGCGCATGATGACAATCTCTTTGCGCTCGGCCGACGAGGGGGTAAAGCCTTGGCCATCAACCAACTCAAAGCCGAAGAAATCGAGGAAGTTCCACCGTACGTTGTTGGCATAGAGCATAAAGGTGTGGCCGTCGTACTCGCGTCCCCACGACTGCATACACTGGAAGAGGCTCTGTCCCGAGGCGGTCACATCCACCACATCGGGGTGCTGTTGCAGCCGCTCGATAATGGTCTCGGCCTTGGGCGCAAGGTCGTAGTTGGCAAAGGTGACGATATTCGAGCGGTCGAAGCCGATGTCGTAGTTCATCATATAGCGGTATTGGAGGAAGAAGATGCCCGTGATAATGATGAGAATCATAGCCACAGTAAACTGCATTCCTACCATAATAGAGCGAAGTCTGCGACCTGTTGCCGACTGTGCAAAACCGCCCTTCACGCCCAACGAAGCATTGAAACGGGTGATGTAGAAGGCAGGATATAAGGCAGCCACTACGGCCAGCAGCAGCATCAGCCCCACCATCGCAACAATCACGGGGATGTTATCCGAGAGGGCCAACGACGAGGTGACAAATTTCGTGATGAAGCTCTCCTGAATGGCAATCATCAGGTAGAAGGTCAAAGCCATCGAGATCAGCACCAAGCCGATAGCCTCGAATAGGAAGTTCCAACGCAGCGTGCCTTGGCTTGCACCGAATACTTTGCAGATATTCACGGCACGCATACGCACCGGCACGAGTGCAAAGAAGAAGTTTACGAAGTTGATAAAGGCGATGATGACAATCACCAACCCGATGGCTGCCAGGGTAGCCGTAGCCGTCTTCGAGCCAAAATCGTAGCCGGCATTGCCAAAGGTCTCCATGCTCGTCTCGTAATACATCCTATCGAGCGGAATCAGTCGCACGGGCTGCTGCTCCTCGCCCTCCTCGAAGAAATCGGCCTTGTCGGGATGCTCGTTCAAAAACTCCTGCACCATGCCCAAGAACCACTTGGCATACTGCTCGCCCCAGATGCGGCAGAACGATTCGGGGTCGGCATCCTCTTTGAGGCGCACGAAGCAGGAGTAGTTCCAATTGTTGTTCGTTTGGCCTTGGGCAAGGTTGTCGTTCTGGAAGATTTTGCGGCTGCGGAGGAAGCTGTTTTTCGGGAAGTCCTCATAGATAGCCACCACCTGCTGCGGCTCGGAGGGCTTGCCGTCGTTGTGCCAGCGACCACCCTCGAACCAAATCGCATCGCCCACGCCTACGCCCATCTTCTCGGCTACCGACTCGGCAATGATAACCGTATTGGGCTCGGCCACCTGCTTCAAATCGCCCGCCACGGCCTTAAAGGGGAACAGATCGACCACCTGGGCATTGCCCAAATAGACCCCGATATCGAACTTCTCGAAGTTGTAATTGTTGCGCTTGATCCACACACGACCGATGTCTGCCGAGGGGCGCATCGAGGCACCTGCCTCCACATCGGGGCAGAGCTCCATCGTCTCGTAGCTCACCGGCTGGGGGCAGTTGAGCGACCACGACTCCTCTGCATCACCCATTTTTGAAGAGCCCCACTCGGCTGAGATGAGATATATGCGATCCGAATCCTTGATCGGACGGTTGTAGGAGATCGAGTAATAGACCTGCGATGCGATGATGTAGAAGGCCACGAAGGCGAGGGTCAAACCGAGCACATTAAGCAGCGATGCGACCTTGTAACGCTTGAGCGTCATCAGGAAATTTTTGAAAGCGATTTTCATATTGTTTGCGTTTTTAATTTTCCACTTTGATCATATCAATCGGGTTGGCATTGGCCGTGCGCCAAGTGCGGATCACGAGAATCACATAGACAATCACAAAGACGACCGTTGCACCGAGCGCAAACAGCCATCCCGACATCGGTTTGCACATCGTTTCGAGCATCAAGAGGTAGTGTCGGCCACCCCATACGGCACCTGCAATACCTGCCACGACGGCCGGCAAGACAATCCACGAAAGGTTCAGGCTCAACAGGCGCAACACCTGCGAAGTGGTAGCCCCACACACCTTGCGGATGGCAATCTCCTTGCGGCGACGCGCCATTTCGTTGCCGATATAACCCACCAACCCGATGAGCGAAATGAGCAGTGCAACCAACGTAACGAGCAACACGTTGTTGCGGAGCTTGTCACGGGAGGCAAAACGCTCCTTGACACGGTCGGCATAGGGGACAATCGTATATTCCCAATCGGAGGGATAGTGCGTCTTGATCACCTTGTCCAAGGCTTTGAGGTTGTCGGCCGTGAGGGCTTGCAGACGCATCGAGAGTTGGAAGGTGTCCGGCTCACTCGCCTGCCCTGCAACGGGTCGCCACAGCAGACGATCGACCGCCAGGGGCAAGACAAAACCGCCTGCCTGCTGAAAATCGCGCACTACGCCAACCACCTCACACGGAACGCCCTGGTGGAAGGTCTTACCCACGGCTTCGCCCACCGTCCAGCCGTGTTTGCGACAAAACTCCTCATTGACAATCCGCTTGGAGGGGCTGTCCAGCTCGGTAAAGTTGCGCCCCTCAATGATCTCCATCTGCATCGTGGGGATGTAGTTTTCGTCGAAATACTCGCCTCGGCACGAGAAGAGGAGTTTGCCCTGCTCATCCTGAATCGGATCGCCCCAATAGCCCCAAATCGGGTATTGGTAGGAGAAGGCCGCCTCTTCGACAAAGGGGAGCTTGCGCACCTCCTCGATGAGGGTCGTGCGCTCCGATGCGGTGGCGTGAAGGTTAATCGAGACCACGCGGTCGTAGCGGTAGCCCAAATCGGCCTCCATGACATAGCCTGCCTGTTGTGCCGTCACAAGCAGGAAGCAGACAACGCCCGTCGTGCAGGCCACCTGCACAAACAGCAACGAGCGTTTCCACCAGGTGCGGTTATCCCCTCCACGACGGAAGGCATATTGCAGGCTCACGGCCGAGAAGAGTATGGCCGGCACGATACCCGCCACCAAGAAGCTCATGAGGCAGACCATGAGCGGAATCCAAATGCGCTCCCAGGCAAAGAGGTCGGATAGACGATAGCCGAGCAACTGATAAATCTCTTGGTGCAGGCAGGCAAGGATAAAGGTCGCCAACAGCAGCGAGGCCGCCACCATCAACAAGGTTTCGAGGAGCAACATCCGGAAAATATCGTCCCGCGAAGCTCCGTGACAACGCAACATGGCAATCGTGCGGCTGCGCTCCGAAAGCGACGAGAGGGTCAAAAGTACATAGTTCAGGCAGGCCACAACCAACGCAACGAGTGCCAGAACTCCGTAAATCGTCTGCGTGGCGCGGTGGTTGTTATCCACATAATAGGCATCTTCGATCGGCACGAAGAAGAACGACAACTGCCACTCCTTCAAAGAGGCGGTAAGGCCGTGCTTCGCGGCAAAGGCATCGAGTTGCGCCTCCACCTCGGCTATCTGGGCACCTTCGCGCAGTTTGAAATAGGTGGGGAAGCTGTCGCCACCGAGCCACAACTCCGGTCGCGGTTCATAGCGGAGCCAGCAGACCATATCGAAGTTGCTGAGCGGCGAGGTGACGGGCGGCGTGCGGAACACGCCTGCCACGACATACTGCGTATCACGGCCGGCAAGCTCAATGATTTGTCCCAACGGCTCTTCATCGCCGTAGAGCTGTTTGGCCAACCGCTCGGAGATCATCACCTCCTTGTTGGCAAGCCCCTCGGCCGAGAGGATGCGTTTCGGGTCGCCACTCACCACGCCAAAGTCCAAGACGGTAAAGAAATCGCTGCCGACGTGCAACAGAATCGTCTCCACCGTGCCGCCTCCCACCTTGAGTTGCAGGAGTTGGTCGGTGCAGTGGGTTGCCGCCTCGATTTGCGGAATATCGTTGGCCATCTCGGGTGCTAACGGGCGCACCATCATATGGCTGATGCCGTGCTGGGGCGAGGAGCTGAAGACCTGATAGACCCGCTCACGGTCGGGGAAGAAACGACCATACGAGAGGTTGATGCCGACATAGGAGCAGATCAGCAAAGCCACAATCAGCCCCAAGGCAAGCGACACAAGGCGCGTGAGGGAGTTGCCACGATTTTTCAGCAGGTAACGGAGCGAGTAGTTCAGTGTTTTCATATACTTCATTTTATTTTTTGTCTTAGTGACTTGGGGAGGTTTCACCCTCGCCCAAGCCTGAAACGCTTCTCTGCTTATGGTAATAGGCGTTTTTTAATATCAATACCTTTTTCAAAAAGGCTTATAGGCGGCTCTTTACATCGGTAACGATTTTTCCGTCGAACAAGCAAATCGTTCTGCTTGCATACGAGGCATCATGCTGCGAGTGGGTAACCATAATAATCGTTGTGCCCTCCTGATGGAGCTCTTTGAGCAGGGTCATCACCTCCTGGCCATTCTTCGAGTCGAGGTTACCCGTAGGCTCATCGGCGAGGATTAGTTTGGGGTTCGACACGAGGGCACGGGCGATAGCCACGCGCTGCTGCTGACCACCCGAGAGCTGCTGTGGGAAGTGGCCCGCACGGTGCGAGATGTTCATACGGTCAAGCATCTTCTTTACGCGCTCCTTACGCTCCGAGGGTTTCACGCCCATATAGATAAGCGGCAACTCGACATTCTCGGCCACCGACAACTCGTCGATAAGGTTGAACGACTGGAATACGAAGCCGATATTGCCCTTGCGGAATGCGGTGCGCTCCTTCTCTTTCAGACCGCCCACCTCTTGGTCGAGCAAACGGTATGAGCCACCCGTAGGATTGTCGAGCAATCCCAAGATGTTGAGGAGCGTAGATTTACCACAACCCGAAGGTCCCATAATGGCAACAAACTCGCCCTCCTTAACCTCAAACGATACACCGTTCAGAGCAACAGTCTCGATCTCCTCGGTGAAAAAACTCTTCTGTAAATTTTCTACTTTTAACATAGCTGTAAGTGTTTAATAGTGAATAAATTTTGAATTTCTTATTTATTATCCTTTAATCGAATCAACGGGGTTTTCGTTGGCGGCTTTTCGGCTCTGCCACAGCACAGTCAGGAGGGCAAACACCAGCACCGCCACTACGGCTGCCACAAAGACCCATACGGGCATCTCGATACGGTAGGAGTAGTCCTGCAGCCAGCGACTCATCAGCCACCACGCCAACGGCAATGCTACGACCGCTCCGACAGCCACCATGCGCAGGAACGACTCCACAAGCTGCTTGACAATCTCTGCGGAGGTGGCACCCATCACCTTGCGGATAGCGATCTCCTGCCGACGCTGACCGATGTAATAGGTGCTGATGGCCAGCAGACCCAAGGCAGAAATAATAGCCGCCAGGAGGGTGAAAATCGTAACAATCCGTTGCAGGCGCACCTGCTCCTCAAAAAGCTCACTGATGCGGTCGGTCAGATAGCAACTGTACTCGTCGCTCCACAGGATATGGGGGTGAGTCGAGGCGAGCATCTCACGGATCGCCTTCACCGCCTCGGTGTGGTCGCCGTGCGTGCGGATGACGGTCGTCCACGGCATACTCTGCTCGAAGTTCCACTCGCCGGCATTATAGATCAGCGCAGGGGTCTGCTCGCGGTAGGTGTGGAAGAGGCGGAAATCGTAATAGATGTCGCCCACGGGGAGCTTGTTGCCGTCAAATTCGAGTCGCTTGACGCTCTCGTCCACGCCCAGCGTGCGGAAAGCCAACTCCGTCACGCCCCACGCCTCTTCGGCGGAGTTGCTCGGGGTCTTGATGCGCAGTCCCAAGATGTCGAAATAGGCCGAGTCGCCCCGAATCTGCTGAAAGGAGATGGATTTGAAAGTGATATTGTTCGTCCCCTCCAACGGCACTCCGTTACCGACACCGACGGCCTCAACGCAGGGCAGCTTCTTCAACTCCTCGACAAAGCGTTTTACCTCTTGGCGGTTGCTGAACAGGTCGGTATTCTCGACCACAAAGATATCCTCCGTGTTGTAGCCGAGCGGCATATTGATCTGGTGGCGGATTTGGAGGTAGATCGTACCCGCCGCCACGAGCATAATGACCGTAATGGTGTGTTGCAGGGCGATGAAGATGCGGCCGTAGAGCATCTTCGAGCGGGTGCGGAAAGCCCCTTTCACCACATCAATCGGTTTGTAGGTCGAGATCGACCAGGCGGGCAGCAATCCCGATACGACACCGATAGCGAGCACGCAACCCAAGGCGATGGCCACATAGCCGAAGCTCATCTCGCTCCAAATGGTGTAGTCGTAAGCCAACAGGCGACACGCCAACGGCGTAGCCCACTCGGCCAGGCACAACGCCACAAAGGCCGAGAGGAGAGCGAACAAGACCGCCTCGCCAATCATGCGCATCATCACCTCGCTTTTCGAAGCACCCAACAGACGGCGCGTGGCCATCTCCTTGGCACGCAGTCCGGTCTGCGCCATCGTGAGGTTGATGTAATTGATGAGCGCAAAGAGCAGCAGGACAAACGCCACCGAAAAGAGCACCAACACAAAATCGCGGTTGCCCTTGTTGAACTCCGGCAAGGCCTTCATCTGCGTAAAGTAGTGGTCGGCAAAGGGCAGCAGCTTAACCTTGTCGTAGTGCCCCTGACGATAGACCCAATAGAACTCTTTGCACGCCTCGAGCATCTTCGCCTCCAACGCCTCCACATCGACATTCGGAGCAAGCAGCAGGCAGCTCATACCGGCACCGGCATTGTCCATGTGCTCGTTATGTGCCGAGTTTGTCAAGGGCAACAGCTCGGCACGCACCATGATATCACAGGCGGGGATGGTCGAGTGCTCGATGTCGCGCATCACGCCGCAGATGGTCCAAACCTCCTGCTCGGCAACCGCTGTGGGGTCTTGAAAGAGCAGGGGCTGACCGATGACCGAAAGGCCGCTATCGCCCACCAGCTGACGGGCAAATCGCTCCGAAACGATCACTTTGCGGTAGTGGCCGGTGGCGAACTCCTCTTCGCTTCCCTCCACCATCTCGAGCGAGAAGATGTTGAAGACCGACGAGTCGGCCATCAGCATCTGCACGCTGAATTGGTCGCGGTTTGAGCCGATCCACACATTGCCCGCATCGGCGGCGAGAATCGTTCCTGCCTCCACCTCGGGGAAACGGTCGCGGAGGTGCTTCGAGAGGAAGTAGGCCGAATAGGTCTCCTCGCCATTCGTGAAGATGTGGATGCGGTCGATCTTCTCGTGGTAGCGATCCGTCGAGAGCGACCGAATCGTATAGGTCGAGATCAGCAGAATCATGGCCAAGGCCAATGACAAGCCGAAAAAGTTGATGGCCGTGTAGCCTTTGTTGCGCCCTAAAAAGGTAAAGTAGGCGCGAAAATCAAAAAATCGGAACATGGTATCGAATCTTGAATTGTTCGTTTATCTCATAATCGACTCGGTGGGGTTCTCCGTGGCAGCCTTCACCGAGCGCATGGTTACCGTTACGACCGTGATAGCAAGGATAATGGCGACCGCCAAGGCATATACCCACCACGCCATCGGTGTACGATAGACATACTGCTGCATCCATTGGTCGATGATGTAGTAGCTTACGGGGATAGCCACTGCCGAGCAGATTGCCACAATGTAGAGGTACTTGCGGTTGAAGAGGCTGAGTATCTCGCCAACCGATGCTCCGTGTACGCGGCGAATACCTATCTCGCGGCGGCGATACTGCGTCTCGAACAACACCAAGCCAAACACGCCGATAATCGAAATCACAATCGAGAGGAACGAGAACAAGGTAACGAGCGTCGAGAGCTTATCCTCGCGCTGATAGACCAGCTCCAACTCGTTGTCGAAGAATTTTACCTCGACCTTCTCGGGGTCGCTGTTAGGCGAAATCTCCAACACCGTATCGGTAATAAATTTTCTAACCGCGGCAATATCGGCTCCCGCCACCGTGCGGATATAGGCAATACGGGGCAAATCGAAACCATACTGACCATAAACAAGGAAGGTAAAAGGTTTGACATCGTAGTGCGCCGACTGGAAGTTGAAATCCTCGCAGATGCCCACAACCGGTGTTTTTGCCCAACTGATATGGCCGTCGATTGCGGATTCTGCCGTTAGCTCAAACTGTTTTGCCGCCGTTTCGTTGAATATCAACGCTCCGGTCTCGGTAAGCTCGTCGGAAGGCATAAAGTCACGCCCCTCGACAATATCAATACCCATTACCTGCAAGAAGTTATGCGACACGACTTGCACCTGAAATTCTTGGTTTTCCCCATTGGGCAAAGGGCGTGTCCACGACATGACCGATTGAGTCAGCGGACCACGGTTCATGGCAATCTCCTTGATTTGCGGGTTCTGCTTCAGGCGGTCGATGAGTGCATCACGTCTTGTGTAATCCAATACTTGCGTCCACTGACCATTTACCGCCTCATAAGGCAGCGTGGCCACCAACAGATTCTCCTTGTCGAAGCCCATATCGCGCGAGAGCATATATTGATGCTGACGATAGATAAAGAAGGAGCAGATAATCAACGCAATGGAGATGGTATATTGCACGCCCACAAGCGTATAGCGCAAGATGCGACCGGACTTTGAGGCCGAGAAATCGCCCTTAATCACAAATGCCGGTGAGAACTTGGTAATATACCACGCTGGATAGAGCGATACCACCACACCGAGCAGTACAACACACAATGCCATTACACCTGCTAACGACCAATTCTCGTTAATAGCCACTGAGGTAGAGATATACTCTTTAAGTGGTGTATCGGCAAAGAGCACCACAATAACGGCCGCACCAAACAACGATACCAGAATCAAACCAATGGTCTCGAACAAGAAGTTCAGGCGTAATTTCGCAGTTGGAGCACCAAAGATTTTGTAGTTATTGACGGCACGGATTCGGCTCGGTATCAACGCAAAGAAGAAGTTTACAAAGTTGATAAACGAGATAACGAGAATCAACACAGCAATCGCGATCAGTGTATAGGTCGTTGTGCGGCTGCCGTGCATCCACTCCGGCACGGTGTCATCAGCGAAGTAGAGGTCTGCAATCGGGGTCAGTCGAGGAGTGATAAGCGAAAGCTGCTCTTTGTACTCTTCCTCTGAAAATCCTCGTTTCTCGCAGTCATCTATAACATATTGGAGCATTCGCTGCTCTACCTCCTCGCGTGAAACACCCTCACGAAGCAGTACATAGTAGGATTGGCCCCAGTTATGCTCATCTTCGGGTTTTGCGTCGGGCATAATCACATAAGCTTCGCTATGAGCGATGGTAGAGGGCTTGGGAAAATCCTTGTAAATACCCGAAATGATGCGTTGTGCCTGATTGACAGCGCCACGACCATTGTTGATCCGATCGCCCACTTTCAGGTTACAACGCTTGGCCACACTTTCCGATATAATCATACCATAGTTTGCCTTGAACTCATCGTCAATGCCTCCCGCGATAAACTCGAAAGGGAAGACGGCCAATCCGCCGAGCTCCGCGCCACCTACACCGATGGTAAAATTCTCAATCGTTGAGTTGCGCTTTACGGAGTATTCATTTTGGTATTGCGGATTACCATAGCTACCTGTCATCGTAATCGCACCGGAAGCCTCCACCTCGGGGCATACGGCACACATCTCGGTTGGAATGCGTCGATTCCAGAAAAAGACCCACTGCCCATCATCCGACCACGAGGGGTGATCCAAACGATAGATACGCTCCGAGTTTTTCACAACTCGGTTGTATGATAGGTCAAACTTCACTTGCACGGCAATTAGATATACCGCTGCAAAGGCCACTGCCATACCCACGATGTTGAGCACCGACGATGTGGTGTAACGGCGAAGTAGGGTTAGAAAATTTCTGAGATACATAACTTCGTTATTTATATTTTTTCATATTTACAATCCCTCCAAACCTCCCTTTGAAAAGGGCGGCTTTTGGGTTGCGCTAATTATACTTTACTTATTTAGTATCAATACTTCATTCTCTCCGAAATTATCATACGACGAAGTTATAACTTTCTCGCCAACTTGAAGGCCCTCGATAACCTCATAATACTGCGGATTCTGTCTGCCAATGCGAATCTCACGGCGGTATGCCTTCTCGCCCGAAGCATCGACCACATAGATCCACCTTCCGCCCGTCGCCTGATAGAACGAGCCACGAGGTATCAGGATTGCCTCGGCAGCCTCGCCCAACTGCAGGTTGAGGTAGTAGGTCTGACCGCTACGGATATTCTCGGGCGCAGCACCGCTGAAACGGAAGTCCGCCTTGAACTGACCATTTCGCACCTCGGGATAGACCTTGCGGAGCTGCATCTCGTACTCGGCTCCCTGACGCTCAAACGATGCCACAAGACCCGTTGTAACGCGGTCGATATAGTGCTCATCGACCTGCGCCTGCACCTTGTAGGTCGTTAGGTCGTTCACCTGACCGATATTTGCGCCCTGCTGCAGCGACTGACCGAGAACGGCATCCAACATACCCACCTCGCCATCAATCGGTGCCTTCACTTTGAGGTTATCCACTCGCTGGCGGATAAGCTGCATATTGAGCTGCATCGAGCGCAGGCTCTCCTCCATTTGATCCACCTGCGAGGTGCGGTAGAGCGAATCCTGCTTCTGTCGCTCCAAGACCAAATCGCGCTTACGCACCGCGAGTTCGTAATCCTCCTTTGCACGCAGGTACTCCTCACGCGCCAGGAGGTTGTCGTTGTAGAGATTTTCGTTCTGTTGATAGGTGCGCTTAAGGCGGCTAACCTCCAAGTCGAGTTGCAGTTTCTCCTGACGGAGTGCCAAACGCTCCTGCTCCATCTGTATCATCGTGTTGCGCAGGATGTTCTGCTTCTCGGCAAGGTCGGCCTCCGACTGCAAAATCTGCATCGAGAGGGAGTTGTTCGACATTTCGAGGATTACATCGCCACGCTTTACCGATGTGCCCTCCTCGGCAACGATACGCTCCACAACGCCCGATTCGAGGGGCGAGAGCTGCACGGTGGTCATCGGCTGAACGCTACCCGTCAGGCGTACATAGTCGTTAAACTCACCCTGCTCGACGGTGGCGATATTCACCAACCCTGCATCGACACGCAAGGTCGAGGAGTTATCGCGCAAAATGAGCCAGCCGATAAAACCAATCAGCACTACAACTGCTGCATAGGGCAGGTTCTTCTTCTGAAAAACTGCTTTCCAGCCCGTTTTCTTCTCTAATTTAATATCCATATTGTTTGAGTTTTATTTGTTATCTGATTAAGGGTTGTCCGTTGTAATAATCGACCATGCGGGTCTTGATGATGTATTGCAGTCTTGCGCGGAGCTTGTCCGATTTGGCTTGCAACAAGGTGTTGGCGGCAGTCTGCAGGTCGAGAGCCGAGATCAGCCCATGCTCGAATTTGCGCGCTGCACCATCGTAGGCGAGCTCAGCCGCCGAGACCTTCTTCTGTCCCTGCACATACTGCTTGCCGAAGCCCTGCATCTGCTGCCAAGTCTGCGACACTTCGCTCTCCACGGCTCGCTCCATGGCCACCTGCTCCAACTGTGCCGAGCGGTAGGCGTTGGCGGCTCGGCGCTTCGAGGAGCGGCGATTCAGTCCGTCGAAGAGCGGAATCGACAACGAGAGTTGGATATATCCGCCTCGGTTGTTGCGGAACTGCGTGCCGAAGGGGTCGTAGGCCGATTTGTTGTCAAAGTCGATGTAATAGCTCGTGTTATAACCGCCCGAGAGGTAGAGCGACGGAGAGTAAGCACCCTTGGCGCGAGCAAGGTTCAGCCGACTCTGCTCGGTCGCGTGACGGCTGGCGATGATTTTGGGGTTATGTTCCAGGGCGTAATCGAGCAACGCCTGCTCCGAGGTAGCACTCGGCAACGCCTCCAAATTGATATTGGTCACAATCTCCAACTTTTCGCCCTGCGGATAGTTCATCACCTCACGCAACTTGATATAAGCAAGGGCGAGGTTGTTCTCCTCGGTGGTTAAGAGGTAGTCGTAGTTCGCCTCCTGCGACTCAATCTCCGCCACATCGGCTGCACTCTTGGTGCCGAGCTTCTCCTGTCGGCGCGCAAGCTCCAAGGTCTTACGCGATGCCTCCAACTGCTCACGGGCAATCACGACCGCCTCGGTGTAGTAGACCACATCCATATATGCCGAGAGGGTCTGTATAGCCACCTCGTCACGGGCTATCTCCGTCTCGACAGCACCCCGCTCGCGGGCCACCTTCATTGCCCGCACGGTGTTGATGCCCTGCAAACCGGCAAAGAGGGGCATCGAACCGCTGATGCCATAAGAATTATTAAAGGTGGTCACGCTGGTGTAGGCATTCGTTGCCGGGTCAATACCACGACCGAAGTTCGTAGCACCGCCCACCGAGGCACTCACGGCAGGGAACAGCGAGGCCAGCGCCTCGCCGTAATTTGCCTTGCTATCGTCGTGAGCCAACTGCTTTTGTCCTACGCTGACGGAGTTCTCGACGGCGTAGCGCATACAATCATCTATCGTAAGCGGCTGTGCTACGCACAGGAGTGTCAAAAAATTAGACACTAATAGGGTTAAAATCAATCGTTTCATGTTTTTTTCGGTTTCTGCCCCTAAACGTGCCAAAGGTGTGCCAAACTATGCCAATCGCTGATAGTCAGCACTTTGCGATTTTAGGCCGATTTGCAAAGTGTCTAATAATTAGACAATCGGTGTAAAAGGTTTGGACAACCCTTGTTTTTCGATTAACTTTGTGATAAGAAAACGTGAAAAAAATGGCAAAGGCAGGTAAATTGTTAATCGTGGATGATAACCGTTCGATACTCTCGGCGGTCAAGTTGCTGATGGACGGCATCTTCGCGGAGGTACTGACCCTGCCATCGCCCAACGCACTGATTACCACGCTACAAAAGGAGCATCCCGAGGTGGTGCTCCTCGATATGAACTTCCACGCCGGCATCAATACCGGCAACGAGGGACTCTATTGGCTCAAAGAGGTGCTGGCGAAATTTCCCGAAACAAAGGTCGTGCTCTTCACCGCATACGCCGATATTGAGTTGGCGGTACGCGCCATGAAGGAGGGGGCTTTTGATTTTGTTGTCAAGCCGTGGGACAACGCCAAGCTGATTGCCACGCTCCAAAATGCCTATAAGGCAGCAAAAGGCAAAACGAAGAAGCCAACCAAGCAGCAGACCGCCGAGCCACAGACAGAGATGTATTGGGGCGAGAGTGCGGAGATGAAGCGCGTAAGGCAGATGATCGAGCGTGTGGCTATCACCGATGCCAACATTCTGCTTACGGGTGAGAATGGTACGGGTAAGGAGGTGCTTGCGCGTGAGGTTCACCGCCAGTCAGCTCGCTGTCGCCGGGCGATGGTGTCGCTCGATATGGGTGCTATTCCCGATACGCTCTTTGAGAGTGAGCTGTTTGGTCATATTAAAGGGGCGTTTACCGATGCCCGTACCGACCGTGAGGGAAAGTTCGAGACGGCCAACGGTTCCACGCTCTTTATGGATGAGATTGGTAACCTGCCACTCCACCTGCAAGCCAAGATGCTCGCCGTGCTGCAAAATCGTGCGGTAACACGCCTCGGAGCAAACGAGGCTACGCCCGTAGATATTCGCCTTATCTCGGCTACCAACCGCGACCTGCACGAGGCGGTCGCCAAGGGGGAGTTCCGTCAGGATTTGCTCTTCCGCATCAACACCATCCATATCCACATTCCGCCCCTGCGTAACCGCAAGGAGGATATCGTACCCCTGGCCGAGCGATTTATCGACCGCTACGGGCAGAAGTATGGCAAAACGGGGCTGATGCTCTCGGACGAGGCTGCCGAGAAGCTCAAAGCCCATGCCTGGGAGGGCAATATCCGCGAGTTGCAGAATACGATTGAGAAGGCTGTGATTCTATGCGATGGCACTATTCTCTCGCCCGAACACCTCGAACTGCACACCTCGCAACGCCCCTTAAACGAGAGCCAGACGCTCGAAGAGATGGAGCGACAGACCATTGCCAACGCCATCGCACAGTGCGGCGGCAACCTCTCGCAGGTGGCACAGCAGCTCGGTATCACCCGCCAGACACTCTACAACAAGATTAAACGCTACGGCTTGTGAAACGACAGCAGAACATACCTTACGGCAAAATCGGTGCTTATGCAGCAGTCATTATCCTGATGGCTGCCTTGTCGGGCTATGTCTGGGCTACCAACCGCCACGCACACCTCATAGCGACCATTCCGATTATTATCTTCTGCCTCTTCCGACTCTTCCGTATCTACAACGAACTGGTCGAGCGACTGATGTTTGTCTTCAACGCCGTGCAGAACGATGACTACTCATTCCGCTTTACCGAGAATCCCAATATCACACGCCATGCACTGGTCAATCAATCGCTCAACCGCATCAAGGAGGTGATGGATAACGCCAAGATGCAGATTCGCGAGCGAGAGAAATACTTTGAGCTGATTATGGAGTGCGCCAATATCGGTATTGTTACCGTGATGGAGAACGGCACGGTGGCGCAGACCAACACGAAGGCGCTCCGCATCGTGGGGATGGCACGACTGAACCATATCGACCAACTGCGCATCCTAAGCGAGGAGCTTTGCGAGGCGATGCACCGCATCGAGCCGGGCGCACAGCTTACCGCACGTTTCACGACCGAGATTGGCGACCAAAATTTGGTGCTGAGCTGCTCGGCCATGGAGTTCGGGGGCAAGCGTTTGAAGGTAATCTCTATCGGCAATATCCATGAGGAGCTGGACCGCAAGGAGGTGGAGTCGTGGGAGAAACTGACGCGCATCCTTACGCACGAGATTATGAACTCGCTTGCGCCTATAACCTCTATAAGCCATACGCTCCTCTCGTCGTCGGGCGATGCCGAGACGATGCGACAAGGACTCGAAACGATACACGCGACCTCGGATCGTCTGCTCCGCTTTGTCGATTCGTTCCGTGCCGTAACGCGCATCCCCGCACCGCAGAAAGCACCGTTCTACCTCTCGGAGTTGGTGGCGGAGTCGCTGTCGCTCATTCCGCACGAGGGTATTGAGGTTGAAACGAGCATCGAGCCCGCAGATACTATGCTCTATGCCGACCGTGCGCTGATGTCGCAGGTGATGGTCAATCTGCTGAAAAACGCCACCGAAGCACTCTTGGCGCAGGATTGCGACCGCAAGATAACCATCCGCTCAACCATTGACGCCGAGGAGCGCATCCAAATTGAGATTACAAACAACGGCTCGGCAATCCCAGCCGAGGTTGCCGAAAATATCTTCACGCCATTCTTTACAACCAAAACCGACGGCTCAGGCATCGGCCTCGCCGTCTCTCGCCAAATCCTCCGCCTCCACGGCGGCTCCTTGCGCCTCAAACACAATGAGGAGAGTCGGGTAACCTTTGCAATTGTGGTGGAATAAAATGATTTCTTTTGCGCGAATCTCCCACCAACTCTACAACATCACACTAAGCACAACTTATATTCTTGCCAATGTTTTATCCTTTGAAAAGGGGGACTTCAATTCCCAAAAGCGAAACAAAAGGCCGACTCTTAGTCTGCTTTTTTCATTTTAGGCGAGAAGATTTCGGGGCTTTCGAGGGAAGTGCGAAAGGCTCCGCATAAAATGGAAAAACCACTAATATTCGACCTTGTCGGTCTTCGCCGCCCACTTTTGGAAGGCCTTCAGAGCGCGGTCACGCATGAAGTGTTCGCAGAGAATTTGACGCTCCGAGTAATCGAGTTCGAGCTGGTTGTAGATGAACGAATCATCAAAGTCGATCCCCTTGGCATCTGCTTTCGTATTGCCGTAGCAGATGCGTTTCACACCCGCCCAATAGAGCGCCGAGAGGCACATGGGGCAGGGTTCACACGAGGAGTAAACCGTACAGCCGTCGAGCTGAAAGGTGCCGAGTTTTTGGCAGGCGTTGCGGATGGCCGTCACCTCGGCATGAGCCGTGGGGTCGTTATTCGGCACAACACGGTTCGTACCCGTGGCAATCAACTCGCCATCGCGTACAATAACGGCACCAAAGGGGCCGCCACCCAGATCGACGTTCTCCTCCGAGAGCTTAATGGCCAACTCCATGAATCGGGCATCCTCCTCCGTGTAGTCGTGACGTTCGGGCAGGAAATCCTCTTTCTTCGTGATTTTCATAGCGGTATGGTTTATATATCGTGTGACAGCGGGGCGGGAACGGTTTGGCTCATATCCCAATCGCCCCATCGCTCGGCCACATAGTCCAGCGTAGTGTACAGTTCCTCGACATCGAGCGAGGTGACGAGTTTCATGCGCGTAGGCTTAAAGTCGGGCAGCCCCTTGAAATAGTTCGTCAGGTGGCGGCGCATCTCCAGGATGCCGACATAATCGCCCTTGACCTCCAAGGATTTTGCCAAATGCTCCTTGGCAATCTTCACACGCTCCACCACCGAGGGTTGGGGCATTCTCTCGCCCGTACGAAGGAAGTGTTTGCACTCCTCGAAGATCCAGGGTCGGCCATAGGTAGCACGACCGATCATCACGCCATCCACGCCATATCGGTCGAACATCTCGGCTGCCTTCTCGCCCGAATCGACATCACCGTTACCGATGATCGGGATTTTGATCAGCGGGTTATTCTTCACCTTGCCGATCAGCGTCCAATCCGCCTCGCCGCGATACATCTGGGCGCGTGTGCGACCATGAATCGTCAGTGCCGCGATACCCACATCCTGCAGGCGCAGGGCGATCTCCTCGATATTCTTCGACTCCTCGTCCCAACCCAGGCGCGTCTTCACCGTCACGGGCTTTTTCACCGCCTCGACAATCTGGCGGGTCATCTCGACCATCAAGGGCACATCGCGCATCATACCCGACCCAGCCCCACGGCCCGCGATCTTCTTCACCGGACAGCCGAAGTTGATGTCGATCACCTCCGGGCCTGCCGCCTCGGCCATCTTGGCCGCCTCGACCATCGGTTCGATGCGGTTGCCGTAGATCTGAATACCCACGGGGCGCTCGCCGTCGTCGATGTTGAGTTTACGCAACGATTTGGCCGCCTCGTGCATCAATCCGTCGGAGGAGATAAACTCCGTATAGACCATATCCGCCCCGAATCGTTTGCACATATAGCGAAACGAAGGGTCGGTCACATCCTCCATCGGAGCAAGCAAGAGGGGCTTTTCGCCCAAATCAAGATCGGCAATTTTCATTACTTTAGCGGTTTTCTTGCGCAAAAATAGTGGATTATTGGCAATAAAACGCTAAATTTGTACCCAAATTTTGACTTATGAACATCGAAAAATTTATAGCCGACACTGTGCAAGGTGCAGTCGAGGCACTCTACGGCCCGCTCACGGGTGAGCAGCTGCAGATTCAGAAGACCCGCAAAGAGTTTGCCGGCGACTATACGCTGGTCACCTTCCCGCTCCTCAAAAAGAGCCGCAGGAGCCCCGAGATGACCGCCAACGAGATTGGCGCATGGCTCAAGGAGAACCAGGCCGAGATCAAGGATTTCAACGTGATCAAGGGCTTCCTTAACCTGGAGCTCGACCCCTCGTTCTGGGCCGACCGCTTTACGGAGATCATTGCCGACAAGGAGTTCGGTTATGCCCCCGCTACGGGCCGCACGATCATGATCGAGTACTCGTCGCCCAACACCAACAAGCCCCTGCACCTGGGTCACATCCGCAACAACCTCCTGGGTTACTCGGTAGCCGAGATTCTGAAGGCTAACGGCCACTCGGTCATCAAGGCCAACCTGGTCAACGACCGCGGTATCCACATCTGCAAGTCGATGCTTGCCTGGCAACTCTACGGCGCGGGCGAAACGCCAGCCTCGTCGGGCATGAAGGGCGACCACCTCGTGGGTAAATACTACGTGGAGTTCGACAAGCACTACAAGGCCGAGATCAAGGAGCTCATGGCCGAGGGCATGAGCGAGGAGGAGGCCAAGAAGCAGGCCCCGATCATGCGCGGTGCACAGGAGATGCTGCGCAAGTGGGAGACGGGCGACGAGGAGGTTCGCGCTCTGTGGACCACGATGAACGGCTGGGTGTATGACGGCTTCGATGTGACGTACAAGGCCCTGGGTGTCGATTTCGACAAGGTTTACTACGAGTCGCAGACCTACCTTTTGGGCAAATCGCTCGTCGAGGAGGGTCTTGCAAAGGAGGTATTCTACCGCCGCGAGGACAACTCGGTATGGATCGACCTGACGGGTGACGGACTGGACGAGAAGCTCCTGCTGCGTGGCGACGGCACGTCGGTTTACATGACGCAGGACCTCGGCACGGCTTTCCGTCGTTTCGAGGACAACAAGCTCGACGATATGATCTATGTCGTGGGTAACGAGCAGAACTACCACTTCCAGGTGCTGAAGCTCGTCCTGAAGAAGCTCGGTTATGCCGAGTGGAGCGACCACATCACCCACCTCTCGTATGGTATGGTGGAGTTGCCCGAGGGCAAGATGAAGTCGCGCGAGGGTACGGTAGTCGATGCCGACGATCTGATCGAGGATATGGTCAAGACGGCCCGCGAGATGTCGGCCGAGCTGGGTAAATTGGACGGTTGCACGGAGGAGGAGGCCGAGGCTGTATCGACGATGGTCGGCCTGGGTGCTCTGAAGTACTTCATCCTCAAGGTAGACCCCAAGAAGACGATGTTATTCGATCCGCGCGAGTCGATCGACTTCAACGGCAACACGGGTCCCTTCATCCAGTACACCCACGCCCGCATCTGCTCCGTGCTGCGTAAGGCGGCCGAGCAGGGTATCGCCTACGACACGAAGGCCGAGGCTGCGCTGATTCCGGAGGAGATCGAGCTCGTGAAGATGCTCTCGGACTACCCCGCTACGGTAGCTGCTGCCGGCGAGAACTTTGCCCCCTCGATCATCGGCGCCTACATCTACGAGCTGGCCAAGACCTTCAACGGCTACTACCACGACCACTCGATTCTCCGCGAGGAGAACGCCGAGGTGCGCAAGTTCCGTCTGCAGTTGGCCTTGATCGTATCGCAGGTGATCCGCAAGGGTATGAAGCTCCTGGGTATCGACGTTCCCGAGCGTATGTAGGGGGGCTTAAGAAGCCCCATTTGAGGTGAGTTTGCAAGTAGAAAAGAGAGAAGCCCCTTTTGAGGTGAGTTTGCAAGGACAAAAAGCAAGAAGCCATGAGATCGCTGGTCGGGCTGGTCATTTTGTTGCTCTTTGTGGCGTGTGGCAGCAAGCCGCAACCCAAAGAGGCAGCACCCTACGGCCAAAAGATCATCCTTACGGACTCGATTGCTCGCCTGGGCGGTTCGGACACGATTCGTTTCGGGCGGATGCGCGAGGGCGAGATTGCCGAAAAACCGCTGCAACTCGTCAACGAAAGCGCCACTCCGATTGTGATTCGGCAGGTGGAGCGCACTTGCGGATGCACGACACTCGAGTTTGAGAATCAACCCCTTATGCCGGGCGAAAAGCGGCAGATGATGCTCCGTTTCGATGCGCGTGGCGAGTGGGGATGGCAACTCAAGCTCCTCCGACTCTACCTCAACGCAAGCCCAGAGCCGCTCCGACTCTATGTCGAGGCCGATATCGAATAGCGGTTTTGCGAAACCAAGAAAAAAGTGTATATTTGCATAATTGACAAACCTAATAAACAAGAAAGCAATGATTAATTTCCTTCAGGCTGCACCCGTTGAGCCGCAACCCGGCTTCATGCAGCAGTACAGTTTCCTGATCATGCTCGGTCTGATGTTCCTCGTGATGTGGCTCTTCATGTGGCGTCCCGAGGCCAAGCGCCGCAAGCAGATGCAGGAGTTCCGCAACAACCTCAAGAAGGGCGACAAGGTGATCACCGCCGGCGGTATCTACGCTACGGTCAAGGAGGTCAAGGAGACCACCCTGCTGCTCGAGGTGGACAGCAACGTGACGCTGCGCATCGACAAGAACATGGTTGTAGCCGATCCCACGGGTCTGCAGCAGCAGTAATCGGTTTAGCCGAAAATAAGAGAGGTGGCTCTACTTTGACGGGCCACCTTTTTTAATCCAAGATCACTATGAAGAAGACCATCACCTACCCCACCCAAGGCACCTGCTCACAGGCGATCATCCTGACCGTTGAGGAGGATACGATTTGCCAGGTGTCGTTCGTTGGCGGTTGCCACGGCAACACGCAGGGCGTAGCGGCACTCGTGCAAGGGATGAAGATCGAGGAGGCCATTGCCCGTCTCGAAGGTATTGACTGCCGTGGTCGCGGTACCTCTTGCCCCGACCAGCTGGCCAAAGCACTGCGGAAAGTGCAATAAACAAGCGCTAAGAGCAATACAACGAAGGATCTCTAATTAGTCTTTTGACTGAATAGAGATCCTTCACTTTGTTCAGGATGATGCTTCGCCGATTCCCTCCGCTCACTCGGGAACGACTATTGTCGAGGGATTTTTAGGCTTGTGAAGTGTGCAAAACCGCAGCATACTTAACGTATGTGAGGATTTTGCACGCAAGCATAACGCCAAAATCACCGACAAGAGGCGTTTCCATTAGTTGTCCTGGTTTAGGAAGAAGATCGGAATATTCGCAATAAAAAGATCCTTGGCGTGGAGCTGATCGCGCTTGGCCAAAAGTTCCGATAGTTTGATGTCGCCAATCACATAGTTGCTCTCCGAGGAGATATACTGCTCGTGAATAGCATCGAAATTCAGCACATGCAGGATGTTGGTCTGCGAGTAGCGCACATAGATCTTCAGCGTGATGTCGGTCGTGTAGTCCGGCTTCTGGAGGTAGTTCTGCTTCTTGTACTCGTAGCGGTAGTCGTGCAGACGGGCCATCACATCGCTCAAAATTGACGAGGCTGTCGGCAACGAACCTGCACCCTTGCCGAACATAAACTGGCGGTCGTAGCATTCGCCGCGAATCACCACGCCGTTGTACTCGTCATCCACACTATATATATATTTATTGGGGCTGACAAATTCGGGCATCACGAACATCGTGAAGTGTTCGTCGCTCACCTTCACCACCTGCGCTACCAATTTAATCTTCACACCCTTCTCGCGGGCATACTGAATATCCGAGTCGTGGATGGTCGAGATGCCGTAGGTAAAGATCTTCTCGGGAGCGACATAGGTACCCAGGGCATGCACGGTAATGATTACCAGCTTAAAGAGCGAGTCGTAGCCCTCGATATCGAACGACGGATCGGTCTCGGCGAAGCCCAGCTCCTGCGCCTTGCGGAGGGCACTTTCGTAGGGCTCTTTGTGGTCAAAGACACGCGAAAGGATGTAGTTCGACGAGCCGTTCAAAATACCCTTCACCTCCAGCAACAGGTCGTTGTCGTAGTACTCCTCCAAGTTGCGGATCACGGGAATCGAGCCACACGACGAGGCATCATATAGCAGCGCCACGTTGTGCCTTTTCTGCAACTCAATCAGCTCGGGCAGGTGCTTGGCCAACATCGCCTTGCTACCCGACACAATAGGAATCCCCTTCTCCAAGGCAGTCTTCACGATCGAGAAGGCATCCTCGGCGTTGTTGATCACCTCGACGATGAGGTTAATTTCGGGGTTGTTCAAAATATCTTCGGCCTTATCGGTCAAAAGCGAGGCAGGGACCTCCACCTGGCGGGGCTTCGTGAGGTCGTGCACGCAAATTTTGACAATCTCGGCGTGGGCATTCTTCGACTTGCGGATTACCTCATAGACTCCCTGGCCTACGACGCCGAATCCGAAAAGACCAATTTTAATGTTACTCATGGTCGGTCTGGTTATTGATAAAGGGGTAAATAATGCTGTTCAGTTGCTCGTGCTCGACCAGGAAGCCGTCGTGACCAAAGGGCGAGTCGATTTCATAGTAGCGGGCCGCAGGAATGCGCTCCGTGAGGGCACGCATCTCGGCCGGCGTAAAAATAATATCAGAGGTAATACCTACCACCACCGTCTGAGCCGTAATGCGCCCTAAAGCCACCTCCAGGCCACCTCTGTCGCGCCCCACGTCGTGCGTATCGAAGGCATCGAGAATCGCCACATAGGAGTAGGCGTTGTAGCGGCGGCAGAGCTTCTCGCCCTGGTATTGCTGGTAGGTCGAGGCGCGATGCACCGCCGGGTTCGGCTCATGATCCTGCTGCGTGAGGTTGTAGCCGAGCGAACCGCGGTAGGTCAAAAGACCGATCGCGCGTGCAGCGGCCATGCCCTGCATACCGGCATCGTCACGCCGTTCGCCGTAGCTCTGATCCGCGAAGATGGCCATGCGCTGTGTCTCGTCGATGGCAATCGTCCAGGGCGAGGCCTTGGCATCGGTGGCAATGAGGACCAATTTCGAGAATCGCTCCGGCTCCGTCACCGCCCACTCTACGGCCTGAAAACCACCTACCGAGCTACCAACCAGCGTGTCGATCTGTCGAATCCCCAACGCATCGGCCAAACAGCGATGCGCCGAGACCATATCGCGGATCGTGTAGTGCGGAAAATCGCCATACCAGGGCTCTCCCGTCGTGGGATTTACCGAAAGCGGGCCGGTCGTGCCGTAGTGCGAACCGAGGATGTTGGCGCAGATAACAAAGTGATCCTTCGGATCGAGGAAACGCCCCTCCTCCACCGTGTGGGGCCACCAATCGGCCACATCGGAATTGGCCGTCAGGGCGTGACAAACCCATACCACATTCGATCGGTCGGCATTGAGCTCACCGTAGGTGTGGTAGGCTATCTCAAGCGCCGGGAGTTCCACCCCCGACTCCAGCCTAAACGGGCCATGTTTGAAAAGATTCATAGGTGCAAAAGTACTACTTTCAGATGCAAATTTCAAATTTCAAAATCCAAAATTGGTATTTCGAGGAGGAGTTTTTGCAAATTCAGATTTTTTAGCTACCTTTGCCGTCGCTTTCGAGCAACGGATTGAACTGTGGTGTAATGGTAACACAGCAGATTTTGGTTCTGTCGTTCTGGGTTCGAGTCCCGGCAGTTCAACCAAAGAAAAGAGGCTTTTTGAGCCTCTTTTTTTTGTCCTCATGCCGGCACTCTCACTTAAGGGCGGGTTGCGCAAAGAAAAAAGAGATCTTGGACGATCTCTTTTTAACTTTCATTCAATAGCTGTACAGAAGTTAAATAATAACTCAATTCCTAAACAATGTATGGACAATATTTGAATTATTAAATACTATTTTTTTGAATTTTCTACAGCTTTGCCATAAACCGCTCGCGGTCCACCACGAAACGTACATGCACACCCTCGCCGATGATGCCCTGCTCGTCCGTAGCGCCCACCGTGAAGGTAAGCTTACGCCCCTCAACCGCCGTCAATACAGCCGTAGCCGTAATTTTTGCCCCCAACTTCGAGGGCTTGATGTGCGAGCAATTCATCTCCGAGCCGACCGTGGTCGAGCCCTCGGGTAGCGCTGCAGCCACCGCCGTCATGGCGGCGTTCTCCATCAAAGCCACCATCGCAGGGGTAGCAAAGACCTCCAAATCGCCCGAACCCATCGTGCGGGCTGTATTCTGCTCGGTAACGACCACCGTAGCGGTCGCCTTCAATCCTTTTTCCAACATACTTTCTGCGTAAAATTTCCGTTTTTATTGTATATTTGCGGTAAAGGTACAAAAAAAATGAAAAAGTGGCTCATCGTCGGCATGCTTCTGCTACTCGCGGCAGGTGAAGTGACAGCCCAGCAACGGGTTGCCAAGCGTCCGCGTGGTGCTCGTCGTAGCGGCTGGGCCATCATGGGGAGCGACTCGACCCTGCAGGTGGACATTCTGCCCGTCTATGTCTTCAACCGTCCGGCCGACCTGAGAAAGTACCGTCGCCTGGTCGATGCCGTCAAGAAGGTCTACCCCTTGGCGCAGATTGCCAAAGGCAAGCTCTACGAAATGGAGCAACAACTGCTGACCATCCGAGGGAAAAAACGCCAACGCGCCTACATCAAGCATTGCTACAACCAAATTTTGGAGGAGTACACCCCCGTAGCCAAGCGCATGACCCGCACACAAGGGCGCGTACTGGTGAAACTCATCGACCGCGAAACAGAGTACACGGCCTACGAGGTGATTCGCGAGTTTCGCGGTGGTTTTGTGGCGAGCTTCTGGCAGGGGGTCGGAAAACTCTTCGGCCACGACCTCAAATCGCAATACAACAAAGAGGATGAAGACCGCGTGTTGGAGCAGATCGTGCTCTACTACGAGGCAGGATTATTGTAAATTATTTATCTTCATGGCCCTTAAAAGTTCAATATATGATTAATTATTGAACTTTTGTCGCTTAAAATCGATAGACAACACCTGCACCTACATGGATATAGTGGCGCGAACATTTTGTCCCCTCATAGCGGAAATTATCGGTCAACATCAGCTGGTAAGTCACGTCGAACAACAAGCCAAATCGCCACACCTGAAACATGGCGCGACCGCCCACATCAAACGAGCACATAAAGCGGCGACGCACCTCATAAGTACCCATCCAATAACCATCATGCTGATAAGTTCCCTGCCCGAGCATGGTAGGCGTAAAACCTGCATGCAGATCGAAAACCACGGGCGAAGAGGCCGTTACTGCTCCGAGTGCCATATCCGACAGCACACCCCCTACCCCCTTCTCGCGCAACGGATAGTACTCGTCATAATAGTAGCGGTGGGTATCGCCATCGGGACGGGGTCGCTCGTATGGAAAGACATAATAGGCACGGGCATCGCGACCTCTGCGGGAGGTGCGGGGTGTGGCTCGCCACGAAACATGCAGCGGCATGGAATAGACCTCATCGTGGTTTACACCATACTTCAATCCGGCACGAATGCCCCAATTATTCCACCAATAGTGGCTATATTCGGCCGCCAGGAAGACCATCTCGGGACCACCGTGATTCGCCAGGCTGCCCATCACGTCAAACTTTATACCCGCCTGATTGGCATAGGCCGTACGCGAGGGGCGTTGCACGATTTCGGTGTCGGGAGCATCATTTTGTGCCGCGACCGAGCCACATAAGCCAACCACGGCGACCAAAAGGAGGAGACGTTTCATAAAAAGCGGGGTAATTAGAAGTTGCAACTGATTCTCAAACGCAAAGATAGCGATATTATTATGGCAATTGGCCATTTCGGCCGATAATTTTGAATGTTGCATTCTGCATTTTGAATTTATTTCTCTATCTTTGCCACGCGAATCAAAAAACGCACAAATTCAAGAGTCTATGTTTGAAAACTTAACCGATAAACTCGAACGGTCATTTAAGATCCTCAAAGGTGAGGGCCGTATTACCGAGATCAACGTCGCCGAGACGCTCAAAGAGATCCGTCGTGCTCTGATCGATGCCGACGTTAACTACAAGGTAGCCAAGAGCTTCACCGACCAGGTAAAGCAGAAGGCGCTGGGCCAGGATGTACTGAAGGCTGTGAAGCCGGGTCAGATGATGACCAAGATCGTGCGCGATGAGCTGGCACTGCTCATGGGCGGTACTGCTACCGACATCAAGCTGGAGGGTACGCCCGCCGTGGTGCTGATTGCCGGTCTGCAGGGTTCGGGTAAGACGACCTTCTCGGGCAAGCTGGCCCAGATGATCAAGTCGAAGAAGGGCCGTCAGGTGTTGCTCGTGGCGGGTGACGTCTATCGTCCCGCCGCTATCGACCAGCTCAAGATTCTCGGTCAGCAGGTAGGCGTCGAGGTCTACACCGAGGAGGGCAACATGAACCCCGTCGAGATCGCCCAGAACGCCATCCAGTATGCGCGTCAGAAGTCCTACAACGTGGTGATTGTCGATACGGCCGGTCGTCTGGCTGTGGACGAGGCGATGATGCAGGAAATTACCGCTATCAAGGCTGCCGTAAACCCCTCGGAGACCCTCTTCGTGGTGGATTCGATGACGGGTCAGGATGCCGTAAACACCGCCAAGGAGTTCAACGACCGCCTCGATTTCGACGGCGTGGTTCTGACGAAGCTCGATGGTGATACGCGTGGTGGTGCCGCCATCTCGATCCGTTCGGTGGTCGATAAGCCGCTGAAGTTCATCTCGAGTGGCGAGAAGATGGATGCCCTGCAGGTATTCCACCCCGAGCGTATGGCCGACCGTATCCTCGGCATGGGTGATGTGGTTTCGCTCGTAGAGCGCGCTCAGGAGCAGTTCGACGAGGAGGAGGCCCGCAAGCTGAAGAAGAAGTTGGTGAAGAACCAGTTCGACTTCAACGACTTCATCCAGCAGATCCAGCAGGTGAAGAAGATGGGTAATCTGAAGGACCTGGCCTCGATGATCCCGGGCATGGGTAAGATGCTCAAGGATGTCGATATTCCGGACGATGCCTTCAAGCAGGTTGAGGCGATTATCGGCTCGATGACCCCCGAGGAGCGCGAGAAGCCCGAGATCATCAACGCCCGTCGCCGTGAGCGCATCGCCAAGGGTTCAGGTACGACGATGGCCGACGTGAACCGCCTGATGAAGCAGTTCGAGGACACGCGCAAGATGATGAAGATGGTGGCCGGCGCCGGTGGCAAGATGCCCAAGATGCCGATGGGTCGCGGTGGATTCCGTCGCTAAAGCCCACATCTAACCAAGAAACGAGGATTGTTGAAAAACTTTCCTCGTTTTTTTCGCTCCGTGGCCAACCGTTTTCGCTTATTTTTTATATCTTTGCGTCCGAATTTACGAGACAATAAAAATACGTTCTACGATATGTTAAGCAGAAGATTACTCCGCATCAAAGTTGCCAAGGCACTCTATGCCCACCTGCAAAGCGATGCAGACAACATGATCGCCACCGAGAAGACCCTGATGGCGTCGATCGACAAGGCCTATGACCTCTATTTTCAACTGCTCACGCTCCCCGAAGCACTCGTAAAGTACGCTACCGAGCGACAGGAGATCGCCAAGCAAAAGAAGCTCCCCACGTTCGAGGATCTGAACCCCAACACCAAATTCATCGACAACCAGGTCATTCGCACCATCTCCGTGACGGATGCGATCAACGACCACGTGGCAGCCAAGAAACTCTCGTGGAACAACTACCCCGAGCTGATTCGTTCGATCTATCAGCAGTTGAGCGAGACCGAGTACTTCAAGGCCTACATGATGCGCGATGAGCGTTCGTTTGAGGAGGATCGCATCCTGGTAGACAAACTCTACGACCTGTTGGCCGACTTCCCCGCTTTGGACGATGCGCTGGAGGAGATGTCGATCCTCTGGTCGGACGACCTGCCCTACATCTTGATGATGGTGCAGCGCACGCTGAGCAACATGCGTCCGTCGCACAAGGAGTTGCGCGTTGCCGATAAGTTCAAGAGCGAGGAGGATCCGCAGTTTGTCAAGACGCTCTTCGAGAAGGCGCTCGTTAACCACAACGAATACCAACAATACATCGAGCGTTATACCTCGAACTGGGATCTGGAGCGCGTTGTGTTGATGGATACGCTGATTATTTCGATCGCCATGGCCGAGTTGATCAACTTCTCGTCGATTCCCGTCAAGGTGACCATGGACGAGTGGATCGAGATCTCGAAATACTACTCGACGCCCGGTTCGAGCAACTTCATCAACGGTGTGCTGGACAAGATTACCGTGGCACTGACCGAAGAGGGGCGTATTCAGAAGTTTGGGCGAGGGCTGATCTAATAAATTAAAAATTACAAAAGAGCTGGTTTGTTCATAAAATTTTAACAATTTATGACGCAAACCGCTCTTTTATTTCATTTTTATCGCCAACTTTGTAAAGAGGCGTCAAAGTGTATGCTACAAACGGGTATGGTTGCGGACTCTTCCGGGAGAAAACAACAAACTCGAAAGATATAAACAAACACAAACTTTATTTATTCACTTAAACAAACATTTATGAAGAAACTTTTACTTCTGATGGTTGGTCTGTCGCTTTGGTTTACCGCCGCAGCACAGACCGTCGTCACGGGTACGATCGTAGATGAAAGCGATCAGCCGCTGATCGGTGCCACGATCATCGTCCCGGGTACGACACAGGGTACGAGCTCGGATCTGAATGGTACCTTCTCGCTGCAGGCAAAGAAGGGCGCCGAGGAGATCCAGATCAGCTACCTGAACTACAAGACGACGACGTTGAAGATTTCGACGTCGGCTTCGCGCCAGGCGCTGGGCACGATTAAGCTCCAGCCCGAGGCAATCGCTATGCAGGACGTAGTGATCACGCAGTCGGTGGCCGTACAGCGCAAGACGCCGGTGGCCGTTTCGACCGTCTCGGCTCAGGAGATCGAGTACAAGCTCGGTGGCCAGGAGTTCCCCGAGATTCTGAAGTCGACGCCGGGTGTTTACGTAACGAAAGACGGTGGTGGCTTCGGTGACTCGAAGATCAACATGCGTGGTTTCAAGTCGGCCAACGTAGCCGTGATGATCAACGGTGTGCCCGTGAACGACATGGAGTGGGGCGGCGTGTACTGGTCGAACTGGGCCGGTCTGTCGGATGTAACCCGCTCGATGCAGACGCAGCGCGGTATGGGTGCTTCGAAGATCTCGTCGCCTTCGGTCGGTGGTACGATCAACATCGTAACCAACACGATCGACGCCAAGAAGGGCGGTACGTTCTCGTACGGTGTAGGTAACGACGGTCTGCAGAACATCTCGATGAGCCTCTCGACGGGTCTGACGAAGAGCGGTTGGGCCATGAGCCTGCTCTTGGCCAAGCGTTGGGGTGACGGTTACGTACAGGGCACCTCGTTTGAGGGTTACAACTGGTTCGTGAACGTTTCGAAGCGTCTGAACGACCACCATCAGCTCTCGCTGACCGCCTTTGGTGCTCCCCAGAGCCACAACCAGCGCAAGCCCCTCTATGCCGGTCTCTCGATCAAGGAGTGGGACAAGGTAGCCAAGTGGATGGGCGAGGAGGATAAGTATCGCTACAACGCCGTTTACGGTTTCGACAACAACGGCAAGGAGCGCACCTCGCAGTGGAACCACTACCACAAGCCGCAGATCTCGCTGAACCACCAGTGGCAGATCGACTACAAGTCGTCGCTCTCGACGGCCCTCTACATGTCGATTGGTCGCGGTGGCGGTTACTCGGGTCAGGGTCGTACGTCGGCCGATCGCGCTATGTGGAACGGCTCGAACAACGGTATCCTGCGCTACGACTTCCGTAAGGCTGACGGTACGTTCGACTACGGTGCCATCCAGGATATGAATGCTGCCAGCGCAACGGGTTCGAACATGGTAATGTCGGACAGCAAGAACAACCACATGTGGTATGGTTTGCTCTCGACCTACACGAACCAGATTGCCAAGAACCTCGAGCTCTCGGCCGGTGTCGATGTACGTTACTACATTGGTGAGCACACGAACGAGATCGTCGATCTCTACGGCGGTGAGTACTTCATCGACGATGCTGACCGTAAGAACGTAAAGGCTATCAACAACGCTGCTGCTGCCGATCCGAACTGGAAGTACGAGAAGTTGGGCGTAGGTGACGTGGTTTACCGCGACTACGACGGCCACGTACACCAGGAGGGTCTCTTCGCTCAGCTCGAGTGGACGAAGAATAACCTGAACGCCTTCGTATCGGGTTCGGTATCGAACACGGGTTACTGGCGTGTTGACCGCTTCTACTACGACGAGGCTCACCAGGAGTCGGATAAGATCAACTTCATCGGCTTCACGGGTAAGGGTGGTGTAAACTGGAACTTCACGAAGTCGTCGAACGTCTTCCTTAACGTAGGTTACATCTCGCGTGCTCCCTTCTTCTCGGGTGGTGCATTCCTCCAGTCGACGACGAGCCACATGACCAACCCCGACGCCGTAAACGAGAAGGTATTCTCGGTAGAGGGTGGTTATGGTCTGCGCACGGAGAAGCTGGCCGTAAACCTGAACGCCTACTACACGCTCTGGATGGATAAGGCCGATGTACGTTCGAAGCTCATGTCGAACGGTGACTACGCTCGTGTAAACATGACCGGTGTTGATGCCCGCCACATGGGTATCGAGCTCGATTTCCGCTACAAGCCGACGCGTTGGATGAACCTGACGGGTATGGTTTCGGTGGGCGACTGGATCTGGTCGAGCAACACGCGCGGCTACATCTACGACTCGCAGGGTCAGCCGATGACCACGAAGCTCGACGGTACGGTCGCTTCGGGTATCATGGCCGAGGACCACGCTTGGATCGACCTGAACCAGAAGGATATTCACGTAGCTGGTTCGGCTCAGACGACCGCTGCACTGGGTGTTGACTTCTTCCCGATGAAGGGTCTGCGCGTAAGTGCCGATTGGAATGTCTATGCCAACAACTATGCCGACTTCTACCTCGGTTCGAACCTGACGCCCAACACGGCTGTGAACGTGAACGACCCGTGGCGTATTCCGTGGAGCCACCAGATGGACCTCTCGGCAAGCTACTCGTTCAAGATCGGCAACATCAACGCTACCCTCTACGGTAACGTAAACAACATCTACAACATGCAGAGCATCATGGATGCCCAGTGTGCTACCGATGCCAAGGGCTGGGAGGATTGCTACGCCGTGATGTATTCGTTCGGTCGCACCTACACGCTCCGTCTTAAAATCCGCTTCTAAACGACGACAATTATGAATAAGTATATCAAACAGCTCTTGTCGCTTGCTGCCGTAGCTATGGTAAGCTGGGGTTGCGAGGCCGACTTCTACAACGAGCACATGATCGACGGCTACGAGCCTGAGACCGAGATCACGGATGTACAGAGTGTCGAGCTGACGCTGACGGCCGACGACTACTCGACCATCTCGAAGAACTCGACCAACAAAGCCAACGCTGCAGCTGCCGGTCAGGAGGCCGTGGATGCGCTTGCAGCCATTGGCAAGAACAAGTATTTTGCAAACCAGGATGAGGCTGCCGCTTATATTCCGGCTTACCTCGCCTCGGCCTACCCCACCTTCGACAACAACTCGATTGCGATGGTGACCTACACGACGGCTCTCGACGTTCCCGCCGAGATCGTGAAGATGAACGCTGCCACTTCGTACACCGTTTCGGAGGATAACTACAAAACGATCTGGGAGAGCGAAGAGGAGTATGTAAAGGCTGTTACGCCCGCTACGATCTCGAAGCTGAAGAACGTACTGCCGAGCGAGGGTCTGGAGGCCGGTGACTATGTTGCCGTAACCTACAACTACGCTGCAGAGGAGCCCCAGAAAGAGGTTGAGGAGGAGGAGCCCGTTGTTCCGGAGTTCGCCTACACGACCGTCCTGGGTACGGCCAAGAAGGGTGACGCCGTAGAGATCAACGGTTACATCTCGGCCGAGTCGGCACAGGGTCCGATCCTGACCGATCTGGGTGGTTCGGTACTGCTCTACAAGACGACTGACGTGGCTATTGGCGACCAGGTAAAGGTAAAGGGTACGATCTCGTCGTACAACAAGGGTTTCCAGATCCAGGGCGCTACGATCGAGAAGGTCGGCACGACCGAGGTGAAGTACCCCGCTCCCGTTGAGCTGACGGGTGCCATGATGGACGAGCTGCTCACGACGCGCACCGAGGATGGTTATGCCATCTTCGCCAAGATGACCGGTACGCCCGCCATCAGCGGTAACTACTACAACTTCAAGGTGGCCGGTGCCGAGAAGGCTCAGGGTAGCATCTACGGCATCACGGACAAGGTGAAGGAGCAGGTAACGGACGGCAAGGAGTGCACGCTCTATGGCTACTTCTGCTCGATCTCGGGTGGCAAGTACATCAACATGATCGTTGTCAGCGTAGACGAGGCTCCGGCCATCGACCTGGGCAACGACTACACCTCGGTACTCGGCGCAGCCAAGAAGGGCGACGCTGTAGAGATCAAGGGTTACATTTCGGCCGAGTCGACCCAGGGCCCGATCCTGACCGACAACGGCGGTTCGGTACTGCTCTACAAGACGACGGGCTTCGTAGTTGGTGACGTGGTAACCGTTTCGGGTACGATTTCGTCGTACAACAAGGGTTTCCAGATTCAGGGTGGTACGGTAGAGAAGGTTGGCACGACCGAGGTGAAGTACCCCGCTCCGATGGAGCTGACGGGTGCCGTGATGGACGAGCTGCTGACTTCGCGTACCGAGGATGGTTATGCCATCTATGCCAAGATGACGGGTACGGCTTCGGTAAGCAAGTACATCAACTTCATCGTCGAGGGTGCTACGACAGCTCAGGGTAGCGTTTATGGTGCTACGGATGCCGTGAAGGAGCAGCTGACCGATGGCCTGGCTTGCACGCTCTACGGTTACTTCTGCTCGATCTCGAGCGGCAAGTTCATCAACATGATCGTAACGAAGGTAGAGGCTACGAGCACGGCTGCCAACGAGGCTACGGCCTTCAAGCCGCTCTCGAGCGAGAAGAAGTACGCATACTACAAGTGGAACGGTTCGGCCTTCGAGGAGACAACGATCGTAGCCGTACAGCCCTCGGACTACACGGAGATGGGCCAGAAGTATGGCAACTTCACCAACCCGGCACAGGACGACTACCTGCCCAAGTTCCTAGGCAAGACGCAGCCCTATGCACTGGAGGGTGATGTAGCTTACGTAGCTTATCGCTGCTATGCCGGTGGTTCGACCACGTGGAAGGTGGACGAGTATGTAAACGATGGTTCGGTTTGGAACAAGACGATTTACTTCACGGACAAGACCGACCAGTTCCGCAAGGCTGAGGGCACGTGGGCTGTTGACCGTACGCTGGAGCTCGACTACACGGGCAACGGCGCCGACACGAAGGCCTTCTACCAGTACTGCGTAAACTGGGTATACGACAACAAGGATGTACCGATGGGTGCTCCCGCACGTGACAACGCCGGTGTGATCATCTCGACCGACATCGTGACGATCAACGGCGAGAAGCCGGCCGGCAACTACTGGGTATCGAACTACGGTAACAACGAGTTCTACACGGGTGCTTCGGCCTACTACGGCAACATCGACTGGCGTGCATCGGCTTGCAAGAGCGGCTTCGCTGCTGCCGGCATGGGCGACCTGTCGGACGATGAGATCGTAGCCAAGCTCAAGGAGCACACGGCTGAGGTATTTGCTGCCGTGCTGGGTTATGTATATCCCGAGATGACCCCCGAGGAGTACAAGAAGGTGGTGATCAAGGTGTATGCTTACGGCCCGAACGTAAACTACGCTTACACGTTCAACGTTGTTGAGAAGGGTAAGTTCGAGTATGCCGAGGGTTCGATGACGGAGATCTAATCCGCATCCATCATTTCGCAACGGAGGGCTGTTCCACACCGGAACGGCCCTCTTTCTTTTGTCACCATGCGATCGCTTGTGGCGTAAAACCGACCAAGCAATATTTGCGTAGCAGATATTTTTTCGTATATTTGTAAAATAAGGAAAATTCTAAAAACTCAAGATCGATATGAAACGCAAAATCGTCGTTACCGTAGCTCCGGTTTGCCACGTAGGCAAGCCCGTACCCGAAGGATCGTTCAACCCCCTCACACCCAAGGAGATTGCTGCCGATGTGGCTGCATGTGCCAAAGCAGGCGCCTCGATGGTGCACCTCCACGTGCGCGACCTGACGGGTGAGCAGACCTTCGACATGACCCAATTCAGCCGCACGCTGGATCTGATTCGTGAGCAGTCGGACATCGTCATCCAAGGCTCGACGGGTGGTCTTTCGACCCTCTCGCTGGAGGATCGCAGTGTCTGCCTTTCGGAGCCGCGTGTCGAGGTGGCATCGCTCAACATGGGATCGGTCAACTTCGGCGAAAGCGTCTATATCAATACCCTGCCCGAGATTCGCTATTGGGCCGGCCGCATGCGCGAGGAGAAGGTAGTTCCCGAGATGGAGATCTTCGATCTAAGCCAGGTGGAGACCTGCACGAAGTTGGCCGACGAGGGGGTGCTGGATCGTCCGATGAGCTACAATTTCTGCCTCGGCACGGGTACGGCATCGAACCTGAGCGATACGCCCCGCAACCTGCACTACATGACCTCGCTCATGGAGGCGGATGCCCATTGGGGTCTGAACAACGACTCGATGAAGGACCTGCACTTCCTGGGTCTGGCCATTGCTATGGGTGCCTCGGTGGTACGCGTCGGCTTCGAGGATTCGTTCTACTACGAGGAGGGCAAGACCGCCCCGACAAATGCCTTCCTGGTCGAGAAACTCGTTGAGTTGGTACGTGCGCTGGGTTGTGAGCCCGCCACGCCGGAGGAGGCACGCGAAATTTTGGGCATTAAACGAATCAGAGGCTAATGGCACAAACCCTGCAACATATCCTGCGCCAATACGGACGTTTCGAGGAGGGCAACGAGATGCGTCGCCGCATCACCGACGAGTTGCGCCGCAAGCGGATGCGTATGGTGGTCATCGACGACGATCCGACAGGCATTCAGACCGTCCACGACTGCTTGCTGCTGACCGAGATCAACGCTGCACGCATCGCCGAGGCACTGGAGGACAACGTTCCTTTCTTCTACCTCTTGGTCAATTCGCGCGCCATGACCGAGGAGGCAGCGCGCAAAATTGTACGCGAAGCAGTCGAGGCAACGCTGGAGGCCAACCGCGAGAAGGGTTACAACCTGCTTTTTGTCAGCCGCAGCGATTCGACCCTGCGTGGTCACTTCCCGGCCGAGAGTGATACGATTTTCGAGACGCTGACCGCAGCCGGTCATCAGCCCGTGATGCCTACTCTCTTCGTGCCTGCCTTCTTTGAGGCGGGTCGTATGACCGTCGAGGGGATGCACTACATGGCGCAGGGCGATACACTCGTCCCGACCGCCGAGACGGAGTTTGCACGCGACAACGTATTCGCCTACTCCACCTCGATCTTGACCGATTACATCGTCGAGAAGAGCCACGGAACCATCCTTCCCGAGCAGGTGGCGCACCTCACGTTGGAGGATATTCGCACGACCGATCTGGCCGCCAGATTGCGCGACAACCGCACGAAACGCTACCTCTCGACCGATGCTTTCGACTATCGCGATTTGCGTCGACTCGCTATCGCCATTTTGGCCCAATTCGAGACGAATCGCAAACACCAGTGCGGCGTGGTGCGTTGCTCATCGTCGCTACCTAAGGCCCTGAGCGGCATTGCCGAGCAGGCATATATCGTAGCACCGATGCAACAGGCACGCGGTGTCGTAGTGGTTGGTTCGCACGTCAAGAAGAGTACCGAGCAGCTGGAGGCGTTGCTTCAATTGGAGGGCACGGCAGGCATCGAGATCGACGTGGAGCGCATCTTGCAAGACGATGCGACTCAACTCGCCGAGTTGATGGCTCGCACCGAAGAGTTCTATGCGAGTGGTCAGATTCCCGTCCTCTACACCTCGCGTCGTGAGGTGCGTTGCGACGACAAGGCAAAGCGCCAGGCGCTCGGTATCAAGATCTCGCAATTCCTGGTCGAGACGGTAAAGTCACTCCCCTTCCGACCCGATTTCCTGGTATCGAAGGGCGGTATCACCTCGCACGACATTCTAACCCACAGCCTGGAGGTCAAGGTGGCTCGCGTAGCGGGTCAGGCAGCGGCCGGTATCCCGACCATTCGTGTCACCGAGGGGCGTTTTGCCGATACGCTCTACGTGATCTTCCCGGGTAACGTGGGCGGTCAGGAGACACTGCGAGAGGTAGTTGATCGACTGCGTAATCAAGCCTAACCGATGACAGCAAGCGACAACCCAAAGGAGTTGTTCCCCGTCATGGACGAATCGGGGAACGTAATCGGAAAGGCGACGCGTGGCGAGTGCCACAACGGAAGCCGTCTGATCCATCCGGTCGTGCACCTGCATCTGTTCAACTCGCAGGGGGAGCTCTACCTGCAACGGCGTCCCCTTTGGAAGGAGATTCAGCCGGGCAAGTGGGATACGGCCGTGGGTGGCCACGTCGATTACGGCGAGACGATCGAGGAGGCGCTCCGCCGTGAGGTCCGCGAAGAGATCGGCTTGGAGGAGTTCACTCCCGAGAAGATCTGCCACTACCTCTACGACTCGGATCGCGAGCGCGAAATGGTCTATGTCTATCGGGCCACATACGATGGCGAGGTCCATCCGAGCGAGGAGACCGACGGCGGACGTTTCTGGCGGATCGAGGAGCTGCGCGCCAGCCTCGGCAAAGGCGTTTTAACCCCCAATTTCGAGCTGGAGGCCCAGCAGGTGGGGTTGATCTAACGTTGGCAGATTCAGCCACCGTAAAGCAAGAAAAAGCAGGTGTAGCCACATGGGGTTACACCTGCTTTCATATCATGATCTCGTTTAGCAATCCTTGACCAACTTCTTCGTCGGATCGATCAGCGTAAAGAGCACGGCGGCAATGACGAGCATCACCGAGATAACGAAGAGTGGCGAGTTGAAGTTGCCCGTTGCCTCGATCAGGTAACCGAAGGCCGTAGCGCAGACAAAACCGCCGATGTTACCCGCCGTATTCATGGCACCCGACACCGCACCCGAGAAGCGGCCACTGATATCGCTGCAAATGGCCCATGCCGAGGGCAGCATCAGGTCGATCACACCAAAGGCCAGCGCCAAGAAGACAAAGACCTCCGTCTTGCCGTCGATAAAGGCGGCCAGGAACATAAAGAGTGCCGAGACGGCCAAACCGCCCACACCCAGCAGACGACGGCCCACCTTGAGACCATACTTGAGCGAGAGTTTCGACGAGAGGTAACCACCCGCGATGTTGCCGATCATCGACATCACGAAGGGAATGGCCACCACGTAGGTCAGCTCCTCCTTCGAGAAACCGCGACCTACCTCCATGAAACGCGGGAACCACGAGAAGAAGAACCAGCTACCCCACGCGTAGAAGAAGTACATGGCCAGGATGAGCCAGAACTGACGATTACGCATAAACTCCTTCCAGGGAATAGCCACCTTCTCGCCCTTCGCGGCCGAAGCCTCGGGAAGCGTGGCAAGCTCCTCCTGCGTGATGCCCTTCACATCCTTCGGCTCGTTGCGATACCAGAGATACCACCCCGCTGCCCAAACCACGCCCAGCGCAGCCAGCAGGTAGAATGCCCAATGCCAACCGAGCAGCGTCAGAACGGGAAGCACGATAAAGGGGGTCAAGGCGCCACCCATGCGGCTGGCAGCCCAGATATAGCCCTGCGCCGTCGAGGTTTCGTGTTGTTTATACCACTTCACCACCACACCCGTCATACAGGGGTACGAACCGGCCTCACCGATACCGAACATGAATCGAATCACAAGCAGCGAAGCAAAGCTCCACGCCAGACCCGTAAGACCCGTAAACAACGACCACCAGAGCACGATGAGGGCCAAGACAAGGCGGTAGCCCTTCTTATCACCCCACACACCCAGCGGCACCTGCATCAGGCCATAGGAGATCGTAAAGACCGACAACACCCAACCCCACTGCGACTCCGAAAGGCCCAGTTCGGCCATGATGTCGCCCGAGGCCATCGTGATGTTGATGCGGTCAAGGAAGGTTATGACGCTGATCAAGACCAGCATCAAGAGCACCATACTGCGCTTTTTCATGGCTCGACGGATTAGAGCAGACCCTTCTGCTTGAGGTACTCCTTCACGCCCAGCACACCCAGCAACGGACTCGAAAGAACGATCTTACCCGTCATCTCGATGAGCTTCTGCTCCATGGCGGCCATCGAACCCTGTGCCAGCACGATGACATCCACCTTATCGGCCAGCTGCTTGGCCACCTCCTCGATCAGACGATCGTGCGTAGCCTTGTCGCCCGACTGACCGGCAGCAAATGCGCCATCGGCCAAGCCATTGACGATCTCGACCTCAACGCCGGCCTCCTGCGCCTTCTTCTCCAAGAGCTTCACGGTAGGCTCCAACGTCGTGTTGAGCGTAGCAATCACACCGATCTTCTTACCCTCACGCACCGCCTTCTCGGCCATCGGGCCATCGATGCGGAAGACCTTCACGGGAGCTACCTCATCGCCCATCTCAGCCACACCGCCCACCGACGAGCAGCAGTTGAAGACCACATCGGCGCCGGCATCGGCAGCTGCGTTATAGTAGGCCAAAAGACGACGCTTCACGGCAGGCGTTACGGCGTTGTTGGCGATTACCTCCTGGATGAGCGAATCATCGGCAATGTGGTTGAGCTTTACCTCGGGAAGATACTCCTTAAAGAGCTTGTTCAGCGGCTCGACGAGAGCCATAGCCGTATGCACGGCAACAATACGAATCATAGTATAGAAGTTTTAAGATTTAGCGTAATGTAAAGATACGACTTTTTCCTTAAAACACAAAAAAAAGAGAGGAGAGCCAACTGATTTGACTCTCCCCCGCCTCGCGGCTATCATAGAAAGGATTGGTGGGACCGATCCGAAGATCGGTTGCTATCTTACCCCACCCGAGTGGGATAAATAGGAACGATTTACTCGTAAATCAACTCAAAGTCATCCACCCACATCACGCTCTCGGTACTACCCGTAAAGTAGTCGCCATAACGTGATGCAGCAAAAGCAATCAAAATATGGGTCGGCACGCGGCTCGTCGAGCGATACTCGAGCGGAATGGTCACCTCCGTCCAGCCATTAACACTCTCCTTGAGCAACAGCTCGCCATAGGCGATCACCGCCTCGGATTTCGGATCAAAAGCCGTCTCGTCGATGCGACGTGTAGCCACCTCCACGGGGCTCTCGGCCGTACCGCCATACACCGCCGGATCCCAATCGCCCAGTGCGATATAGAGCGAGCCGCAGTCGGCATCACCCTTCTGAATCTCCACACCCGGAGGTTGGGTCGTGATGCGATCGATTGCACCGCAATTGTACTTCACCCAACCCTTCAAGGCAATCGGACGCGCCGTAAAGGGACGGCCAAAGTTGATAATGCCATGCGTACCATCGTTGCGGACATAGTTACCGATGTAGAGGTTACCGGCTGCAAAACGGCCCACGCCAAAGAGGTTGGCAAACATGGAGGTCAGACGTGCTGAGGTTTGGCCCTTCGATCCGGGTCGCGGATCCGATACGCCCTCCGTTACCGTGGCATTGGCAATGCTGGCGCCGACGTTACCCGTAGCCCAGAAAGGCGTACCGCCCTCGGCATAGGGATAGACAATCTTATTCACCACGCACCAATCCTCAAAACCACCGTTCTCGAGCGCTTGCGTCTTCTCGGTGCGGCGAATCTCGGTCGGCGACAAATCCTCGTTCGAGTAGGCGACAAACTCATACTCGGTCTCGGTCTCCAGACCCGTCACCTTCGAGGTAAAGGTACCGCCCTGCTGCGTCGCCTTCGGAGCATCCACCCACTGCTGGTCGCCCACCTTGCGGTAACGGAAACCAACCTGTGTACCCTCCTCGGCTGCACCATAGAGCCAAGCCACCTTCGCCCAAGCATCCACAGCGGTCAGCGTCACCTTCACGTCCGTCTCCAGCACATAGAGTTGCCAACGCTCCTGCTCAGCACCCAACGCGGGGTAATGCAGATAGACGTAGCGCACGGAGGTAAACGAGGTCAGTTCCTCGATCGAAGGGGTCATCGTAGTCACCTCCTTCGGGCCCAGCTTGAGCGACGTGACGGTGATGTTCTCCAGGTCGGAGCCCTCAGCCACGTAGACCGTAGCCGTACGGCTCTTGCTGTCGATCTCCGTCTGACCGATCTGACCCGCTACGGTGAAGTAGCGTTCGATCGGCTGCTCGGCCTGGATCGTCCAAACGTAATCCTGGTAGCGCGACAAGGTAACCTGAATCGGCGTACGCAGATCGAACGTACCGACCAAGGGCATCGAAGCCTTGCCATGCTCGGTGATCTCGACCTTCGTCACCTCCACCTGCGTGATGTTGGTCTGCTCCTCCAGGGTAAGGGTTACGGTACGCGTCACGGGGTCGATCGCAGCACGAAAGCCCTCACCCTCGTACGCGAGAATCTCCATCTTCTCTACCGGGTAGGGAATCGTATTCTCGATACACGAAGTAAAGCAGAGTGCTCCCAACAGCGTGAGGGCTATGTGCTTGATCGTTTGTTTCATTGTTTTTTGCATCATGCTTTAGTAGCTCCAACGGAAGTCGTCGACGTACATCACGTTCTTATTACATCCGTTCATGTAGTCACCATAGCGGCTCGTAGCGGCCGAAACGATGAGCGTATAGTTCTTCGACGGCTTCGTCGTCTTATCGTACCAAACAATCGGAATCTCGGTATCGACCATCGACGAACCGCTCGTCGTACCCTGCGGATAGATAATACCGTAGCCGACAATCTTACCGGCCGATACGGCATTGGCGCCATTCTCGGGCGACCATACACCCGAAGCTGCCGAACCCGAGGTTACCTTGTGCTGCGTATCCCAGTCGATGATAACAACCTGTACCGAAGCCTGGTCGGGGTCACCCTTGGCAATCGTCGAAGCGTACTTCGTCGTCGTCACGTTACCGATCTCATGCCACAGACGCACCTTGAGCGCTGCCGGACGAGCATCGTAGTTATACTTCACACCGAACGACACCGTACCCGTCTGCGACGAAAGGTTGAAGAGGAACGAACCGGTGAAGAGGTTACCCGAAGCCAACATACCCAGCGTCTCGCTCGCCGTCAACTTGGCGCAATAGTTGCCCTGCTGACCCGAATAGCTACCCTGCTTGCAGAGGTTCGTCGTAAAGGTGTTGTTACCACTACCCCAATAGGGAGCCGGGTTGTTCGAAGTACCCCAGCACGAGAGCGACGTATCCTCAAACGTTGCGTAGGGAATCGACTGCGAAGTCGAGGTGGTGAAGGTTGCCGAATCAGCTACCGTACCATCCACTACGAGCTGATATTCATAGGTCGAGTTAGCGAAGATGCTCTTGGCCGGATTCGGCGTGTAAACCGTGTGACCATTCACGTTGGTCGACGTGCTCCATGCAGCGGCCGAGGTAGCCTTATAGGTCACATCACCACTCTTCGAGAGCGTTGTCTCGGCCCAGCTCGACGTACCCTGCTTACGGAAACGTACCACCACCTTCGAAGCGGCATCGGTCACGGCAGCCTCAAAGGTAGCCGTATTGGCCCACAGGTCGTAGGTCGTAGCCGACGACATCAGACCCGTCTTCACGAAGAGCAGTTTCTGCGAATAATCGCCACCCGTATCGACCATGTCGAACTCCAGCGTCTGATTAGCACCCTTCAGAGCTGCAAAGTAGGAGGCAGCAATCGTAAACTCCACCTTCGTGGCACTTACCGAGGTCACCGTCAGGCCCGGGATAGCACCCGTCACGGCAGCACCATTCTGATAGAAGGTCACGCCGCCCAGTGCGATGCTTGCCAGGTCGTTGATCGACTCGCACACCAGCGCGATGTCCGAACCCGTCGTATAGACGTTCGTTGCCGACGCATTGATGCCCTTACCCGAGATCTCGGGCTGAGGTTTGAAGTCGAAGCCGTTATCGAACTCATCCACCGTATCGTCCACCAATACCTGGATAGCCATCTGACCATCGGGGGTCTTCGAGTAGACGAAGTTCAGCGAATAGCCCTTACCTGCCTGTACGTTGGTGATGCGGCCTACCTTCTCGATCTGACCATCCTCAGGATGGGTAGCCGAGAACGACCAAGCGATCGTCGTCACCTCCTCGGGCATCAGGAAGTAGCCCGTAGCCGTACCATTCAGCACCAGCGCTGGAGCCTCCTGCGACTGCACGTCGGCCTCAAAGCCGGCCTCCGTCGTAGCCGAAGTGTTCATGGCAGCCAGCTGAATCTTCACATCCGACAGCAGGCTGTTCTCGTTCTCCGAGTTGTTTGTATTGAACATCACGGCAGCCTTCGTGTTGAGCGTCGGGCAATTAACAGCCACCGATGCGGTCGAGTGAGCCGACACCGTGAAATTCTTGCGCCCCTCGTAGCAGAGCAACTGCTTCAACTGCGCGGCGTTGTTCGGATCCACAAAAGCCGTATTCGACTGATCACCGGCCTCCACCAGAATCGAGTAGGCACCCGACACGAGGTACATCGGTGCAGGGATTGCCTCCATCGAGGTGTAGCGACGAATCAGCGAACCATCCTCGCGGTAGATACGTACTTTCAGCGTCTCAGGGGTAAAATCGCTTCCATTCACGGCACGGGTCTCGGCTGCCAGGTTGATATCAAAATCCACCGAGCCTACCCCCTCCGGAGCGAACTCCTGCTCGCAGGCGGCGGCCATCAAGGCCACCCCTGCCATCAGCATATATCGAAAGATCTTTTTCATCTTTGTTCCTTGTTTAGAGGTTAAACGCTACTTCTGGATATAGATATCGAGCGTCTTCTTCGTCTCGCCACCGGCATCAGCCACCGTCAGGTGGAACAGACAGCCGTCCGACTCGTTGAAGAGGTTGTAAAGCGTGTTCATGAAGATCGAGATATCGAACGAAACCGTCGTCTCACCACCCAGCGAGGTTACACCCTCGGGCAGGAAGCCCAGGCCCTGCAGCACCGGAATCTGACTCTCCACGGGGTTGATCAGATCGAGGTGGCTTGCCAGACCGATCGACTGCAGCTCCTCATTGGTCAAGACGTCACTTACGATATCCACCTCGAGCTTCGTCAGACCCATCGACGTAATATCGATCTTACAGGTATAGGTTGCGGCATTCTCGGCCGTCAGCACGTGCTGCTGGTCGATCACGTCCTTACCGTTCATCATCCAGACAACCGTCGGAGCCGAACCACCCTTGTTCACCACTACCTGGATGTCGGTATGCTTCATGCGATCCTTGCTATCGGTTGCGTAGACGCTGATCGTATGCGTACCTGCATACTCATAGAGCGCGCTCATACCCGAAGCCTTCACCGTGATCGTCTTGCCATCCGCAGCCACACTGCAGTAGTCCGAAAGCACGTTGGTCGGGAAGAGGTCGAAACGAACCTCCGAGGCGGCACGCGTAGCAGCCGACTCACCGAATGCAGCGATTGCCGACATCAGGCTCGAGTTAGTCGAGTTCACAACGGCATACAGGCTCTTCACCGTCGTACCATCGTTGGGCGTGATGTTGAGCTTGAGGTACGACGTCCATGCCTCGATATCGGCATCGTAGATCGAATCGTCGATCGTGTAGGTCAAGCCATCCTGACCGCTGATCGATACGCTCGGAGCCGCAGCATTCTCCTCGATGTCGTCAGGAATAGCCTCCTCCATCTGTACCGTCTCGTAGAGTTTCACCACGTCTACCGTGATCTCCTCATCATAAACATAACTCTCCACCTGAATCTCGAACTGTACGTTACCGGTCGTCGAGTGCGAGATGTTGATCGAGATCTTACGCCACTGTGCAGCACGCACGTTGGTGAGCGTCTTGGTCATCTTCACGGCCTTCCACTTCGACTCGTCCGGCGTACCGTTCGTCAGATCCTCCAGGTCACCCGTATAGTAGTCACCCGAAAGCACTACGGTCATCGTATTGCCCGACGTGCTGTGCGGACCTGCCTCATCACGGAAATACATCTTCGGAGCCTCGTGCGTCGACGAAGCCTCGAAATCGTAGTTGTTCGAAGCGGCATCCGTACCCACCTTCACGTTGGTCTTCAGGCGCTTATCCGAGGTCGAATCGTAATTCTTGAAGACAGCCTTCAAATCGGCCGACAGCTCAACGGTCGTCAGGATGTTGGCCAACTTACAGGTAACGGTAGCCGTCGAAGTCTTCTTCGAGGTGATCACCACATCCTCCGACGTACCGGCATAATAGGGCGTATCCTTACCCACACCCGTTACCACGCCATCCTGCGTCTGACGAGCCGAAACCACGTAAGTACCGGGCGTCAGCGAAATCTGCTGGCGCGAAGCATCGGCATAGCTACCCTGCCATGCTACGGCACCCGTCGTCTTCTCGGTCACAAAGACCCAATACGACGTAGCGGCCTCGGTCACGGCGCGCGTTCCAGCATTCGGATCGCTATTGGTGGCGGCGTGCTCGGTATCGATATTTACATCGATATTACCGATCGTCAAATAACCGGGCTCCGCATTCTCCGGCGAGGGACCCTCGGTCTTCAATTTATCCATTTCACATGCTGTTACACATACCGCTACGGCAATGAGGAACAGACTTTTGAGGTATTTTTTCATAGCTTTCTCTATGTTTTTTAGCATGACTAACTACACTTCGGGGTTCAACTCCACCTCGACCTCGGCCACCTCGGTAAAGGTACCGTCGAAGGTGATCTTCAGCGAACCGGCACCGGCCGAACCATGGTCTACCTGCACGGCATACTTCGTCTCGGCTGCCAGCGAACCGCCAATCGAGCTCTTCGGGAACTCCACCTCAACACCGGTCTGGCTCTTCACGGCCGAACCGCTGATCGAGAGCACCTGCGAGGGGTTGACAAAGACCAACTCGGTCGGCTGGGTCGACGTCAAGGTATAGGTAAAACTATTCGTCGCGGTGTGGATCGTCAACTGAATATCCTTATAATAGTTGAGCATCCACTGCGAAACCTGCAACGTAAAGCAGCTGTTGGCCAGCTTACACGTAACGGGATAGGTCGACGTCTTGTTAGCCTTCACCTCAAAGTTCGTCAAAGCACCCGTAAAGTAAGGCTTACCCACGCCCTCGACCGAAGCCTCGCCGTAGGTAAAAGTAGCCGAATAGGTACCCGCATTCAGGTCGGGCTTCTCGGCATGGAACGCAGCCACCGTCTCCCAGCTGTTCTGGTAGGTGTGCGACAAGTTCTGTGCATCGAGGTAGGTACCCGTCAGCTGCAAGGCAAATGCATCAACCGAAGGAACCAACTCGGCAGGCAACGCGTAGCCACTCGTGGCACGCGTCTCGATCTGGGCGATCTCGGCCGGCACCTCGATCGAGAAGGATACGTTACCCTCTCCGGCACCCGTCTGCAGATCATCCTCCGCGCTGCAAGCCGTCCCCAACAGGGCCGCTGCAAGCATCGGAATCATCCATAAATGTTTCATTTTGTTTTGTTTTTAAGTGTTTATATTTTCGTTCTGTTTTTTGCTATTGGGCAATCTGAACCTTCACGTTATCGATATACATCCAATACATACCGTTACCGGCAAACGCAGCCGCTCGGTTATTGGTCAGATACCAACATACGCGCGTTGAGTTGGAGCAACCCGAGGCATTGAAGGTATTATGATGCGGCGTATTACCGTAGAAAGTTCCGTTCTGATTGGGGCCATCAATCGCGAGCTGCACACCGCTGACAACTACGTTTTCGATTTCGTTGTCACCCTTCTCGACTACCGAGTTTGAGGTTCCGGCCGAATAGACGGGATAACCGCCACTGCCGACCGACTCATAACGGTCACCTGCATAGTCATAGTCGACCTTGATCGTGGCGTTGGCATTGGCCTTGAGTTTCGACAACACGGGGGTATCGACACGTCCCGTATTTTTGTTGGTCACCCACATACCCATCTCGATACGCGAGCAGATACGGATATTTTGACCGGCAGCACCACCGATACGAGCTCCATACCAATCATTCAGACCGTACTGAGCCAATGCAATGGCATCATACTCCAAAGCATCGGAGGTAGCATGTACCGTACCATTCTCAAACGACGAACTGAGACTCGAGAAATTCTCATCCAGGAGGTAGGGCACCGTTTTATCGATTCGATTCAGGGCGTTCGGCTTGATCGTCGAGGGCAACTGAATCGGATCGTCGAACAGACAGTGCTCCGACTCGTATTTCAGGGGCAACGAAGCACCCGCCATCGTCGTCGGATCGGCACAGATGGCCACCAGATAGCGGTCACCGCTCGAAGGGGTAATCTGCAACGACGAGACCGTATTGTTGGTATAGGGAACAACAAAAGTGTAACCGCTCAAGGTCATCGTCTGCCAATCCTCACCCAGGTTATTGGCGATTTCACGAATATCGAGGTATGTAAGCGGCGCGAGCGGCGAATCGGGAATGGTCAGTGCGATCGGCGTAATATGCTGAGCGGCAAGCGTTCTATCGATCGTAGCAGTCATCTCCTGCGCCATGACACCGGCCTCGTTATAGGCCACAAAGCTAACCGTTCCGCTGAGCGCCGTCGGCTTTACATGCAGCCAAACATAGCCATCACCGGCATCAAGCATCCGATTTTCGGGCAGCTCGACCGTGATCTTATTCGACAGATTCGACCACGTCACCGACTGCGGATTCGTTACATCAAACGTCGCCGTACCAACCACCTCCTGCGGGAAGGTGATATCGAGGCGTTTGATCGGCAGACCCAGCAGGTTCTTGCCCTCGGGAATACGGATACGCACCAGGTGGAAGAGGTGCGAGAACGAGAGTTCGGGCTCGTGGTTCGGGATAGCCACCTCGCTACCTTCACGCGGAGCCAGCGCATTGCCGGTCACCGTGCCGGCCATGACATCGAGCGCAGGGTCATACTGCCCACTCTGCGTTGCGGGCAGCGTATAGCTGACTTGGGTACCCGTACGGCTCTCGGGCACGGGATAAACGGCATGGTAGGTATAGGTCCCTTGCGTCATAGCGGGGATCGTAGCCATAAAATCGGCCGTCGAGTAGGCCTCGTTGAAGGTGGCCAACTGGAACGTGGCCGCCTCGAACGTATAGGCCGACGCGCCCGACTTTTTGGCCCACACCGACAAGCGGTCACCCACCTCCCAGCGGATCTCCTGCTCCGAGCCTGCGGTGCCATCGCCCTCACCGAGCGAGGTACGGGTAGCAGCCTGTTGTGAGGCGCGCAACACGGCCTGATAATGGGGCGCGGGTTGCTCCGTCACAAGGGGGCCATCCACCTCGCAGGCGACGCAGACCAAGGCGAGGATTGACCAGATGAAGTTTCTTATTTGCACAGTTGTATTCAAAATATACTTATATATACAATTTTACGTATGCAAAAATAAAACACAGCATGCGAGATCGAAAATCTATTCAATGAGATATAGCGATTTCATCACAAACAAATTGATTTTCACCACAAACGCCAAATTTCGGCCATAAACGGAAAAACCTGCTTTTCATGATAAAAAACAGGTGATTCGTTGAATTTATTGGGTAGCAAAGTTCCTTTTACCTATATTTGCGCCAATGCGTATAAAATCATGATGAAAACCAAAGTCAAATATCTCCGTTCGCTCCTGCTCATCGGGATGCTGATCAGCGCGGCAGTCACGATGGCTCAGCCGCTCGATTCGCATCGGCCCGATTCGCTCACGCGAGCCGAACGCATCCGCCAGCGCGGTATCACCAACCTGAAGAATGTCTTTATTCCCAAAGGGCAGGTGATCACCGGTGCGGCCGTCTCCTATTCGACCCATGCCAACAACAACTACACCTTCATGGTGGTCGAGAACATCGAGTCGGAGGGTTACAATTTCCGTGTCAGCCCGATGGTGGCTTATGCCATTCGCGACAACATGGCGATCGGTGTGCGAGGCATCTATTCGCGCTCGAACCTCACGATCGACAGCGCCGACCTTAAGTTTGGTGACGAGGAGACCGGCACCGAGATTGTCGTAGACAGCTACAAGGCGGTCAAGCACACCTACTCGGCATCGGCCATCTGGCGTCAGTACATTCCCCTGGGCAAGAGCAAGCGTTTTGCCATCTTCAACGAGATTTCGCTCGGTGCAGGTGGTACGGAGGCGATCTTTGCCGCCGATCAGCCCATTCGCGGTACCTACGAGAAGGGCTACACGATCTCGCTCGGCGTATCGCCCGGTCTGATGGCCTTCGCAACGAACGATGTGGCCATCGAGGTCAATATCGGCGTGATGGGTATCAGTTTCTCGGATGTGGAGCAGGTACACAACCAGGTCACGGTGGGTCATCGTCGCTCCTCGAACATGAATTTCAAAGTTAATCTGCTCTCGATCGGCGTGGGCGTATCCTTCTATTTGTAATGGTTATGATGCGAAAAACGATCCTTCTCCTGCTGACGATCCTTTGCACGGCAACCCTGCTCCGTGCCCAGCAGACTATCGACTTTACCCAGCCCGCGGAGGCTGTTGATACGCCCGTGAAGGCTTCACGCTTCCAGCGTATCAACCGCAAAGCTGCCGGTACGCCGTTTGGCTACAAGGGCGAGTTTCTCATCGGACTCACCGCCTCGTATGGCACGCTTTCGAGCGAGGATACCGACTTCTGGGTCTATCTTGACAACATCAACTTGGAGGGTGCATTGACCACCGTCAAGCCCTTCTTTGGCTATTTCTACCGCGATAACCGCCTGATCGGTTTGCGTCTGGGATATCAATACCTGGACGGCGACTTGGGTAGCATGAGCCTCGATTTGGGCGAGCAAAACGACATCTCGATGAACATCGAGGGGATGCAGCTCATCAACCACAGCTATTCGGTGGCTGCCTTCCACCGCTCCTACCTGGCGTTGGATGCGCGCGGTCAGTTTGGACTCTTTGCCGAGATCGAGGGCTCGATGCAGTTCGGTAGTGGCGAGTTTATCAACACCTCGGGCGAGACGCCGAAATACACCGAAAGCAAGAACATGAAGTTCAAGATCGGCTTCAATCCGGGTGTTGCGGTCTATATTTTCCCGTCGGTATGCGCCACCGTTTCGATCGGCCTTGGCGGTATTCAATACACCTCGGTCGAGCAGTTCAACGATGCAGGCGAAAAGACCGGTTCGCGTCGCGCCTCGAAGATGCAGTTCCGCCTCAATCTGGCCGACATCAATTTCGGCATGACCTTCCACCTTTGGAACAAAAAAGGGATGGCCAAGAAGTACTAAATTACGACCGAATAGATAAAAGAGCGGAGGAGTGTCAGAAATTGACACTCCTCCGCTCTTTCTTTGTGCTGTAAACCTAAAACTGGCACGTTATGGCACTTTGGGAGTGGTTATTCGGGGCTTGGTTGAGCAGTCAGCTACTCAAACCGAAGGCGGAACAAATCGAAGAGGAACTTTGGGACGAATCGGAGGATTGGGAGCATCCGGATGACGAGGATTTCGACGATCTCGAGGAGGAGGATTGGGATTTGGAGGAACTCGACGAGGAGGACGAAGAAGAGGAGTGGTAGTACACCACTCCCCTACATCAATCGCTCGGCAAATCGACCGAATGCACTAATCAGCCAGGATGCGGACGGGCATGCCCACATAGATATAGCGCACCAACTCCCTTAAATCGTCGTTCGCGAGGCGGATACACCCCTCGGTGGCACGCGAGCCGATCGAAGTAGGCAGGTGCGTGCCATGAATGCCGATACCCGTATGGGGGTTGGTCCAGAGGCGGATAAAATAGGGTCCATAGGCCCCTTCGATCATGCCCAAGCCATCCTTAAAGTCGTGTTTCCAGGCCGAGGAGTCATTGATCTCGCGGATCGTAAAGTCACCCTCGGGGGTCTTCATATCGCCCTCCTCCTTTTTTTGGCCGTAATTCTTACCGCAGGCAATCGGCATGACAAGCTGTGGATTTTGGAGCGAATCGAGCAGCGTCAGGCGCATCTCGCGCTTCGAGATAAGAATCATGCCTGACTGGCGTTGCAGCGAAGAGTGGGGCTTTTCGACCTGCACCTCAACGGGGACTTCAACGCGTACGGGGACCTCCACGACTCGCACAGCCGAGGGATTTTTCTGCGTAGCACAAGAAACCAGCAGACACAAAGGGAGTAACAGCAGTTTGTATAAATATTTCATAAGCTCAAAAAAATTAACGATAGATTAGCACATCGGGATATTGCGGCATGTAGCGATATTGCTGCAAATCAGGTTCCGAAGAGACGTAGATCCAATTGCTATCGGCCCATCCGTGGCGGCCAAAGGCAATACCGAGACGCAACTGCAGGGTACGGAATACGAGGCGCTCGTTTCGCACACGCACACCAAAACCGAGGGCGAAATAGGGATCGTTCTTAAAGACATTGTCGTGGTAGCCCAACAATCCCGCATCGAAGAAGGTAAAGAAGGCCATCTTAAAGCCCAGCGGCTCGTAGGGGGTAAAGAGCACCGTCTCGACATTCAAGACCATGCGCGTATTACCCAGGATATTCTCATCCAAGACGGGAATATCGACATCCTCCGTGTAGCGCAACCACTCGTCGGCACCCGTCAGACGTCCCCATCCCTGGGCATAGCTCAAACCGACAAATTGGCGAATCGACGTACGGCGCGAACGTAACAGGTTCGAGAACCAGCGGATCTGTGCATCGATCGCCGTGCGATGCCAATCGTGTTGGCGGTCGATATAACTTCCGGCATCGATGCGCCCCATCAGATAGCCGAACGGCGCAAAACCACCCATCGTATGCGAAAGTCCCAGGTAGAGATCATTGCCAAATTCACCCCACTGGTAGCCGGCGGTCAGCTCGGTACGGAATCCCGAAGAGAGGTACTCGCGCTTACCGTAGCCATAGATCATCGTCGCCGAGTGGAAATCCTCGCGATACAGGCCCACGGAGGCCAACGCCAGATCACGGTCGTGCAGCAGGGGGTGATGCGTGGGTGACGTATCCTCAGGGCGCATTAAGAAACGCTGATAGTGATAGCGTCCCGTGGCGTAGAGGCTGGCATGCATCGAGGGGAAATAGTGGGAATAACCACCCCAGAGATTGAACCGACGACTATTGACGAGCTCGGTCGTATCGCGATCGTAGTAGCGATGTTTCTCCTTCGAGCGCAGGTACTCCACGCCGACCATGTAGTCGGTCTTTTTCAGGAATTTGTGCTGCAACTCCACACCGAAACGGGAGCGATTAAAGGCACGGCCGGCCTGAAAATCAAACTCATAGAAGGATCCGAACATATTCGGCACGCGGTATTCGACCACGTTGCCGCCATAGCGAAAGTTGCGGTAATTGAAGTTCGTTTCGAGGCGCAGCTCATGACCGCGACCCCACATATTCAACTCCGAAAGGCCGACCGACAGTTCGTGTCCCGAGTGCAGGCCGGCATCGACATCAATGGTCCAGCTATCGCGCGTACGAATCACCACATGCACCTGCGTCGTATCGAGCGTATCGATCATAACACGCACATCCACATCGGCAATGCTGCGGCGCGACTGCAACAACTGCTTGTTACGCACCACCAGATCGGGATCGAACTGCTCCCCCTCCGCGAACATCAACTCGCGTTGGATGATGCCGAGATTGGTCAGGTTGTGAAGGTTGTTGGCCGTGCGCTGCAACCAATTTCCATCGGCATTGAACGGACGCAGACGCTCGATCGAAATCGTGTGGATACGCTTACCTGCATAACGTGCCAATTGACGTGTCTCGTCCACAATGCGGCCACGCGACGTAGTATCGCGCACGGGACGAATCAGCGAGCTATAGAGCATCTTGGCAAAACGCGAGCGGCCGCTTTTGACGCGGATGCTGTCGTAGATGCGTGCGTTGGTCTGCTGTTGGCGCAAATCGAGGCTATCGGGCGCTCCACCTTCAGCGGGAATAAAGCGTGACGGTGTCGCTTTGACCTGCGGTGGATCATCGGCATAGGCGGTTGTTACGGCCCATACCATGAGCAGCAACAACATCCACAGGCGATATTTTCCACCAAACATCTTCATACGCACGCATGCACGCGATACAACCCGATACAATCCTTTATTTGCGGACGACAACTCGCAAAGCCTCCACCACACACCGAATCGTCGGGTAGCTCTGCTTCAAACAATCATCCACGGCCGACTGCTTACACCAGGCAACCGCCTCGATACCCTCCTCGGTCTGCGGCACCAGCGCATGCTGATCGGTCGAGCGCAACAAATACCAATGGGTACGCTTTAACTCCCAACGTGCAGTGCGCGGGAAATAGTATGCATGCCACGTATCACACAACGGGCGCAGCACCTTGGCCTTGACACCCGTCTCCTCCTCGATCTCGCGCTCGGCACAACGGTCGAAACTCTCGCCCGGCTCGACATGTCCTTTGGGCAGATCCCAACGGTCGTTGCGATGGATCATGAGCCACTCGCCCCGCCCGTTCACCACGACACCACCGGCAGCCTCGACCACCGTAAACTCCTCGGCAAAGCGGCGAAAGGCCGCCTCGGGATCGGTGCAAAGCTGGGTCAGGGAGTTGTGATTTTCGAAAATTTTCAGTACCTTCGCTCTATCGAGCGAAACGGCCTCCTCGGCAGGACACACAAACCCCTCCGATTCGGATCGCACTTTACTAAAGATGAGCGATTTATCCTGGAAATAGATCGTTTGTTTCATAATTCGCTATTAGACTACAAATTTAGACATAAACACGAAAAACCGCAACGAAAATGAAAAAAATCCTACTCATGATCGCACTCGCCACCTTGGGACTGCAGTCGTGTGACGACTGCCGACCCGCTCCGCTTACGATCGACAACAGCCTCACCGCCGAGGAGATCCAGCAGGCTCGCCTCACGCCCGAGGTGATTTGGAAATTCAGCCGCGCCTCGCAGTCGTCGCTCTCGCCCGATGGCAAGTGGCTACTCTATGCCCAGACCGACTACTCGATGCAGGAGAACCGTGGCGTGACGACCCTCTGGAAGGAGGAGGTCGCTACGAAGCAGGTCGTAAAGCTCAGCGACACCTCCTCGACGGCCACCGCCCCCGCGTGGAGCGCTGATGGCAAGATGATCTACTTCCTCTCCAACCGCTCGGGTTCGATGCAACTCTGGCAGATGACCTCCGAGGGCGAAAATCCGCAGCAGATTTCTGACTTTACGTTCGACATCGAGGGCTACGGCATTGCCCCCACGGGTGATAAGGCGTGGTACGTACGCACGGTACACGTTGCCGACCGCCGCTCGGCCGATGTACACAAGGATATGGATAAGTCGAAGGCCCGCATCTACGATGACCTGATGGTACGCCACTGGGACTACTGGGAGGAGGGCGACTATCGCCACATCTTCGTAGCCGACATCGAGAACGGCAAGCTCACCGAGGGTATCGACATCATCGGTGCCGAGGCCGCTTGGGATGCTCCGTTGGCCCCCTATTTCGACATGGCCGAGATTGCCTGGAACAATGCCGGTACGGTATTGGCCTACACGGGTAAGCCCCTGACGGGTACCGCTTATGCTGTTTCGACCGATTCGGATATCTACCTCTACGACGTGGCCACGGGCACGACGAAGAACATCTGCAAGCCCTCAGAGGAGGCGCGCGATGTGATGCCTGGTTACGACAAATATCCCGTCTTCTCGCCCTCGGATGAGTGGATCGCCTTCCGCTCGATGCGCCGTGCCGGCAACGAGTCGGACAAGGAGCGTCTGTTTATCTACAACACCACGACGGAGGAGATGCGCGACCTGACCGAAGACTTCGACTACAACGCTGCCAACACGGTGTGGAACGGCAACGAGGAGCTCTACTTCATCGCTCCGATCGAGGCTACGCACCAGATCTGCCGCGTGAAGATTGCCGACAGTGAGGTCGAGGTGCTCACGAGCGGTGACCACGACATCAACGCCTTCACGAAGGTGGGCGATCTGATCGCTGCCGAGGTGACGCGCCTGACGATGGCCACGGAGTTCTTCACGATCAACGGCCAAAACGGCACGATGGAGCAATTCTCCTTCATCAACCAGCCGATCTACGATCAGATCACGCTGGGCGAGGTGCAGAAGCGTTGGGTAAAGACCACCGACGGCAAGCAGATGCTGGTTTGGGTGACCCTGCCCCCCAACTTTGACCCCGCGAAGAAATACCCCACCCTGCTCTATTGCCAGGGCGGTCCGCAGAGCGTCGTATCGCAGTCGTGGAGCTATCGCTGGAACTTCCAGCTCATGGCCGCTCAGGGTTACGTGGTCGTATCGCCCAACCGCCGCGGTCTGCCGTCGTTCGGTCAGGAGTGGCTGGATCAGATTTCGGGCGACTACTCGGGCCAGAACATCCGCGACTACCTCGCGGCCATTGACGATGTTGCCAAGGAGCCGTGGGCTGACGAGGAGCGCATGGGTTGCGTAGGTGCTTCGTATGGCGGTTACTCGGTCTACTTCCTGGCCGGCCACCACGAGAAGCGTTTCAAGGCCTTCATTGCCCACTGCGGTATCTTCAACTTCGAGTCGATGTATGGACATACGGAGGAGCTGTGGTTCGTCAACAACGACTACGGCGGCTCGTATTGGGACACGAAGAACGCCACGGCCCAGCGCTCGTATGCCAACTCGCCCCACAAGTTTGTCAATAAGTGGGATACGCCGATCCTAATCATCACGGGCGAGTACGACTACCGCATCCCCTACACGCAGTCGCTCGAGGCCTTCACGGCAGCCCGTCTGAAGGGTATTCCCTCGCGTCTCGTATCGTTCGAGAATGAGGCTCACCAGGTCTTCAAGCCCCAAAACTCGCTCGTTTGGAACCGTGAGTTCTTCGGTTGGTTGGATAAGTACCTGAAATAAACAAGGCTAAAAAACACGTAAATCACCGCGCCCGACTTTGGTGCGGTGATTTTTTTGTGTATCTTTGAAAATTAGAAGTGCATTTCGCCCAATAAAATTTGACCTATGAACCGTTTTCTTGCCCTCCTGTTGACCGCGCTCCTTATCACGGGTTGCGCCGACTCATACGACGATTCCGCCCTCAAAAACGACCTTCGCGCCCTTCAGGAGCGCATCGCCGCCGTGGAGCAGGCCGTACAGGGAATCAACAGCGATCTACGGAGCTACGCGTCGCTCGTTGCGGCCATGCAGGGTGCTCGTTACATTACCGCTGTCAGCGAACTGGATGGCGCGATACGAATCACCTATAACGACGGCACGAGCTACACCCTCTCCTCGGGTGCGAAGGGGGCCACGGGTGATACTGGCACGACGGGTACTGCGGGCGAAGCGGGCAAGATCGAGATGCCGCTCCTGAAGATCGACCCGACCGACGGCTATTGGTATATCTCCTACGATGCGGGCAAAAGTTGGACGCTTCTCCTCGACCCCACGGGAAAGCCCGTCCAGGGTCTTGGCACGAAGGGCGAAACGGGTGATGCCGGTAGTGACGGCGCGGCGGGCAAGGCCCCGACACTCGGCGTGGATGCACAAGGATTTTGGACCATCGACCTTGGGGACGGAAACGGCCCGCAACGGATCCTAAGCGAAAACGGCCGACCGATCGTAGCCGACCCCTCGAAGATGCCCGTTGGCTACTTCTCGAAGGCTGAGGTGTCGGCGGATGGGCAAGTTTTGCAGATCGAACTGATTACGGGCGAAAGCCTTTCGTTGCCGATCGTCGGAGGTATCCTCTTTGAGCTGACAGCCGAACAGGTGGAGCAATTCAAACCGAGTGAAACGCGCAGTTTTGCCCTCAAGCAGCAAGGCATTACCGAGATCGCCATCGAGCGACCCGCAGGGTGGGCCGTGCAGGTGAGCGACACGGCAGTTACAATTACCGCACCGAGCTACAGTAGCGAGGGTGAGATTACCCTCTACGCCTCGACCTCAACCGCCCTGCTGAAGCTCGCTACGCTGACCGTGCGTTGTGCCATTGCAACGGGCGAAGTAGATGCCACGCAGTGCTACGGCTACGGTGCGCAGACGACGGGTGGCGCAGGGGCTACGGCCGCCAACACCCACCACTTCAATTCGGGCACGGCTTTCCGCGACTGGCTGAAATTGCGCGAGAAGAACAAATCGACCACCCCGGCCATCGTATGGCTCAGTGGCACCTTTACCGCCTCGGATGGCCGTGATTCGGGCAGCCCCTGGTTCGATATCAAGCGCACGAGCAACATCACGATCTACGGCACCGACTCGTTCAAGATGCAAAACGTCGGGTTCTTCCTCAACGAGGCTGAAAATATCATCCTTCGTAATATCTACATCGTCATGCCAAAGGCCGACAACGGCGCGGACGGCATCTCGATGCAGGAGAGCAAAAACGTCTGGGTCGATCACTGCACCTTCGAGTCAGTGAACCAGGAGAAGGACTACGAGGATGGTTCATGCGACATTACCCACGCCACGAGTGGCGTGACCGTGTCGTGGTGCCACTACATCAAGACGCAGAAGTCGAGCCTCGTGGGTCACTCGAACTCCGCCACGGAGGATGCAGCCATCACCGCCACCTTCCACCACAACTTCTTCGACGGCTCCTCGTCGCGCCATCCGCGCGTTCGTTTTGGCAAGGTGCACGTCTACAACAACTTCTACAACGGTTGTACGACCTACGGCGTGGGTAGTGCCTATGGCGCGATGGTGCTGGTCGAGCACAACGCCTTCGACAATGTCCACCTGCCGACCGACATCTGCACCTTCCCCGCCAAGAAGAGCGGCTCATCGTGGGTGTCGAACCTCACGGGTAGCGTAGCGGGATACCTCTATGCTGCGGATAATGCATACACGAACATCCCCTCGAACGCCTCCGACCCCTACCCCTTCACGAACGTGGAGTGGAAGGCCTACAACAAGGAGAAACTCTCGACGCCGCTCGTCTATGCCGACTTCGCACCTACGTACACCTACCCCCACAACCCTGCCTCGGAGGTAGCCGCTATCGTACGCGCGGGCGCGGGTGTAGGTAAAATGGAGGGCTACGCCTCAGCTCCCTTTGCTGCCGACAACGGAGCAGGACAAAAGTAGGTATTACACGCACCACCATAAAAAAAGGATCCGACTTTCCCGTCGAATCCTTTTTTCACACATATACCTTGCTTACAGCACTTCCAATTGTTCGGGTTTGACGGTTGCCAACGCCACCGCCATAACACCCTCAATAGCCACCACCACGCGTCGTGAGCGGAAGCCCGGAACCTTCACCAGCACACCCTCCTGCTCGTCACACGGGCCGCCGTGAATCTTCACGCGTTGTCCCTTTTCGAGCCTCAACTCCTCGGGGTTGTAATAGGTCAGTCCCTCATCCAAATCCTCCGTGACGGCGATAAAACGACGCATCTGTTCATCGGGGACGAGGATCTTCTCACCACCCTTACGAATCATGTATTGCAGATAGGGAAGGTGGGTCTTGACTTGTTGCAGGTGCTTGGGGGCGGCATGAACGAAGATCAGGTTATGGATCGCCGGCACGAGTACCCGTCGACGGCGTCCACCCTGAAGCTTCAATTCATAACGCATCGGAACAAAGCTCTCGATCGAGCGATCCTCGAGTGCCCGCTTCGCGATCATCTCGCGGCGGTAGGTGGCTCGCATTGCAAACCATACCAACTCCTCTTGCTGTTCCGACTCCATACGTTGTTCCTTTTTTTAACGAGCTACGCGGCTGCAATAGCGGTTGTAACGGTCGCGCACATTTTTCACGTAAGCAATCGTCTGTCGCGATCCCGAGAAGCGGCCGTACTTCACCACCTCGTGCTCGTAATAGGCCGGATCGGCCTTCAGTTCCAAATAGCGAGCCACCGACTCCCACGAGTTGGGATTCTCGCCATGTGCCTTTGCCAGACGGCGGGCATCGGCTACGTGTCCGATACCGCTGTTATAAGCCGCCAAAATCAAACTCAAACGATCCTCGGCCGAGACCTCGGCAGGAATACGCATCATCTTATCGAGCATATTCATCAACTTGTTGGCTACGCGAATGTTGGTAGCCGGATCGTCAAGCGCCTCCACCGTGACCTCAAACTGACGGGCCACATGGGGCATAATCTGCATCATGCCACGCGCACCTCGCGGCGAACGCAAATCGGGCATGAAACGCGACTCGTGATAGGCGATGGCCGACATCAGACGCCAATCGATACCCTCACGCTCGCAAATGTTTCGGAAGATGTTGTCGTAGGCCGAGATCTTGTACTCACCCTCGGAGAGCAACATCAGGTTGTCATTCGGTTCGATTCGCTCGACAAGCAAGGCGTTCTCACGTGTTGTTGCGTCGATGCGGTCATAAGAACCGCTCAAGGTCGTCAGACCAAGAACGAACAGAATGACCAAAATGGTCTTTTTAAGCATAAAATGTTCTATTGCGGGCAGTTCGTCCCGTACAGAACAGTACGTTAGTCATAGAAGCCCCACGAAATACCCATCTTGAACATGCCCGGATTGAGCGGATAGCCTGCGGCCGAGAAGTAGGCCCCCTCGCCAAACAAGCCCTTGTTCACATGCTGGTATTTGAGGAAGATGCGCATACGCTTCCACTTGGCCATCACGAAGGCATCGAGGTAGGGATACTCACCCACCTCAAGTTCGCGCTGGTTGTAGTAGGCCGACAGTGCCGGGTTGTAGGAGGGCGCATAATACTTTGTATTGTAGCGACCATCGACACCCAACTGCAGACGCAATACATTCTTCACTACCCAAAACTCGTAATACCACGAGAGATAGGCAGCTGCCAAGGGAACCGGTACGATCTCTTCTTCCGTACTCCACTGTAACAATACCCTGTTGTCCAAATGAAATCCGCCAAAGCGGAAATCTTTGCGTAGATACACCCCCGTCAGCGAGACCTCGCCATCGAACTGGGCAACGCGGGCATCGGCTCCGTAGTAGATCGGATCCGACAGCACACTCTGCCACACACCGGCCTCAAAGGCGCGGCTCGGGATCGAGAACTTGGCTTCCAAACGGGTTTCAGTCTCCTTACTCAAAGGAGTGGACCACATAAAGTGGTTCGAGAAAAGATTCTCCTGCCAATAGGATGGCGAGCGGCGCTCCATCTTGAAGCCGCCCTCGAGAATCAGGGGTCGTCCACCGAGATAGCCCGTCAAGGCCAGATTGGCACCGACCGTCAGATCGCCACCTCGGTATCCGCTGGGATGAAATTCGGCGTGACCATCCCAGTTCACATACTTTTTAATCTTGCCGCTCACCTTGCCATAGACAAAGTAATCGGTCTTTTTCACTTTTTGGTAACTGCCCGAGAGGTAGTCATCCATGGCAAATTGCGAGTAGGCATGCATGTTGATGCCCACACCGGCATCGAGCGTACCCACTACACCGTTACGATCCCACGGCTGGGCCTGCACGAAGAATCGATTCGAGATGCGACGCTCGTACAACGAGTCGCGCGTCTGCTGCGGATTGATGAACCAATCCTTGTAGTACTCACCCGTCGAGGAGACGAAGTCGCCATTCTCGTCGCGGTGGTCGCGCTCGTTGGTGTACGTGGCTCGGATATCGCGGTAGGTCTTGCTCCACGCCGAATACTCAAAAGCGTGACCCACATAGACGGCCGAAAGTCCCGCCATCGAGAAGTCGCGATCGGTCATGCGCTGCAGCGGAATACCGTAAGTCTGCATCACATAGAAACCGTTGTTACGGTAGATGTTCTGCGCCTCGGCCGAAGCCAGCTTCATCGGTACACCCGACGGCATCTGGAACGTGGTATCGGCAATGGCCCACTCGCCTACCACACCACCGTTTTCCTGCTGCTCGATGTGGTTGTTGTAGTAACCGGCATGCACCGAATAGCGACGTCCCGTATGGTTTACGGCCACCGAAAGCGTATGGTTTTTCGTACGTTGCCAATCGTACTGACCACGTGTTCCGCGCGCCTTGTACTCCACATTAAAGCCCGTCGAGGGGGAGATATTTTGGGCATGCATGATGGCAAAATTCTCCTCGCGGAAACGTTTCTGACCCGACTCGATGTAGTGCAGGCGCGTCATCGGCTTCTTCACGTTGTAGAAGGGGACGTTCTTCATCGTGTAGGTGTAGGCGTCGTAGGGCTGCGCAAAGAGGAAGTCAAAATCCTGCGAACGGCGGAAATAGTTCAGCGGCATCGAAGTCTGACCCATCGCACCCTGCGCGATGTCGCCCACATCCTCCAGGTTGAAGGGATAGTCGATTCTGAAATCGGTCAGCGTCGTATCCATCTCAATGATGTTCACACCGTTATAGCGGCCATCAAGGTTCCAGCGGAAATTGGGAAGTGCACGCACCGAATCATCGAAGAAGTAGCTCTCCAACGGTTTTTTGATGCGCTCCTCCTTGGTCGTATCCTGCTGCTGGGTTGCACCCTCTTCGCCCTCGCCTTCCACCTGCTCGTAGGGATTCGAGCCGTAGAGGTTCGTGCCTTGCCCGTTTCGCTGGGCTCGTTGCAGGTCACGTGCACTGAAACCCTGAGCAAATACAGAGCCACTGCCCAGCATCACCAGGCAGCCGATCAACAGCACTATCCAACCATTTTTACGCAACATCGCTCAATAGCAGACTAAAAACCGCGGCAAAGTTAATAAAAATTTTCAAAATACCAAAACTTATGACTCCGAGCGATTTAGCTCGGCCAAAGTCGATGAAAAGGCGATATAGGCACCGATGATCAGCATAAAGGACTCCACGCCAAAAACGAGCAGGAGCGCCAACGAGAAGGCCATAAAGAGGTAGCGCAACTCGTTCCCCTTCCAACCGAAGCCCTTAAACTTGAGCGAGAACATCGGGATATTCGACACCATCAAGGCAGCCAACACCGCAGTTGTGATCAACACACCCCAAGGGTTCAGATTGGCCATCAGGCCGCCGTGCTCGACCGACCAGCCCAACGCCATGACATAGAGCGTAGCGGCCGGCGTCGGCAGACCACGGAACTCGGTATGCTGCTCCTCGTCGATGTTGAATTTTGCCAAGCGGAGGGCGGCAAAGGCCGCAAAGAGGAAGCAGAGGTAGCCGACCCAATCGGGCAATAGATGAGCATTGAGTCGATGAAACAGCGAAAAGAGCACCGCCGAGGGGACCAGGCCGAACGAAATATCATCAGCCAACGAATCGAGCTGCACGCCGAGCGGCCCGCTGATACCCATCAGGCGTGCCACCATGCCATCAAAGAAATCAAAAACGGCAGCCGCCACCACCAACCAGAAGGCCGTCGTGAGGTCACCGTTCACCAAAATCGATACCATCGCCAGAGCACCACACAAAAGATTGCTCAGCGTAATGAAGTTCGGTAGCGTAAAGAGTCGTATTTTCATGATTCGTGTTAAAATTCGTTCTTAATAGGTGGCAAAGTTACAAAAAAGATTTTATCTTTGTACTTACAAACGCATAAATATAGTGTATCGTATGTCAAACAAGCAATATTGCGTCATCATGGCAGGCGGTATCGGCGCCCGTTTTTGGCCGCGAAGCCGTCAGTCGATGCCCAAGCAGTTTTTGGATATTTTAGGGACGGGTAAGTCCTTCATTCGCCATACCTACGAACGATTTGCAAAACTCATTCCTGCGGAGAATTTCCTCGTCGTAACGAACCGCAAATACAAGAAGTTGGTCCTGAAGCACATTCCCGAGCTGAACGAAAACCAGGTGCTTTGCGAGCCGATCGGCCGTAACACGGCCCCCTGCATCGCCTACGCCGCCTACTTGCTGCAGAAGCAGAATCCCGAGGCCGAGATGGTCGTAACGCCGGCCGACCACCTGATTCTGGGTGAGGAGGAGTTCCGCACGATCATCAGCGAGTGCATGGAGTTTGCTGCAAAGAGCGGTTCGCTCGTAACGGTGGGTATCAAACCGACCCGTCCCGACACGGGCTACGGCTACATTCAGGTATCGGACGACCAACTGCTTTCGAAGGTTAAGTGCTTTACCGAGAAGCCGAATCTCGAGCTCGCGCAAACCTTTATCCAATGCGGTGAATTTTTCTGGAATTCAGGAATTTTCGTGTGGAGCGTAAAGGCCATTATCGAGGCCTTTGCGAAGTATCTTCCCGAGCACCACGCACTCTTCTCGGACCTGCAGCCTGCACTGGGTACCGAAGCCGAAGAGATGGCCGTCGAGAAGGTCTTTGCCGAGTGTCGCGCCATCTCGATCGACTACGGCGTGATGGAGAAGGCCGATAACGTCTACGTCCGTTGCGGCGAGTTTGGCTGGAGCGACGTCGGCACGTGGGGATCGGTCTACCAGCACTCGCGTAAAGACCGCTACGCCAATGCCGTACCGGCCGAGGGATGCTACCTCTACGACACCCGTTCGTCGATCGTGCAATTACCGAAAGACAAAATCGCCGTTATCAGCGGCCTGAAGGAGTATATCGTCGTCGATACGGAGGATGTGCTGATGATCTGCCCCAGAAGCGAGGAACAGTCGATCAAGAAGTTCATCGACGAGGTGAAGTTCCATAATGGAGAAAAACATATTTAACCATATGTCTGCACTTTACGAACTTTTCCTAAAGTATCGCAAGATATCGACCGACACCCGAAGCATTGCTCCGGGGTCGCTCTTTTTTGCCCTGCGCGGAGCCTCGTTTGACGGGAATCGTTTTGCCGCCGAGGCGCTCGAAAAGGGGGCTTCCGTAGCCGTCGTGGACGACCCTTCGGTGGCCGTTAACGAGCGCTATTTTTTGGTTCCGGATGTCCTGACCGCCCTGCAGGAGTTGGCCCACGAGCATCGCACGGCACTCGGCATTCCGATCCTGGCCGTGGCCGGCTCGAACGGCAAGACAACGACCAAGGAGTTGGTCAGCCGTGTCTTGGGCGAAAAGTTTGCGATTCACGCTACGCGTGGCAATCTCAACAACCACATCGGTGTACCCCTCACACTGTTGCAAATGGACGAACGAACCGAGCTGGGTATCGTGGAGATGGGTGCCAGCAGTTGTGGTGAGATCGCCCGTCTGTGTAAGATTGCCGACCCCGATTTCGGTATCCTGACCAACGTCGGGCGCGCCCACCTCGAAGGCTTTGGCGGCGAAGAGGGAGTTCGTCGCGGCAAGGGCGAATTGTACGACTATTTAGCTAATTACGAAGGAGTTGCATTCCTGCGCGAAGAGGACGCGACACTTCGCTCGATGGCCGAGGAGCGCCCCACGCTGCGTGTCGAGGGTTACTCGGAACAGGAGGCCGAAGGGGTGACGCACCACCTCGAGGGCATCTACAACCGCTACAACGTAGCGGCAGCCGTAGCCATCGGTCGCTATTTCTGCGTCGAGGAGGAGGCGATCCGCCGCGCCATTGCCGGCTACGAGCCCGACAACAACCGTTCGCAACGCGAGGAGCGAGCCGAGAATACACTGATTGTCGATTGCTACAACGCCAACCCCTCGAGCATGCAGGCCTCGATCGAACATTTTTTGACCGAACCGCTCGGATCAAGAAGCAAGAAGGTACTGATTTTAGGCGACATGCGTGAATTGGGCGCGTGGGCCGGGGAGGAACATCGACGCATTCTTCAATTGGCTACGACCGACCCCACGGCGCAACTCATCTGCGTAGGCGAAGAGTTTGGGCGCGTATTTGAGACGATCGAAGAGCGACCCGGAAGCCAGCATTTTGCTGCATGCGAGGAGCTTCGCGCCTACCTCGAAGCACACCCGATCAAGCAGGCGATGATCCTCATCAAGGCTTCGCGCGGCATCGGGCTGGAACGCATTTTAGATCTTTTGTAGCAACTCGCCCTTTCGCAACCGAAAAAAATTTAGCCCCGAACCGCAACGATTCGGGGCTTTTTCTGTTCGTATGTGATTTTTTTTCGTTACTTTTGTTCGATTATTCATAATCGAAACAAACAAAACAAAAAAAATCTATACACTATGACACTCAACGAATATCAGGAGCACGCGCTCGAGACGGCCATCTATCCGGCCGAAAGCCGCATCATCTACCCCACGCTCGGTCTGACGGGCGAAGCGGGCGAGGTAGCCGACAAGGTGAAGAAGATCATCCGCGACAACCACAAGGAGTTTACCCCCGAGAAGAAGGCCGAGATCATGAAGGAGATCGGCGACGTACTGTGGTACTGCGCTACCCTTTCGCACGATTTGGGTTATTCGCTCGACGAGGTGGCTCAGACCAATGTCGATAAGCTCCGTTCGCGCATGGAGCGCTCGAAGATCACCGGTAGCGGCGATAATCGCTAACGCGAAATTCAAAATTCAAAATTTAGAATTCAAAATTAAACCTATTAAATTCAATAATTGAACTTATGCAGGAGCAAAATAAGACTTCGTTGCCCGAAAACGCCTACCGCGAACTCAAGCCGGGCGAAAAATACGAACCCGTAATGCCGACCGCCTCCTCGCCGAAGGAGATCACCCCCTACTCGGTGGGCATGGGTCTGTTGATGGCCGTCATCTTCTCGGCTGCAGCCGCCTACCTCGGTCTGAAGGTGGGTCAGGTCTTTGAGGCCGCCATTCCTATCGCCATCATCGCTGTAGGCGTCGGCTCGGTGATGGGCAAGAAAAACATGCTGGGTCAGAACGTCATCATCCAGTCGATCGGCGCCTCGTCGGGCGTGATTGTGGCCGGTGCCATCTTCACCCTCCCCGCCCTCTACATCCTGGGCCTGGAGGCTGCCTTCTGGCAGGTATTCCTCTCGTCGTTGTTCGGTGGTCTGCTGGGTATCGTGCTTTTGATCCCCTTCCGCAAATACTTCGTCAAGGAGATGCACGGCAAATACCCCTTCCCCGAGGCTACGGCGACGACCGAGGTCCTCATTTCGGGCGAGAAGGGCGGCAATCAGGCCAAGTTGCTGGCTGTGGCGGGTCTCGTGGGTGGTCTTTATGATTTTGTCGTAGGTACGTTCGGCCTCTGGGTCGACACCATCTCGACACGCATCACGGAGTGGGGCGTAATGGCTGCCGATAAATTCAAGGTGGTCTTCTCGCTCAACACCTCGGCGGCCGTCTTGGGTCTGGGTTACATCATCGGTCTGAAGTACGCGATGATCATCACGGCCGGTTCGTGCCTCGTATGGTTTATCATCGTGCCGCTCGTGGGCTCGCTCACCAGTGCCCTCGATCCCGCCACGCTGGCCTCGATCCTCGGTGTCTCGAACGAGCAGCTGCTGGCCAACCCCGAGCAATTGTTCACGGCCGAGAACCTCTTCCAATTCATCGGTAAGCCCCTCGGTATCGGCGGTATCGCCATGGCCGGTATCATCGGTATCTGCCGCCAGGCCGGCATCATCCGTCAGGCGATCGGCTTGGCCGTATCGGAGCTGGGTGGCAAGAAGGGCGCTACGGCTGCTCCCGAGCGTACACAGCACGACCTGTCGATGAAGACGATCCTGACGATTCTCTGCGCTACGCTGATCTGCGTCCTCGTCTTCTTCCAGTTTGGTCTGTTGGACAACTGGCTGCAGACGATCGTAGCCCTGCTGATTGTCTTCGTGATCGCCTTCTTGTTTACGACCGTAGCCGCTAACGCCATCGCCATCGTCGGCTCGAACCCCGTATCGGGCATGACGCTTATGACGCTGATTCTCTCGTCGCTTGTGCTGGTGAGCGTGGGTCTGAACGGCACGGCCGGCATGACCGCCGCCCTGGTTATCGGTGGTGTGGTTTGTACGGCCCTCTCGATGGCCGGTGGTTTCATCACCGACCTCAAGATCGGTTACTGGCTCGGTACGACACCCCGTAAGCAGGAGGCCTGGAAGTTCCTCGGTACGCTCGTATCGGCCGCTACGGTAGCCGGTGTGATGATCGTGCTGAACAAGGCCTACGGCTTCGTGGGAGAGAATGCCCTTGTAGCTCCCCAGGCCAACGCCATGGCAGCCGTGATTCAGCCCCTCATGACGGGTGGTCAGACTCCCTGGATGCTCTACTTCTGCGGTGCAGCGCTGGCACTTGTTTTGACCGCAATCGGTGTGCCCGCCCTGGCCTTTGCCCTCGGTATGTTTATCCCGATGAGCCTCAACGCTCCGCTCGTAGTGGGTGGTCTGGTGGCTTGGTTCGTCTCGACCCGCTCGAAGGATGCCGCCACGAACAAGGCTCGCTTCGACCGCGGTACGCTCATCGCTTCGGGCTTCATCGCCGGTGGTGCCTTGATGGGTGTCGTAAGCGCCATCCTGAAGTTTGCCAACGTGGATTGGTACCTTGCCGATTGGGCTTCGTCGAAGGGCGCCGAGTGGACGGGCCTTGCGATGTATGTAGCCATCATCGCCTACTTCGCATGGCACTCGCTTAAAGCGAAAAAAGAGGAGTAATAACCGCTAAAAACGATAGATTATGGAATTACTGGATCGTTTCTTAAAATATGTATCATATGATACGCAGTCGGACGAAAGCAGCGAATCGTTCCCCTCGACCGACAAACAGAAGGTACTGTTGCAGGCCTTGAAAGAGGAGATGGAGCTACTCGGCATGATCGAGGTCACGATGGATAAATATGGTTACGTGATGGGTACAATCCCCGCTTCGAAGGGGTGTGAGATGGCTCCCGTCATCGGCTTCATCGCCCATGTGGACACGGCTCCCGACATGAGCGGCAAGGATGTAAAGCCCCACATCATCGAGTGCTACGACGGCGAGGATATCAAACTCAACGCCGCGTTGACGATGCGCGTGGCCGACTTCCCCGAGCTCTCATTCTTCAAGGGCCACACGCTCATCCACACCGACGGCAACACACTGCTCGGTGCAGATGACAAGGCCGGTGTAGCGGAGATCATGACCGCTGCGGAGTACCTGATGGCCCACCCCGAAATCCAGCACGGTAAGATCCGCATCGGCTTCACGCCCGACGAGGAGATCGGTCGCGGTGTCGATTTCTTCGATGTAGCCGCATTTGGCGCCGACTTCGCCTATACGGTCGATGGCGGCATGGAGGGCGAGTTGGAGTACGAAAACTTCAACGCCGCCTCGGCCAAAGTCGAGATTCAGGGTCGCAACGTCCACCCGGGTTATGCGAAGAACAAGATGATCAACGCCATCGAGCTGGCCGGCGAGTTTATGCAGCTCTTGCCCGCCTGGGAGCGCCCCGAGCACACCGAAGGTTACGAGGGCTTCTTCCACTGTGTGGGCATGAGCGGCACGGTCGAGAAGGCACAACTCTCGTACATCATCCGCGACCACGACGCCGAGCGTTTCGAGCAACGCAAGCGCTTCATCTGGTCGGCCATGGATTTCCTGCGCGCCAAATATGGTGGCGACGTGGTGAACGTAACGCTCAAAGACCAATACTACAACATGCGTAAGATGGTTGAGCCCCATCCGCAGGTGATCGATCGCGCCTTGCAGGCAATGGAGATGGCCGGTGTGAAGCCGCTCGTACGCCCGATTCGTGGTGGTACGGACGGTGCCCGTCTCTCGTTCATGGGACTGCCCTGCCCCAACCTCTTCACGGGCGGCATGAACTTCCACGGCAAGTTCGAGTATTGCTCCCTGACAACGATGCAGAAGGCCCAGCAGGTGATCCTCAACCTGGCTCAACTGTGGGCAAAATAACAACACGCCTCCAAAACAAGCTAAATCGTAGCGTATGAATCAATACGGATTTCTAAAGGTAGCGGCGGCCGTTCCCCATGTCGAGGTGGCCGATTGCGACTTTAACGCCTCGCGCATCATCGCACTCATGGAGCAGGCTGCTCAACGCGGTGCCGAGATTGTGGCATTTCCCGAGCTCTCGCTCACGGCCTATACGTGTGGTGACCTGATGTTGCAGCCCACCCTGCTCAACGCAGCCGAGGAGGCGCTCGTCGAGGTCATTCGCAAGACGCGCAAACTGCCGTTGGTGGGTATCGTCGGTGCACCCCTGCGCCACGGATCGGCCATCTACAACTGCGCCATCGTCTTTTCGCAGGGTAAAATTCTGGGCGTAGTACCCAAGAGCTACATCCCCGACTACTCGGAGTTCTACGAGAACCGCGTCTTCACGTCAGGTGCCGGCATCACGGACGAGGAGATCGAGGTCGGTGGCCAATCGTGCGACTTCGGTGTCGACCTCACGTTCGATGTCAACGGCGTGGAGTTTGGCGTGGAGATTTGCGAGGACCTGTGGGTCGCTCAGCAACCCTCGTCGCAGTTGGCGCTGGACGGTGCGAAGGTACTCTTCAACCTCTCGGCCTCGCCCGAGGCGGTGGGCAAGCACGCCTACTTGCGTCAGCTCGTCGTACAACAGTCGGCCCGCACCCTCTCGGCCTATGTCTATACCTCGGCCGGTTTTGGCGAGTCGTCCTCCGATCTGGTGTTTGCCGGCAAAGCCTTCATTGCCGAAAGCGGTACGCTGATGGCCGAGACGGACCGTTTCTCGCTCGACGAGAAGCTGATCGTGGCCGATGTCGATATCGAATTGTTGGAGTTCCAGCGTCAGCGCAACACCTCGTTCCGCATCAACGAGTCGGGGACGGAGAACACGGTGATCGAGATGGAGATTCCCGACCCGATGCAGACCGACCGACTCGACCGCGTAATCAATCCCCAACCTTTTCTGCCCGACGAGACGGAGGCAGAGGGTTACTTCGAGGATATGTTCGAGATTCAGTCGCACGGCCTTGCCAAGCGCATGCAACACATCCACTCGAAGTGTGCCATCATCGGTATCTCGGGCGGTTTGGATTCGACGTTGGCGCTGCTGGGCGTGGTTCACACGTTCAACAAACTCGGCTGGGATCGCAAGGGAATCATTGGTGTCACAATGCCGGGCTTTGGCACGACCGACCGCACCTATCAAAATGCGGTGGAGCTGATGCAACTATTAGGTATCACATCCCTCGAGATTCCGATCCGCAAGGCGTGTGAGCAGCACTTCCTCGACATCGATGTCGATCCGACGGATCGTTCGGCGGTCTACGAAAACGCCCAGGCACGTGAGCGCACGCAGATCTTGATGGATTTGGCCAACAAGTACAACGGACTGGTGATCGGCACGGGCGATTTGAGCGAATTGGCACTCGGCTGGGCCACCTACAACGGTGACCAGATGTCGATGTACAGCATCAACGGCTCGATCCCTAAGACCATCGTGCGCAAATTGGTGTCGTGGGCTGCCACGAAGGCTGAAAATAAGCGCATTGCCGAGATCCTGCATGACGTGGTGGCGACGCCCGTCAGTCCCGAGCTGCTGCCTGCCAACGACCAGGGTAAAATCGCCCAAAAGACCGAGGATTTGGTCGGCCCGTATGAGTTGCACGACTTCTTCCTCTACCACTTTATCAATTCGGGCTATTCGCCCACGAAGATCCTCTACATGGCCGAGTGTGCTTTCCGCGACACCTACGACCGTGAGACGATCCTCAAGTGGCTCAAGGTCTTCTTCCGTCGCTTCTTCTCGCAACAGTTCAAGCGTTCGGCCATGCCCGATGGCCCGAAGGTGGGACAGATGTCGCTCTCGCCGCGTGGCGATTGGCGTATGCCCTCAGATGCCTCGTCGCGCATGTGGCTCAAAGAGTTAGAGAATCTTTCATAAATTAAATAATCCCGACACAAGATGAAGAGACTTTTGATTGCAGTGGTTGCCCTCGTAGCAACCGTTTCGACCGCCTCGGCCCAATCGTGGGGCGATCTTCTGAAGCAGGTAGCCGGTTCGGCCATCACCGAGATTGCCGATAAGGTAACCAATGGCGCGCTGTCGGATGCCGCCCTAAACGGCTCATGGAACTACCAGAAGCCGGCCGTAAAGTTCGAGAGCGAGAATATCCTTTCGTCGCTCGGTGGTTCGGCCATCGAGACCACCGTCACGACCCACCTCGAGAAGGCCTACACGTTCGTAGGTATCAAGCCGGGGGCTGCTACGTTCAACTTCAACACCGACAACACCTTCACCGCTTCGCTCGGCATGGCCAAGAACCTGAGCGGCACGTATGAGTTCGACACCACGACCCACCAGATCACGTTGCACTTCTCGTCGGGTCTGCTGAAGAACCTCGGTTCGCTGACCGGTTACGCCTACATTTCGGGCATGGAGCTCAAGCTCGTCTTCCCCGTAACGAAGCTCGTAAACATGGTGCGCACGCTCGGCTCGAAGATCTCCTACCTGAAGACCATCTCGGCCTTGTTGGAGAACTACGAAAATGTCTACCTCGGTTTCGGTTTTGCCAAGCCGTAACCGACTGCCGCGCAGTTTTGAAAATTTAGAGGAATTTCTTATACGAGATTCCTCTTTTTTGTTTCAATCTGTAAGTAAACAATACGCATATTTCATTCAACCGCAAGCAAACAGCGGATAAGCACACTTTTAGCCCATAAAAAGTGTTGCAGAATAGGACATAAAAACATAACTTTGCCCCCTGGAAAAGGAACAAAAAAGACCAAAAAGCCGTATGAATAATCAAGTAGAACAGTTTGTCGAGGAGTTTATGGCTAAAATTGTAGCCAAGAATCCCAATGAGCCGGAGTTTCACCAGGCTGTGCGTGAGGTAGCCGAGTCGCTTGCCCCGCACATCGTAGCCAGCCCCGTGCTGCAAAAGATGAAGATTCTGGAGCGCATTGCCGAGCCGGAGCGTGTCATTATCTTCCGTGTCCCGTGGCTCAACGACAAGGGCGAAATCGAGATTAACCGCGGTTACCGCGTGCAGATGAATAGTGCCATAGGTCCCTACAAGGGCGGCATCCGTTTTCACCCCTCGGTGAACCTCTCGATTTTGAAGTTCCTCGCCTTTGAGCAGACCTTCAAGAACTCGCTTACAACCCTCCCGATGGGTGGTGGTAAGGGTGGTTCGGATTTCAACCCCAAAGGCAAATCGGACAACGAGGTGATGAAATTCTGCCAATCGTTCATGACCGAGCTTCAGAAACACATCGGCCAGGATACCGACGTACCGGCCGGCGACATTGGTGTCGGCGGTCGTGAGGTGGGCTACATGTTCGGCCAATACAAGCGACTGCGCGACGAGTTTACGGGTACGCTTACGGGCAAGGGTCGCGATTGGGGCGGTTCGCCGCTGCGCCCCGAGGCTACGGGTTATGGTGCCTGCTACTTCGCCCAGGAGATGTTGGCCACGCGCGGCGAGTCGTTCGAGGGCAAGACGGTCTGCATCTCGGGTTCGGGTAATGTGGCACAATACGCCTGCCGCAAGGCCATCGAGCTGGGCGCAAAGGTGGTAACCCTCTCCGATTCGACGGGCTACATCTACGATCCCGACGGCATCGACCTCGAGAAGTGGGAGTATGTCATGGAGTTGAAAAACATCTTCCGTGGCCGCATCAAGGAGTATGCCGAGCAATATCCCTCGGCCGTCTATCACGAGGGGAAACGTCCCTGGAGCGAGAAGTGCGATATCGCCATGCCCTGCGCCACGCAGAACGAGCTGAATGGCGAGGAGGCTCAGATGCTGGTCGATAACGGTTGCATCTGCGTCACGGAGGGTGCCAATATGCCCTCGACTCCCGAGGCCATCCGCATCTTCCAGCAGCATAAGTTGCTCTACGCACCGGGTAAGGCTTCGAATGCCGGTGGTGTAGCCACTTCGGGTCTGGAGATGTGCCAAAACTCGATGCGCCTGACGTGGTCGCCCGAGGAGGTGGACGAGAAGCTGCACGCCATCATGAAGAATATCCACGAGGTCTGCGTACGCTACGGCAAGCAGGAGGATGGCTATATCAACTATGTGGTGGGTGCCAACATCGGAGGCTTTATGAAGGTGGCCAATGCCATGTTGGCGCAAGGTCTTGTATAAAGTGTAAAAGAGATAACGTATGCAAGGAAAGGAGCGGTTGCAAAATCGCTCCTTTCTTTGTATATTTGTGCAGTTACCTAATTACACAAACACCATGAGACACTTACTAACAATCCTATTGCTCCTTGCAACAACCTCGCTCCAAGCGCAGACAACGGTCGAAAAGTGGGGATGCGCCGAGCTGAGCTTCACACATCAGGCCAAGGGAAATCCCTTTGATGTAAAGCTGGAGGCCACCTTCACAAATGGAAACAGAAGCCTAACCGTTAGAGGTTTCTACGACGGCGAGAACACCTACCGCATCCGCTTCATGCCGACCGAGGAGGGCACGTGGCGCTACATGACCCACAGTTCGGCGCGTGATATGCATCGCCAGCAGGGCACGATCGAGGCCACCGCACCGAGTGCAAAGAACCACGGTCCCGTCACAACGGACGGCCGCTTCGGCTTCCAATACGCCGATGGCACGACCTACCACCCCTTTGGTACGACTACCTACGCGCTTTCGCTCTTCCGTACCGAGATTCAGGAGCAGACGCTCCAGTCGCTCGCCAAAACGGGCTTCAACAAGACGCGTTTCTGCCTCCTGCCGAAGGACTACCCCACCGAGCACGATGCGCCTACCCTCTTCCCCTTTGAGATGATCTCGAAGCATACCGACAAGGAGGGCAAGACGGTCTACAAGTGGGACTTCTCGCGTCCGAATCCCGTTTTCTTCCAGAACATCGACCGCCGCATCCAACAACTGCAGGAGCTGGGTATCGAGGCCGATCTGATCCTCTTCCACCCCTACGACAAGGGTGTGTGGGGATTCGATCGCATGGGTGAGGAGTTCGACCGCCGATACCTCGAGTACCTCATCGCCCGCGTGGGCAGCTACCGCAACGTATGGTGGTCGCTGGCCAACGAGTGGGACCTGGTACGCACGAAGAAGTATGAGGATTGGAAGACGCTGACGCGCATCGTTGTCGAGGCCGATCCCTATCGTCACCTCTGCTCGATTCACGGTGGTTCGGCTGTCTATTACGACTACCACATGCCCGAATATACGCACGTCAGCTTCCAGGACGAGGGTCCGCTCTTCACGATGACTGCCGCCGGCACGATGCGTCAGGTTTTCCACAAGCCTGTCATTGCCGATGAGGTGGGCTACGAGGGTAATACGGCCATGCGTTGGGCCCGCTGGAGTCCGCAATACATGCTGCACCTGGTCACGAACGGCATCATGGGTGGCATCTACGTCACGCACGGCGAGTGCTACAACGCTCCGGGCGTGAAGGATTGGGTCTATTGGTCGGATGGCAGTGTACTGCGCGGCAAGAGCTGGGAGCGCATCGCCTTCCTGCGTAAGATTGTCGAGGAGGCACCCAATCCGATTCGTCCGGCCGATCTCTGCCGCGACGAGGTGACCGCCACGGCGGGCGAGGGTTACTTCTTCGTCTACCTCGGCCAACAGATCATGCGCGACTGGGTCTTCAACCTGCCCGACTCCAACTCGCACTTCAAGCGCATCCAGGAGGGGGATCAGTTCCGCGTCGAGGTGATCAACCTGTGGGATATGACGATCGAGGAGTGCCCCACCATCTTCGAGGCTACCGAGCGCATCAACTACCGCCATTTCGACAAGGGCCATCGCATGGTGCAACTCCCCGAAACGCCCTATGTGCTGCTGCGCATCCGGAAAGTGGAGAGTTAAAAATTGAAAGTTGAAAGTTATTTGGTGGTTCTTCTTTGAGCCGCTCAAACAAAAAAATTGGGAGATGGCCTAACAGGTAACCATCTCCCTTTTTTGTTGAGCTATCTTTGACCTGTCTTGAACAGATCAACTTTGCTGATAAAGGTGACTAAAGAGAATTAAAGGGTGCTAAAGAAAGCTTCAACTGTCAACTCTCAACTTTCAACTTATTTCCACAATTGAGCAGGATACTTACCCTCCTCGATCATCTTTTGGATAGCAGCCACGAGTGCCGGTTTATCCTCCTTGTAGGTCACGCCGTGCCACTGGGCAGCCGAGCGCAGTACGCGGAGCTTCGAGGTGCCGTCAGCGATGAGCTTATTGACCATCGTGGGGATGTAGAACTCCCCCTTGAGGTGGTCGGGATTCTCCTGGAACCACTGCTTGAAGTAGTTCTCGGTGTGCACAAAGAAATCGGGCGTGAAGCCGAAGAGATTCATCGATACGGGGGTATCCTCCTCCAGCGGCTGATCCTCGCCCAGGTCGTGGAAGACGATCTGACCCGAAGGCATGCGCTCGATCTTCGTACGCTCGACCATCGACGTGAGGTTCTGCTCCTCATCCACACCACAGACACCGCGCGATACGGTACCGTTCTCCGACAGGGTAAGGTTCAGGTTGTAAGCCACCATGCAGTAGCGGTCGGTCGAATCACCGAGCTGCGAGAGGTACTCGCCAATGGTCTGATAGGCCTCAGCACCGTAGAAGTCGTCGGCGTTGATCACGGCAAAGGGCTCCTTTACGACCTCCTTGGCCATCAATACCGCGTGGTTCGTACCCCACGGCTTCACACGGCCTTCGGGCACCGTGCAACCTTCGGGCAGGTAGTCGAGCTCCTGGAAGACAAACTCCACCTCGATCTTACCACCGAAGCGCTCCTTCGAGAAGACCTCGCGGAACTCCGTCTCAAACGCGTGACGAATCACAAAAACGACCTTGCCAAAGCCTGCGCGAATGGCATCGTAGATCGAATAATCAATAATGGCCTCGTTGTTGGGGCCTACACCGTCCATCTGCTTCAGGGAGCCGTAACGCGATCCCATACCGGCAGCCAGCACCAATAAAGTAGGTTTTACCATCGTATTGCTGTTTTAAATGTTATCGTTTCGTGGTGTAAAGTTAAAAAATTCAAATCAAAGCACCAAAGATTCATGCAAATTTGGTTATCTTTGTCGTTTGATAAGAAAGTAAACTTTCTTGTCCACTCATTTAAGCAAATTTTTATGCGCCTTTTTAAGTCCATAACCTCTTGGTGGCAATCGATGCTCCGTAAGCGTCGTTTGTCGTACATCAACGTAAGCGAGAACCGCGAAGAGTGGCACATCCACCTCTCACCGGCCGCCATGTTGGCAGCCTCGGTGTCGTTCATCGTGGTGCTCTTTATCCTCATTCTGAGTCTGGTGGCCTACTCGCCCGTGTTGGAGATGTTACCCGGTTTCCGTACCGAGGCGACCCGTTCACGCGAAAGCCTGATGCAGAACATCATCCGCCTCGATTCGATGGAGCGCGTGATGAATGAGATGATGACCTATAACGAGAATATTGCCATGATCATGGCCGGCAAGACCCCCGTGGCTCGTACGGTTATCACATCGGATAGCATGCGCCAGAGCAAGATTCTGGTCATGCCTTCGGTAGAGGATTCCCTGTTGCGCGCTCAAATGGAGGGCGAGGGTCCCTACAACCTGCAACACGATGCCGCCCGCCGTGCCGTGCGCGAGGCGATCGAGTTGATCACGCCGGTCGAGGGCATCATTACGGAGCGCTTCTCGATCGAAGAGGGACGCTTCGGCATCTCGATTGCAGCGCAGGCTGCCGACCGCGTAACGGCCATCGACGATGGCACGGTTATCGCCTCGACGTGGAGTCCCGACCATGGACAGCAGCTCACCATTCAGCACCGCAACAACCTGATTGCCATGTATAAGAACCTGTCACAGCCCTCCGTTTCGGTGGGTCAGACCGTTCGTGCGGGTGAGCTGATCGGTTACACGGCACAGGAGATCAGTACGGCTGAGGAGGAGAAGCCCTTCGTGCTGGAGCTTTGGAGCGACGGTAAGCCGATCGACCCCGAAGGCTATATTGTATTTTAAGCAGCTTTAGAGCATGAAACAAAAATTGTGTATTCTCGGCTCGACCGGTTCGATCGGCGTCCAGACGTTGGATATCGCCCGTGAGAATCCCGACCGTTTCGAGGTGCGCGTTTTGACGGCCCATCGCCAATGGGAGCGTCTGGCCGAGCAGGCCCGCGCCTTTGATGTGGACACGGTGGTCATCGCCGACGAACAATATTACACCCCGTTGAAAGAGGCCCTGTCCGATACCGACACGAAGGTCTATGCCGGTGAAGATGCCGTAGCACAGGTGGCCGGAGGTGGCGATACAGATGTCGTCGTGAATGCTCTGGTCGGCTATGCCGGTTTGGCACCCACGGTCGCCACGATCGAAAAACGCAAGAAGTTGGCGCTGGCCAACAAGGAGTCGCTGGTCGTCGGTGGCGAGCGTGTGATGGCCCTGGCGCGTGAGAAGCAGGCGCCGATCATCCCGATCGACTCGGAGCACTCGGCCATCTTCCAATGCCTCGTGGGCGAGCGTTCGCCCCTGCGTCGGCTGATCATCACCTGCAGCGGTGGCTCGTTCCGCAACCTCAAGGCCGAGGAGCTGGCCCACGTTACCGTGGAACAGGCTCTGCGTCACCCGCAATGGGACATGGGTGCAAAGATTACGATCGACTCCTCGACGTTGGTCAACAAGGGTTTTGAGGTAATCGAGGCACATTGGCTCTTCGACGTACCGGCCGAACAGATTTCGGTCATCCAGCATCCGCAATCGATCATCCACTCGATGGTCGAGTTTGACGATGGTGCCATCAAAGCACAACTCGGCACCCCCGATATGCGCATGCCGATCAGCTACGCGCTACTCTTCCCCGAGCGTGCCCACCGCCCCACCGAGCGATTCAACTTTCTGAACCATCCCGAGCTGACCTTCTCGGAGGTGGATCGAGCGAAGTACCCCGCCCTGGACATCGCCTACGACTGCCTCCGCCGCAAAGGCACGGCAGCGTGCGTGATGAACGGGTCGAACGAGGTGGCCGTCAGTGCCTTCCTTACGGGTCGTTGTGCCTGGCTCGACATTGTGCGCACGATCGAGTACGCCCTCACGAAGGCCGACTTCAAACTAAACCCCACGTGGGAGGATTACGCAGCCTCCAACCTCGAAGCACGCCGCTTGGCTGCCGAGTTCCTGAAACTGTAATGTAATTTCTTTATTATCATGGATATACTGATTAAACTCTTACAATTTTTCCTCTGTTTTACGATCATTGTAGGTCTGCACGAATTCGGACACTACATCATGGCGCGCATCTTCAAGATCCGCGTCGAGAAGTTCTTCATCTTCTTCGATCCGTGGTTCTCGCTCTTTAAGTTCAAACACAAGGATACGGTCTATGGTCTCGGTTGGCTGCCGCTGGGTGGCTATGTACAGATCGGTGGTATGATCGACGAGTCGATGGACAAGAGCCAGATCGAAGGCCCGGTACGCCCCGACGACTTCCGCGCCAAGCCCGCCTGGCAGCGCTTTATGGTGATGGTGGCCGGCGTGGTGATGAACCTCTTGACGGCGATTGTGATCTACTGCGCCGTCTGCTACACGTGGGGCGAGAGCTACCTCGCGAACGAGGATGTGAAGTGGGGCTATGAATTCAACGAGGCGGCCGAGGAGCTGGGCTTCGTGGATGGCGATAAGATCCTGACCGTCAACGGTGAAAAGATCGAAAATGCAGCCCTGATTGTCAATGCACTGCTCCTCACGGATGGAGATTGCACGGTGGAGGTGGAGCGTGACGGTGAGCCGATCGAGCTGATGCTTCCCATGGAGGATATCATCGCCATGCGTCGTGCCGAGGGCTACAAGGGTTTCCTTACACCGCACATTCCCTTCATCGTCGATAGCGTCTCCTACGCCTCGGCAGCTGCCCTGCAGCACGGTGACCGCGTGGTATCGGCCGACGGGTTGGCCTCGACGGATATCATCTCGGTGCGCGAGTATATTCAAGATGCAGCCGGCGAGGATGTCCGCCTGACGGTGGAGCGCGCAGGTAATCTGATCGAGGTGGTCGTACCCGTGACGGAGGAGGGTAAGATTGGCGTTTCGCTGCTCGATCCGCTCACCTATCGCACGCGCGAGTATAGCTTCCTGGAGGCCATTCCGGCCGGTCTGAAGCGTGCCGGAACGACCGTTGCAGACTATTGGAACCAGTTGAAGCTGATTGTAAAGCCCGAAACGAAGATGTACGAGGAGCTGGGTGGCTTTATCGCCATCGGCAGCATCTTTGCCCCCGAGTGGAATTGGCTCGACTTCTGGCTCAAGACCGCCTTCCTCTCGATTATCCTTGCCGTGATGAACATCCTGCCGATTCCGGCTCTGGATGGTGGTCACGCCCTCTTTACCTTCTGGGAGATGCTGACGGGCCGCAAGGTGAGCGATAAGGTATTGGAGGTAGCGCAGTACATCGGCCTGGGTATCCTGCTCGTGCTGCTGGTCTATGCCAACGGTAACGACATCTACCGCTTCTTCATTAAATAATGCCTGAAACGATGAAACAACTGCTCTACACGCTGCTGGTAGCGCTGCTTGTCAGCGGCTGCACGAAAAAGGAGGATACCTTCTACACGGCCCACTACCCAATCGTCGAGTTGGAGGCTCTTATCAATTTGGCCGCCGAAAACGAGGCAATGGAGGCCGAGGTAGAAGCCTGGGTATTGGAGCATGCCCCCGTGCAGGTAGGTGGCAGTTATCGCCTCGACTTCAACCGTTTCGATGGGGGCACGCTGACGGTAAAACCCACCGAGAAGGCCGAGACGATCGTAGGTGATTTTACGAAAATTCCGGCCGCCACGGAGATGACCTTCACCTACGGCGAGCAATCGTACGTCGTCCGCACCTCGATTTACATGGGGGAGGATCAGGTGACCTACCAATATTTCCTGATCGATCTGACGGAAGTAGCACGTGAAGCGCTGCAAAACGAGGCAATCGAGAAGGTGCTTCGCTTAGAGTATACGCTCCATCCCCAAGAGTAACCACCCAAACACCTATCATGATGGCAAAGGTTAAGAAGGCTTTTTTCTGTCGCAACTGCGGTTTCGAGGCCCCCAAGTGGTTGGGCAAATGTCCCTCATGTGGCGAGTGGAACTCCTTCTCGGAGGAGGTTGTAGCCCGCGAAGCGGCAACTCCTTCGTTGCAGGCAGCCGCCTCGATTGAGCGCAGCCGTCCGCAGCGCATCAACGAGATTCGCGAAAACCACCATCGTCGCATCGACACCTCCAACGCGGAGGTCAATCGCGTATTGGGTGGCGGTCTGGTACCGGGATCGCTCGTTCTGCTGGGTGGTGAGCCGGGCATCGGCAAATCGACCCTGGCTCTGCAACTGGCGTTGGCCGAAAACAACCTCAAGACGCTCTACGTCTCGGGTGAGGAGTCGGCCGAGCAGATTCGCATGCGCGCCAACCGCATCGGCGTCCATAACGAGGAGTGCATGATCTATGCCGAGACACTGCTCGAGAATATCACAACGCAACTCGTTGAACTGAAGCCCGATGTGGTGGTCATCGACTCGATTCAGACCATCTACAGCGAGGTTTTGGACTCGTCGGCGGGTAGCGTATCACAGATTCGCGAGTGTGCCGCCACGCTCCTTAAATATGCCAAGACGACCGGCACAGCCATCTTCATCATCGGCCACATCACGAAAGACGGCACGATTGCCGGCCCGAAGATTCTGGAGCACATCGTCGATGTCGTCCTCCAGTTTGAGGGTGACTCGAACAACTGCTATCGAATCCTGCGCGGCATCAAAAACCGCTTTGGTGCCACGTTTGAAATCGGTGTCTTCGAGATGCTCGACCACGGCCTACGAAGCGTGGAGAACCCGTCGGAGATCCTCCTTTCGCACTACGAAGAGCCGCTCAGCGGCATTGCCGTGGGTGCTTCGGCCGACGGCCTGCGCCCCTACCTGATCGAGGTGCAGGCGTTGGTCAGCGGTGCTGCATACGGCACACCGCAACGCTCGACGACGGGATTCGATGCCCGACGCATGAACATGCTGTTGGCCGTATTGGAGAAGCGCGTCGGAATGAAGATGTTCCAGAAGGATGTCTTCCTGAACTTTGCCGGCGGTTTCAAGGTAGCCGACACGGGGTTGGATTTGGCCATCGTAGCGGCGGTTATCTCCTCCTATTTCGATCGTCCGATTGCCGAGGGCATCTGCTTTGCAGGCGAGATCGGTCTTTCGGGTGAGGTGCGTCCCGCTCCGCGTACCGAGCAGCGCATCAGCGAGGCAGCTCGTCTGGGCTTCAAGGCGATCGTCGTTTCGGGCTACATCACCAAGAGTCTGAAAGCCCCGCGCGGCCTGCGCATCGTGGCCATCAATAACATCATGGAGCTTCCCAAAGCGATGTTTATGGAATAGTTTTTGCGCTTGTTCCCCGAAAAAGGAACAAGATGCAAAAGAAACGATCCATCGTCCTGGGAGGTGTAGGTTTTATCGGCTCCCACCTTTGTCGCACGCTACTCGACAGAGGCCACGAGGTCTTTGCCATCGACATTCGTGACATCACCCATGCCCCGATGTTACGCAAATCACTGCATGAGGCCTCGTTTCACTACATTCATCACAACATCATCCACCCCTTCGGGATTCGTTGCGACGAGATCTACCACCTCGCCGCCCCCTCGATGGTGCGCTACAATCGGGCGCTTCCGGTCGAGACGCTGCGCGTGGCGATGGTGGGATCAATCCACGCCCTCGACACCGCCCGTACGGAGCATGCCCGTGTCGTGCTGGCCTCGACGGGAAGCATCTACCACACCGAACATCAAGTGGCTACAAACGACACGACTGCTGCCACGACCCAGCACCTGCTCGTCGAAAGCAAGCGGGCGGCTGAGGCGTTACATTGCGCCTATCGACAAGAGTTTGGCGTAGATACCCGCATCGCACGCATCTTCAACAGTTATGGCAGCGGTTCGGATTTGATGGATCAACGGGTAGTGAACAAGATGGTGGTGGCCGCCCTGCAAAATCGTGACATCTTGATCGAGGGCAATGGAGAGCAGATACGCACCTTCTGCTGGGTGGGTGACATCGTCGAGGGGCTTATCCAACTCATGCAGGCCCTCCCGACCGACCACACGCGCATCGTCAACCTCGGCAGCGACCAGGAGATCTCGATTCTCGGGCTTGCGCATCGGATCATCGCTCTGACGGGCAGCCGCTCGCGCATCCTCCACGTGGCCGCGCGCAACGAGGATATTCGCCGCCGCGTACCCGATCTTACGACGACGCACCGAGAGTTGGGCTGGTACCCCACTACGTCGCTCGAAGAGGGGCTGAAGCGGACAATCAACTACATCGAAAAAGAGCTTTCGGAACGGGCAGGGGCCTTCTGTTCGTGGATCGAAGTAAATCATTAATTTCCCCATAAAAGATAAATCTATGCCACATTTCGAGCAACTGATCTGGCAGGAACAACTCACCTTTGTGGAGTTCTATGCCACCTGGTGCGCTCCATGCAAACAGATGGAGCCGATCATCAACCAATTCAAGGAGCGAATGGGCCATCGTACCGAGGTGCTCCGCATCGACATCGACGATCCGGCGATGGCCGACATCGTGCGGCGCTATCACGTTGTATCGGTACCGACGCTCCTCTTTTTCAGGCGCGGCGAGGTGCTGTGGCGCGAAAGTGGTGCCATCAGCTACCACCACCTGGTCACCGTCCTGGAGGAGTTAGAGGAGTATGAATTGGTAGGACACTACTATTAGAGAATGCGCCACGCGAGTTCATCGCGCAGGTAATCGGCAATCGGGCCTTCGGGCAAGGTTAGGAGGCGGCTGTTGACCTGCTCCTTCCACGCCTCGCAGTGGTTGGCCAAGTGCGCCCACAAGCCCGTGACGGCCTGCATGAGCAGGCGATCGGGTTGGCGCATTAGCACCTGCGAAGAGAGTTCCAGCCACTCGATCGAGGGATCTGTTCGGCGGGCAGCCGCCATCAAAAGGGCATACGACGCATAGGGTTGGGCGGATAACACCGTTCGACGGAACAGTGCATCGAACGCCGAAGAACGGTTCAACAAGGCGTAGGCAGCCTCCTCGGCCAACTCCGAGTTGGTCAAAAAGGCAAGCCAACGATCAGCCGTCACGGGGTCGTGCAACGATTCGGGATCCACCAAATGCAGGGCAGCCAAACGCAGACAACGTACCTCTTGCGTCGCCAAGAAGGCGGCCAGGGCGTTGTCATAGTTCGGTTCCAACTCATGCACGAGGCGGCGGACGGTAGGCAGGCTGACGCCATAATTCAGCCCGTAACGTGCCCCTTCGTAGTGCATCGTATCGGCGACCAGGCCATTACGCTCACGGCGAAACGCCCCGAGCAACTGAACCATGCGCGAGGTAGCGGAGGACATAAAAATCGGGATTTAGCGCTGTTTGGGCTGCGATACGCGGATCGTGCGGCCATATTGGAAGATCGGCAACACCTCACGGGCATGCTCCACGCCCTGGGCCTGTACGGTGCAGGTCGAGGGATTTGCCACCAGGCAGTTCACCGTAGCGGTCTCCTTGACACCTGCCTCGGTAATGGGCAACGTGATATTCTCAGCCGGCGTAATCTGCAGTACCACCATATCGCCCGTCAGGTCGCTCGACGGGAGCAGACCCTCACGGGGACTGATGCGGCACACGACGTACTGACGCTTTACCTGCTCGGGAGTCACAATGAAGCGACGCACGGCATGCTTTACGATGCGCTTACCGAGGAACAACTCGAGGTAGGCCTGCTCGAGGCGGGCAATCTCCTCCAGCGCACTCTTCAGACCCTCGCCAAAGACATTCTCACCGGCCTCACCCGTGATCAGCTCCATGCGGTGACGACGCAACGAAAAGATGGTTTGAGCAGCCTGCTGGGCGGCATCTTCCAACGTTTGAGCCACGATCGAGGTTTTGTCGGGCTGAATCTCGGCCAGACCATCCTTACCCTCGGCGTAAGCCACCACCTCCGTGGGGGCAGCCGTGAAGGGCGTCTGCTGGTAGCACGTATCATCGGCCAAACCGATTGCAGCGCGCTCGATGCGCCACTCGATCTTATCGGTCAGCGGGGCGCGTACGCCCAAATACTTCTGGGCATAGCGGGCATAGGGGCCACAGAGGGTCTGCTCGCAAACAGCCTCCACATCGACCGTAAGGGTCGTCGTAGGCGCTGAAATCTGCTGACCAGCAGCCGAATTAACTACCCCGACCAAAGCCAGATTGGGGTTATTTTGGGCCATCAGAGCCGTGGCCGAAAAGAGCAACACGGCTATCAAAAGCATGCGTTTCATAGGCGTAAAATTGATCCTTATTTTCACAAAAATAGCAGAAATTGTCTAACTTTCAAAATTTCAGGTAAAAATCGCATGTCAGGGCGCGATACTCCGCCGTATAGGTTTCGTGCTCGCCCGTACCGATTGTCAGCTCCTCAACCGGCTCAACGGGACGCTGCGAAGCGAGATGGGTCATCTCCAACAACGTGCGTTTCGGGGCATGGCGTGGCGTGGTGCAAACCTCCGTGCGGCGAATTGTCTGCAGACGGCCGGCAGCCAGCTGCACGAACCGCTCGGCCTCCGTGGTCGGCAACACCAAAGCGAAACGTCCCTCGGGCTTGAGCAACCGTACCACCGCATCGCGCAACTCCTCAAAGGGCAGCACTACGGCATGGCGCGCCATCGTGCGACCACGATCGGGGCAGCGCAACGACTCCACGAAAAAGGGCGGATTCGAGACAATCAGATCAAACGGCTCGGCCTCGAACGCCTGCACCGCCGTTTGTCGAAAGTGCAGCCGTGCACCCCACGGCGAGAGGTCACCATTGCTGCGCGCCTCCTCTACCGAGTCGATATCCACCCCCCAGATCTCGGCTTCGGCTGCCCGCTGCGCCATCATCAGGGCGATGACGCCCGTCCCCGTACCCAGATCGAGGATGCGCCGATCGGTCGGCTCGATGCGCGTCCAAGCACCCAGCAACACCCCGTCCGTACCCACCTTCATCGGGGTTTCGGACTGGTTCACCTGGAAGTGTTTGAAGCGGAAAATAGACATCTGCGAGGCCAAATTATTAAGCGATCAGACCATCCTCGATGCGGATGCAGCGATCGGCCATCGTGGCCAACTTTTCATCGTGGGTAACGATCACGATCGTCTGCCCCAACTTCTCGCGCAACTCAAAGAAGAGGCGATGAATCTCATCGCGATTCTTCGAATCGAGGTTACCCGACGGCTCATCAGCCAGCAGGACAGCCGGATTGTTGATCAAGGCGCGTGCAATCGAGACACGCTGCTGTTCGCCACCCGAAAGCTGCGAGGGCTTATGTTGCAGGCGCTCACCAAGCCCCATCATCGTCAGCAATTCGCGCGCTTGCTGCTCCACTTCATGACGATCCCGCCCGGCAATCAAGCCCGGAATCGAAACATTCTCCAAGGCCGAAAATTCGGGCAAGAGGTGGTGAAACTGAAAGACAAAGCCGATCTTCTGGTTGCGGAAACGCGCCAGGGCATTTTCGCTGAGTTTGGTCAACTCCTGCCCATCGATCACCAGCTCCCCGGCATCGGCGTGCGAGAGCGTACCCATGATCTGCAACAGGGTGGTTTTACCGGCACCGCTGGCACCGACAATCGAGATCAGCTCACCCCGCTTAACCTCCAGCGTAATGCCCTTCAGCACCTCCAACGTACCAAAAGATTTGCGAATATTGGTTACCTTTATCATCGTGTTAAAGCTGTTTTTTCATACAAATTATAGAGATCGACCACCTGGCGGGCTGCCGCCACGTCGTGCACTCGCAACACCGAAGCCCCCTGACGCAGCAACTCCCAATGCAGAGCCGTCGTAGCGGGCAGCGCATCCCGTTTTTCGATCCCCAGCGGACGGGTCAGCATCGACTTACGCGATATGCCGACCAGCAAGGGAAGTCCAAACGCAGCCACACGCGCCAACTCATGCACGAGGCGATACTCCTGCTCCAGATTTTTGGCAAAACCAAAGCCCGGATCGAGCAACAACTGCTCGCGTCGTACACCATAGCTTTCGGCGCGCACCACTCGCTCCTCCAACCACGCACCGACCTCCTCGACCACATCGTCATAGTCGGTCAGCGAGGTCATCGTCTGGGGCGTACCGCGCATGTGCATCAAGACATATTGCACGCCCGTTTTGGCAACGAGGTCGTACATCCGCTCGTCGTATTGACCACCAGTAACATCATTGATCATCCCTACACCAAATTGTTCAATAGCGCTTTTTGCCACTTCGTAGCGGAAGGTATCGACCGACAACATGGGCGGATGTTCCAGCTCACGGCAAAGTTCCACAGCGACCTGCAAGCCCAGCTTTAGGCGTCTCCACTCCTCCCCCTCACTCACCTCGGGAGCTTGGGGGCGCGTCGAGTAGCCACCCAGGTCGAGCTGATCAGCCCCTTCGTCAATCGCGCGCTGCATCTCCTCACGCAACTCCTCCTCGGAGGGCATCCGCCCCACACCCGTATAAAATGAATCGGGCGTGCAGTTGATGATCCCCATCACCTGGCGGGGATATGTGTTTCGGAGCGTCATAGGCGGTTCTTGAAGCGAAAATCGAGCTCTTGCACCATCGGTTCAAGCTCCTCCTCGAAGATATTGACCATCGAAATATCGGCGCGTGCACGCAACGTGTCGTCATCCATTTGGGCAGCCATGCGGCTACGAATCTGCTCTTCAGTGGCACCATCGCGCTGCATGGCACGCTCGACGCGCAACTGCTCAGGCGCCAAGACGGCCACCACACGATCCAGGTGCTTATCCAGCCCCGCCTCGTAGAGGATGGCGCTTTCGAGGACCACATACTCACCCTCCTGCTCCTCGGCCCAACGCTCGAAGTCGGCCGTTACGGCAGGATGTACCAATCCATTCAGCGCCTCACGGGCCTTCTCGTCGCCAAAAATCTGCTTGGCCAGGTAGGGGCGATTCAACACGCCATCGCAGTAACTCTCCGCGCCAAAACGGGCCACAATGGCCTGCTTCAGTGCCTCATCTTCGGCCATCAGCCGCTTGGCGGCAGCATCCGTATCATAAACAGCTACACCGCGTGCCGCAAAGAGACGACACACGGTGCTCTTACCGCTTCCGATACCTCCGGTGATTCCGACCTTAAACATACGCCCTACTCGACAAAGTTTTGCAAGGCCGGCACCTCCCCGATCGAGATGATCTTAATATCGGTGCATCGAACCGAAATGGCATTTTGCAGCGATTGCGGATCGATCAAAATCATGCCGTAGGTCTCCTCGTCGTAGGAGGTCTTGGTACGCAACTCCGAAAGGGGAATCCGCAACACTTTGTCGTGATAGACACGGTAGCCGAAGAGGTTTGTACCGACACCCTCCACGACACACGTGATCGGGAAGACGTTGCCCTCCACATTGAGGCGCATCACCTGCTCGGTGGTATAGGTATAGCTCAATTTGGCAATATACCAAAGGATAAACGAAGCGACCAGCAACACCACAAAAACGGGCGATACACTGCGCCGAATCCAGGAGACGATTTTTTCCATAGCTACACAATAACGCAATATATAATATACAAAGGTATAAATTTATTCGAAATAATCCTCTCCCGAAGGGTACAAAAAAAGCCCCGCGACTGCTCGCAGGGCTTTTCTTATCGATGAACCGAATGTATTACTTCTTCAGCTCCTTCTTCTTGTCGGCACGAGCCATCAGGTCGTAAGCGATCGGCGTAGCCACGAAGATCGTAGCAGCCGTACCGATGCAGACACCGAGGATCAAGGCGAAGATGAAACCACGGATCGTCTCACCACCGAAGAGGAAGATAGCGATCAGGGTTACCAGCGTCGTAGCCGAGGTATTGATCGTACGCGACAGAGTCGAGTTGATAGCCTTATTCACGTTCTCCGCCATTGCACGCTTCGGATAGAGACCGATGTACTCACGGATACGGTCGAATACCACCACGGTATCGTTGATTGCATAACCGATGATCGTCAGAATAGCGGCGATGAAGGCCTGGTTAACCTCCAGGTTAAAGGGCAGCAGACCGTAGAAGATCGAGAATACACCGATGATCATGAAGGCGTTTACGGCCAAAGCAATCGTAGCACCCGAAGCCCACTGCCAACGCTTGAATCGGAGCGTAATGTAGAGACCGATAGCGATCAGCGAGAAGAGTACCGAGTAGATTGCGTTCCAGGTCGTATCCTTGGCAATCGAAGGACCAATCTTGTCGGCATTCAGAATACCGTTCTCATCGGTCTGCGTGTCGCGGAACTGCTCGAAGGTAATGTCGTACGTGTAGAGACCCTTCATAGCCTCGTAGAGGATCTTCTCTACCTCAGCCGTAGCCTCATCCGACGTATCGTCGAAACGATACTGCGTCACGATACGCATCTGGTTCTCGCCACCGTACTGCTTCACCTCGTACGAAATCGACGAAGCGTCAGCATCCTCTACCAGAGCGAACTGATCGGCCAGATTAGCACGTACCTCCTCAGCCTCAACGGCCTTGTCGAAACGTACTACATAAGCACGACCACCCGTAAACTCGGCACCGAGGTTCAGACCGCGAACGGCGAACGAGATGCACGACAGACCCAGCACAACAGCTACCACGATGTAAGCCGTCTTGCGCTTCGAGAGGAAGTCGATCTTCGTGTTATTGAGGAAGTGCTCCGACCAGGGACGCGAGAACGAAATCTCACCGAACTTGGCAACAGCCCACTCAATCAGCAGACGCGTAATAAATACAGCGGTAAATACCGAGGTGATGATACCGATAACGAGCGTCGTAGCGAAGCCCTGTACCGGACCCGTACCGAAGACGAAGAGCACGATACCCGTGATGATCGTCGTCAGCTGACCGTCGATAATAGCCGAGTAAGCCTTCTGGAAACCATCCTTGATAGCGAGCGACAGGCCCTTACCACCACGCAGCTCCTCCTTGATACGCTCGTAGATAATTACGTTGGCATCCACAGCCATACCCATCGTCAGTACGATACCGGCGATACCCGGGAGGGTCAGCACAGCACCGAACGAAACGAGTACACCCATCAGCAGGAATACGTTGGTCAACAGGGCGATATCCGACAACCAACCGGCCGTCTTGTAGAACAGACCCATGTAAAGCAGTACGAGGATGAAGGCGATCACGAACGACAGCAGACCTGCGTTGATCGACTCCTGACCCAGCGACGGACCTACCACGGTATCCTGGATAATCTTGGCCGGAGCGGGAACCTTACCCGACGAAAGTACATTGGCAAGGTCCTGAGCCTCCTGAATCGTGAAGTTACCCGTAATCGACGAGGTACCACCCTCGATCTTGTTGAGTACGTTGGGAGCCGAATATACATAGCCGTCGAGCACGATAGCGATGCTCTTGTTTACATTCTCACCCGTCAGGCGAGCCCACTCCTGAGCACCCTCAGCGTTCATGGCCATCGAAACCTCAGCCGTAGCACCCTGCTGCGAGTACTGCTCGCGAGCCTCCGTAATCACCGAACCATCCAGCGGAGCCTTGCCGTCGGCACGAGCTACGCGGATAGCGAAGAGCTGGTAGCGACCATCCATCATGTCGTCACCCTTCACAGCCCACTTGAAGTCGATGTCCGCGGGGAAGAGCTCACGCACCTGCGGCATGGCGAGGTAGGCATCTACCTGTGCCATATCGGCCTTGTAGGCAGCACCTACGGCAGCACCACCGGCGAACGACGGATCGAGAATAGCGAAGAGCGGATTCTGCTCACGCGAGTAAGCACCCGTCTCCACAGCCTCGGCCTCCTCAGCCTGCTGCTCACCGATCTCGGCGATCAGACCCTCGGCCTCAGCTGCCTCCTCAGCAACCTCCTCCGTAGCGGGAGCCTCCTCGGCTACCACCGTCTTCAGGTACTGGTCAGCCTGTACGAGCATGGGCCATACCTCATTCACGCTGTAGGTGGTCCAGAACTCGAGCGATGCGGTACCCTGAAGCAGGTCACGTACACGCTGCGGCTCCTTTACACCCGGCAACTCAACCAGGATGCGGTGCGAGTTCGGAAGACGCATGATGTTGGGCTGCGTAACACCAAAGTGGTCGATACGGCTGCGCAGTACGTTGAACGAAGCAGCGATAGCGGCCTCGGTCTCACGCTGCAGCACCTTCTGAACCTCCTCGTTCGAGCTCTCGAGCATGATATCCTTGCGATCGGGGCTTACGAAGAGGGGAGCCAGCGAACCGCCGTTGGTCTGACGCTCGTAGATCTCCACGAAGTCGGCGATATAATCCTTCGACGTACCGCTCTTGAGGTTGGCGTTGGCCTCCTCGATAGCAGCCATGAAGGCGGGATCCTGAGCACTGTCACCGGCCAGAGCCTTCACAACGTCCTCTACCTGTACCTCGAGCATGACGTTCATACCGCCCTTGAGGTCCAGACCCAGATTCAACTCCTTCTCCTTGCACTCCTTGTAGGTGAAGCTCTTAAAGCCCATGTTGAACACCTGCAGGTTCTGGATCGAATCCAGGTAGTGCTGCTCCGCCTCGGCCTGCTGCTCGAGGGGGAACGCGGCGGCATACTCAACCGCCTTCTTCTCTACGCTACGCGTCTTGAACGTAAACGAGAGCTGGTAAACACATGCCAATGCCAGCAGCACGGCGATGAGTTTGATAAAACCTTTGCTTTGCATTTGTAATTAAATTTTGTTTTTATGTTGTTTGTTTTTTCTGATTTTCTCAGAGTCGGCGTCGATTTTTCATCGATGCCATAATATCGCGCAAAGATAAGAAAATAAAGTGAAACGAGAAAAACAACGGACTAAAAAATCCGTTTTTTTCATGATCTTTCTACGAAATGGTAAAAATCACGGGCCGATTGGAATAAAATTGGCCTCAAGATGATTTTGTTCGCTCCGCTTTCGCTATTTTTGCATTTTCGACACCACGCTTATGCTACGTTACCATCTATACGCCCTCTTTGCCGTCTCGGTATGGGGTGCCACGTTCGTCTCGACGAAGGTCTTGATCTCCTGCGGTCTCTCGCCGGCCGAGATCTTCGTGATGCGTTTTGCGCTGGCCTACCTCTGCATTCTCCCGTTTACGCATCGTAAATGGTTGGCTGACAATTGGAAAGACGAGCTATTGATGGCCGGCATCGGAATTACGGGCGGCTCGCTCTACTTCCTGACCGAGAACATGGCATTGGAGTTTGCACCCGCCTCGAACGTCTCGCTGATCGTCTGCTCGGCACCGCTTTGGACGGCATTGTTGCTTTCGCTCCTCTACCGCAACGAGCGAATGAATGGCCGACAGATCGGTGGCTCGGTCCTTGCTTTTGTGGGCATGGTGCTAGTGATCCTCAACGGACGTTTCGTTCTGCAACTCAACCCCAAAGGAGATCTGTTGGCGCTGGTAGCTGCCTGGCTATGGGTGCTCTATTCGCTCATCATCAAGCAGTTGGATCGCCGTTACGAGGCGTTGTTCATCACCCGAAAAACCTTTTTCTACGGCCTGCTCACAATCCTGCCGTGGTTCCTTTACGAACCCTTTTCGGTCGATTGGCAGCTCCTGCAACAACCTGCCGTGGCGGGCAACCTGCTCTTCCTCGGCATGGTGGCCTCGATGCTCTGCTACCTGGTTTGGGCCGTGGCACTCCGCGAATTGGGCGTGGTACGTGCCACCAACTACATCTACCTCAACCCCTTGGTAACCATTCTCACCGCCGCTCTCTTTATCGACGAACGCATCACCCCGATTGCCCTTGTGGGTGCCGCAATGATTCTCTACGGCATGTGGCGCGCGGAGAAAAGTTGAATGAAGAATTTTTAATTTTTCATTTTTAATTCTACATTTGCGTTATGGACTTTCAACTCATATCCGATTACGCGCCACAGGGAGATCAGCCGGAGGCCATCGGCCAACTGGTCGAGGCGATTCGTGGCGGATCGCAACACAATACGTTGCAGGGTGTTACGGGCTCCGGCAAGACCTTCACGGTGGCCAACGTGATCAAGGAGTTGAATCGTCCGACGCTGGTCTTGAGCCACAATAAAACCCTCGCGGCACAGCTTTATGGCGAGTTCAAGAACTTCTTCCCCGACAATGCTGTCGAGTATTTTGTCTCCTACTACGACTACTACCAGCCGGAGGCCTACCTCCCCACGACCGACACCTACATCGAAAAGGATCTCTCGATCAACAGCGAAATCGAGCAGTTGCGTCTGCACACGGTGGCCACGCTGCTCTCGGGACGACGCGATGTGATTGTCGTGTCGAGTGTCTCGTGCCTCTACGGCTGCGGCAACCCCACCGATTTTCACGCGACGGCCATTCCGATTCAGGTCGGCCAACGCATCGGCTACAAACAGTTGCTCTATCGCCTGGTCGAGGCGCTCTACACCCGTACCGAGCGCGAACTGACACCTGCCACCTTCCGCGTCAATGGCGACACGGTTGATATCATGGCGGCCTTCGGCGAGTTCGGCAACCAATGTTTCCGCGTGATGTTCTTCGACGATGAGGTGGAGGCGATCTTCGCCATCGATCCCACCACGGGACAACGTCTTTCGTCGCTCGACACGATTACGCTCTACCCCACCAACCTCTTTGTCACCACCAAGGAGCGCATCCATCAGGCGGTGCAGGAGATCTACCTCGACCTGGGCAAGCAGATCGCCTTCTTCGAGGGGGAGGGTCGCATGATGGAGGCGCAACGCATCAAGCAACGCGTGGAGTACGACTTGGAGATGATCAAGGAGTTGGGCTACTGCTCGGGCATTGAGAACTACTCACGCTACTTCGATGGGCGCGCGGCCGGTACGCGTCCCTTCTGCCTCTTGGATTACTTCCCGAAGGATTACCTGCTGGTCATCGACGAGAGCCACGTAACGCTTCCGCAGGTGCACGCCATGTTCGGTGGCGACCGCGCCCGCAAGGAGAACCTCGTGGAGTACGGCTTCCGCCTGCCGGCTGCCAAGGACAACCGACCGCTCACCTTTGCCGAATTTGAGATGTTGCAGGGCGATTCGATCTACGTCAGCGCAACGCCGGCCGATTGGGAGTTGCGCATGTGCGAGGGCGTCGTAGTCGAGCAGCTGATCCGCCCGACGGGTCTGGTCGATCCGCCGCTGGAGGTGCGTCCCACCGAGGGACAGATCGACAACCTGATCGAGGAGATCGACCGTTGCGCCAAGCGCGATGATAAGGTGCTCGTCACGACCATCACCAAGCGTATAGCGGAGGAGCTATCGAAATATTTCGACCGCGTGGGCATCCGTAACCGCTACATCCACTCCGATGTGGACACGCTGGAACGTGTGCAGATTTTGGAGGATCTGCGCGCAGGCATGTTCGACGTGCTGATTGGCGTAAACCTGCTACGTGAGGGACTTGACCTGCCCGAGGTGGCGTTGGTGGCTATTCTGGATGCCGACAAGGAGGGATTCCTGCGTAATGTGCGCTCAATCACCCAGATTGCGGGACGTGCGGCTCGCCATGTCCACGGCAAGGCCATTCTCTATGCCGATACCTGCACCGACTCGATGCGTCGCGCCATCGAAGAGGCCAATCGCCGCCGTCAAAAGCAGATCGCCTTCAACAACGAGCACCAGCAGTTGCCGCGTCAGGCACAACGCAGCGGCACGGGCCAAAGCACACTATTGGCCGGTCGCTCGACCGAGGGGGTGGATTTGATGGTACATCTCAAGACCGAAGACCACTACGCGCTGGCTGCCGATGTGGAGGCCGGATACACCGCCCAATCGACCGAGGGGCTGGAGGAGCTGATTCGTCGTGCTCGCGAAGATATGGAGCGTGCGGCCAAGGCACTCGATTTCACGGCTGCAGCCCGTTATCGTGACCGCATGTACGAACTGCAACAACTACGCGAAACGCAGCTCGCCAAGCGATAACAGCTGCCATATTGACATGACACAAAAAAAAACGGAGGCCGAACCTCCGTTTTTTTCGTTGTAGGGATTAATCGTCGTACTCCACCAATTGGTATTTGCGATTGAAACCCAGCTCTACCCCATTGGCGAGTTTCACCTCATAGCGTTTTCCCTCGCGGCTGATCTCCACCACGCCGATTGACGGGAAACGGGTCTCGATCTGTTGCATAATCGGCTGCGGAATCAGCGTCTGAGGCACCAATGCCGGGCGACAAGCGATCTCCGTCCAGACGCCCGAGCGGTTAAATTCCAGTTTTGCACCATCGGCCAACACCACCTCGTACTGCGTCTCCAACCAATCACGATTTTTGATCACAAGCGACACCGTACGATCGGAAAAATGGGTCGAAAGGAGGGTCTGCGCCTCCAACGGAAGCATCGCCTGCTCCTGAACGCGTTCACTATCGCAACCAACCAGCAGCGTTGTAGCCAAGAGGAGTGTTAAAAGATTCTTTTTCATAGCGTTTCGTTTTTTAGGCTATCTTGTCAGTGTATCAGATTCGTGTTCAGCTGCTTCATTACGATTCTACCGCACCACGGAAGGTGAAATATTTGGCAGCCAGGTAGCTGTAAATCACCGTCACGGCCGTGGTCAGCAACTTCGAGGGGGTGGGCCAAATTCCGCACACCTCCACAAAGAACTTCAGACCGGCGTAGGTCAAAAGCACCGAACCGCCAATCGACAAGGCGTAGCGGAACAATTGCGTCGTACCCGACAAAGGCGATTCGCGAAAAGCGACGTTCCGATTGAGCCAAAAGCCGTTGAAGAAGGTGATCGGGAAGACCACCAACATCGAGGCGATATGGGGCGAAAGCACCACAAAACCCAGGTCGAAGAAGCGGTGAGCCACCACAAAGTTGTAGATCACGAAGTACCACACGGCATCGAGTACCATATTCATGCCGCCACACGCCGCATAGCGGAAGGTCTGCAACGGCATGATGACCCGAAACGGCTTCCAATAGAAGCTGTCGATGAGACGTGTGATCAGGGTGGCCGGTTTCATTACTTGGCTTGATAGACCCACAGATCGGGATAGGCGGCGCTATGTGCCTGACGGAAGGCATTCGTCTCGCTCGCCAAAGCACTCGTTGCGGGCGACACCATCCATTTCTGACCAAAGTAGTAAATCGAGCATGTCAGCGGATCAGCCCCTTTGGCAGCCTCGGCCACAGCACGTTTGGCATTCTCCTCGGTCGAGAAGACACCCAGCACCACGTAATAGTGACCCGACACCATGCGCTGCACCTCCTGCGTAGGCGCAACGGGGGTAACGGCAGGTTTGGCGGCAGAGGTAGTCGACGCGGTTGACCTTGCTACCGAATCGGTCGGTGCGACCACAGCCGTCGTATCGACAGGCGTATAGGTACTTTCAACCGGCTGCACCTGCGGCATCGGTTTCTGCTGCATGAGTTGATAACCGTACCAGGCTATGCCGCCGGCCACGAGAATCGCCACCACGCCGAGCGCAATCATCCAATCGAAGCGACGGCGACGGCGCACGGCAATCGGTTTACGACCGCCCGGATTGAGGCGACGATCAAAGGCCTCATCCACCGTAAAGTGGTGTTGTTTCAGCACACCTACCCCTTCGATGGTCAGCACACCCTCCTGTTGCGTATGGCTGAGCCAACGACGATAGACCTCTTCGGACTCCTCCACCGTGCAGGCGGCTGCCACAGCGATCCGATCCACCAACGACAGACCCTGTTCACGCGACGAGAACTCCACACCACGCAGTGGAGGAATCACCTCTTTTTTTGAGACACGATAGGCCGGACGGGTCACCGCAGTCAGCGAACCGATCCCGGGCAGCAATAAGCGCTCGCCACCGGCCAAGAGGTCGCCCACGAGGCGATTCACCTCCATTACCATCGGATTGTCGGATTGCATCGTTTAACGTTTTTTAGTTTTTACTTTCGGCGTCATGCGCGGCCCCTTCTCTACGGGAATCGGCTGCTCGGGGCGCTTCAACGCCCACCAGATCACACAGCCGGCCATGACGATAAAGGGGATCGAGAGCCACTGGCCCATATTGAGCGTCATACCCACCTCGAAGGCCTCCTGCTCTGTCTTGATCAGCTCCAGCAGGAAGCGCGTCAGGAAGATACCCATCAGTCCCACACCGAAGATCAGGCCCGGACGACGACGTGCCAAATCGCGGCCGTAGTACATCCAGGTCACCACCACGAAGGTCACCAGGTAGCAAAGTGCCTCATAGATCTGCGTCGGGTGGACGGCTGCAGGGGCATACTCGTTCACCCATTTGGCCGAACGCACAAACTCAAAGCCCCACGGCAACGTGGTTGCCGTACCGAAGATCTCCGAGTTGCACAGATTACCAAAACGCACCAACGCGCCACCGATCGCCACGCCGATGATGATGCGGTCCAACGACCAGATATAGGGCAATTTATGGCGGCGCGAGAAGAGCCAAAGACCCAACAGGATACCGATGGCAGCACCGTGGGAGGCCATACCGCCGTCACGGAACTCGGTGAGGATCGTCCACGGCTGAGCCAGGTAGTAGGACGGATCGTAGAAGAGGCAGTGCCCCAGGCGCGAACCGATGATCGTACCGAGCGTACCGTAGAGGAAGATCGACTCCGAGATATCGGGCGAAAGTCCCTCGCGCTTCACGAAATTATCGAAGAATTTGGCAGCGATCAAAATCGCCAATGCCCACATCAAGCCGTAGTAGCGAATATCGAACGTGCCGATGCGGAACATCACGGGATCAAAGTCCCAAACCACAGAGAGTGTCTGCAACATAGCTTTTACTGCTTATCCAATTCACGTACGGGCACCTTCTTAAGCGTAAACGAGAAGGTCGAACCCACCCCCTGCTCACTGCGGACGGTGATTCTTTCGCCGTGTGCCTCCACAATATGTTTTACGATAGCCAGACCGAGACCCGTACCACCCTGCTCGCGCGAACGGCCCTTGTCGGCGCGGTAGAAGCGCTCAAAGATGCGCGGCTGGTCCTCCTTGGCGATACCCTGGCCGTTATCCTCCACCTCAATGAGGATCTTATCCAGCATATCGCGGAACTTGAGGCGGGTCTTACCACCCTCCTTGCCGTAACGAATCGAGTTAATCACGAGATTGACCAACACCTGACCCACGTAGTGCTTGTTGGCCGACACCCAGAAAGGCGACGGGAGGTTATCGGCCCCCTTCACCTCGATCTTGATGTTGCGCTTATCGGCCTCCATCTCCACCTGATCGACAATCTCACGCGCCAAGGCCACCACGTCGAAGGTCTCGCGCGAGAGGCTGTTCATGTTGCTCTCAAGCTTGTTGATCGTATCCAGGTCGCTCACGATGTTGATCAGACGCGTGATGCTCTTCTCGGCACGCTCGAGGTAGGTGCGGTTGATCAGCTGATCCTCCAAGCCACCATCCAAGAGGGTCGAGATGTAACCCTGAATATTGAAAATCGGGGTCTTCAGCTCGTGAGCCACGTTGCCCAGGTACTGCTTACGGAAGACCTCGGCCTCTTTCAGACGCGTGATCTCACGGTCGTTCGTGTCGGCCCAGGCGGTCAGCTCCTCGCCCAGGTTCTCCACGCGCTTATCCTGCAACTCATCGAGGATTTCGTGCGTGCGCACATCGCGCGAAAGGACGATCGAATAGATCGGTTTGAGCTTATAGGCCACATACTTACGAATTAGGAAGAGGGCCACCACAAACAGCAGAGCAAAGGTACCGACGAGGGTCAGCACCATCGTGAGCCACTTCACCTGGCATTGAATCAAGACGACAGCGACGATCACCGTGGCAAACAGGGCAATCAGGGCCGATGCAAACTCTTTGGTTTTAATCTTCATAGCGTGTCGTTTTTTGTATCGGGTTATTTTTGGAGGTAGTTCTCCATCAGGCGGGCAATGTACTTACCCACAATATCAAATTCAAGATTCACCTTCGTACCCACCTCAATGGCGTGGAAGTTGGTGTGCTCGTAGGTATAGGGAATAATAGCCACACGGAACGAGTTGGGGGTCGGATCGCAGACCGTGAGGCTCACGCCATTCACCGCCACCGAGCCCTTCTCGACGGTCGTCATACCGCCGCCCTGCGGTTCATACTCGAAGGTGAAATACCAGCTGCCATCAGCATCCTCGCGCTTCGTGCACAGGGCTGTCTGATCGACGTGACCCTGAACGATATGGCCATCCAAGAGAGCCTCGGGACGCATCGAGCGCTCGACATTGACCTGATCACCCACCTGCAGCAACCCCAGGTTCGAGCGATCCAGCGTCTCCTTCATGGCCGTCACCACGTAGGTATCGTCCTCGATCGAAACGACCGTCAGGCAGACACCGTTGTGGGCCACACTCTGGTCGATCTTCAGTTCGCCCGTGAAGGGGCAGCGCATCGTGAAATCCTTATTGGTTCTATCTTCGCGGATGGCCACCACCTCGGCCATCGCCTCTACAATTCCTGAAAACATCCTATGCTATCGTTTTTAATTGATTGTCAATTTTGCACACACGACATAGAGTCGTCGGATCTCATCAACGGCCACCTCCAGGTCGTCAAAATTCTTCTTATCGCCCGCCACCAGACGCAGCATACCTTCGTGGGAGGCTTTGCGCACCACACGCAACGTGGTCAATCGCTCACCGCACACGACATACTCCTTACCCGGGATCACCGCCGCAAGCGGCATCTCCTTCAGGAATACGATCGTTCCGTTGGGCACCTGACGTCCCATGGCGTCGTTCATATAAACCATTGCCAAATCGCACTGCACGGAGTTGGGCAAGGCGAGCTTACACTCCGCCTCCAGCGACTCCACATCACCGATCGAGCGCTCCACGTCGACCCGATAGAAGGGAACCTCGCAATGGGGACGACCCGTCTCCACCAGCATTTCACCCTCGCCCGTAAGCAGCCACAGCTTGTTGAGTGCCGGGAAATGCTTCACGATTCGATCGGCCAGATTAAGCGAAATACCGTTGTTTCCGCGCTTGATCTGATAGAGATTTTCACCGCGCGACAAACCGATATGATGCGCAAAATAGTTGGCGGACATGTTCGCCCAACGGATCACAGCTTCCAAACGCTGCCAGTTCTTGTTTTCGTGCATTTTATTTGCAACAATTAAAATTTTTTCCCACCTTTGTCCGTCCGGTCCCGTAGTTCAATGGATAGAATTTAAGATTCCGGTTCTTACGATTGGAGTTCGAATCTCCACGGGATCACGCTCAACCGCTCCTACTGCCATGCAGGGGCGGTTTTCGTTTTTCTTGCACAACCGCTTGCACAACATCCCATCTATTCAATTACAAGACAGACCTCCGGGCAAAGATAATAAAAAATTCGGGTTATACAATAGTTTATAGGATATTTTGGTTCTTTTACAGCAAATTTAGTTTCGAGCGCCTGATCGTCACGCGGCTTTACCCCATATATAAAGAAACGCGGACGACTCATCCTTATCCGATAACGAGGTATTAGGCGACCCACCATGCGAATAATAGACAAATGCCCGCGCCAAAAGCGCAAGCATCAACTATCAATCCTAACATGGTACGAAAGTGCCTAATTTTCGTTATCCGGATCTGTTGATGTACTCAATATGTTCCAGCGCCCATTTATGGCACTGATTTGTTGCAAATATAGTATCTTTTATTGTATTCTGCAAATGTTTGGGCATGAAAATTCAAAACGAATCTTTCCGTTTCTCGCTTTTTTGTTGTAAATTCGCAAAAACAAACCACTGATTATGTCCATTATTCGCAATACGGAGAGCGACTTGGATTTCGAGAATAAGATCCGACCACAAGAGCTTGGCAACTTTGCCGGCCAGGAGAAGATCGTCGAGAACCTCCGCATCTTCATCAAAGCAGCCCTCATGCGTGGCGATTCGCTCGACCACGTGTTGTTGCACGGCCCTCCGGGCCTGGGTAAAACCACGCTGGCCAACATCATTGCCAACGAAATGGGGGCACAACTCCGACTCACGTCGGGTCCCGTGCTCGACAAGCCGGGCGATCTGGCAGGTCTCTTGACGAACCTCAACCCGGGTGATGTGCTCTTTATCGATGAGATTCACCGCCTCTCGCCCATCGTCGAGGAGTACCTCTACTCGGCCATGGAGGACTACAAGATCGACATTGTGCTCGACAAAGGCCCCTCGGCGCGCTCGATTCAGATCGAGTTGGCCCCCTTTACGCTCATCGGTGCCACGACGCGCAGCGGCCTTTTGACCTCGCCGTTACGTGCCCGCTTCGGCATCAACTGCCACTTGGAGTACTACGATACCCCCGTCCTGGCCGGTATCGTGAAGCGCTCGGCCCGCATCCTCGACATCGAGATCGACGACGAAGGTGCGCTCGAGATTGCCATGCGCTCGCGCGGCACACCGCGTATTGCCAACGCCCTGCTGCGCCGCGTAAGAGATTTTGCCATGGTGAAGGGTGAGGGACGCATCGAGCTGCAGATTACGAAGTTTGCCCTCTCGGCCCTCAATATCGACGCCCGCGGTTTGGATCAGATGGATAACAAGATTCTGCTGACCATCATCCAGAAGTTCAAGGGTGGTCCCGTGGGTCTGAATACGATTGCTACGGCCGTCGGCGAGGACTCGGGCACGATCGAGGAGGTCTACGAGCCGTTCCTGATCAAGGAGGGTTTCCTGAAGCGTACGCCGCGCGGTCGTGAGGTGACCGAGCTGGCCTACCGCCACCTGGGATTCACCCCCGAAACAAAGGCCGGCGAACTCTTCTAACCCGCAACGATGAATCTGATTACACTTTTCAAAAAAATCAGCCCCTACGTGCGCCCCTATCGCACGCTGGTCATCTTAACGCTGATCCTGACCCTCATCGGGTCGTTCATCGCGCAGATCAACGCCGTGGTACTCGACCGCACGGTCGATGCCATCAACGCGCTGGTTACGGAAGGGGATGTGCTGTGGAGTACGGCCGCCCATATTCTGACCGTCATCTCGATCGTCCTGCTGGGCAAAGAGTTGCTTTCGGCCGGTATCACCTTCGCCCAAAACTACTTTGGCGAGAAGATGCGCATCAACGTCTCGAAGGATCTCTCGCAGGCCGTTATCGACCACATGCTGCGTTACCGCATGGCTTTCTTCACGGCTACGGGCAACGAGACGGGCAAGCTCCAGACGCGTATCGATCAGGGTGTCAGCAGTCTTTCGTCCACGGTGCAGAACTTTTTCATCGACCTGCTGCCACTCTTCATGAGTGCCATTTTGGCACTTGTACTGATGTTTGCTGCCAACTTCTACGTGGGACTTACCGCCCTGTTCATTGTGCCGATCTACATCTGGATCACCATCCGCCAGGCGCGCCGTCTGCAGGGTTGGCGACGCAACATGCGTTCGCTGCGCGAGCAGAAGAGCCACGGGGTGATGAACATCATCGAGAGCATCAACGTCATCAAATCGTTCAACCGCGAGGAGATCGAGAGCGACAAGCAGTGGCAGATGCAGAGCAACTTCTCGGACAACCAGATGCAGGTGCGCAAGACCTCGTTCTACTTTGACGGATTGAAGAGTTTTGTGCGTCAGACGGGTACGGTGCTGATTATCATCCTCACGGCCTACCTCGTCCTGATCGACTACCCGGGCATGACGATCGGTAAGATCATGTACCACGTGATGCTCTTTGCCAACGTCACCGCACCCATCACGCAACTGCAACGCATCTTTGACCAGATGAACGACGCGCTGATCTATGCCGAGGGATTCTTCGACATCCTGGAGGCGGACGACGAGCGCGAAAAGACGGGCAAGCACCGCCCCTCCAAGATCGAGGGTACGTTCGAACTGAAGGGGGTCGATTTCACCTATCCCAACGGCACGAAGGCGTTGCACGGCATTGACATGAAGATCGAAAGCGGCAAGATTACGGCCCTGGTAGGTCTTTCGGGAGCCGGCAAATCGACCGTGCTGAATCTCTTGGTGAAGTTCTACGATCCCGATTGCGGTTCGATCACGCTCGATGGCGTGGAGCTGAAGGATTACGACACCGCCTTCCTGCGTGAAAATATCGGCATGGTCTTGCAGAAAAATCACATTTTCGACGGATCGATCGAAGACAACATCCGCTATGGACGTCCCTCGGCTACCCGCGAGGAGGTCGAGGAGGCGGCACGCAAGGCCTACATCTACGATCAAATTATGCGCCTGCCCCAGGGATTCGATTCCAAAGCTCAGCTCCTCTCGGGTGGCCAGCAACAACGCATCGCCATTGCGCGCATGTTCCTCAAAAATCCCCCGATCATCTTCCTCGACGAGCCGACCGCCTCGCTTGATGCGATTGCCACGGAGCAGATCAAGGCGAGCATCGATGCCATCAAGCGCGACCGCACGGTGATCATCATCTCGCACAGCATCTCGCAGATCATCGACAGCGACGTGATCTACGCCATGAAGGAGGGTCGCGTGGAGCAATCGGGCGATCCCGACACGCTCTACCGCCAAGGGGGTGTCTATAAGGATATTGTCGACGCCTCGGCCCGCTCACTCAACATCGACAAGTTGGCCCAGACGCTCGACCACGATGGCGACGGCGTTCTCTTCGATTAGCCGCTCACTACCCTATTTACCGAACACGAAGTCCTGCAACGTACAGATCGACTGCTCCTTGACAGGTGACGAAAAGAGCAGATAGAGGGCGTGTTTTCCCGTCATCTCGGCCAACTGTGGCACCTTGACCACAAACTCGGTTGCGGTCTGTTCCATGTCGCTCGTCAGTGCAATGCGACCCAACTCCACACCGCCTTGCGACTTCCACGGACGATCCGCCATCACGACAATGGTTCCCTCCACACCGGCAGGGATCAGATTCAGGTGCAACTTCAGGCCACGTTCGCCATGCGTTTTCGTGAAGTTGAAGTACTTATAACCCACAATCGAGCCATCGGTATTATTGACCACAGCATTCGTATTGTTATGCAGGGCATAAGGCGCTTCGAAACGATCCTCCGTACCGTAGCTCGGAGCAACGTAGGAGCCGAAAAATTGCTTGTCGGGCCACCCATGAATCGCGACGCGCGGTCCCGTATACCAGCAGGCCAATCCGGCCGAGTGGCGCTCCGTAGGGTCAAGTCCCTCCAGCGAGAAGCCCTCCGAGGTGTACTCACCTTCCGAGATGAAGACCTTACCACCCGGGCCCTCCTCCACCGTGAGCTCAATCGGGGCAACCATCGCCTGGCGGGCAAACTCGTTGATACCCGACTGGCGGTGATAGAAGAGATACCATTGCCCCTTCACCTCGCAAATGCCACCATGCGTATTGCCCGTCACGGTAGCCGAAGCAATGGGATTACCCGCCTCGTCGATCTCGCGACCACGCGCATCGATGATCGTGCCGCCATAGGTATAGGGGCCAAGCGGATGGTCGCTATAGGCGTAGGCCAACGTGTAGTTGCTCACGGGCAGGCCAAACTCCCCCTCCTCGGTCCAACGGCTATAGACCAGGATATACTTATCCTTCACCTTGCGGATCGAGGAGGCCTCATAGAAACGGAACACGGAGTCACTTTGGCGGGTCGGAATCAAATCCTCGACAATCTCGGTGCCGGGCTTGACGGTAGCCATTGTTGCGGGATCCAGCTCGGCAGCAAACGAGCGTTTGAATCCCCAATAGCCATAGACACGTCCGTCATCATCCACCAACACCGCGGGATCGAACCCCAACACACCCTCCGTACGGTTAGGCACATCTGCACTCCAATTGCAGACCTCGAAGGGACCGTCAGGACGATTTGACTTGGCGATGAGGCTCTGCCGGCCCTGCTCCTGATCATTGGGATAGAGGTAATAGCTTTTGCTCCCATCCGCCTCCTCCACCATCGTCACATCGGGGGCATAGAGCACATCGGCCAGACTGTCGGCACGGAGCAGTTCGCCCCTCGCATCCCGATCGACGCGCAGAATCTCCCCATCGTAGCGCCACCTATTGAGATCATCCACCGAGGCCGACCACACCACCAGCTCACGACCGCAATATTCGGTCTTACGACTATCGTGCGAGCCATAGAGATAGACACGGTATTTGCCCGGCTCATCGGGATCCTCAAAAACATACGGTTCGCCATCGGGAATATGCTCCCATAGCGGCAGAAAGGGGTTGCCGACTGTTGTCAGCACCTCTTGCGTCGGTTGCGTGGAGTAGCCACCAAGCGCACATCCCACCACAGCGCACAGCACCATCATCCAACCCCAGACGGGAGACTGAATCATCTTCTTGTTCATAGCGATTGCGAATAATTCTTGCTTAATGATTAGTATAAATCCCCGCAGTTTTAGGCCACAGGGATTGATTGAAAACTGAACGCACAAACGTAATGCAGAAAATGCCTTACTATCGCAGTTTTTACGATTTGTGGGTCATAATATCCAGCACCATTCGATCCGTCTCATTCATCGCATCGCGACCGATGCGCGTGAGATTTTGGATCGAGCGATCGACATCATCGTCGATAATACCCTCCACGGAGGTGACACAACGTCCCTCGACTGCCATCAAAGCTGACATTACGGCAGTCGAAACGCCACTCATGAGCTTCATGGCACAACTCGGCTTGGCTCCATCGCAAATCATACCCGTCAGGTTGGCGATCATGTTCTTCACAGCCGAAACGATCTCGTCGTAACCACCCCCCATCAGGTAGGTGATACCGCAACTCGAACCCGTAGCAGCCACCACACACCCACACAAAGCCGACAAACGACCCAGCGATTGTTTGATGTAGATGACCGTCAAGTGGCTCAAAGCCAACGCGCGAATCGTCTGCTCCTCGGTAGCCTCCACCTCCTCGGCATAGACCACCACGGGCAACGTAGCGGCAATACCCTGATTACCACTGCCTGAGTTGCTCATTACGGGGATCATGGCACCTGCCATACGGGCATCGCAAGCAGCCGACGTATAGGAGAGCAGGCGGGTAAAGATACTGTCACCCATGATTTTATGTTCACGAGCTGCACGCATCGTGCGACCGATCGCGTGGCCGTAATTGCCCTCGAACGAAAGCTCGGCAGCACGACGGTTCAGACGCTTCGTTTCAAGAATGAAGCGCAGCTCCTCCACGGGCGACTCCATGGCGAACTCCCACACGCGGGCGAGCGAAAGCTCCACCTCATCCCCTTCGTCGATTTGTGTCGTCGTGGTGCGGTTATCCAGTAACACCTCACCAAGCTGCTCCTCATAGACAAAGTTCGTATGACCACCGGCAATCACTGCTACAGCTGTCTGATCGCCTGCAGCTACACGCACCTCGGCATAGAGTTTCTCCTCGATTCCCTCCTTGAGGGCTATTTTGATACGCTTCTCGTCGATAAAGCGACGACCCGCCTCGACCGCCTCGGGGTTCACATCACGCAACACCTCCAGCTGGTACTCCGACTTACCGATCAAGGCGCCAAGCGCCACGGCAATCGGCAGACCGATCATACCCGTACCCGGGATACCGACACCCATAGCGTTTTTGAGGATATTGGCACTAAGCAGCACCTCGATCTGTTCGGGACGCGCACCAAGCAACTCGGTAGCGCGCGCTGTACACAACGCCACGGCAATCGGCTCGGTACAACCGATAGCGGGAATTACTTCGCGGTTGATCAGCGCAATGATATTCGCTCTCTCTTGCGGATTCAGCATAAGTTTGGGTTCTTTAAGAATTATTTACCAACCGATTGAGCCAGGGCAAAGAAGTACTGCTCACCCTCCAGGCCGATCACCTCCAGCACATCCGCCGCAGCACTACCGCGCGTGATGGCCTTGAGGCCCGTACCGGCCGTATAGAGATTTACGTTCTCGGCATAGCCTGCCGCATCCTGACCGCAGAGGTACTTTACCTTCTCGACGGGCATTTTGCGACCCTCATAGGTCGTCATATCGGCCACATAGACCAGGTTCAACGCCGCCGTCTCGACAAAAGGTTGTGCACCCGATTTGGCCATGAAGTTACCCTCCTTGACGCGCACCAGGCGGTGCTCCTTGGACTCGTAGCGGTAGATACCCTCCTCGAAGAAAGCATAGACCGTCAAGGGATAAAGCGCCAGCGCCGAGGGGGCGGTCAGGTGGCCCGTCTCGGGACGATTCACACCCGCAGCGGCCCACAGCACACCCGAAAGCTCCTCCATCGAAAGTTTCTCGGCCGAGTACTCGCGCCACGAACGGCGGTTCTGCAACGCCTCGGAGATATTCAATCCGCGCGTCATGTCGGGCGCGGGGAGGTCGATCACCTCACCATGTTGTACGGGCGTCGCAGCCAGCGGTTCAGCCTCCGTATTCGTGTTATGGTTGCAGCAGGCGGTCATCAAGAGCGCCACAGCTGCCAGAAGGAACGTTTTCATGCTATCTTGTGATTAAAGTGTCTCTTGCGGAATGATCGCTTCGGCGGGTACACGACGTGCACCGTCATTGAGTTCAAAGGTCGGCTGCACGGTAATGATGCTATCGACGATAAACTTCGTGAATCCGCGCCACGGCAGGCGACCAAAGTACTCCTTGTAGTGCAGCTCGATGGTCTTGCCACCCTGCAGCATCAGCTTCTCGGCCAGCTCGGCATTCTCGACCGAGAACTCAAACTCGTAGCTCTGGATCGAACCGGCAGCCTGCGAACGGATACCGGCCTGGATCAGCTTACCCTCATAGGTCTTGAAAACCAAGCCCTTACGAACCACATAGTTCAACTCGCCGCTCTTCACGCCCTCGCCAAAGACGAAGTAGAAACGGAAATAGAAGAAGACCAGGAGGGCTACTACCACCAACAAACCCAGTCCGGCACCAAATTTTCTCATCTTTCGGTTTATTTTTAGTGTTACAAATATACGATCAAAATACTACAAATGTTGCACAAGACGGTAGAAAACCGAGGGGAAATAGTCCAATCGGTCATTTCCGAGGTAGACGGCAATCACCCGTTTGGCGGGGTTGATCAAAATCACCTGTCCGTGCAGACCATAGGCGAAGAAGCAATCCGTAGCCGCACGCACCGACCAGGTGCCATCCTCGTTCCGTTCGGTACGCATATGTTGCAGCGGGATTCCTCGCTCGTTATGAGCCAGCACCATGACATCCGACAGGCCTACGCCATCCTCAAACCGATTTTTCCCATCCCATTTGATACGCGCGGGCACCGTGCGCCATGAGTTGGTGTACCAGCCATTCTCGGTGGCTCGATCGGCCGAAAGCGAGCGGTCGATCCACGCCTCGCTCACGATGCGCTCACCCTCCCACAGGCCTCGATTGAGGTACAGACGCCCGAAACGGGCCATGTCGCGCGGATTGGACGAAAGACCGCCATAGGCCTTGGCGAAACGATGCTCTTTGTCATCGAGGTTCATCAGCGCGTAACGCTCCATGCCGAGGGGCTTCCAGACCCACTCCTCCAGCAGCTCGGCGTAGCGACGTCCCGTGGCCTGCTCCAAAACGGCACCCAGGATGGCCGTTGCCATCGAGTTATACTCGAACTTCGTGCCCGGCTCCTCCTTGAAGCGCTGCTGACGAATCTGTCGTTGAAGGTCACGGCCGTAGTGCAGGCGCGCCATGCCACTCAGCGGATTCGAGGCGTAATTCTCGCTGAAGGCCAGACCGGTACGCATATCGAGCAGGTGCTCGATCGTCAGGCGTTGGAATTCGGGAGCGCGCCGCTTCAAATCGGGCAGGTATTTCGTCACCACATCCTCCACCGAGGTGATGTACCCCTTGTCGATCGCCATACCGACCAACAGCGAAGTGACCGATTTCGTCACCGAAAAGACGGTCGTATGTCGATCGGGGGCTACCATGCCGCGGTAGTGCTCAAAGAGAATCGTATCGTTGCGCACGATGACCATACCTGCCGAGGGATTTTTGCTATCGAGCGTATCGATCATCTGTCGGAGCGTGAGCGGCTCATCGACACGTGCCACCTGAAGGCGCAACGTATCGAGCAGCGGACAAGCGGCCTTCGCAAAGCGGAACGGGGTCTCGGGAGCATGAATCGTATCGGTGGGGAAGGTCTCGAAATCATCGATTCCCTCCGCACCATGCCCGACAAAACGATAGGCAATGCAACTCTGCATCGCCAACACCACCACCAGGGCCACCAGCCAATTAAGCCTCTTGCTTCGCATCGTTCTGCGGGGTTTGATTCGTATTTGATTTGCGGTGATGGCGACCTCCGCGATGGCGACGTTTTCTGTCACGCGTACCGCGATTCCCTTCGCCACGACCCTCACCGTGGTTGTTATCTACCTGCGGAGCTTCGGCCGTCATCGGTTGGGCTGCAGCCACCTCGTTACGCTTCTTCTTGGCGCCACGACCTCGTCCCGAGCGCGACTTACCGCCACGTCCTTTGCGACCGCGACCGCCACCCTTACGACCATCCGACGGGTTGTAGGCAGGACCTTCCATCCCCTCGGGCAACTCGCGTTTACGCACCTCGCGTTCGATAAACTGCTCGATGAGGTAGAATTTCGACTGCTCCTCCTCGTTCACGAACGTAATCGCCGCACCCGTCGCTGTTGCGCGGGCCGTACGACCGATGCGGTGGATATAATCCTCCGGATCGTGCGGCACGTCGTAGTTGATTACCAGCGCAATATCCTCGATGTCGATACCGCGCGCCACGATATCCGTAGCCACAAGGATCTTCACCTTACCGTTCTTGTAGTTGAGCATCACCTCCTCGCGCTTCGGCTGATCCAGGTCGGAGTGCATCGGCGCCACATCGAGGTGCATGCGTTTGAGCGTATGGGCCAGCTCCTTGACCTTCTGCTTCGAGGAGGAGAAGATGAGCGCCTTCGAGTCGGTCGGCTCTTTGAAGAGCTCCTGCACGAGCTTCAATTTCTGGCTCTCGTAGCAGACAAAGGCCGACTGGTCGATCGCCTCGTTGGGTTTCGAGATGGCGATATTGACCTCCACGGGGTTGTGCAGGATCGTCTTGGCCAACTCACGAATCTTCGGGGGCAACGTAGCCGAGAAGAGCAGTGTCTGGCGCTCCTTCGGGGTGTAGGAGATGATCTTCAGGATATCCTCCGCGAAGCCCATATCGAGCATGCGGTCCGCCTCATCGAGGATCAGGTAGCTGACATGGGAGAGGTCAACACCGCTATTTTGCAGGTGGGAGATCATACGGCCGGGTGTCGCAATCACCACATCCGAGCCCAACAACATACCGCGCTTCTGCACATCCCAGCCCTTGCCGTCACCTCCGCCATAGACCACCGTCGTCGAGACGGGCAGGTAGTAGGAAAAGCCCTGGAATTGCTGGTCGATCTGCTGCGCCAACTCGCGCGTCGGCACGATGATGAGCGCCTTGACGACATTATCGGGATTGCCCTCCAGCAGCAGTCGATTCAGTAGCGGCAACGTATAGGCTGCCGTCTTACCCGTACCTGTTTGGGCACAACCGATCAGGTCGTGTCCCTCCAGTATGACGGGAATCGTATGCTCCTGCACGGGGGTCATCTCCTCGAAGTTCATGTCCCACAAGCCGTCCAGAATCTCCTCTTCTAAATCTAATTCGTCAAATCGCATAAAATTCAGTTCCTCATTCTTTACTTCAGCTCCTCGCCAAAGAGGGTTGCCGAGGTGCATCCCGTCACACGCACACGGACATAGTCGCCCGCCTTGTGGTCACCGCGATCGAAGACCACCACCTTGTTCTGCGAGGTGCGACCGAAGAGTTGCTCCGCATTACGGCGCGACTCACCCTCAACCAGCACCTCGAACTCCTTGCCCACATCGCGGCGGTAGCTCTCCAGTCCCAGCTCGTTTTGCAGGGCGATGATCTCCTGCAGGCGACGCGATTTCACCTCATCGGGGACATCGTCGCCCAGGTTGCGCTGGGCAAAGGTGCCCGGACGCTCCGAGTATTTGAACATGAAGGCAAAGTCGTAGCCCACCTCGCGCATGAGCGAGAGGGTCTCTTGATGCTCCTCCTCCGTCTCGCCCGCAAAGCCGGCAATCACGTCGGTCGTAATGGCGCAATCGGGCATATAGCGACGAATCGCCGCGATGCGATCCAGGTACCACTCACGGGTGTATTTGCGGTTCATGCGCTCGAGCATAGCCGTCGAACCCGACTGAGCGGGCAGGTGGATCGCTCGGCAGATATTGGGCTTCGAGGCCATCACCTCCAACAAGCGATCGCTCATATCCTTCGGGTGCGACGTAGCAAAACGAACACGCAGCAGGGGCGAAATCTCGGCCACGCGGCACATCAGTTCGGGGAAATCGACCTCACCGCAATGATACGAGTTTACGTTCTGACCCAAAAGGGTCACCTCGCGGTAGCCGTTCTCGAAGAGCGAACGAGCCTCGGCCAGAATCGTCTCGGCATCGCGGCTACGCTCACGACCTCGCGTATAGGGCACCACGCAGTAGGAGCAGAAATTATTGCAACCACGCATGATGGCGATAAAGGCACTCACACCGTTCTTGTCGATGCGCACGGGTGCAATCTCGGCATAGGTCTCCTCCAACGAGAGAAGTACGTTGACACCCTTTTGACCCGCCTCGGCCTCCTTGAGGAGCTTCGGCAGGTCGCGATAGGCATCCGGTCCGGCCACGATATCGACGCCCGTACCCTCCTCCAGGAGTTTGTCGTTCAGACGCTCGGCCATGCAGCCCACAATACCGACCACGAGGCTCGGTTTCTGTTTTTTCAGGCGGCGCATCTCCGACAAGCGGCCCCAAATACGCTGCTCGGCATTGTCGCGAATCGAGCAGGTGTTGATCAGTATCACATCGGCCTCGGCCTGCTCCTCGGTGTAGATATAGCCATGTTGCTGGAGGATCGAGATGATGATCTCCGTATCGCCCACATTCATCTGGCAGCCGTAGGTCTCAATAAAGAGCTTGCGGCCCTCGCCGGTCAACGGGCGGAGTTGATTATATACGTTCAAAGTCAATTTTTAATTTTTAATTCCAAATTCTTCATTTTCTACTCGGCCTGGATGACATCATCCTCGGGGAAGGCCTTAAATCCCTCGCCGTAGGTGTCGTACGCATCGGTCACCACGACAAAGGCACGGGGATCGATCTTCTTAATCTTCTGCTGCACCTGGCGCACCTCTTTGCGGCTGATGACGAGGAAAATCATATCGCGCTCGGCCTCGGTGTACATACCGCGGGCACGGATATAGGTGGCACTGCGCTCCAAATCCTCCAAGATAAACTTCTTCAGTTCCTCATGGTGATCGGTAATAATAAACAGCAACTTATCATACGACGCACCATCGAGCATATAGGCCAGCACACGCGATGAGGCGTAGATGATCAAGAGCGAGTAGATCGTCAGGAGCCAACCCGAGGGGTCGGGTTCACCGACAAAGAGGCCGAAACCGATCACCAACAGACCGGCCAACACCACAAAACCATCGGCGTAGAGGACGGCATTCGAGAATTTGATGCCGCAATACTTATTCAGGAGCATCGCCACGATATCCGTACCGCCCGTGGTGGCCTGCTGGCGTACCACGATACCCATGCCGACGCCAATCAGAATCGAACCCAAAAGGCCTGCCACGAGCAAATCGTTCGAGAGGTTGAGATTACCACCCAAAAGCAACGCCGGGTCAAGCGACTCGATCGCCTCCTGCGTCGGATAGACGAGGGTCGTGAGGAGGTTCATGAAGCCCGGCGTATAGGCAGCTGCCGCCACCGTACGGGCACCGAACTTACCGCCGAAGATCAACACGGCCGTGATCATCAACGGGATATCGAACATATAGCCGAACGTACCGACCTGAATCGAGGGGAAGATGTTGTGCAACACGATGGCCATACCGTAGACACCGCCCGGCACGAAATTATAGGGGTTGATAAAAAGCACAAACGCCGTACCCATAATACTGCAGCCCAAGAAGATAAGCATCCACGAGCGAATCGTTTTCCAGAGTTTTTGCATAGAAAACGCCTGTTTCATCCCAACATTTGCCATCAGAATTTTACCTAATTTTTATAGTTTCTATATCTTGACAAAGATACGACAATTCTTTGAAATCACGGACACCTAATCATTTTTTTTTGCATAATGGCTTAGAAATGCCCATTTTTATATTTTTTTCGTATCTTTGTCGCAAAATGTATATCAAAAAGTCATGATTTTAACATACTACATCGTCTCGACACTCCTCGTAATCGCCTATCTGTTGGGCTCGATTCCGAGCGCTGTATGGATCGGCAAACGCTATTACGGCATTGATATTCGCGAACATGGCTCGAAAAACGCCGGCACAACCAACATGCTGCGTGTCCTGGGTCGCCGTGCCGCCATTCCTGTCTTTGCACTTGATTTTTTGAAGGGCTTCGTTGCCGTCACGATTATCGACCTGGTCAAATACGATGAGGTATTCGCCCAAGCTCCCAATGAAAATTGGTTCTACGTGCTGCGTTTTGCAGCCCTCTTCTGTGCCGTATTAGGCCACATCTTCCCAATTTTCGCGGGTTTCCGTGGTGGTAAGGGCGTCGCAACGCTCGTGGGTGGCGTGGTGGCCGTAAATGCGCCGCTCGTCTTGCTCTGCGCCGGTGTTTGGCTCATCGTACTGATGATTTCGCACTACGTATCGCTCGCCTCGATGATTGCCGGTCTGTGCTACCCCATCTTTACGCTCACATCGCCCAAAGTGGGTCATCTGCCGCCGTTTATCGTCTTTTCGTTTGTGGTGGCAATTCTGCTGATCTACACCCACCGCAAGAACATCAAGCGTCTGAAGGAGGGCACCGAGTCGAAGATCTACATCTGGAAACCGCGCAAGGTACGCCTCGAAGAGCAGGAGCTTAAAGCACGCGAACAAGCAGACGAGTCGCTCGAGGAGGCCATCGAAGAGTTGGTCGAGGAGTTCTGCGAGGACAACAAAGAGGAATAAATCACATTAAACCTACATATCCCAATGCAAGAGAATGTAATTAAGATTTTCGAGAACAGTTTCCGCGAACACCGCGAGATGTCGGCTCTGACCGACTACTTCAAGGGCGAAACCTTCTCGTACTACGAATTAGCCAAGGAGATCGCCAAGCTCCACCTGTTGTTCAAAGAGGCCGGCATCAAGCAGGGTGACAAGATCGCCCTCATCGGCCGTAACAACCCCCGCTGGTGCATCACATGGCTCGCAACGGTCACCTATGGTGCCGTCATCGTCCCCATCCTGCAGGACTTCGCTCCGACGGATGTAATCCATATCATCAACCACTCGGAGAGCCGCATGCTGTTCCTGGGTGACAACTATTGGGACAATATCGAACCCGATCAGATCGAGAAGATCGAGGCCGTATTCTCGCTCACCGATTTCCACACGATCTACGAACGTAAGGGCGAGAAACTCACCTCGTTCCAGAAGGATATCAAGAAGCACTACCGCACGGCCTATCCGCTGGGCTTCAACGTCGAGGATATCAAATATGTCGAGGTGGATGACGACCAGCTGATGCTCTTGAACTACACGTCGGGTACGACCGGCTATTCGAAGGGCGTAATGCTGACCTGCGAGAATATCACGGGTAATGTCATGATGGCTTTCGAGGCCATGAACCCCGAGAATGGCGAGTATTATTTCCAGAAGGGCTTCCGCATCCTCTCGTTCCTGCCGCTGGCTCACGCCTTTGGTTGCGCATTCGACTTCCTGGCCTCCATGGCTCGTGGTCTGCACGTCACGCTGCTCGGTAAAATGCCCTCGCCGAAGATTCTGATCGAGGCATTGAGCAACGTGCGTCCGCATGTTATTTTGACCGTGCCCCTGATCCTGGATAAGATCTACCGCAAGCAGATCCAGCCGATGCTCGAGCAGGGTCCGATGTCGATTGCCATGAAGGTGCCCCTATTGAACACAGCCATCTACTCGGTGATCCGCAAGAAGCTGATGGATACGTTCGGTGGTCAGTGCGCCCTCTTCATCGTGGGTGGTGCTCCGATGAACCAGGAGACCGAGGCCTTCCTGCGCAAGATCAACTTCCCGCTCACGGTGGGCTACGGCATGACCGAGTGCGGCCCGCTGATCAGCTTCACCCCCGCTCCGGAGTACAAATCGGGTTCGTGCGGCCGCTATGTTTCGGCGCGCCTGGAGTGTAAGATCGACTCGGACGATCCGGAAAAGGTTGCCGGCGAGATTTTGATTCGCGGTGGCCATGTCATGAAGGGCTACTACAAGAATCCCGAGGCCACGAAGAAGGTACTCGAGAAGGATGGTTGGCTGCACACGGGCGACATGGGCACGATGGATCCCGACGGTACGCTCTACATTCGCGGTCGCTCGAAGACGATGATTCTCTCGTCGAATGGCCAGAACATCTACCCCGAGGAGATTGAGGATCAGCTCAATAACATGTACATGGTATTGGAGTCGCTCGTCTTGGATTCGGGTGGCGGTCGCCTGAAGGCGCTCGTGGTTCCCGACTACGAGCTGGCCGAGAAGGAGGGCGTGAAGAAGGAGGATCTGGACGGTATCATCCAGAACAACATGAAGGAGCTGAACAAGCAGCTCGCCGCCTACCAGCGCCTGGCCGAGGTGGTACTCTATCCGAAGGAGTTCGAGAAGACCCCGAAGCGCTCGATCAAGCGCTATCTCTACGACACGACGCTGCTGAACAAATAGGGCAACGCCTACGAACCAAAAAGCCACCTAAAGAGGTGGCTTTTTTTTGTGGTACATTTTTTTTACCTTTGCAAGGTAAAATACGCATTCTCATGAAGATCGGCAAGAAACACGCCCTGGGCGAGAACCTCCTCTATCTGCTGGTTTGGTCGGCCATCATCCTGGTTCCGGTACTCAACTCGCAAATGCTCTCCGAGTTGCACGTCAACCTGGATGAGGCTTGGATTGTCTGGCGACAGATTATCCCCTACCTGGTCATCTTCCTCGTCCACAACCTCCTGATCGCCCCACGCTACCTGCTCAAAAAACGCTATGGGCTCTACCTTTTGGCCAACGTCGTACTGGTAACGATCGTCTTTATGATCATCGATTTTTACCAAATGAGTATCGGCCACGTGTCGCTCTACGGCTCGTTTACGAACCATGAAGTCTATTGGAACATCCTCTTCGCCCTCTTCATGAACGGTACGAACGGCGGCATCAAGCTCCTCTACCAATCGCTCCTCGACGAGCAGCAGATGTTACAACTCAAGGAGGAGAACCTCCGTGCAGAGATGCTCTCGCTTAAATACCAGATCAACCCCCACTTCTTCATGAATACGCTCAACAACATCCATGCGCTGATCGACTTCGACACCGAGGCGGCCAAATCGGCCATCATCGACCTCTCGAAGATGATGCGCTACGTGTTGTACGACTCGGAGCGCGAGATGATCTCCCTCTCGGCCGATATGCAGTTCATGAAGAACTACATCGAGCTGATGCGCATCCGCTATACGGACGATGTGGAGATTACGCTCGACTATCCGACCACGCTGCCCGAGAAGGTGACCATTCCGCCGCTATTGTTGATCGTCTTTGTCGAGAACGCCTTCAAGCACGGCATCAGCTATCACCAGAAGTCGTTCATCCACATCTCCATCTTCTACGCCGACAAGCAGCTCACGGCGATCGTCAGCAATAGCCGTTCCGCTGCGACCGACGAGCACAAAACGAGCGGCATCGGCCTGGAGAATGTCCGTAAACGCCTCGACCTGCTCTATGGAAAAGAGGGCTACTCACTCGACATCAGCGAGGAGCCGCAAACCTATACCGTTAAACTCGTAATCCCCACCCTCCATGCTTAGATGCCTTGCCATTGACGACGAGCCGTTGGCCCTGCGCCAACTTACAGTCTACATCTCCAAGTTGCCCTATTTGGAGCTTGTAGCTACGTGTAACAACGCGCTGGAGGCGCAGCGCATCGTGACGAGCGAGAAGATCGACCTGATTTTTGTCGATATCAACATGCCCGACCTGAACGGTGTCGATTTTGTCCGCTCGCTGATCGGCGTACGCCCCATGGTCATCTTCACGACCGCCTACTCGGATTATGCCGTCGAGGGTTTCCGCCTCGATGCGGTGGATTACCTGTTGAAGCCCTTCTCGCTGGCCGATTTCAGCCGTGCCACGGCCAAGGCGAATGCACTCCATGAGCTACGCCAGCAGGCGCAACGCAGCACCGATTCGACGACTCCGCTTGCCGAGCCCGCCCCGACGCCTGCACCCGTTCCGTCGCCCACGCCGAGCGAGGAGCAGTCCACCGAGCCGACGCCCGCGGCACAACCCACTGCACTGCCGTCCGCGGAGCAGGAGTATATCAGTGTGAAGGCCGACTACAAACTTTCGCTCATTCGCCTCGATGAGATTCTCTACCTCGAAAGCGAGGGCGAGTACGTGCGTATCCACCTGGCCAACGGGCAGAAGATCACGACCCTCTACCGCATCAAGAACATGGAGGCCGAGCTGCCTGCAGACCGTTTTATGCGCGTGCATCGCTCCTACATCGTCAACCTGAAGGCGATTCGCAGCTACATGCGCGGGCGCATTTACCTCAACGAGGAGTTCTACCTCCCCATTGGCGAGCACTACAAGGAGGCGTTCCAACGCTACATCGGAAAAACATATAAAAACATTTAAACCTATTAAAACATTTCAAACATGAAACAGAATGAGATCTACATGGCACCCGAGCTGGAGGTGCTTGAAATTGCCATTGAGCAAGGTTTTGCTGCCTCGCAGCTGGAGAACCCCGGTGATGAGGAGGGCGAATGGTAAACCACACGAAACTAACCCAAGACCATGAAAAAGTGGCTTTTATTGGCAGTTGTCGGCCTTATGTCGGCCTGCTCGAAATCGGACATTGAGGAGGTGAACACCTCGATCGGCGCGGAGAGCCCGATTTTCTACGCCTCGCTGGAGGGTAGCGATGAAACGCGTACCTACCTGGACGAGAATGCCTACATGCGTTGGACGGCCGATGACCGTGTGACGATTTTCTTTGGCGAAAACTACAACCGCGAGTTTGCCTTTACGGGCGAGACCGGTTCGACTGCAGGTAGTTTTAATCAAAAATCGACGGATGGATTTTACACGGCCGAAAAGGTGACGGCCAATTATGCCGTCTATCCTCACCAAGCATCGACACAATTAGAGGTGGAGGGTTATTTTAAGCTTTCGCTCCCTGCCACGCAGTCCTATGCCGAGGATTCGTTTGGTCTGAATGCCAATACGATGGTGGCTGTGACAAAGACGGTGGACAATCGCTTCCTGCAGTTCAAGAATGTCTGCGGTTACCTTAAGTTGAACCTTTATGGCGCCAATGTCACGGTCAAGAGCATCACGCTGACGGGCAACAACGAGGAGCCGTTGGCCGGTGCTGCGACGGTGACGCCGACCTATGGCGGTGATCCGTCGATGGCGTGGGCTGCGAGTGGCACGACCACGAGCCTCACCCTCGATTGTGGCGACGGCGTGAAGATTGGCGCGACCGAGGCCGAGGCGACTCCGTTCTGGCTGGTCGTTCCGCCGACGACCTTCACGAAGGGCTTTACGGTGACCATCACCGATACCGCGGGCAACACCTTCACCAAAAGCTCGACAAGCAAGCAGACCATCACGCGCAACATCAGCAAAAATATGCCTGCATTTGAGGTGAAAACTGCACCTACAGGTCCGGCCAATAATGAGATTTGGTACACCTCGACCGATGGAAAGATTGTTGAACCCGATGTAGACGCTTTTGGTGTCGCCATTAAATCCAATACCTATGAAAACGGCAAAGGTGTGATTACGTTTGATGGTGATGTAAAGATGATTGGAGAGAGAGCATTCCAAGATTGTGAGAGCCTTGTGAGTATCACGCTTCCTGAGGGTTTGACGACGATTGGAGAGCGGGCATTCCTTTTTTGCACGAGTCTTACGAGCATCACGCTTCCTGAGGGTTTGACGACGATTGGATCGAGTGCATTCTCTGGTTGCACGAGCCTTGCGAGCATCACACTTCCCGAGGGGTTGACAACGATTGGAGATGGTGCATTCTCTTTTTGCACAAGCCTTGCGAGCGTCACAATTCCTGAGGGTGTGACGACAATTGGGAGCGAAGCATTCCGTTATTGCACGAGCCTAACGAGCATCACAATTCCCGAGGGTGTGACGACAATTGGGCGCCAAGCATTCTGGGATTGCACAAGCCTTGCGAGCATCACGCTTCCCGAAGGGGTGACGACGATTGGAGCGTATGCATTTAGTAGTTGCACAAGCCTTGCGAAATTTGAGGGCCCATTAGCTACGAGCGATCAACGATGCATCGTGATAGATGGTGCACTGGTGGCCTTTGCACCGGCCGAATTGTTCGAATATGTTATTCCTGAGGGCGTGACTTCGATTGGAGGGTATGCATTCTCTGGTTGCAGGAGCCTTGCGAGCATCACGCTTCCCGAGGGTTTGACGACGATTGGAGAGCGGGCATTCCTTTTTTGCACGAGTCTTACGAGCGTCTATTGCAAGCCAACTACACCGCCGGCAGGAGGGTCGGATATGTTCAGAAACAACGCCACCGATCGCAAGATTTATGTCCCGGCCGGTTCGGTGGATGCCTATAAAGCTGCTCAATATTGGAGTGACTATGCGTCCGCTATCGTAGCCGAGGAGTAATCGGGCCCACGACAAAAGAAAAAGCGAGGTGTTGAGCCTCGCTTTTTTTTAATATAGGTGCGGAAAGGCATCGAGCGGGCGATACCCCGTCGCGGTGAGTTCGTACAGAAAGAGTTTCAGGCCGTTGGTGAGCAGCAGATAGCGTGCGCCGAGCACCGCGTTGTAGCGCGCCGCCTGGTCGAGCACCGATTGGTCGATCTTCACCTCCGGAGCCTTGCATTCGGCCAAGAGCAGCGGGTGTGTATCGCGCCCCACAACCACCACATCGGCCCGTTGCGGCTGACCGTTGAGCGAGACGGGATACTCCTCCACGATGCTCATCGGCGGCACACCCTGCTCGGCCACCAGCCACGCCACCAGGTGGCGCCGCACCCACTCCTCGGGGGTCAGCACCAACCACTGACGGCGCGTCTCGCACCACACCTCGCGCCCCCTCGTCGTGGAGCGCAGGCGCAAATCGGCCGACGGAAAAATCAGTTTTGGAGGCTGTTGCATCGTGATTCGGAAAAATATACCTATCTTTGTCGAAAGCAAAGATACAAAACTATGCGCATAATCGCCACTCTTTTCGCTCTTTTTTCGTGCAGCCTGCTGGCCGCACAACCCTATAGCGCCACGGAACACCGCGAGCTCCCGCGCGGCTACATCGTGCCCCACTACTCGGCCGCAGATGCCGCAGCCCAGGCCGAAAAGCACCGCTACCGCTCGCCCATCACCGAGTGGACAGCCGAGGGCAACCGCCTCACGGCCGATCTGATCTCGACCTTCGCGTGGACCAACCGCCAGGTGATCCTCCACATCGAGAGCATGCCTGCGGACTACGAGCTGTGGATCAACGGTCGCCCGACGGCCACGAATCGTGACGGCAACTCACCCGCCGACTTCAACATCACGAAACAGGTCAAAGAGGGGCGCAACCGCGTCGAGGTGATCCTCAACCAACCCTCCGACATGGCCCCGATCGAGGGGTGGAAGCTCGGCTCGGAGCAGGCCGGCAAGGTGTGGGTCGTAGCCTCGCCCACGATGGGTGTGCGCGACGTGCTGGTCAACACCGAGTGGAGCGCCGAGACCCCGCAAATAGCCACCACCGAGGTGGGTATCATCGTCAAGAGTTACGCCCTCAACCCACGTTCGGTGCGTCTGCACTACGAGTTGGATGACCCGACGGGCAAGACCATTGCCCACGGTTACACCGATCTCACGCTCCAGATGCGCGGTGAGGATACAGTGCGCTTCCTCGCCACCATCCCCGACACGTTGCTGTGGAGCCGCGAGAAGCCGCAACAGCACACGCTCCGCATCCGCACCCAGCGCGATGGCCGCTACACGGAATATCACCAATATCCGATCGGGCCGCGCGCGATCAGCCTCCGGGAGGGAAAGCTCACAATCAACGGCAAGGAGGAGGGTTTGCGCATCGAAAACTGCACACCCGAGGCCACGCCCGAGCATCTGGCCGAAATTCGCCGTTCGGGGGTCAATACGATCCGTCTGAATCCGGGAGCCGTAGCCCCGCACCTCTATGCGGTGTGCGATACGCTGGGCCTCTACGTCATTGCGCAGGCGCCGATCGACAGCCACCAGGCCGGCACGGCACGCACTGTCAATGGCAATCCCTCGAACAATCCGGCATGGGTACCCTACTACCTGGAGCGCGTCGAGAACAGCTACCACACGGCCAAACGCCATCCGTCGGTCATCGGCTTTGCCACGGCCTATCAGTCGGCCAACGGCATTGCGCTCTATGAGAGTTACCTGCGTATGAAGGCGCTGGAGAGCGATCGACCGATTCTCTACCCCGAAGCCGAGGGTGAGTGGAACAGCGACCGTATCGAATAGATTATTAGCCGATTAAGCGGTTTATAGGCGATTTCCGGACAGGCGGACAAAAAAGTTTTTTGCATTTTTTTTTGAAAAATATTTGCACGAATCAACTTTTGTCCTTATCTTTGCAACGCAATTAGGAGGTAAAACTCCGAAAGCAAATGCCTCTTTAGCTCAGTTGGTAGAGCACGACACTCTTAATGTTGGGGTCCAGGGTTCGAGCCCCTGAGGGGGTACAGAAGCGAGAAACGAAAGTTTCTCGCTTTTTTCATTCTCCTTTCAAGCGGATGCGCAATTCTTCTTATGCGCAAAAATCGCTACCCCTTGCAAGAAAAAAAGCGAGCAGACCTTTCGGCATGCTCGCTTCGTGTTATTCCACATCGCGCAGTTGGGATTGATCGTAGTCGCCAAACCAATCGTGTAGTTTCGTACGGGCCTGTTGGCGCACCTCGTCCGTAATGTTGGCCACCACGCGGCTGATAGCCCACACAAGAGCCCCTAAATCGTCGCCAAAGCCCGCCAACGGGATGAAGTCGGGCACGAGATCCAGCGGCAAAATAAAGTAGCCCAAAGCGCCATAAATGATGCTTTTATCTTTCGTGGATGTTTGGGGACTTTGCAGGGCATAATAGAGCAACAACACGGCATAGACCGCCTTGATGCCGGCCTTCTTTGCCACTGCCGAGAGTTTATTCATCAACCCTCGCTCGGAGTAACTTCCTCGATATTTCTCCAGGTCTTTGGGACTATGCATGATGATTGTGTTAGGTTTCTACCCTACTAACGGATTTATCCATTCGCTTCGTATCCCGACTACGCCTCAATCCACGAAACAAGCAACTTGAGTTGCTCCGCGGCGGGCGACATCTGCAGACACTTGGCCGAGGCGGGGATCAGGATGGTCTCCCCCTGGCGAATCGACATGGCGTGACCCTTATCATCGGTCAGCGTGCCCGCACCCACCGTGCAAACCGCCACGACACACGAATCGAGCCACTCAAGATCCAGGATTTGCGGACGTGTCAGATCGAAGAGCGAAACGGTAAAATGTTCGTTACGGATCAACTGCACCGCCTGGTCGGGGCAAGGGGTGTAATGGGTCTGATAATCGGGCAAGCAGGTATAATCGATCGCCTCACGCGCCAACTCGGTATGCAATTCGCGCGGCTGACCATCCAGGCCGAGGCGGCCATAATCGTAGATACGATAGGTAATATCGGAGGGTTGCTGAATCTCGACCAGCATCGAGCCGGCACCAATGGTATGGATACGTCCGGCAGGGAGATAAAAAAGATCGCCTGGAGCAATGGTATATTCCGACATCAACTCCTCGACACGGCACTCCTTCACCGCTAATTCATACTCCTCGGGGGTCACGGGGCGGTTAAAACCAATGCGTAAGCGAGCGCCCTCCTCGGCACGCACGACATACCACAACTCGCTCTTGCCGCTACAATCGTGGCGTTCGCGGGCCAGCGTATCGTTCGGATGCACCTGCACCGAGAGGTCGGCACGCGCATCGATAAACTTCACAAGCAGCGGAAACTCCTCGCCATAGCGAGCATAGTTGGCTCGTCCGACCAACTTTTCACCATCGCGGCGCACCAATTCGCGCAACGTCAGGCCACAATCCACCCCTTCAGCGACGATGGTCTCGTTGCCGGGCAATCCGGACAACTCCCAACTCTCGCCAATCGGGGCTTGAGCAGCATCGATGGCCTTATAGGCCGCGATCCGCTCACCTCCCCACACGGGGCGCTTGAATATAGGTCGAAACTTCAGCATCTCAATACGTTACCTGCCATAGCATGGCATATTAGATAACAAAGATAAGCTATTTTTCCGAATTTCCAAAAAAGCGAGTTCCGTCCGGTCCCTACACCATGTGTTGCACGAGGCGACAGTCCATCAAAAAATCCACGTAGGGCAACACCCTGCGTGGATTTTCAATATTTAAATTCGGGTTGTTTAGAACTTCGAGAGATCAATCTCCGTCACGCCCTTAATGCCCGTCATCGTGACCGTCTCGGCATTCCACAGATCCATCATCAGCGTATAGGGACCCGTACCGGGATAGGAGTGTACCAACTCAGCTGCATACTCCTCCTGGCTCTCATCGCCCCAGAAGACAAAGCCATACGGAGAAGCACCCGTTACGACGGGAACATTCAACGTACCGCCCTTCACGATCACCTTCAGGTGGTTGTAGATCTCCTGTGTCGGTGCATTTGCCTCGGCATTCAGGTCGATCGTCTCAGGCTTATCGCTCTTCAGCGTCAGGCCTGCATCGGTATAGATGAGCGTATAGATATACTTCTTGGCCATCGAGAAGGTCGTCTTGGGCAGGTCGATATCAAAGCTCTTACCATCAATCGTAAAGTGCAACGGCAGACCGGCCGAACCGACCGTATAGGGGATAATCAGCACCGAGGGGTGATCCGTCGTCCAGCCCTGCGGCGTCAGACTTGCGTTGCACGTGTGCGTATAGGGACCCTCGACAGTAGTCGTAATACGGCCGCTCGTGATACGCATCGTACCTTCGAGCGGGAACTGCTCGCTATCGAACTCGATCGACTGCAGCTTACCGCCGATGTAGCTCTGGATGTTGAAGGCCAGAATAGCCATGGCGTGGCGCATCGAGAAGCGGCCCGAGGGGTTTGACTCACTGACCGCAACACCACCACCCGAATAGAGCACATCGACCTGATCTCCCACCTTTACGGGAATCTCCAGCGGATTCTCGGCCATGGTCTGGTAGGGATAAGCGGCAAAGAAGTAGGCCGTCTCACCTCCCTGCATCGTAATGGCGGGAACACCCGTCCAGTTGCTGCCGTTATACGAAGCCTGATGCATGGTCGTCATATCGAGGCTGATCTGCGCCTTGTCTGTCTTATAGATATTCATGCGATCGCCCGCCTTGAAGTCACTCAACACGGTGGGTGCCACGGCACGGCTCAATACCTCGGTCGTGAAGGTCACCTCCGTAAATTTGCTACCGCCCTCCGAGCCACCACAAGCCGTCAAGGCAATCAGCGCCAAAGCGCCCAGAGTATATTTCATGTACTTTTTCATCATCGTCATTGCTTTAGAAATTAGAGGGTCAGTTTGAACTCACAAGGCTCATCGGCATCGAAGTAGATACGTACCGTATAGCTACCCGATGCGAGGTTCTTCAGCACGATCGCTTCGTTACCCACCTTCTGTGACTGCACCTTCGAGCCGTTGGCCTTCAGCAGCTCAAACGTAGCACCATTATACGACATGATCGAGACCTCCTTCGTGGCACGATTGTAGCTGATCTGCGTACCCGATGCGATGGCATCACCGTCGGGATTGGCCTCCATCAGCACAATCTTATCAACGGCCTCAGGCGTATACTTACGCATGCGCATCCAATCATTTTTCGCGCGATCCCAGAAGACGGGCACCAAACTGTAGCCGGGCTTAATGCTCTTGGTAATCTTGGCTGTCTTCTCCAGGTAGCCCAGGTAGATACTAGCATTCGACGAAGCATTGATCGAGACCGACTCTTCGGCGGTCACCAGCTCTTGAACCACATCGTTCTTATCCACCATGGCAATAGCAACACGACCGGTATAATGCGTAGCCGACAAATTATAGTAAATCAGTCGTACGGTAAACGGCGTATTCATCGTAAAGATCTTGGTCGAAGCCGACAAACCGGGCCAACCCTCCTTGGCGCCAATCAACAGGTTATCGGAATGGGTGGTCGTTGCACCCTCCTTATCGGGCCACAGATCCACCAACACCTCATGATCCTGCGTAAAGTTGTAACCGCCGGCATTCATGCTGTTGATGCTGTAGGCACCATTGGCCGAACCACTCCAACCCCAGTTGAAGCAGTACATATCGTCGTTCGTGTAGCCATCGAGCACAAAGGCATGGCCACCGGCATTACCACTGGCCGAATAGAGTACGGGGCGACCGGCATTCAGCTCGGCCTTCACGATCTCCTTCCACTCGTCATCACTGTAGCCATTGCGGAGCACCAAACGAGCCGCCTTATTGTAGCCCATATAGTGCGTCATGGCGTAGAGCTGATCGGGCGTATAGGCTCCCGTACCGCCCATCGAGCTGCTGTGATAATCGGCCTTGACGGCAGAGCCCAGGTCAGCCATCAGGCGAGCCACCTCGGCACCCTCGGCCTCGGTATACGAACCGCTCGTATAGGTATTGGGCATCAAGTCGTAGTTGTAGGGAGTACCCAACGTACGGCCGGGCATCGAAATTTTCAAATCGCGCGTTACATACGCAGGGGTCGAACCCGTACCTGCCGTCGGCCAACGGTTGTATTTACAGATGATGGCAGCAGCTGTAGCAACGCAACCTGTCACCGTGCGGATACCACCATAGGTGGGACACTCGGCATTGTAGGGGGCGCTCTGATCCCAATCGGCCGTATCGTACCACTTCACCGGATCACCCATCTTCGGGGTCTGCTCCACAGCAGGCTGGCCGGCAGCACGAGCGGCAAGGATCATATCACGCACACCCTCCAGCCAATAGCGCAGGTTCGAGGGCATCTCACCCTTACCGAAGCCGTTCTCGAACGAGTAGCCGATCACGGGCGACACCGAGTCGTCACCGGCGATGATCACAAAGCCCGGTGCATCGGTACGGTTGAAGATAAAGAAGGCCGGCTCGGCCGTAGCGCGCGTTGCAGCGCTCTCGCCATCCCAAATCAGTTCAAAACCGGGAGCCGTACGCGTTTGCGGATGCTGCTGGAAGAACTGCACTGCCTTGGCGAGTGCCTGTTTCTGATTGACCGAATCGGCCGACGCCATCCACGGCATCAGCAGCGCTGCCAACAACAGACAAAAAGTGTAGAGTCGTTTCATATGTTAACCCAATTAAAAAAATCAAATTTCGTGGCAAGATACACATTTTTTTCGAAAATCCGTATTTATTCGTATCAAAACGCAACGATTGGTCCACTTTTCGGACTCAGGAAGGGCTACTGCTAAAAACTTTCGGTGCGGAGCGTTGCACAGCCGATTTTTTTGCGTATATTTGTCCTCGTTGGAAATTATTGCCAAAAAACAACGATAAAATAATTTAATAACCAAAACTCAATTTTCTATGTTCAAAGGACATCCCAAAGGCCTTTTGGCCGCCGCGTTGAGTAATATGGGTGAGCGTTTCGGCTACTATATTATGAACGCAGTGCTCGTGCTGTTCCTCTGCTCGAAGTTCGGTTTGAACGAGGCAGTCAGCGGCACGATCTATTCGGTATTCTACGCCGGTATCTACCTGCTGGCGCTCGTGGGTGGTTACATCGCCGACCACACGCAGAACTACAAGGCTACGATTAAGTCGGGTCTGATCGTTATGGCTACGGGTTACGTATTGCTCTCGATTCCGATCCTGGCTACGGCCGGCAATACGACCTGGCTCCTGATCCTCACCTGCTTCGCCCTGTTCATGATCGCCTTCGGTAACGGTCTCTTCAAGGGCAACCTGCAGGCCATCGTAGGTCAGATGTACGACAACCTCGAGGCCGAGGCCGCCAAGGTGAGCCCCGAGGCCCTCATCGAGGCCAAGAGCAAGCGTGACTCGGGTTTCCAGATCTTCTACGTATTTATCAACGTGGGTGGTCTGATCGCCCCGTTCGTAGCTCCGCTGCTGCGTTCGTGGTGGCTCGAGACGAACGGCATGGTCTACAACGCCCAGCTGCCCGCCCTCTGCCACGAGTTCATCAATGGTGCTGCCGCCATGGCTCCCGAGGCGCTCTCGAACCTGCAGCAGCTGATGACCGCAGCCGGTGGTAACATCGCCGACATGGCTGCTTCGTGCCAGCAGTACCTGCAGATCTTCAACGAGGGTATCCACTACTCGTTCATCGCTTCGGTAGCTGCCATGCTGCTCTCGCTCATCATCTTCGTACTCTCGCAGAAGATGTTCCCCACCCCGGCCAAGAAGGCCAAGGTGGAGTCGGTAGAGTACACCGCCGAGGAGAAGGCTGCAGCCGCCAAGGAGATCAAGCAGCGCCTCTATGCACTCTTTGCTGTGCTGGGCGTGGTGATCTTCTTCTGGTTCTCGTTCCACCAGAACGGTATGTCGCTCTCGTTCTTCGCCCGCGACTTCGTCGATTCGTCGGCCGTAGCCCCCGAGGTATGGCAGGCCATCAACCCCTTCTTCGTGATTACGCTGACCCCCGTCATCATGGCTATCTTTGCCGCCCTGGCTCGCCGTGGTAAGGAGATCTCGACCCCGCGCAAGATCGCTATCGGTATGTTCATTGCCGGTCTGGCATTCTTGTTCCTCGCCATCTACTCGCTCATCGCCGGTTATCCCTCGGCCGATGCTTACAAGGCACTGCCGATTGCCGAGCAGATGGCCGGTAAGGCTCACTGGTGGGTACTGATCGCCGTTTATTTCTTCCTCACGGTGGCCGAGTTGTTCATCTCGCCGCTGGGTCTGTCGTTCGTATCGAAGGTGGCTCCGAAGCACCTGCTGGGTCTCTGCCAGGGTCTGTGGCTCGGCGCTACGGCGCTCGGCAACCTGATGCTTTGGGTTGGCCCGCTGATGTACAACGCATGGCCGATCTGGCAGTGCTGGACCGTATTCCTGGTTGTCTGCCTCATTTCGATGGGCGTGATGCTGGGCATGGTAAAGTGGCTGGAGCGCGTAACGAAGTAGTTTCATCCACTTCGATAAAAAAGGAGTTGTCCCTTCGGGAGGCAACTCCTTTTTTTTGTCTTGACATCGGCGTTAATGTTTCATTTTTAATTTTTATGTTGTAATTTTGTGTGATGAAGCTCACTTTTTTGGGAACAGGAACCTCGCAAGGCGTGCCGGTCATCGGCTGTCAGTGCGACGTGTGCCGATCGACCGATCCGCGCGATAAGCGACTGCGCACCTCGGCTATGCTCGAGTGGCGCGGTGTGCGGCTGGTGATTGACGCAGGACCCGATTTCCGCTACCAGCTGTTACGGGCAGGCGTGAGTCGGGTGGATGGGATTCTGCTCACCCACGAGCACAAAGACCACGTCGGAGGACTGGATGATGTGCGCGCTCTCAACTTCGTCGATTACCCCACGGTGCGCCCCGTTGATCTCTACGCCACGGCCCGTACGCTCCGTACAGTCAAGAAGGACTTCGACTACGCCTTCGTGACCGACAAGTACCGGGGTGTTCCCGAAATACGCCTGCACACCATCTCACAAAGCGCCCCGTTCCGCATCGGGCAGGCGGAGATTCTGCCCATCGCCGGGCAACACTCCCCGCGCTTCGAGGTGACGGGATTCCGTTTCGGACGGTTGGCCTACCTGACCGACTTCAAGCAGATCGAGGAGCAGGAGCTGCGCAAATTGGCGGGAGTCGAGGTATTGGTAATCAACGCCCTGCGCTTTGCACCGCACGATTCGCACCTCAACGTCGAGGAGGCGCTCAGTTGGATTCGTAAGATCAACCCCAAGCGCGCCTACCTGACCCACATGTCCCACGAAATGGGGCTTTACGACGTAACAAGCCACGAGCTGCCGGAGGGCGTGGAGCTGGCATACGACACACTGGAAATAGAATTAAACGATTGATATGAAAGATTTTAACGGTAAGACCGTCATCGTGACGGGTGCTTCGTCGGGTATCGGCGAGGCGTTGGCTCGCGAGTTCGCCGCATTGGGCGCAAACGTCGTGCTGGGTGCACGCAGCATCCAGAAACTACAACTCATCGCCGGCGAGATCCGCGAAAAGGGTGGCAAAGCAGCCTATTGCGGTTGCGACGTCGTGAAGGAGGAGGAGTGCAAGGAGCTGATCGACACGGCCGTCAAGGAGTTTGGCGGAATCGATATCCTGATCTGCAATGCCGGCCTTTCGATGCGTGCCATCTTCGATGATGTGGACCTCGATGTGCTGCACCGTCTGATGGATGTCAACTTCTGGGGCACGGTAAATTGCTGCAAATATGCCCTCCCCTACCTCCAACAGGCCAAAGGTTCGATCGTCGGCATCTCGTCGGTAGCCGGTCTGCACGGTCTGCCCGGCCGCACGGGTTACTCGGCCTCGAAGTATGCCATGACGGGCTTCCTCGAGACGCTCCGCATCGAGAACCTGAAGAAGGGACTCCACGTGATGGTAGCCTGCCCGGGCTTCACCGCCTCCAACGTCCGTTTCTCGGCCCTCACGGCCGACGGTTCGCAGCAGGGCGAGACCCCGCGCAACGAGGATAAGATGATGACCGCCGAGGAGGTAGCCAAGATCGTGGTACGCGGCATTCGTCGCCGCAAGCGCCTCTGCCTGATGGAGATCGAGGGTCGTGCCACGCACTTTGTCAAGAAGTTTGCTCCGGCATTCCTCGATAAGATGTTCTATTACGTGATGTCGAAGGAGCCGAATTCCCCCTTCAAATAAAAAAAGCAGAAAGCCCCTCACACGAGGGGCTTTTTTATTACGTAAAGAAGAGGTACACCACCACGATCGCCGCATAGCGCACCGCCTTGCCGAGCAGCATCGCCGTGAAGGTGATCGGCCGATTGCTGCGCATCAAACCCAGCGCCACGGCAATCGCCTCGCCGATCGTGGGCAGGAAGCTGAAGAAGGCCATCCAAGCACCTCGCCCGCCTAAAAAGCGGGTCGCTTTGGCGAGTTGCTCCTCCTTAATGCCGAGCCGTTGGATCCACTCCCTCTTACCGAGTGTGCCGATCCAATAGCAGGTCATACCGCCCAGCGTATTGCCCAGCGTAGCGGCCACCACACAACCCACCGGGTGCAATCCCAGCGCGATCAACCCCACCATCACCGCTTCGGAACTCATTGGGAAGATCGATCCCGCGATCAGTGCCGAGAGGAACAGCCCTCCGTAGCCCCAATTGAGCATAAATTCGGTAAATGCCTCCATCTATTTTGCCTTTACGGTCAGCAGTTCACTCCACTCGGTCGTATAGCGGCGGCTGACGTGTTCGCGATTCATTTGAAACGGTTTCTCCCCTTCGGCGGCTGTCTTAAGCGTTCGCTGACCATAGAGACGATTCACCTGATCCATCACCTCCATGAGCCGCCCGTGACGTGGATCGGCAGGAGCCTCAAACAAGCTCTGTTGCTGCATGCCTCGCGCCTCAAAGCCGCTGAGCGTAATGCCCGCCTTCTTGTAGCCGTAGCCCGCGCGGTAGATCGTGCGCAACAACTCACGCCCCGCCTTGACCAGCGAGAGGGTGCTATCCGTTGCCGTTGTAAATCGATGCACCGCCTCCTCGACATGTTGCGGCTGATCGGCACGGTGGCGATTGGTCATCACAAAGCAATGAATCGCCCGACACAGTGACCCTTGTCGGCGCAACTTCTCGCCGCACATCGTCGCAAACTCCGCCACAATTCGCTCCAACTCCCCACAATCATAAATCTCGTGCGGGAAGGAGCGCGAGACGGTGATCTGCTGCTTCGAAGCCGAGAGGTCGTCCAACGGCAGGGAGGGGATGCCGCGCAACTCCTGCCAGGTACGCACGCCCGTAATGCCCATACGCCCCTGCACCCACTGTTTCTCCAACTCGACGAATTGTTGAGCCGTCAGGATCTGCATCTGATCGAAGGCCTTGCCGTAGCGACGACCAATCCCCCAGACATCCTTGAGCGGAAATTTCGTGAGCACCTTGCGGATATCCTCCGCGCGGTGCATGTAGCAACAACCGCCCAACTTGGGGTATTGCTTGGCCAGCTTGGCGGCAATCTTGGCCAGCGTTTTCGTGGGGGCAATACCGATGCTGACCGGAATGCCCGTATGGCGGCGAATCGTCGTGCGGATCTTGCGTCCCAGCTCATCCAGCGGTTCATCGTACCCTTCAAGGTTGAAAAAGGCCTCGTCGATCGAGTAGATCTCGATCTCCTCGACCAGCGAGCGCAGCGTAGTCATCACGCGCCGCGAAAGGTCGCCATAGAGCGTATAATTCGACGAAAAGACCGTGCCTCCGTGGCGTTCCAAGAGTCCTTTGGCCTGGAAGTAGGGCTGCCCCATCCCCACGCCGATCGCCTTGGCTTCGTTCGAACGTGCCACGACGCAGCCGTCGTTGTTGGACAATACGACCACAGGCCGACCCTCCAAATCAGGTCGGAAAACACGCTCACACGAGACAAAAAAGTTATTGCAGTCGCAAAGGCCGTACATGATGCGAATTCAAAATGTAGAATTTAGAATTCAAAATTAATTTTGCCGTTAAGGCAGGTGCTTAATCACATAGGTCACCACGCCCCAAATGGTCAGCTCATCCCCCTGCGTGAGGCGAATGGGGCGGTATTTCGGGTTGGCTGGCAACAGCAACCAATCCTGCCCCTCGCGACCGAGACGCTTGACGGTAAACTCCCCATCCACGAAGCAGATGGCAATCTTCCCTTCACGCGGTTCGACGGCACGATCAACAATCAGCAGATCGCCATCGTCGATCCCGGCACCCGCCATCGAGTCCCCCTCAACGCGCACAAAGAAGGTGGCGGCAGGGTTGTGGATCAGTGCTCGGTTCAGGTCGAGCGGCTGCTCCAGAAAGTCGTCTGCCGGCGAGGGAAATCCCGCCTTGACCGTTGCCCCCACCACGGGTAGCTCCTCGTGGCTCGAGGTATCGGCCGAAAGTATCGTCAATTTCAAATCATCCATAGGTGCAAAAATAACAAAAGGGTCGCCAAACGGCAACCCCTTTTGTCGAAAAAATGAAATCCCTCCTTTTGTCAGCATTCCCCAGGGAGCGAAGCGACCAAGCCCTCCCTTTCTCAAAGGGAGGGTTTAGGAGGGAATGTAAGTATTCTTTTTTTGTTGTGAGTGATTCTCTTTGTGGGTTGTTGTTCTGCCTTTTGCGCCCTTGCAAGGGCTTAAAAAGAGAAATCCACCTCCAAGATTTGCTTGGAAAGGTGGATGTGCTCTTTTTAAGGAGTTGCCCTTGGCAACCAAAAGGCTGTAAGGTTTTTAGTGCTTCAGCCGGAACGAGGTGTTGAAAATTACTTCACCTCCTCGAACTCTACATCCTCGGGCTGGGCTTTCTGCTCGCCACCGGCCTGCTGGCCTGCGTTCGGCTGACCCTGAGCCTGTTGGGCCTGCTGCTGGGCATAGATGTCCTGGGAAGCGGCCTGCCATGCGGCATTAAGCTCAGCGATGGCCGTGTCGATAGCGGCTACATCCTGGTTCTTGTGTGCCTCCTTGAGCTTGGCAAGCGAGGACTCGATAGCCGACTTCTTCTCGGCCGGAATCTTGTCGCCGTACTCCTTGAGCTGCTTCTCCGTAGCGAAGATGTTCGAGTCGGCAGCGTTGATCTTATCGATGCGCTCCTTCTCGGCCTTGTCCTTCTCCTCGTTGGCCTTGGCCTCATCACGCATGCGCTGGATCTCCTGCTCCGTGAGACCCGACGATGCCTCGATGCGGATCTTCTGCTCCTTGCCCGTGCCCTTATCCTTGGCCGAGACGTTCAGAATACCGTTGGCATCGATGTCGAACGTTACCTCGATCTGCGGCACACCACGCGGAGCGGCCGGAATGCCGTCGAGGTGGAAGCGACCGATCGACTTGTTGTCGCGGGCCAGCGGACGCTCACCCTGGCATACGTTGATCTCTACCGAGGGCTGGTTGTCCGAAGCGGTCGAGAATACCTCCGACTTGCGGGTCGGAATCGTGGTGTTGGCCTCGATGAGCTTCGTCATCACGCCACCCAGCGTCTCGATACCGAGCGACAGCGGCGTTACATCGAGCAGCAGCACATCCTTCACCTCGCCCGTCAGCACACCTCCCTGAATAGCGGCACCTACGGCTACTACCTCGTCGGGGTTTACACCCTTGTTGGGAGCCTTGCCGAAGAACTCCTCCACGATCTTCTGGATGGCGGGGATACGGGTCGAACCACCTACGAGGATCACCTCATCGATATCCGAAGCCGTGAGGCCGGCATCGCGCAGGGCGATCTTGCAAGGCTCTACGGTCTTGCGGATCAGGTGATCGGCCAGTTGCTCAAACTTGGCACGCGTGAGGGTCATCACGAGGTGCTGCGGAATGCCGTTTACGGGCATGATGTAGGGAAGGTTGATCTCGGTCGTCGTCGAGCTCGAGAGCTCGATCTTGGCCTTCTCGGCAGCCTCCTTCAGGCGCTGCAGGGCCATCGGATCCTGACGCAGATCTACACCGTGCTCGGCCTTGAATGCCTCGGCCATGTAGTCGATCAACACATGGTCGAAGTCGTCACCACCGAGGTGCGTATCGCCGTTGGTCGATTTTACCTCGAATACACCGTCGCCGAGCTCGAGGATCGAGATATCGAACGTACCACCACCGAGGTCGTATACGGCGATCTTCATGTCGTTGTTCTTCTTGTCCAGACCGTAAGCCAGGGCGGCAGCCGTAGGCTCGTTGATGATGCGGCGTACCTTCAGACCTGCGATCTCGCCGGCCTCCTTCGTGGCCTGACGCTGCGAATCCGAGAAGTAGGCCGGTACGGTGATCACAGCCTCCGTCACCTCCTGACCGAGGTAATCCTCAGCCGTCTTCTTCATCTTTTGGAGCGTGATGGCCGAAATCTCCTGCGGCGTGTACTGACGGCCGTCGATGTCTACGCGGGGCGTGTTGTTGTCGCCGCGTACGATCGTGTAGGGAGCACGTGCAATGTCGTTAGCCACGTTGTCGTAACGCTCACCCATGAAACGCTTGATCGAGAAGACCGTGCGTTTCGGGTTCGTGATGGCCTGACGCTTGGCGGGATCACCCACCTTACGCTCGCCATTCTCGGTAAAAGCTACCACCGAGGGGGTGGTGCGGTGACCCTCCGAGTTGGGGATAACCACGGGCTCGTTGCCCTCCATAACGGCTACGCACGAATTCGTCGTACCCAAGTCAATACCAATAATCTTTGCCATAATCTGTAAGTTTTATTTGTTTATTGTTTTTGTTCTGTTTCGGGGGTTGCCGCCATTTCGTTTGCGACAACGCTTCCAAAGGGAGCAAACGCTGTACCAAACCCGTTTTTATGCCAAAAAGGGCACAAAAAGTCCCGTGCCAAACGCTGATGCTGACACGGGGCTGACATTTTGGCAGAAAATGACACACTACACAATCACGCCGATTTCGTCGATCAGTTGATTCACCTTGCGGCGGAGCTTGCGCAGAATCGGTACCCAAAGGATGGCCAAAACGATAATAGCCGAAATCGCACAGCCACCCATAATGCCCCCGAATAATTCTTGGATGGCGTAATTGGAACTCAACATTTGCCCTAAACTGCAGATGATTACGACGCCGGCAAAGATTTTCAGCAGTTTGCACAAGGTGCGCACAGCGAAGGAGTAGACCTTGTTTACCGTGCGCAATTTGGCGTAGGTGTCATCCTTCATGTCGAACGGTCCGTCGGCAGTCCTTTTCTGTAGGTAAATCCAATCCTTAAATTCGCCCACGACACGGATGCCACACTCGGTGAGGAAGTTGAAGTAGCTCTCCTTGACCTCGTCCGAGGCGGTGCGTTCCACCACATCGAGCTTGTAGATATACTCGCCCGGCGTGCCGCGACGGAAAATATAACGGCAGAATCCGATGGCCGTCAGCTGCCAACCCTCCTTGGCCATCTCGTTGATCCACTGCTCCTCCTTTTCGTATTCGGCAATGTTATAGTAGCGCCAAACCTTTTTCATTTCACCCTGGAATTTCATAGCTAACCTATTTAATGTTTAATAATTGTTTTCCGTTTTCGACCAGCTCCGTCAGTCGCTCAACCTCCGCCACGAGCACCCGTAGGCCGGCATCGGTAATTTGGTACTCCTTCTTGCGCCCCTCCTCGCCGAGCGGCTTGATCCACCCCTTCTCTTGTAGCGAGGCCAAGGCTCCGTAGAGCGTACCGGCCGAGAGGGTCAGTCGCCCGCCACTCAGCGCCGCGGTCTGCTGCATGATGCCGTAGCCGTGCTTCGGCTCGATCAGCGCGAGCAGGATATAGTATACCGCCTCCGTGAGGGCATTGTTTGCGTTGTTCATCGTATATATAATAAAGTATCTTTTCAGTTATTTCGGACTCCGTTATATCGGCTACCGATACAAAGGTAAACGATATATTTGTTATTTCCAAATAAATTTTGTATATTTGATCAACTAAAAATACTTTCTCTATGGAACAGGCCAAATACCAATTGCCCATTGTGGCTGACGACGAGTGGTTGCAACCCGTCGAGGAGGAGATGAATGCCCGCTATGCGCGTTACAAGGCGAAGATCGACGAGATTGAGGCCTCGAACGGTTCGATCACGGACTACGCCAACGGCTACCGCTACTTCGGGTGGCAGTGGGACGACGTACTGGACGGTTGGTGGTTCCGCGAGTGGCTGCCTGCTGCCCACGATGTCTATCTCTTTGGCGACTTCAACAATTGGCAGCGCACGGAGTTGCGCCTGAAACGCGATCAGGCAGGTGTCTGGAGCATCTTCCTCCCCGCCGCCATGTACCGCGACCGCCTGACACACGGATCACTCTACAAGATCCATGTACACGGCCCGAATGGCTGGATGGACCGCATCCCGGCATACGCCATGCGCGTGGTACAGAACGAGGAGTCGAAGGACTTTGCCGCCCAATTCTGGTGGCCGGGGGAGGCCTTCGATTGGCAGGGCGACCACTTTGACGCCTCGAAGAACGGCTCGTTGATGATCTACGAATCGCACGTCGGCATGGCGCAGGAGAGGGAGGGCGTCGGCACCTACCGCGAATTTACGAAGAAGATTCTGCCGATCGTCAAGCGCAACGGCTACAACGCCATTCAGCTGATGGCGATTGCCGAGCACCCCTACTACGGTTCGTTCGGCTACCATGTCTCGAATTTCTTCGCCCCCACGTCGCGCTGCGGCACGCCCGAGGAGCTGAAGGAGCTGATCCGCAAGGCCCACGAAATGGGCATCGCCGTCATCATGGACCTCGTCCACGCCCACTATGTGAAGAACTACAACGAGGGCATCCGCGACCTCGACGGTTCGGACTGCCACTACTCGAAGCCGGGCAATGCGGGCTACCAGCCCCACTGGGACTCGATGATCTTCGACTACGGCAAGCGCGAGGTGCAGCACTTCCTCCTCTCGAACATCAAATATTGGATGGAGGAGTTCCACTTCGACGGCTTCCGTTTCGACGGCGTCACCTCGATGCTCTACCACCACCACGGCTACACCGATTTTGACGCGCGCGAAAAGTTCTTCGACGAAGGTGTCAATACGGATGCCATTTGCTACCTCACGCTCGCCAACAAGCTCGTCCACGAGCTCAACCCGACGGCTGTCACGATTGCCGAGGATGTGAGCGGCATGCCGGGCATGTGTATTCCGATCGAGGAGGGCGGTGTCGGCTTCGACTACCGATTGGGCATGGCAATTCCCGATTTCTGGATCAAGCTGCTGAAGGATATCCCCGACGAGGATTGGAACATCTGGGAGATGTGGGATGTGCTGACGGGCCGCCTGCCGAAGGTGAAGACCGTAGCCTACGCCGAGTCGCACGACCAGGCGCTGGTGGGCGACAAGACGATCGCCTTCCGCCTGATGGACAAGGAGATGTACACGGACATGAACCGCGCCTCGGAGAACCTGATCATCGAGCGTGGCATGGCACTGCATAAGATGATCCGCCTGATGACCATCGCGACGGGTGGCCAGGCCTACCTCAACTTCATGGGCAACGAGTTCGGCCATCCCGAATGGATCGACTTCCCGCGCGAAGGCAACGACTGGAGCTACGCCCACGCACGCCGTCAATGGTCACTCGCCAAGAACGGTTTCTTGCGCTACTCGTTCCTGGGCGAGTTCGACCGCGCCATGATCAAGCTGATGAAGAAGTACAAGGTCCTGGAGGATGGCTACGCCTGGAATCTGCAGATGGACGAGCAGAACAAGACGATCGTCTTCTCGCACGGCAAGCTGCTCTTTGTCTTCAATTGGCACCCCACGGCATCGATACCCGACTACGAGCTGCCCGTACAAAAGGCCGGTAAATATGTGCCGATTCTCTCGACCGACGAGAAACGCTTCGGCGGTCACGACACGGTCGATATGCAGGGCGAGCACTTCTCGTTCAACGTCGAGGACGAGGAGGGCAAGAAGTGGCCCCGCCTGAAGATCTACAACGTTGCCCGCACGGCTACGGTCTACCTGCGGAAACGATAAAAAAACGAGAGGGTGTCCGATGGGACACCCTCTCGTTTTACATACCGATTTGCTTCGTAATCCGCTCGACCGTCTCGGCGACCTTTCGGTACAACGCTTTGAGGTCAAGCCCTTTGATTTGACGATTTTCGACCACGACACGGCCATCGACCACCACCGTTTCGACATCCGACGCCTTGCCGCAATAGACCAGGTCGGCCACCAGGTCGTGGATGGGCTGCAAGTGGGGCTTTTCGAGATCGACCACAATCAGGTCGGCCAATGCACCCTCGCGGATCACACCTAACTCCCCTTCGTGGCCCATTGCCCGCGCACCATTGACGGTGGCCATCTTCAACACCTCGTAGGCCGGCAGCGACAAGGGATTCATCGTCGAAACCTTCTGCATGAAGGCGGCCGAGCGCATCTCCTCCCATAGGTCGAGGTCGTTGTTCGACGACGAGCCATCCGTAGCCAGCGTTACGCACACCCCGGCATCGACCATCTTCGTCACGGGGGCTACCCCACTCGCAATCTTCATATTACTCTGCGCGTTGTGGGCCACCGTAACGCCACGCTCACGCAGGAGCGCGATCTCCTCCTCATCGACCCAGACGCAGTGCGCCAAGACGGTGTGCTTATCCAACAAGCCCAGCCGATCGAGCAGCCGCACGGGGGTCGTGCCGTACTTCTCGGCCACCTGCTGCATCTCGTCCTGCGTCTCGGCGGCATGCACCATATAATCCAGGCCATGCTCCTCGGCGAAGCGTTTTCCACGCTTGAGGTTCTCATCCGAGACCGTATAGGGGGCATGCGGAGCTACCGAGATACGGATGCGCTCCTTGCCTGCGGCTGCCTTCACGGCTCGCTCGGCTGAAGATAACGTCTTGTCGATCGTCGCATCGAAGTAACTGCACCCCAAGACGGCGCGCATGCCCATGCGATCGACCACCTCCACGCAGAAATCCTCCTCGAAATACATATCGACAAACGATGTAATGCCCCCCAGGAGCATCTCAGCCATGCCGAGGGTCATACCGAGGGCGATATCCTCCTTCGTCTGTGCCGCCTCAAAGGGCCAAATGTGGTCGTTGAGCCACGCCATAAGCGGAATATCGTCGGCATGGTTACGCTGCAAGGTCATTGCGGCGTGGCAATGGGTATTGATCAGGCCGGGCAGAATCGCCTTCTCGCTACAATCGATCACACGACACGCTGCATGCGAGGCCACGAATGCGGCAGCCTCCTCCTCGCTCCGGGTCACCAACACGATGCGGTTATCCACCACACCGACCGAACCGCGAAACGAGATTGGCTCCTCCCCTTGCACCGTCATCGGCACCACAAAACCGTTTTTCAGCAACAGACTCGTCATAGTCATTAATTCTTAATCTTCACCTTGTCATCCTTGATCTTCACGCGAGGCCCTTCAAGCGAGTTGCCCTGCACGGTAAAGATCACGCGGCCGCTCTCGGCATTCGAGTAGATCTGGATCACCTTGCTGAATGTCCCCGGCTCACTCTTTTGCGGCTCATAGACGATGCGAATCACCCCTTCATCGCCCACGGCCACGGGACGACGGTGGAAGTGCGCTTTGAGGCACGAACAGGAGGTCACGACGCGTGTCAGCACCAACGGCACCGAGCCTTCGTTACGGTAGTGCAGTTCATAGACCAAATCACCACCACGGCGCGGCACATCGCCAAAATTATGGTGCGTCTCCAGCAGACGAATAACGGCTCCGACGCTCTTTTCACGCTCCTCAGCCCGGAGCGCAAACAACGGCACAGCCATCACAAACAATAGGATCAGTAGCTTTTTCATATCAGCATTATTCCATACGGAAAATATAGGTTATCACACCTCCCTGCACAGGGGCACGGTTCTCGGTAAAGCGTGCCTTCTTGGCCGCAGCGATGGCTGCCTCAACGAGCTGCATATCGCTCGTCGTAGAGCCTTTCGGTTCGAATGTTGCACTGGTGACTGCACCTGCGCTATTGACCGTCACACGCACCAGCACCTTGCCGGTCTTCGAACCGGGATAGATCGGTCGCGGCAGATTGCCGGCCAAGCCTCGACCCTGCAACCCCTTATCGAGCTGATCCAGGCCGTCAGGATTCAACCCCGGGCCGGTACCCGAGGCCTTATCCTCCCCCTCCTTGGCGCGCGGATTGCCGGCATTGGCAGGTTCATCCACACCCGCCTTATTCTGGCTGAAGAGGGCCTTCGGGTTGGGCGTACGGGTCGTCTCGTCCTTACCTTCGACCTGGGCCGTGCGCTCCTCTGCGGCAGGCGTATCGTGCACACGCGGCTCGGGCGAAGTCTGCACAGGGGTCGGCGGCGGAGTCGGTTGCGGAGGATCGTACAACTCGATCTCGATCTCATCCCCCACCTTATGCTCAATGCGGTGGAAATCAAACGACACAAAGGCAAACGACGCCCCGATCACCCCCGCATAGAGGAGGGTAATCACCACCGCCCAGAGGCGCGGTTTTCGGTCGTTCGGGTCGTAGTATTGCATAGAGGTCTTACTTGCTTACTCGGGTTGGGTGGCCGCATGGAGCTTGTAGCCGTTGCGTTTGGCCACATTCATCACCTTGATGATCTCGTCCCACACAACCGACTTATCGGCATGCAGAGAGACGGTCGCCTCCTCCGTATTAGCCAGGCGCTCCTGCAGGGCGCGCTCGACACCATCGATCGACCCCACCTCCTGCAGCTCCACGTAGTAGCGATAGTTACCGCGACCGGCGTCCTGGATCGAGACAGTGGTCATCGCCTTGTCCTTGAGCTGGTTCGAGCTCTTGGGGAGCATCAGTTTCAAGGCATTGGGATTGATCAGCGTCGTAGCGATCAAGAGAAACAACAGCAGGAGGAACATCAGGTCGGTCATCGACGACGAAGAGAAACTCTTATCGACCTTCGATCCGTGTTTAATAGCCATAACTGCTTACTTTACGGGTTGGTTCAAAATATCCATGAAGGCGATCGAATTGGCCTCCATCTGAAAGACGAGCTTCTCGATGCGGGCCACGAGGTAGTTGTAGCCGAAGTAGGCGGGAATACCCACGATCAAACCCATCACGGTCGTCACCATGGCGACATACATACCGCTCGAAAGAAGAGCCAGATCGACCGTACCACCGGCAGCCGACATATCCATAAAGGTCTGCACCATACCGAGTACCGTACCCAGGAAACCGATCATCGGTGCACCACCGGCAATCGTAGCGAGGAACGGCAGACCGCTCTCGAGTTTCGACACCTCGAGGTTGGCCACATTCTCGATAGCCGTCTGCACATCCGACATCGGACGGCCGATGCGCTCGATACCCTTCTCGATCATGCGGGCAATCGGTGTGTCGGTCTTGCGGCAAAGGTTCACGGCCACGCCGATCTTACCCTCCGAGATGTAGTCGCGGATGCGATTCATGAAGTTAATATCCAAGACCGAAGCCTTGCGAATCTGCATGTAGCGCTCGACAAAGATAAAGATGGTCACACCACCCAAAATCAGCAGCGGCCACATCAGCCAACCACCCTTGGTAAACAACTCCCACAAGCCCATGCGGGTCTCTTCACTCGTGGCTACCACCTCGGCAGCCTGCAAAAAATGGATCATAAATTACTGTTTTTTATTTGTTTAATTTGTCTCTTCATTCAAATCGGCCTTCTCGCTCATCGTCCCCTCATCGGTAGCTACAGCAGCTTTGGCAGCAGCTTCGGCCGCCTTGCGAGCCTTCCGACGCTTGCTCGTAAAGCGCTCCTTAACGCGACGTACCAGGTCGCGGAAGTTATCGAAATCCTCCTTGTAGTAGATGCCCACACCCGTCTCCTGCAGACCCTGGTTCTCGTCGAAGCGGTCGATCGTCTGCGTAAAGGCCTTGAGCTTGAGCGCACCAGCGCGGTCGATATTATACGTCACGTAGGCCTCACCCATAAAGTTCGACATCGAGCCATTGACGGCCTGCTTGCTATCAATCAGGTAGTTACCCTCCACCTCCACAAACAGGCGATCGTTGATCAGGCTCTTCGATAGGCCGAAATCAACCTCATCGCTCGCCACCTCCGACTTCGGGCGATAGCGAATCACAAGGTTGTAATCATCGGCCGAGAGCAGGCGGCTGAGCTGGTTGGCCAGCAACTCCAAACCCGTCGCAGCCGAAGCCGAAGCACCCAGGTTGGCACCCGTCGAGGTATTATTCTCGGCCATGAAGTTGTTGAAAACGAGCAGATACAGGAACTGCATATCGACCGACTCAGGGGTCGAAAGGGCAGTTGCGATCACCGATTGCGTCTCGGGGTCGGCCTCGGGCACATGCACATTAAACGTGATATCGGGATTCGACAGACGATCGCCGATATGGATCTGACACTCCACGGGCACCGAACGATCCACCGACACATTGTCGGCCGTACCCTGCAACAGGGGTTGCAGCGAGGTCTTGAGCTTGTACAACGCATCGATATTGAGTCGCGCATCGACCGGATCACCCGTCCACTGGATCAATGAGCCGCTTTCGATTAAGAACTTCTTTGAGATCAGGTTCTGCAACGAGAAGTTATAGCTACCCTCCTGAATCATGTAGTCGCCATACATCTCGAACGTATTGGTCGAGGGAACAATCTCCAGGTTGAGATTACCTTCGCCGCGTGCCTTGATCGGGCTGCCTGCCACCATCATCTCCACCTCTACGTTCGGCAATACCTGCATATCGAGATTCACACGCATCTGACTCGATGCCGAGCTGTTTTTGCGGTAGCGCTGCTCGAATTGACGGCGACGCTCGGCCACGGGGTCATCCTGATCATCCCGTTGCGGCTCGACAAAGGTCACGAACTCGGCGTTGGAGATATTCGTCTTATCCGACAGTGGCATATAGAAGCGCGAGTGGTCGTCGCTGGTGGCCGAGATATCCATCTGCACCTCACCTTTACCGCCGGCAATGCGGGCATCGCCCGTTGCGTAGAGTTTGCCGTAAAAGAGGTTATTATCTTCGGCCGTCGTATTGAGTACCAACATCTTTTCGGGACGCAGGCGCACCGTATAGCGGACATTTTGCAGGTGCTCGAGGTTCAAATCAAGCGCAAAGCTACCGCGATTGCCATCGGGATCGAGAATCTCCACATTTTGTGCGCGGAAATGGTTGCCCGAAACCTGCACACGGGCTTTCGGCATGCGGTAGGATACCTGCGTAAAGTCCACCTTCGTACTCATATCACGCACATCGACCGTACCGGACAGATCGGCCGCACGCCCCTCGCCACGAAGCACGACATCGGCCACACCCACGCCGTGCGTACCCGACACGACACCCTCCAAGATCGGGTCCAGCAACCCCATATTGAGACTATCGACCGTCAGACGAGCATAGTAGCGTTTGCGATCGGGAGCATAATAGCCGCGCAGCAACGTATCCTGTTGTTGCAGATCGAGCAGGAAGGCGCGCGCACGATTCTGCGCAAAGTCCCACCCCGAACGAATCTGCAACGGCGGAGCCACCAAACCATTGGCCGAGAGGCTGTCGACCCGAATATCGGCCGTCAACATCGCTTTACCAAGTGCCGCCGTCATGGTGGCGATACCGTTCGTGCGCGCATCGACCTCATAGCCCAACGACTCGGCAAAGCCCATGAAGGGTGCCAGGTGGAAATTCACCAAACGTAGTTGCAGTGAATCCTCCGCACGGCGCGACGCAACACCATCGAGCATCAACAACTGGTCCTCGTGCTGCATCACAAAACGGCCGACGTCAATCGACGCCGTATCGATGAGCATCGTCGTCGAGATCAGGTTCCAGGTCGCATCTCCGTCGGTCATATACGAGGGTTTGACGCGCAGGTTGATGCGACGTCCGTTGGGGCCCTCCTCCTCCGCCACCGAGGCTTCAACACCGATGCGGGCCGAGGAGTGGCGGGTCGTATCGTTAAAACCGGTCGTCAGCTGTACGCGTCCGGCCTTGGCGCCACCCGAGAGGGAGACCTGCGGCAGACGGATCACCCCCATATAGAGGTGATCGGCCGAGGCGTACATCGTCAACGAATCCTTGTTATTCGAGGCATTGACGTGCAGGTTCGTGGCCAGCAGGTTCTTGCGTTCGATATAGTCCGAACCGATCTGCAGCGAGAGGTGGTCGCTTGCCGGATTGAACATCAGGCGCAACGATGATCCATCGGCAATCTGCAAACCGTCAGCAATGGCATTGGCCACCGGATTGAAGCGGCGCACCTTCACGTCGAGCATCGAGAACTCGTTGGGCGCAGCCTGTCGACGATCCGTTGCGGTAAAACGGGCCTGATTGCGTCCCAAAAGTGGCAGGTATTTCCACACCGATTGGCGCAGGTAGTCGTAGATTTGGCGATAACCTGCCTTCGAGCTAAAGGTTGCATCCAGGAAGTCCGAGCGCAGCTCCATATACTTGCGATCGGCCGTATTCTCCCCGCGTAGCACCACATTACGCGCCGTCACCAGGCTGTCGTTGTAGCGATACTCTACGTCCGAAAGGGTCACAAAGCCATTCAGATCATCCACCGAGCGCCCCGTTGCCTTGGCCGTCAAATGGCCTTTGAGCAACGAAATCGAATCGCGTCGATTGAAATGGAGTTGCGCCAGATCGACCTCATTCAGATCGGCCGTGAAATCGTAGTGGGGTGTCGATCCTGCCCAATTCAGGTAGCCATTGACGAGCACATCCAGATTCGGATCATGGGCCACGACACGGCCGTTGAATTGGTCGCGGCGCAGGCGTCCCATGAGGCGCAACGAGTCGTAGTGGTACTCGTTAAACTCCAGGTCGGCCACCTTAGCCCGTACGCGAGAATCCAAACCCTGCGGTCCCACCACACCGATCAGCTCGGCCGTCACGTCCGTCGCACCGACCATCGGCTGCATATCCAGCAGACGACCCAACCTAAAATCCTGTGTCGTAAGCGAAGCCGTGAGGTTGCGCTCCTTACGATTCGCCTCCGAGGGGATCATCTGCGCCTTGCCGTGCACAGCACCCAGCTCGGTTTGCAACCCCATCTGCGCATCAAATTGTTTGAACGTACCGTTGAATCGCGCCGTACCCTGCATCGCACCCAGGCGATCGATCATCGTCTGCAGCCCCTCGCTAAAGCCCAACCCGGCTATATTCCCGGCCAAGCGGGTAGCCTCTTCGGCCGTAGTCTCCAGACTCGCCACCTGCAGATCGAAGCGCGAGGTTTTCACCTCCGGAATACCGCGCACCATACCTTGGCCCGTGAGGCGCGTCCGATCACCGGCTCGCAACGTACGAATCTCACTTTCAAAATCATCGACCGTACCACGGAACGTGGCATTCATATCGCTGAAGATGGTCTTCCAAGACTGCATGCGTGGTGCGAAGTAGGCGATATCGTCGGTCGAGAGCGTTCCCTCGGGAATCTCAACATCCATCTCCACCTCCGAGATGTAGTATTTGTAATCCTCCCACGAGGCGCCCACCAGAGCCAGTGAGGCGATATTTAGATCACTTCTCGGCGTTCGCATGCGCATATCCTCAAAGCCCAGACAGCCGGTCGTGAGGTAGAATTTACCGGTCAACTCATCCATCTCAAAGCCACTCTGCTCAAAGAAGGACATCCCCTCCACATCGGCCACAATCACCTGGCCATCAATCTCGAAGTGGTTCAACTTGACGTCCAGATCATGGATGCGCATGTTACCGTAATCGACACCAAACGCAGGATTGCGGTGCTCCTGCTGCTCGATGATCATCTCCAGATCGCGGATCGAGGCATCGGCAATTTCGAGGTGGAAACGTCCCTTCTTCTCGCGATTGGGATCCGAGAAACTATTGACCACCTGCTTGATGTTCATCTCACCCGATGGGGTCTCACGCAGATAGAGTTTGGCACCGTTCAAGTGGCCATGCGTAAAGCGCAAACCACCCTCCGACAGGCCCAAACGCGGCAGAAAAGCATTGAGGTGACGGACATAAAGAAGCGTATCGCGCTCGTAGTCCTCCACATAGAAATCGTCGATATGCACCCGGCCGGCAAAACCAATATCGACCCGTCCGATCGAGACCTCGGTCTTCATTTTGCGCGAAGCAAAGGCGGCCAGGCGATCCACCGTAAAGTTCTGCACGGCAGGGATAGCCAGCAGCGCCGAGAGCACAAACGGCAAAATGAGTAACCCGACGATTACCCAAAGAAAAATCTTGCCCGTTTTTCGCAATATTTTTGTACCTTTGTGCTGCAAAGCCGTTGTGCTTTTATAACTTTGTTATATAATTACCGTATTACTAACTTGCAAAGATAATTTTTTTTCGGCAAAAGGCATGCATCTTTCGTGCAGAATTTGTCGAAGAATGTAACAATAAAACGCCCGATGACACCGATTCCGTCTTTTATCTACAAGAAAAAGAACCAAATCACGATGGTTCTCTTCGTGCCGCTCTTCGCGCTGTTGTTCATTTTGATCTATAAACCGCTCGATTTCGATTCGCTGGACGAAAAACTGCTGCCGTGGCTCAACATCGAATATGATCTGAAAATCACGCTGTTGTCGATTATCATCGTCTTGATCGGTATGGCCGTAGCCGCCATCAGCCGCCTAATCATGAACGCCTACGCCCGCACCCATGCCCTATCCTACGTAAAATACATCAGCTGGGTGGCGTTGGAGATTCTGATCATGGTATTAATCTACACCGCTTCCACCTACTTTTTGGTGGACCTCACGGGCGACTCAACCTTAACGACCATTTTCCATAACACGCTGATTAAGGCCATTTTGATCCTGCTGATCCCCTACGTGATGTGCTACATCTACTTCATCTGGCAGGAGCGCGTCGGCGAGCTGAAGGCAATTCGCAAACGTCTGGAGGAGGACGAGAACGCCCTGCAGAAGGCTTACCTGCAGATCTACGACGAGAAGGGCAAGATGCAACTCTCGATCCACCGCGAAAACCTGGCGGTCATCGAGTCGGCCGACAACTACGTTTGCGTCTGGTACAAGAATGGCGACACGCCGCGCAAGATGATGATTCGCACCACCCTCAAACAGCTGGCCGAGCAGTTGGCCGGTACGCACGTATTGCGCTGTCATCGCTCCTACATGGTCAACCTGGAGCACGTACGTGTTCTGCGCCGCGAGAAGGAGGGTATTTTTGCCGAATTGGGACTGGAGGGCGTCCCCGATATTCCCATTTCGAAGACCTATGCCGAGAGCATTACCCGTTGGCTGATTTCGGAACACCACTAAGCCTAAAATCGGAATTTTCGGCCGTTAAATCCGAAATTTAGAACACTTATTCACCCACTCAAGCAGGGTAACAAGTCGAATTTCACCCCATTTTTTCGGTTTTTTATCCCTAAAAGCCCGCTTTTCGTCCTCTTTTTGGCCATTTTGCCACTTTTGTTTGTCTATTTTGGATTAAATGCGCATCTTTGCGGCCGTAATTGAGCCCAAAGGGCGCATTTACACTTATAAATTAATCGCGAAAATTATCGAGTCGTGATCCACACGATCCGACGAAGTTGTTAAACTTAAACTTTACAAGATGAAAAAAATCTTTACGATTCTGCTGTCGCTGGCTACGGTTACGACGGCAATGGCCGGTGGCCCGATGACCAACACGAACCAGAGTGCTGCCTTCCTGCGCAGCATTGCTCGCGGTACGACCCTCGACACCGACGCTGTGTATAACAACCCCGCCGGTACGGCCTTCATGGAGGACGGCTGGCACCTGGGTATCAACGACCAGATGGCCAAGCAGACCCGTACCATCAACTCGACCTTTGCCCCCTTCGCTATGGGTGCAGCCAACAACGGCCAGGCAAGCAAGGAGTTCAAGGGTGAGGTATTCTCGCCGGTAATTCCCTCGGTACACCTGACGTGGAAGAAGAACCGTTGGGCCATCATGCTCGGTATGGGCGTAAACGGTGGCGGTGGTTCGCTGGAGTTTGAGGGCGGTCTCGGTTCGTTCGAGCGTCAGTTCTCGGTACTGCCCGTAGGCGTATCGAACCTGGGTCAGGCATTCGGTCTCTCGGCTAACCAGTATAATATGGATATGTACCTGAAGGGTTCGTCGCAGACGCTCGCCTTCAACGCCGGTGTAGCCTTCCGCATCACCGACTGGTTGTCGGCTGCCGCTATGGTTCGCTACAGCACCACCTCGAACGCTTATGAGGGTTACATGAAGAACATCCAGATCAACCCCACCTGCGCTGCCCTGGGTCTGAATGGTGCCATGATGTCGGCTCCCCAGTTCTTCCAGGCTGTAGGTGCTAAGCTCGGTGCAATGAATCCCCAGCTGGCTGCTGCCGCTACGCAGTATGCTGCCCTGACGTCGGATCACATCCTCGACGTGGAGCAGACGGGCAACTCGATCAGCCCCGTGCTGGCTCTCTACTTCCAGAAGGGCAAGTGGGCTGCTTCGGCCAAGTATGAGTTCAAGATGGGTACCGAGCTGGAGATCAAATCGGCTGAGGTATCGGCTAAGGATCCCGTGATCAACGGCATTTTCGCCGACGGCTCGAAGGTAAAGGCTGAGACGCCTGCCCTGTTGGCCCTGGCCGCCAGCCGTCAGTGCGGTCCCGTGAAGATCACGGCCGAGTACCACCTCTACTTCGACAAGGACGCCGAGAACTCGTTCTCGAGCTGCATCGAGGGTAACACGATGGAGTACCTCGTAGGTGCCGAGTGGCAGATCTCGAAGAAGTGGCTCGTAAGCTGTGGTGTTCAGCGCACGCAGCTCGACATGAACGAGAATGCTTACTCGGACATGAACTTCTCGACGCCGTCGTGGTCGACGGGTATTGGTGCCGCTTACCAGGTTTGTGACCTGCTGCGCATCAACCTGGGCGTGATGCCGACCTTCTACGAGGAGGTGACGAGCAAGGGTCAGGATTCGAACGGTATCGACTTCACCGACCTCTACGATCGTACCTCGATGGCTTGGGGTATCGGTCTGGATTTCAAGTTCTAATCCGAATTTGACCACAAAAGCAAACGGTGCTTGGCAACAATCGGATGTCAAGCACCGTTTTTGTATCTAAATACAAAAAATCCAATTACAATGAAAATCAAGGGTAAAGTTGTATTAATCACGGGTGGAGCCTCGGGCATCGGCCGCATCATGGGCCGTCGTTGCCTCGAGAAGGGGGCTGAAACGCTCCTTATCTGGGACATCAACGCCCAAAGCATCGCTGCCACCTGTCGGGAGTTCGCCTCGCTGGGCAAGGTGATCGGTACGCAGGTCGACGTCTCGGACCTTGCACAAATCCAAGCAGCCTACGCCAAAGCCAAGCAGGAGGCCGGTCGCGTCGATCTGCTGATCAACTGCGCCGGTATTGTCACCGGCAACCAATATTTCGACGGACTGACCGCCGATGAGATTCGTCGCACGATGGAGATCAACGCCATCGCCCCGATGAATATCGCGCTGGAGATCCTGCCCGACATGCTTGCGCGCAACGAGGGCCACCTCTGCAACATCGCCTCGGCAGCCGGTCTGCTGGCTAACCCGCGCATGTCGGCCTATGCCGCTTCAAAGTGGGCCGTGATTGGTTGGTCAGACTCGCTACGCGTGGAGCTGAAGGAGCGCAAGAGCAACGTACATATCACGACCATCGCCCCCTACTACATCAATACAGGCATGTTCGACGGCGTGCAGTCGCGCTGGTTTATGCCGATCCTCGACCCCGAGAACACCGCGCGCAAGATTCTCCGCTCGATCGAGCGCAACCAGACTTTCAACGGTATTCCGTGGGGATTCCACATCGTGCGTTTCCTGCAGGGTATCTTCCCCACCCCGGTATTCGATTTTATGTTTGGCAAGCTCTTTGGCGTTTATCACACGATGGACCACTTTACGGGTCGCAAAAAGTAATCCACTATGACACTGCAAAACACACCCCACGCAACAATCCTGCACCTTATCGAGGAGCAGCGCGCCTACTTCCGATCGGGCGCTACGCGCTCCTGCGACTTCCGCCGAGAACAGCTCCGCCGCCTTGCCGAGGGGCTTAAAAAGTGGGAGCAGCCGCTCGCCGAAGCGCTGTGGCAGGACCTGCACAAATCCTACGAAGAGGCCTACATGACCGAGCTGAGCATCGTACGGGGCGAGATCAAGAACCACCTGAAGCACCTCAAGGGGTGGATGCGCCCCCGTCGCGTCTGCTCGCCGCTCAAGATGTTCCCCTCGCGTAGCCGCGTCATCACCGAGTCGCTGGGTTCGGCGCTGATCATCGCCCCCTGGAACTACCCCGTGCAGTTGCTGCTCAATCCGCTCGTAGGTGCTATCTCGGCAGGTTGTACGGCGATGCTGAAGCCCTCGCCCTACGTGCCGAACGTTTCGCGCGTGCTGGGCGAGCTGATCCGCGACACCTTCGAAGAGCGTTATGTAGCCCTCGTGCAGGGCAATCGTGAGGTAAACGGCCAACTCCTGGCCGAGCGTTTCGACCACATCTTCTTCACCGGCAGTCCCGACCTGGGGCGCAAGGTGATGGAGGCCGCCTCGAAAAACCTCACCCCCGTCACGTTAGAGCTGGGTGGTAAGAGCCCCTGCATCGTGGATCGGGATGCCGATCTGAAGGTGGCAGCCAAGCGCATCGCCTGGGGCAAGTCGCTCAATGCAGGTCAGACCTGCATCGCGCCCGACTACCTGATGGTGCACGAGGAGGTCCGCGAGGAGCTGCTGAGCGAGATCGAAAAGGCCTTCCGCGCTTTGCTGGGAGAAGACCCGAAAGCAAGCCGCCACTTTGTCCGCATCGTAAATGAGCGCGCCTTTGACCGTCTGACGGGCTATCTAAAGGAGGGCAAGGTTCTTTATGGCGGTCGCACCGATCGCGCCGAGCGTTACATCGCACCGACCATTCTGGAGGGCACAAAGCCGACAGACAGCGTGATGCAGGAGGAGATTTTCGGTCCGATTCTGCCCGTGGTTCCCTTCCGCCAAATCGAGGAGGTGATCGTCTACATCACCGAGCGCGAGAAACCGTTGGCGCTCTACTTCTTCGGCAAGAAGAACCGCCGGGAGGTGCTGCAGCGCACTTCGTCGGGTGGTGCGTGCCTCAACGATACGATCATGCACATCGCCAACGAGCGCATCCCCTTTGGCGGAGTCGGCCAATCGGGCATGGGTAGCTATCACGGCTACGACTCCTACCTCTGCTTCTCGCATCGCCGTTCGGTAGTCTCAACCACTACGGCGTTCGACCTGCCGCTACGCTACATGCCCTACTCGCTTTTCCGATGGATTAAGGGGCTTTTATAAGGGATTGACAAGAAAAATGAGTTCGACCGCGTATCGAACTCATTTTCTTTTTGTACCTTTGCCCTATATGAACGGAGATATCACCATATTAGGCATCGAGTCGTCGTGCGACGATACGTCGGCTGCCGTCCTTAGGAACAACGTACTGCTCTCGAACGTGATCGCCTCGCAGGCCGTACACGTCAAATACGGCGGCGTGATCCCCGAGTTGGCTTCACGTGCCCACCAGCAAAACATCATTCCCGTCGTGGATACCGCCTTGAAGGAGGCAGGAGTCAAGATCGAGGAGATCGACGCCATCGCCTTTACGCGCGGCCCAGGTCTGGTCGGTTCGCTCTTGGTGGGTGTATCGTTTGCCAAGGGGCTTTCGATCGCGCAAAATATTCCGATGGTCGAGGTCAACCACCTGCAGGGACATATCTTATCGCACCTAATCGACCTGCCGGATCGTGAGCTGCCGCACCCGCGTTTCCCGTTCCTCTGCCTTTTGGTCAGTGGTGGCCATACGCAGATCGTGCGCGTGGACTCGGCCACCGAAATGGAGATTCTCGGTACGACGATCGACGACGCAGCCGGTGAGGCGTTCGATAAGTGCGCCAAGGTGATGGGACTCCCCTACCCGGGCGGCCCGGTGATTGACCGTTTGGCACAGGAGGGCGACCCCAAGGCGTTCCACTTTGCGCGCCCCCATGTCGATGGATTCAACTACTCATTCTCGGGCCTGAAGACCTCGTTCCTCTATACACTGCGCGACGCCGTGAAGGAGAATCCCGACTTCATCGAGCAAAACAAGGCCGACCTGTGTGCTTCGTTGCAGACGACCATCGTCGAAATTCTCCTCAAGCAGCTCGTCCGCGTATCGAAGGAGACGGGCATCCGCGACATCGCCATCGCGGGTGGTGTTTCGGCCAACTCGGGCCTGCGCAACGGTATCGTAGCCGAGGGCAAAAAACGCGGTTGGCGAACCTTCCTGCCCGAATTCAAGTTCACGACCGACAATGCTGCCATGATCGCCATGGCCGGTTATCACCGCTACCAGAAGGATGAATTTTCGTCGCTCGACATCGCCCCCGTGGCACGTTTGGAAGAACTGCTGTAAAGTTGAAAGTTGAGAGTTGAAAGTTGAAAATTAGTTAGCACAACAAAATGGGAGATAGCCACCTTTTTAGGCTATCTCCCTTTATTTTGTTGTGCGGATGAAAGCAAGACAAATTAACTTTTAACTTTCCATTCTCAACTTTCATCTTACAAAAACCTCACTCCTCGGAGTCTGCTTTTTGCTTTATCCACCACCTCTCGCTCGACAATACCCGTCACTACATCGGCTGCATCGTGCCAGCGATTGGCGCGGAACGTACGGCGATAGGTCGTCAGGTGTTGATACAATTCGGGCCAAGAGTGCTCCCACCCGCGCGGAAAACGGATCAGATGCTGCACCGTGGGGGCATTCGACAGGATACGTGCCTCCTTATTGCCGCTTTGGTGAAACCACTCGATGCGCACCTCGGGGACAAGCTGCTGCACGGCACGGGCAAAGCCTCGACCGCCGTTGTTACTCTCGATGAGCGCATGGCGCGTCCCGCTGCGGCGCAGCATCTCGGCCACCATCCCCTCCGTCTGCTCCATCGCCTCACGCGTATAGACACAATCGGTGATATAAATCACCCCATCGGCATCGACGGCATAGCTGAGCGAGCAGAGGTAGTCGTCGCCCACATCGGCCGTATCGGTATAGGAGGCCAGGCGGACAATTTCGCGCGGCAGACGATCGTACACGTTGAAGTTTGCCCCGTAGAGTAACCCTTCGCGCGCCGTGGGGTGGCCTTGATACATCGCCTCGAACTGCATGGGGTCGAGTTTACGTTTCATAGCGAGGAGCTTGGCGCCCTGCTGGTTCTCCCAAAGCGCTTCACCCTCCGCACGCGGGTCTAACTCGGTCGGCGGTGAGACCTTCAAGGCCTCGAAATTCAGGTGCAGCCACGTATCCTCGTCCACCGCCTCCAGTTGCGACCACTCGGTCAGTGCAACGAAGCGTTCTCGTCGCATCAGTTCACCGATCAAATCCTCCTCGTGCCAGCGTGTAAAGACGATCAGCTCGCGCGACAGGTTGTGCATGCGCGTCCTGACAACCGAGGTATACCACTCCCAGCAGTTGGCCCTGACGAGCGGCGAATTGGCCTCCATGGCATCTTTATAGAGGTCATCGAGAATAAAGCAATCGACGCGATTGCCCGTGAGCGATCCTTCGCGCCCGACCGACAAGAGCGACCCCTTGTGGTCGATAATCTCCACCTCGTCCGAGGTGCGGATATAGCCCAGCGGGCGGGTACCCTGCTTGATGGTCGTCGCAGGAAATAGTTCGGCATATTCGCGCGAATCGAGGATGCGCTGTACGCGGCGGTTGAACTTCGAGGCGAGATTGGCCGAATAGGAGGCAATCGCCACGCGCATGTCGGGATTAAGGCCCAAAAGATAGGCCGGCAAGAGGGTCGTAGCGCCCATGCTCTTGCCGTGTTGGGGAGGCATGGTAACCACCAGGCGACGAATCCGCCCCTCGGCAAAGGCCTCCAGCACGCGATAGTAGGTCTCATGAAACGGTTCAAACTCCAAAAAGGGATAAACCGCACGGGCAAAATCGAGGAATGAATGTTGCATATACTTATTTAATATAAAGGAGGGGCTTCCCCCTCCTCTTGACTCCCTTGTGCGGCAACACGACGGGCGGAATCGGTTAACAAGCGGGATCGGTGGGCGTTGCCGCGCCCGAAGAGAGGCAAAACCGAACCCGAAATGAGGTTACTCGCGAAGTAGCGTACGCAGTTCGTCAAAGGAGAAATCGTTGAGCAGCTCGCCGTTTTCATCGGCTGTGTGGAACTCCCACCAGACGGGCACAAGATCCACGATGGCCTCGTGCGCCCCCTCGGGCATACGCACCTCACGACGATAGACAAAACAGCTCACCACCATGCGGCAGGCAAGCCCCTCCACGTCGAAAGAAAAGGAGCCCGAGAAGTAGCTGCGCGCCCCGATTTTCTCCTTCAAAAGCGCCAATGTTTCGCGGTAAAGTTGAGATGAAATGGTAAAAATCATTGAAATAGTGAATTTTTTAACAAAAAATATTTGTTTTTTTAGACAAACTTCTTAACTTTGCAAGTGCAAATATAGGTTCAAAAATTGATTTTGATACTTCAAAAGTTAAATTTTTGATATAAAATTTTCCAATAACACAAATATGAACACGCGGGTAAAATTGATACGCAAACAGCTGGGCATGACCCAAGAGCAATTGGCTCAGCGACTTGGCGTAGGCAAAGCGGCACTCTCGATGATCGAAACAGGCAAGGCCGGCCTCTCGATGCGCAACCGAAACATCCTGGTTCAGGAATTGAACATTAACCCCGAATGGCTTGAACACGGCACGGGTGAGATGTTCAACGCCAAGCCCGAATTGCATACCTTTACCCACCGCACCGACAACTCGCTTCCCCTGCAGAGTGTTCCGCTCTATTCGATCGAAGGCACGGCCGGCCTCGTTCCCTTATTTACCCGCCAGGAGGAGTTCAAACCCGTCAACTTCATCCACATTCCCAACCTGCCGAAGTGCGACGGTGCGATCTACATTGCCGGTGACTCGATGTACCCGTTGCTGAAGAGTGGCGACATCGTGCTCTACAAGCAGCTGCAAAACATCGAAGATATCTTCTGGGGTGATATGTACCTGCTCTCGATCGATATCGACGGCGAGGAGTACATCACCGTAAAATATATCCAGAAATCGGATCGGGAGGGCTACGTCAAGCTCGTCAGCCAGAACCCCCACCACGCCGACAAGGATGTTGCCATCAACCGCATCCGCGCCATCGCCCTGGTAAAGGCCTCGATCCGCATGAATTCGATGCGCTAAAAAAAGGCCCACACGACCGATCTACAAGAGCTATCACACCGATAGCTCTTTTTTTTATAGTAGAATTAGGCGCGCGGGCTTGGAATTTTCATTTCCTTTCACTAACTTTGTTTGGATAAAAAGTGTTCCGACAAAAACGGATAACCAAGCAAACAACTAAACAAACAATCTAATAATCACTTTCAAGATGAAAACCAATTACGAAGTTCGCTATGCAGCGCATCCCGAGGATGCCAAGCATTATGACACGAAGCGCATGCGCCGTGATTTCCTCATCGAGACGGTATTTGCTGCCGACGAGGTTAACATGGTCTATTCGATGTATGACCGCATGGTCGTAGGTGGCGCGATGCCCGTTGAGGAGGTCCTCAAGCTCGAGGCCATCGATCCGCTGAAGGCTCCCTACTTCCTGACCCGCCGCGAGCTGGGTATCTTCAACGTAGGTGGCAAGGGCGTAGTGAAGGCCGGTGACCAGGTTTATGAGCTGGATTACAAGCAGGCCCTCTACCTCGGTGCCGGTGACCGTGAGGTTACGTTCGAGAGCGTAGACAAGGCCAACCCTGCCAAGTTCTACTTCAACTCCTGCACGGCCCACATGACCTATCCCGACAAGAAGATCACGAAGGACGATGCCATCGTTGCCCACATGGGTTCGTTGGAGGGCTCGAACGAAAGAAACATCAACAAGATGATCGTAAACCAGGTGCTGCCGACCTGCCAGCTGCAGATGGGTATGACGGAGCTTGCTACGGGTAGCGTATGGAACACCATGCCGGCACACGTTCACTCGCGCCGCATGGAGGCCTACTTCTATTTCGAGGTACCCGAGACGGATGCCGTTTGCCACCTGATGGGCGAGGTTGATGAGACGCGCCACATCTGGATGCACAACGATCAGGCTGTCCTCTCGCCCGAGTGGTCGATCCACAGCGCCGCCGCTACGCACAACTACACCTTCATCTGGGGTATGGGCGGTGAGAACTTGGATTATGGTGATCAGGATTTCTCGCTGATTACGGATTTGAAGTAATTCTAATGAAGGATTTAAGGTTGATGACGGACAGAGTACTATTCAATGGCTACCCAAATCCGTAATCAGCAAGAAATCCGAGTTTAGACAATCCCTCTAAATCCCCCTTTGAAAAGGGGGACTTTAAGAGGAGGTCGAAGAATGCTTTACAAAACCAATTCAAAATTTAGAGTTTAGAATTTATTAACCAACCGCGACACGGCTCGCCGACAATTTTTGTGAATTTTAGGCGAGCAGATTTTGCAACTCCGAAGTCATGGCGGGCGGGAGCATACTTTAAGTATGTGACCAAGCGGCAGGGCGAGGAGGGGCAAAAGGTGCCGCATAAAAACACAAAAAAACTATGAGCATGTTTTCATTGGAGGGTAAGAACGCCTGGATTACGGGTGCCTCCTACGGTATCGGTTTCAACATTGCCAGAGCTTTCGTAGCTGCCGGCATTAAGAACATCATCTTCAACGACATCAACGAGGCTGCACTCGAGAAGGGTCTTGCCAACTACAAGGAGCACGGCATCGAGAACGTACACGGCTATGTATGCGACGTGACGAACGAGGAGCAGGTGAAGGAGTTGGTTGAGAAGATTCACGCCGAGGTGGGTCAGATCGACATCCTGGTAAACAACGCAGGTATCATCAAGCGCATCCCGATGCACGAGATGAAGCGTTCGGAGTTCCAGCAGGTGATCGACATCGACCTCGTAGGTCCGTTTATCTGCTCGAGCGCCGTGCTTCCCGAGATGATGGAGCGCCGCGAGGGTAAGATTATCAACATCTGCTCGATGATGTCGGAGCTGGGTCGCGAGACCGTATCGGCTTACGCTGCCGCCAAGGGTGGTCTGAAGATGCTCACGCGCAACATCTGCTCGGAGTATGGCGAGTACAACATCCAGTGCAACGGTATCGGCCCGGGTTACATCGCTACGCCGCAGACCGCTCCGCTGCGTGAGAAGCAGCCCGATGGTTCGCGCCACCCGTTCGATTCGTTCATCTGTGCCAAGACCCCCGCAGGTCGCTGGCTCGAGCCCGATGAGCTGGGCGGTCCCGCCGTATTCCTCGCTTCGAAGGCTTCGGATGCCGTCAACGGCCACATCCTCTATGTGGATGGCGGTATCCTGGCTTACATCGGCAAGCAGCCGCAGTAGTAAATAACCTACAACCAAAAGAGCCTCGCTGAAAAGCGAGGCTCTTTTTTTTATTCACACTTCATCTATATCTATCGATTCTCTCGGAGAAAACGATAGACCTTCTCGTTGAATTCCTCCGGCTGCTCCATATTGCACATGTGGCCGCTGTCGTCAATATATTCATGGCGGCTGTTTTTGAGGTACTTCATCATCGAGGGATCGGTGCGCAGCTTACCCGTCGGGCGACGACCCGAGAGAAAGAGGGTCGGCACATCGGGCTTGCGCTCCTTCAGCACCTCCATCGCCTCGCGGGCATAGTAGCAGTGCACCTCGTGGTGCGTAGCCTGCCACCCATCCCACTTACGAATCTGCTGCCAGAGAGGCTTACGCATCCTTTCGGCCCGCGAACCACCCTTCATCAGGTTCCCGAACCACTCTTTTTTATAGGTACGCATCCCCTTGGCCTTCACGGCATCGATCGAGGCCTGCTTCGCGGCACGCTCCTCCGCAGTCATCGGCTCGTTGATGCTCGGCGTGGAGCGGATATGCCCCTCGGCCAACGTACACGAAAGCATCCTTTCGGGGTGCATCGCCAACAAATCGCCCGCAATAAATCCACCCATCGAAAGGCCCACGAAATGCGCCTTTTCGATCCTTAACGCATCCATCAGAGCGACCAAATCGTCGCAATGGGTAAAGAGCAGGTCCTCGCGCTGTTTCGACGATTTTCCGTAGCCGCGCGCATCGTAGACAATGACACGATAATGCTTTTCGAAGAAGGCCACCTGTTCGCGCCACATGCGCCTATCGAGCGAGTGCCCGTGTACAAAAATCAGCGGCGTACCCTCGCCCGAAATTTCGTAATACAGGCGCCCCTCGGGAACCTTGACATACCCCTTTTCTGCGCCCCACGCGGTCATCACTACCCCACACAGCGCCCACAAGAGCACCAAAATTTGAATCTTTTTCCCCATTTTCTATTTGATTTTGGGACAAGATACGAAAAAAATTTGGCTGTTCGGCCGATAATCCGTATATTTGAACAATATAACTACGTTATATTACCACCTAAGACCAAAACAATAAAAACCTAAAATACCTATGATTCGTAAAATTTCGACGCTCCTGATCGCAGCCGCGCTGATGACTGCCTGCTGCTCGGAGCCTTGCAACAAGACCCTGTCGGGTCTGAATCCTGCCGATTTTGAGACGACAATCGGCGATCAAACCACGCAACTCTACACCTTGAAGAATGCCAACGGCATGGAGGTCTGCATCACCCCCTTCGGTGGCCGCATCGTATCGGTGATGGTTCCCGACCGCGCGGGCGAGATGCGCGACGTCGTGCTCGGCTTTGACAAGATTGCCGACTACCAGAACGTCCCCTCGGACTTCGGTGCCTCGATCGGTCGCTACGCCAACCGCATCGGTCAGGGTAAGTTCACGTTGGACGGTGTGGAGTACGACCTGCCGAAGAACAACTTCGGTCACTGCCTGCACGGCGGCCCCAACGGCTGGCAGTACAAGCTCTACTCGGTAGCCGAGGCTACGGAGAACCAGCTCGTACTGACGCTCGCTTCGCCCGATGGCGAGGAGCAGTTCCCCGGCAATGTGGAGGCCAAGGTGATCTACACGCTCACGGATGAGAACGCCATTGCGATCGACTACGAGGCTACGACCGATGCTCCGACCGTCATCAACATGACCAACCACTCCTATTTCAACCTCACGGGCGACCCCACGCAGACGATCCTCGACCATGAGTTGATGATCAACGCCGAGGGCTTTACCCCCGTGGACGATACCTACATGACCACGGGCGAGATTGCCCCCGTAGCCGATACGCCGATGGATTTCCGCACGGCCAAGGCCGTAGGTAAGGAGATCGACAACTTCGACTACATCCAACTCAAGAACGGCAACGGCTACGACCACAACTGGGTATTGGCCACCGAGCGCGACAAGACGGTACCGGCCGTTGTGCTCTACGCCCCCACGACGGGCATCGAGCTGACGGTTTACACCGACGAGCCGGGTATTCAGGTCTATTCGGGTAACTTCCTCGACGGCACCGTGACGGGCAAGAAGGGCATCGTCTACAACCAGCGCGTGGGTATCTGCCTCGAGACGCAGAAGTATCCCGACACGCCCAACAAGCCCGAGTGGCCTTCGGCCGTACTGCGCCCGGGCGAGAAGTACACGAGCCACTGCACCTTCAAATTCGGTGTACGCGAGTAATCAAGCGACCAACAAAAGTATTAACCAATAAAAACCTGTAAAACCAATGAATCTGATTGAAGCACTACAGAACAACGGATTCGCGATGATCGACTACGCGATCTTTGTGCTGTACATCATCCTGCTCGTGGGTCTTGGATTCTTCCTCTCGCGCAGCAAAGACGGAAAAGAGAAATCGTCGAGCGACTACTTCCTGGCCGGCAACACCTTGACCTGGTGGGCCGTAGGTGCCTCGCTCATCGCGGCCAACATCTCGGCCGAGCAGTTTATCGGCATGTCGGGCTCGGCCTTTGCATCGGGTATCGCGATTGCCGCTTACGAGCTGATGGCTGCCGCCACGCTGATCGTGGTGGGTAAGTTCCTGCTGCCCGTGATGATCGAAAGAAAGATCTTCACCATTCCGCAGTTCCTGCGCGAGCGCTACAACTGGGGTGTGGGTCTGGCCTTCTCGATCTTCTGGCTCTTCCTCTACGTATTTATCAACCTGACGTCGGTAGCTTGGCTCGGTGCGTTGGCTATTAAGCAGATCCTCGGTATCCCCGCCGCTCCGGGTATGCTGATGGGCATGGAGGTCGACATGACGCTGATGGTCATCATCCTGATCCTCTTCGTAATCGCCGGTATCTACTCGATCTACGGCGGTCTGGCTTCGGTGGCTTGGACCGACGTGATGCAGGTGACGTTCCTCGTGGGTGGTGGTCTAATTACGGCCTACTTCGCCCTGGACTTCATCGCCGGTTCGCTCGACATTCAGGGTGGCGCACTCGGTGCCTTGCAGGAGATTATGTCGAAGCTCGGAGCTATTGAGGGCGACCGTCACTTCAACCTTGTGGTGACGCGCAACCCGGCTATCGAGAACATCACGGCCGATCCCTACTTCGACATCCCGGGTATCGTGGTGATCGTAGGTGCCCTGTGGCTCACGAACCTCGGTTACTGGGGCTTCAACCAGTACATCATCCAGAAGGGTCTGGCTGCCAAGTCGCTCTCGGAGGCTAAGAAGGGTATGATCTTCGCCGCCTTCCTGAAGATTTTGATTCCGTTCATCGTCTGCATCCCCGGTGTTTGCGCCTACTACATCATGACGCAGGAGCCGGAGCTGTATCAGTCGCTGGCCGGCGAGATCACCCGTTCGGATGATGCCTATCCGTTCCTGATTCGCAACTTTACGCCCGTTGTCGTTAAGGGTCTGTCGTTTGCTGCTTTGGCTGCTGCCGTAATCTCGTCGCTCGCATCGATGTTCAACTCAACCTCGACGATCTTCACGATGGATATCTACAAGCAATTCATCAACAAGGAGGCTTCGGATAAGAAGCTCGTATCGGTAGGTCGTATGACCTCGGTTGCCGCACTGGTGCTGGCTGTGATTGCCGTTTATCCGATCATGGGTGCTGCCGACCAGGCCTTCCAGATCATCCAGGAGTACTCGGGCTTCGTCTATCCGGGCGTAGTGGTGATCTTCGGTCTGGGTCTGCTGTGGAAGCGCGCTTCGGGCGTAGCTGCCGTAGTAGCCGCCATCGGTACGTTTGCCTTCTCGGTACTCTTTAAGTTCATGATGCCCGAGGTGCCGTTCCTGTTGCGCATGGGTTATGTATTCATCGCTCTGGTGATCCTCTTCATCGGTCTCTCGCTGATGAGCAAGAAGACCGTCAAGGCCGATGTGCTGGATGAGCACACCGTCAAGACGCAGCTCTTCTGGAGTCGTTTCACGTTCGTAGCTGCCCTCGTAAGCCTCGTACTGGGTATCGTAGGTGTAACGAACGAGGCGCTCCGCAACAACGGCTTCGAGGCCTTCTTCTTCCTGATGGCCATGTTCCTCACAATCTCGATCTACCTCAAGTCGAACGCCACGGACAAGGTACAGGATCCGAAGGCCGTGAAGATCGACCTTTCGGTATTCCGCTCGGATGCCGCCTTCAACTGGGGCGCTATCGGCGTAATCGTTATTTTGACCATTCTCTATTATTTCTTGTGGTAATATGTTAGAAGCACTCAAAGAAAAGGTCTGCAAAGCCAATTTGGACCTTGTAAAACACGGCTTAGTTATCTTCACGTGGGGCAACGTATCGGCCATCGACCGCGAAAAGGGTCTGGTGGTGATCAAGCCCAGCGGCGTGGACTACGATGACATGAAGCCGTCGGATATGGTGGTGGTTGACCTCGACGGCACGATCGTCGAGGGCGACCTGCGCCCCTCGTCGGACACGGCGACGCACCTCGAAATCTACAAAGCCTTCCCCGAGGTGGGCGGTATCGTCCACACCCACTCGACCTACGCCACGGCGTGGGCCCAGGCAGGTAAGGATATCCCCAACATCGGCACGACGCACGCCGACTACTTCCACCGCGCTATTCCCTGCACGGCCTCGATGACCGAGGATCAGATGGGCGAGTACGAGAAGCACACGGGTACGGTGATTGTAAACCGTTTCGTGGAGGCCGGCATGAACCCGATGCACACGCCGGGCGTGTTGGTGAAGAACCACGGTCCCTTTGCGTGGGGTAAGGATGGCGACGAGGCTGTTCACAACGCTGTCGTAATGGAGCAGGTGGCCAAGATGGCCTTCGTGGCCTACCAGGTCAATCCCTCGCTGGAGATGAACGATCTTCTGATCGAGAAGCACTACTCGCGCAAGCACGGTGCGAATGCCTACTACGGACAGAAGAAGTAAATTCAAAATTAAAAATTAAGAATTGAGAAGGGGGCTTGGCTCCAACCAATTTTTAATTTTAGGCGAGCAGATTTTGGGCTTCGTGAAGTGGGCGCGGATGGGACATACTAAGCGTATTTCCCATTCGCAGCCCGCGAGGGAAACACAAAATATACCGCATACAAATTAAAAATTAAGAATTAAAAATTAAAAATATGGTACAAGCATATAGCAACTTTGAGGTTTGGTTCGTCACGGGCGCACAGCTCCTCTATGGTGGTGACGCGGTAGTGGCTGTAGATGGTCACTCGAACACGATGGTCGCAGGCATGAACGCCTCGGGCCAGCTTCCCGTCAAGGTAGTATATAAGGGTACGGCCAACTCATCGAAGGAGGTTTGGGACATCATGAAGGCTGCGAATAACGACGCAAAGTGTATCGGTGTAATCACCTGGATGCACACCTTCTCGCCCGCCAAGATGTGGATTCACGGCCTGCAGGAGCTGAACAAGCCCCTTCTGCACCTCCACACGCAGTTCAACGAGGAGATTCCCTGGAACGAGATCGACATGGACTTCATGAACCTCAACCAGTCGGCTCACGGTGACCGCGAGTTTGGTCACATCACGGCCCGCCTGCGCCGTCCGCGCAAGCTGGTTGTAGGTCATTGGCAGGACACGAAGACCCTCGAGAAGATCGCCATCTGGCAGCGCGTAGCTGCTGCGTGGGCCGACTCGCAGGATATGCTGGTGATCCGCTTCGGCGACCAGATGAACAACGTAGCCGTGACGGACGGCGATAAGGTGGAGGCCGAGATTCGTCTGGGCTACCACGTCGATTACTGCCCCGTAGCAGAGCTGATGACCTACTTCGACAAAGTTACCGATGCAGAGGTTGATGCACTTGTTGCGGAGTATTTCAAGCTCTACGACCACGCCGCCGAGTTGGAGGATAAGACGACCGAGGGTTACGAGAAGGTATGGAACGCTGCCAAGGCCGAGCTGACGATCAAGGCCTGCCTCGAGGCGAAGGGTGCCAAGGCCTTCACGACCAACTTCGACGACCTGGGCCACTTCGACCAGATTCCGGGCCTCGCTTCGCAGCGCCTGATGGCCGAGGGTTACGGCTTCGGTGGTGAGGGTGACTGGAAGACGGCCGCCATGGTACGCACCGTATGGTTCATGTCGCAGGGCATGACGAAGGGTTGCTCGTTCATGGAGGACTACACGCTGAACTTCGCCGGCGAGGAGAGCACAATTCTCCAGTCGCACATGTTGGAGGTCAGCCCCCTGATCGCTGCCCAGAAGCCGCGCCTGGAGGTACACTTCCTCGGCATCGGTATCCGCAAGACCCCGACGGCCCGCCTCGTCTTCACGTCGAAGACCGGTTCGGGTGTAGCCGCCACGGTAGTCGATATGGGTAACCGCATGCGCCTGATCGTAAACGATGTAGAGTGCGTAGAGCCGAAGCCGCTGCCGAAGCTCCCCGTAGCCTCGGCCCTCTGGAAGCCGATGCCCAACTTCGAGGTGGGCGCCGGTGCCTGGATCCTGGCCGGTGGTACGCACCACTCCTGCTTCTCGTATGACATCACGGCCGAGTACTGGGAGGACTTCGCCGAGATCGCCAATATCGAGATGGTACACATCAACAAGGACACCACGATCACGGAGTTCAAGAAGGAGCTGCGCATGAACGAGGTGTACTATATGTTAAATAAAGCCTTGTGCTAAACCGACAAACGACCCATACCATGGATAAATATGTAATCGGACTGGACTACGGTAGCGACTCGGCGCGCGCCGTACTGGTAAATGCTGCTACGGGCGAGACGCTCGCTACGGCTGTACGCTACTACCCCCGTTGGAAGGAGGGCAAATATTGCAACCCCGCAATCAATCAATACCGTCAGCACCCGAAGGATTATATCGAGGTGCTGGAGGCTACGGTGCGCGAGGTGCTGGGTGCCGTGTCGTCGGAGGTGGCCGAGAATGTCGTAGGTATCGCCTTCGATACCACGGGTTCGACCCCCTGCTTCATCGACGAGGAGGGCACGCCGCTGGCACTCAAGGAGGGTTTCGAGGAGAACCCCAACGCCATGTTCGTCCTCTGGAAGGACCACACGGCCATCAAGGAGGCCGACGAGATCAACACGCTATGCCGTCGTTGGGAGATCGACTACTCGGCTTACGAGGGTGGTATCTACTCCTCGGAGTGGCTGTGGGCCAAGGCGTTGCACGTATTGCGTGCCGATGAGAAGGTACGCGAGGCTGCCTACTCGATTGTCGAGCACTGCGAGTGGATGCCCGCCATCCTGACCGGCACGACGAAGCCGTCGGAGATTGTTCGCAGCCGTTGTGCCGAGGGTCACAAGGCGATGTGGCATGCCAAGTGGGGCGGTCTGCCGTCGGAGGAGTTCCTCACGACGCTCGATCCCCTGCTCTCGGGTCTGCGCGAAAGAATGTTTACCGAGACCGAAACGGCCGAGAAGGTCGTAGGTCACCTGACGGAGGAGTGGGCCAAGCGTTTGGGCCTTTCGACCGATGTGGTGGTAGCCGGTGGTGCTTTCGACTGCCACATGGGCGCCGTAGGTGCCGGTATCAAGGCCGATTCGTGGGTGCGCATCATCGGTACGTCGACCTGCGATATCGTTGTTGCCAAGCCCGAGTCGGTGGGCAACAAGCTCATCCCGGGCATCTGTGGCCAGGTGGATGGCTCGGTCGTGCCGGGTCTGATCGGCTTCGAGGCAGGCCAGTCGGCCTTTGGTGATATCTACGCCTGGTTCCGCCGTGTGCTGGAGTTCCCGATGAAGTCGATCCTGGGCGAGAAGCTCACGATCGAGGAGCTGGACAAGGCTTGCGATAAGATCCTGCCCGCGCTGACCGTGGAGGCTGAGAAGATTTCCATCGGCGAGAGCGGTGTGATTGCGGTCGATTGGATGAACGGTCGCCGTACGCCCGATGCCGACCAGACGCTGAAGGGTGCTATTGCCGGCATCACGCTCGGCACGACCGCCCCGATGATCTTCCGCGCCCTGGTGGAGGCTACGGCCTTTGGTTCGAAGGCGATCATGGAGCGCATGAAGAGCGAGGGCATCCGTATCAACGGTTGCATCGGCATCGGCGGTATCGCCCTCAAGTCGCCCTTCGTGATGCAGGTGATGAGCGATGTGCTGGGTGTGCCCATCTCGGTGTGCGAGAGCGACCAGGCTTGCGCCCTCGGTGCTTCGATCTTTGCCGCCGTGGCTGCAGGACTCTACCCCACGATCGAAAAGGCCCAGGAGGCGATGGCTTCGGGTTGTGCCAAGGAGTACAAGCCCTCGGCCGAGAACCACGCCAAGTACGAGGCCCTCTATGAGGAGTACAAGAAGCTCGGTGCCTACTGCGAGAGCAAGTAATCGATCACTCGATACGAAAAATCCCCGGCCACAAGGTCGGGGATTTTTATTAGCATATCATGCTATTCAGCCTGCCGTTGATAGAGTTTTTGTAGCACATCCTCATCGACAAGTTGCTGCGAGAAGTCCTCGCCCACGATCTCACCGATCGTCTCGGCCTGCACAGGAGCATGATTACGGATCTCCTCCAAAATGCCTTCACCGCTATTGGCTCCAGCCACACCTCCGGCATACCGTGTGCCACGAATCGGGGCGCTATTCGTACAGCCGCGCACCAGCCCGCCATTTAGGCCAATCACGCCACCCACATACAACCCTTCGCTACGCACGGCACCCGTATTTTCGCAATCCACCACCTTGGCACGGTGACTGCGCCCCACGATACCGCCCGTTTCTGCTCCCGAACCACGTACCGTTCCCGTATGTTTGCATCGTGCGACAAGCGGCACAACCGTAGAAACAGGATCAGATTGCACGCGTCCAACCACACCGCCCACGCATCCTGCACCCTGCACCGTTGCGGCACTCTCACAATGCTCCACTCGGCCGTAATTATCGGCACATGCGGCACCAACGAAGCCCTGCTCGTTCGTTGCTTCGAAACGACAATTTTCGGCTACCTTCAGGCGACGGATCGTGCCATGATTGACACCAAACAGACCGACCAACGCACCATCTGACTGAATGCGCAAGCCCGAAATCGTGTAGTTACCACCATCGAATATACCACCGAAGGGATTCTTGGCCGAAGCCCCCACTGCCACCGGTGACTCCCAGCGCTTGAGATTCAGATCGCGCTGCAGACGGATCACGCCCGTTGCATCTTCCCACGGTGCGGTGCTTTCTCCCCGATTGACCGCCTCGGCAAAGGCTGCCCAATCCTGCCAATCGTAGATACCGGGCTGATCTCCCCGATTACTACAGCCCATCCAAAGGACCGCCACGCAACAGATTGCTAAAAGTCGTTTCATAATCATGTATACTCCAATGAAAGTACTAAAATAATAAAAGATTACTAAACCGCCAAATTCAATGCTTTTCTCAAAAAAATAAGCCCCTGCCTTCTTGATTGAAAGCAGGAGCCGATGCCAAAAGAGCCTTGTTAGGCAATTTCCATTTACAGGTTGTTCTTCTCGATATCCTTAAAATATTTATAGGTATTGACCTTCAGCTCACCGCAAGCATCCTCGTCACACACCAGGATACCCTTCGGGTGGGTCTGCAGGGCCGTGATGGTCCAGACGTGCGAATAGGCACCCTCTACGCCCATCTGCACGGCACGCGCCTTCTTCGGGCCCGTGGCCAGGATCATCACCTCTTTCGAGGAGCAGATCGTACCGACGCCCACCGTCAGGGCCGTCTTCGGAACCTGCGAAATGTCGTTGTTGAAGAAGCGCGAATTGACGCGGATCGTATCCTCGGTGAGGGTCTTTTCACGCGTACGCGACGAAAGCGACGAGAAGGGCTCGTTGAAGGCAATGTGGCCATCCTCACCAATACCGCCCATAAAGAGGTCGATACCGCCTGCAGCCACAATGGCAGCCTCGTAGCCCTCACACTCGGCCTTGAGGTCTGCCGCATTTCCGTTGAGGATATGCACGTTCTCCTTCACAATGTCGATGTGCGAGAAGAAGTTATTCCACATAAAGGAGTGGTAACTCTCGGGATGCTCCTTCGGGAGGCCCACATACTCATCCATGTTGAACGTGATGACGTTCTTGAACGACACCTCACCGGCCTTGTGGCGACGAATCAACTCGGCATAGGTTGCCAACGGGGTCGAACCCGTCGGAAGTCCCAGTACAAACGGGGCATCCGTCACGGCCGCCTTGGCCTGGATCGAACGAATGATGTAATCGGCAGCCCATACGGCCACCTTCTCCGAATTCGGTTGAATAATTAAACGCATACTACTCGTTATTTTTTAGTTATATAAGCTCAATATAGCCGCCCCGCTACTGGGGGATAAAGATATAAGTTATCGTTCCTTGTTGACGCTCGGGGGCCGACGAATCGATGTTAAAACGCGATGCGTAAGCTGCACTGACGGCCGTTTCGCGCATGCAATCATCTCCTCCCGACTCCACCTTGGCTGCAATAACCTCGCCACCACGATCGACCGTGATGCGAACCACCACATCACCTCCCGACTCACAACGATAGGCCGGAATATGGAGATAACGTGACGTACGCACAGGATTTGTAAGCGAGAAAGAGACCGTCACGCGTCCCTTCACCTTGCGATCTTGCTGTTTGTCGGCTTCACCCTCATCCCCTCGATCGGCCCGAATCGCCTGCTCCTCGGCCAACCCCTGCTCATAGGCTTCACGATTGGCACGCATGCGATCGGCGGCCTCCTGAGCCGCATCATTCAGAGCTGCCGTATTCGTACCGCGATCGTCCTTAAGACGCTCGTCCGTAGCATTTTCGTTCGACACCTGGTTCTGGATCGAGCGCCAATCGAGCTGCTCCTGTTGCATCTTGCGACGGATCTCCTCCTCCAGCCGATCGCGCTCATCCTGCAACGCGGCCAACTCTTGTAGGTCAATATACATTCCCTGCATGTGGTTGCGTTTGCCGATTACAATCTTCGACGAAACGAAAGCGATCATCAACACCAAATAGGCAATCAGCGTCACGCACAGGCCGATACGATGGCGATAGGTCCACTCGCCCACATCCTCCCGCTCGTTGCCAAACGGCAGATCGAGGCGTTTGCGACGTCGACGGATCGGCTTCTCGGGCCGATTGGGTAGAGGCGGTTGTGGCGTGATATGTTCGGATGTCTGGTCTGTCATAAGGCATGTTCACTATCGAAGAACAAAAGTAGTGATTTTCGGCGAGAGTTGTAACTTTTTTTCGGCTTTTCTCGCTCGACAACGCAAAACGGGAAATAAATTTGGTAATCACAAGATAAAGCCGTATCTTTGGACGATAAATAGGGTCAGAAATAGGTCCATATTGACGACTTTTAGAATGAATATTTAGGATAAAACGAACAAAAATAGCGATATTCACATGAGTACAAAACAACAAACCCTCAAGGCTCCGATCACCTTCTCGGGCCATGGCCTGCATACGGGCGTCAAGGCTACGATGACGGTACATCCGGCAGCTGCCGACCACGGCATCGTCTTCCGCCGCATCGACCTGGAAGGTCAGCCGACCGTTCCGGCCCTGTGCGACTACGTGACCGACACCTCGCGCGGTACAACGATCGAAAATGGCGCTGCACGTGTCAGCACGATCGAGCACCTCATGTCGGCCCTGTGGACGCTGGGCGTTGACAACGCACTGGTCGATATCGACGGTCCCGAGGCCCCGATCATGGATGGTTCGGCCCGCGAATATGCCCGCGCCATCGAAGAGGTAGGCGTCGAGGAGCAGGAGGCAGAGCGCAAATATTTCCACATCACCGAGAAGATGGTCTACACGATCCCCGAAAAGGGCGTGGCCGTGATCCTCTATCCCGATGATGAGTTCTCGGTTTCGCTGCATGTCGACTACAATTCAAAGGTGATTGGCAATCAGTACGCCACCTTCAATCCGGGCGACGACTACGCAGCCAAGATTTCGCCCTGCCGTACGTTCGTCATGCTGCACGAGTTGGAGCCGCTGCTGAAGATGAACCTCATCAAGGGCGGTGATTTGAACAATGCCATCGTCGTGGTTGAAAACGAGGTGTCGGAGGAGACGCAGGAGCACCTCAGAAAGCTCTTCAACAAACCGGGTCTGCAGATCGAGCGCGGTTTCCTCACCGAGCTGCGCTTCAACAACGAGCTGGCACGGCACAAGCTGCTCGACCTGCTGGGAGACTTCGCCCTCCTCGGCATGCGCATCAAGGGCCGTGTCTGGGCTACCCGTCCGGGCCACTACGCCAATACCGAGTTCATGAAGCAGCTCAAGCAGAGCATTCGCCGCAGTGGTGAGAAGCCCCGCTTCAAGTACAATCCGAAGAAGCCTGCGTTGTTCGACATCAACGACATCCGCAAGATTCTGCCCCACCGTCCTCCCTTCCTCTTGGTGGATCGCATCTTCCATTGCGACCAGAACTCGATCGGCGGCATCAAGAATGTCACGATGAACGAGCCCTTCTTCGTGGGTCACTTCCCCGAGGAACCGGTTATGCCGGGTGTGCTGCTCGTGGAGGCGATGGCCCAGTGTGCCGGTATCATGATCCTCAAGACGGTAGATGAGCCGGAGAAGTACTCGACCTACTTCATGAAGATCGACGAGGTGAAGTTCAAGCGCAAGGTGATTCCGGGCGATCAGGTTCAGTTCGAGGTGCGCCTCTTGGAGCCGATTCGTCGCGGTGTCTGCAAGGCCGAGGGTAAGGCCTTTGTGGGTGATCAGCTCGCCTGTGAGGGCGTCATGATGGCCCAGGTAGTGAAGAATAAATAACCTAAACTAAACGATAATCTTATGATCAGTAATTTAGCTTATGTACACCCCGATGCCAAATTGGGTAAGGATGTAGTTGTCGAGCCGTTTGCCTACATCGCAGGCGATGTTGTGATCGGCGATGGTTGCTGGATCGGCCCGGGTGCCGTGATCCACGACGGAGCCCGCATCGGTAAGCACTGCAAGATCCACACGGCCGCCTCGATTTCGTGCCTGCCGCAGGATTTGAAGTTTGCCGGCGAGAAGACCACGGCCGAGATTGGCGACTACAACGACATTCGCGAATATGTAACCATCAGCCGCGGTACAGCCTCGAAAGGCAAGACCGTCGTAGGTGACCACAACCTGCTGATGGCCTATGTACACGTGGCTCACGACGACGTGGTGGGTAGCCACTGCGTACTCGCCAACCGCGTATCGCTGGCCGGTGAGGTAACCGTAGGAGACTGGGTAGTCATCGGTGGCCACGTAGCCATCCACCAGTGGTGCACGATCGGTGACCACGCCATGATTCAAGGTATGACGGGTCTGTCGCAGGACGTACCCCCCTTCATTATCGTTCGCAACGCCGATCCCGCACGCTATGCCGGTCTGAACAAGGTGGGTCTTTCGCGCCGCGGTTTCACGGAGGAGCAGATCAAGGCGATCCAGGATTCGTGCCGCATCCTCTTCCAGAGCGACATGAACTACATGAACGCCTGCGATGAGGTGGAGCGCACCATTCCCCAGTCGAAGGAGCGCGACATGCTGATCGAGTTCATCCGTCAGTCGAAGCGCGGCATCATCAAGCCCTTCCACGGACGCTAAACCGCCAAGATCGATCCAAGAAAAAGGTTGTGGTTCGCCGCAACCTTTTTTTATGTTTTTAAGGGTGATTTTTCAAGCAAACGCTTGGAAAATCAAGACTTTTGCGCTATATTTGCACCAGAATTCAAGACAGGAGGCCGCCCTAAAGCGGCCTTTTGTTGTGGTTACACCGAGCCCATCACCGAAACATACAATTACAAATGATTGATAAAGAACAAATTACGACGATCGCCGAGCGCCACTTGGAGGGCACCGATCGTTTCATCGTCGGGTGTAAAATTTCGCCCGCCAACGAGATTGAACTCACGATCGACAGCCTGACGTCGGTCGACATCGAGCACTGCATCACCCTTTCGCGCAGCATCGAGGCCGAGCTGGATCGCGAGACCGAGGATTTCGAGCTGACCGTCATGTCGGCCGGTATCGGTGAGCCGCTCGTGGATATGCGTCAATACCGCAAGCTCATCGGCCATTCGGTGGAGGTCGTCCTGAAGAGCGGCATCAAGGTGCTGGCCAAGTTGGACGAGGTGACCGACGAGGCACTCACGCTGAGCTACGAGGAGAAACAGGCCGTGGAGGGCAAGAAGCGCAAGCAGCTGGTAAAGGTGACGCGCACCTACCCCTTCGAGGAGATCAAGCAGACGGTTGAGTACCTCGATTTCAAATAACGACAACAAACAACAAAAAATAAAAACAAAACAACATGGACAATCTGAATCTGATCAGCAACTTTGCCGAGTTCAAAGAGCTGAAGAACATTGACAAATCGACCATGATCGGCGTCTTGGAGGATGTATTCCGCCACGCGCTGCAGAAGCAGTTCGAGACGGACGAGAACTTCGACGTGATCATCAACCCCGAGAAGGGTGACCTCGAGATCTGGCGCAACCGCACCGTTGTTGAGGATGGTGAGGTAGAGAACCCCAACGCCGAGATTTCGGTTTCGGAGGTGAAGCTCATCGACCCGACCTACGAGGTGGGTGACGAGTACGCCGACCAGGTGCAGCTCGCTTCGTTCGGTCGCCGCACGGTGCTGTCGCTGCGCCAGAACCTCGCTTCGCGCATCCTGGATCTGGAGAAGGCTGCCCTCTTCGAGAAGTATTCGGAGAAGGTGGGCGAGATCATCACGGGCGAGGTGTACCAGGTATGGAAGCGCGAGGTGCTGATCATGGATGACGATGACAACGAATTGCTGCTTCCCAAGTCGGAGCAGATCCCCAATGACTTCTACCGCAAGGGTGACACGATCAAGGCGATCGTGAAGTCGGTGGAGATGAACAACAACCAGCCCCGCATCATCCTTTCGCGTACGGCACCCCAGTTCCTGGAGCGTCTCTTCGAGCAGGAGGTTCCGGAGATCTTCGATGGTCTGATCACGATCAAGAAGATCGTCCGCATCCCGGGCGAGAGAGCCAAGGTAGCCGTCGAGTCGTACGACGATCGTATCGATCCGGTAGGCGCTTGCGTAGGTATGAAGGGTTCGCGCATCTATTCGATCGTGAAGGAGCTGCGCAACGAGAATATCGACGTGCTGAACTACACGGCCAACACGTCGCTCATGATCCAGCGTTCGCTCAACCCCGCCAAGATTTCGTCGATCACGCTCGACGAGGAGAAGAAGACCGCATCGGTTTACCTCAAGCCCGACCAGGTATCGCTGGCCATCGGTAAGGGCGGTCTGAACATCCGTCTCTCGAAGATGCTCACGGGCTACGACATCGACGTATACCGCGAGATCGAGGAGGAGGACGTAGCCCTGTCGGAGTTCACGGACGAGATCGAGGGTTGGATCATCGAGGCCCTGCACAACGTAGGTTGCGATACGGCCAAGAGCGTACTGGAGCTGCCCGTTGAGGAGATTGCAGCCCGTGCCGATTTGGAGATCGAGCAGGCCCAGAAGGTGGTTGAGATTCTCAAAGCCGAGTTTGAAGAGTAAAAAAGAAAGGAGACAATATGGGGAATGAAAGAAGATTAAGGCTTATTCAGGCGGCCAAAGAGTTCAAGGTGGGCCTGAACACCATCACTGATTTCTTACAGAAGAAGGGTATCAAGTGCGACGGCGCCAACTCGCTGGTTGATGAGGCTACCTACGCCATTCTGGAGAAGGAGTACGGCTCGAACCGTGCTGCTGCCGGTGCACGCGACTCGGTGCGCGAGCGTATCTCGCAGAAACAGACCTCGATCTCGCTCGATGGCACTTCCAACAAGGCCAAGGAGGAGGAGAAGGAGGTGATCATCAAGTCGAACATGATCCACATCAAGGATGAGATCCAGCAGCCCAAGTTCCTGGGTAAGATCGATCTCGACGCCAAGAAGCCCGAGCCGAAGAAGGAGGAGCCGAAGCCCGTTGGCGAGGCTCCGAAACCGATTGAGAAGCCCATCGTTGAGCAGCCCAAGGAGGAGGTAAAGCCCGTTGCGGCTCCGAAGCCCGTTGTTGAGCAGCCCGCTGTGGAGGTTCCGAAGCAGGAGGAGAAGCCCGCCGAGGGTGTGTTCCGTCCCGGATCGGTCACGCTGTCGGGCCCACAGGTATTGGGCACGATGGACGTATCGGGTTTTGTGCCGGGTGGCAAGCATAAGCGCAAGCGCCTGCAGAAAGAGAAGGTCGACGTCACGAAGGCCCAGAAGGGTCAGCAGGGCGGCGGCAAGAACGAGCAGCGCGGTGGCGGTCAGCAGAACCGACCCGCGCAGCAGAATCAGCAGAACCAGCCCAAGCCGGGCGAGGGTCGCCGCAACAAGAATAAGCAGCAGAAGGCTCAGCCGAAGCCCGTCGTTCGCCCCGAGGTAAGCGACGAGGAGGTATCGAAGCAGATTAAGGATACGCTGGCCCGCCTAACGGCCAAGGGTACGAAGACCAAGGCCTCGAAGTACCGCAAGGAGAAGCGCGAGATCATCGCCGAGCGCATGAACGAGGAGTTCGAGCGCGAGGCAGCCGAGCGCCAGGTACTCAAGGTGACGGAGTTCGTGACCGTGAGTGAGCTGGCAACGATGATGAACGTGCCACCGACGGAGGTGATCATGGCCTGCATGAACCTCGGTCTGATGGTGTCGATCAACCAGCGTCTGGATGCCGAGGCCCTTGTAGTAGTGGCCGAGGAGTTCGGTTTCAAGACCGAGTTCGTATCGGTGGAGATCCAGGAGGCGATTGCCGAGGAGGTCGATACGGAGGAGAACCTCGTACCGCGTCCGCCGATCGTAACGGTTATGGGTCACGTAGACCACGGTAAGACCTCGCTCTTGGATAACATCCGTAAGACGAACGTGATTGCCGGTGAGGCCGGTGGTATTACGCAGCACATCGGTGCATACAGCGTGGAGCTGAATGGTCAGAAGATTACGTTCCTTGATACGCCGGGTCACGAGGCCTTTACCGCCATGCGTGCCCGTGGTGCGAAGATCACCGATGTGGCGATCATCATCGTAGCTGCCGACGACAGCGTGATGCCCCAAACCATTGAGGCTATCAACCACGCCCAGGCTGCCGGTGTACCGATGGTGTTTGCCATCAACAAGATCGATAAGCCGCAGGCTAACCCCGAGCACATCAAGGAGCAGCTTTCGCAGATGAACTACCTCGTGGAGTCGTGGGGCGGTAAGTACCAGGACCAGGAGATCTCGGCCAAGAAGGGTCTGAACCTGGATAAGCTGCTGGAGAAGGTATTGTTGGAGGCCGAACTGCTGGAGCTCAAGGCCAACCCCGACAAGCGCGCTACGGGCTCGGTGATCGAGTCGACGCTCGACAAGGGTCGCGGTTACGTATCGACGATTCTGGTACAGAGCGGTACGCTGCGCGTGGGTGATGTGATGCTTTCGGGTACCTTCACGGGCCGCGTCAAGGCGATGTTCAACGAGAATGGTAAGAAGGTAACCGAGGCAGGTCCCTCGACGCCGGTTCAGGTGCTGGGTCTGAATGGTGCTCCCCAGGCCGGTGACTCGTTCAACGTAATGGAGGACGACCGCTCGGCACGTGAGATTGCCAACAAGCGCGAGCAGCTGCAGCGCATGCAGGGCATCATGACTCAGAAGCATGTAACGCTCGACGAGATCGGCCGCCGCATCGCTATCGGTTCGTTCAAGGAGCTGAACATCATCGTGAAGGGTGACGTGGACGGCTCGGTAGAGGCTATGTCGGGTTCGCTCATCAAGCTCTCGAAGGAGACCGTACAGGTGAACGTGATCCACGCCGCCGTAGGTCAGATTTCGGAGTCGGATGTGCTGCTGGCTGCCGCTTCGAACGCCATCATCGTCGGCTTCCAGGTACGTCCCTCGGCCTCGGCACGTAAACTCGCCGAGAAGGAGGAGATCGAGATCCGTCTCTACTCGATCATCTACGATGCCATCAACGACATTAAGGATGCTATCGAGGGTATGTTGGAGCCCGTGATGAAGGAGGAGATCGTCGCTTCGGTGGAGGTACTGGAGACCTTCAAGATCTCGAAGGTGGGTACGATTGCCGGTGGTATTGTCCGCGAGGGTAAGATCGGCCGCCACACGCCGATCCGCGTAATCCGCGACGGTATCGTGATCTACACCGGTAAACTCGGTTCGCTCAAGCGCTTCAAGGATGATGTGAAGGAGGTAACTTCGGGTATGGACTGCGGTCTGAACATCGAGTCGTTCAACGACATCAAGATCGGTGATATCATCGAGGGCTACGAGCAGGTAGAGGTAAAACGCAAATAATATAACTAACCATCATAAAAACTGAAAGTCAAAATGCTGACACCTATTCATTTCACGACGCCCGAGGAGGCCGTAAAGGTCATTAAGTCGGGTGACCACGTACACTTGAGCTCCGTAGCTTCGGCGCCCCAGTGTCTGATTCAGGCCATGTGCGCTCGCGGTGAGCGCGGTGAGCTGAAGGACGTTCACATCCACCACCTCCACACCGAGGGTCCGGCTCCCTATGCCGACGAGAAGTTCGAGGGCATCTTCCAGCTCGATTCGTTCTTCGTAGGTGGTAACGTACGCAAGGTAACGCAGTCGGGTTATGCCGATTACATTCCTATCTTCCTGAGCGAGACGCAGCGTCTGTATCGTTGCGGCGCCGTACCGTGCAACGTAGCCATGATTCAGGTTACGCCGCCCGACAAGCACGGCTATGTATCGCTCGGTACGTCGGTAGATGCTACGCTGGCCGCCGTTGAGTGCGCCGACCATGTAATCGCCGTTGTAAACAAGAATGTTCCCCGTGCATTCGGTCAGGCCATGATCCCGATGCAGAAGATCGATATCTGGTGCGAGGATGATACGCCGCTGATGGAGGCTCACTTTACGGCTCCGAACGAGGTAGAGACCGCTATCGGACAGCACTGTGCCGCCCTGATCGAGGATGGCGCTACGCTGCAGATGGGTATCGGTGCTATTCCGAACGCCGTATTGGCCCAGCTGGGTAACCACAAGAACCTCGGTATCCACACCGAGATGTTCGCCGACGGTGTGCTGCCCCTTGTAGAGAAGGGCGTAATCAACGGCGAGGCGAAGAACATCGACCAGGGTAAGATGGTTTCGACCTTCCTGATGGGTTCGCAGAAGGTTTACGACTTCATCGATGACAACCCGGGCGTACTGATGATGGACGTAGGTTACACGAACGATCCCTACGTAATCGCCAAGAACGACCGCGTGACGGCCATCAACTCGGCTCTGCAGGTTGACCTCACGGGTCAGGTTTGCGCCGACTCGCTCGGTACGAAGTTCTGGTCGGGCGTAGGTGGTCAGGTTGACTTCGTCTATGGTGCTTCGCTCTCGAAGGGCGGTAAGGCTATTATCGCTATGCCCTCGATCACGAACAAGGGTGTATCGAAGATCTGCCCCACGCTCTTGGATGGTGCCGGTGTCGTAACGACGCGTAACCACATCCACTACTTCGTTACGGAGTATGGTGCTGTGGATCTGTACGGTAAGACGATGCAGGAGCGTGCCCGCCTCCTGATCTCGATCGCTCACCCGTCGGCTCGTGAGGAGCTCGACCGTGCCGCCTTCGAGCGCTGGGGTTCGCACCACCATTATATTAAGGGTTACATGGGTAAGTAATCGGGCTACCGAGACTTATCTTTTGTGCAAAGCCTTCCCTTTTCGGGAGGGCTTTCCTTTTAACCCTTAATATAATGGTGGTATAACCACTTGTGTGTTACCCACCCCCTAAATCCCCCTCCTGTGAGGGGGACTTAGACGCACTCGACATAAAAGGGTTACATGGGTAAGTAGTCTTTCGATTGCTTATCCATTTGTGCAAAGCCTTCCCCTCGGGGAGGGCTTTCCTTTTAACCCTTAATATAATGGTGGTATAACCACTTGTGTGTTACCCACCCCCTAAATCCCCCTCCTGTGAGGGGGACTTAGACGCTACAATAGTAAGGGGTGGCCTCAGCCGCCCATCAGCTGCTATTTAATTTTTAATTCTTAATTCATAATTTTTAATTTTAGCAGAAAGAGCGTATCTTTGTAAACAATGTGTTGGATGCGTCACATAGCCCTATTGCTTTCGGTGTTGATCTGCCTTATCGGAATCGATACGGAACGATATACTGTGGCTGCATCCGTCAGCCGTTCGGCGCAGCACAACGACCGCCACGAGGCCGCCTTCGTGTTGCACACCTACTCCGATCTGGCGCTCACCGAGCGTGTGGAGTGTAACGCCACCTCCTCGGTGCGCATGTTGCAGCGCATTCCCGTGGGTAAGTCCTCGTCGCGCCTCGTTTCGGGTCGCAACGATGACCACACCACGCATCATACCCCGATTTTTTACCCCTATGGAGGGCACTATCGCCTGCCGGCCGCCACAACGACCCGCCCCATGACGGAGCTCAGTCGCTTGTGTCGGTTGATCATTTAGCCGTTGGAAGGAATTCAATCAGTTCTTTCAACAAAAACGCTAAATGATATATCAAACTCAATGGATAAAAAATCGATCTGCGAGGCCATGTATGCCTTGCCGGGCGGCGTTGTAGTGCGTCGCAAAAAGAGCTATCTATTGCCGGTACTGATCTTTTTGATCGGTGTGGCATTGGTCGTGCTCTACTACTGTTCCGAACTTTCGGCCAACACCGGTTCGTCGTTGATTATGGCAGCCGGTGCCACGGTGATTGTCGGTATTTTGATGATCTGTAACTGCATCTTCGACACAGAGGGTCGTCCGTGGCACGTGCCGACGAATCGCCCGATGCGTTACGAGGAGCGTTTCTTCCCCGTAGAGTCGCGCAACGACGTGAGACGCTATGTGGAAGAGGGATCGTTGAAACGCATCCTGGCGGCCGACAAGAGTCGGGTTTCGGGCATTGCAGTAGCCATCTATCGTACGGAGGACTGCTCGTTTGGTGCGATGCAGGCTTACGAGTACGTAGGCTACGAATATCGTCCGATCACCCCCGTCAAAACGATGATGGGTTAGGCATATAAAAGGCTAAAAACTGCGGGAAGGGGCTTTTTATATGTTGGGTTTGCCCCTTCCCCTATTTTTTTTCGATACACGCATTTTAGGTTAGCATCAAGATGTTTGAGTTAAGTGGTGAACATATTGTATTGGTAGGAGCCCTGCTACTTTTTGTGGCCGTGATGGCCGGTAAGGTGGCCTACCGTTTTGGAGCCCCTGCGCTGTTGCTCTTTTTGGGTGTCGGTATGTTGTTTGGATGGGATTTTATCTCGTTCAACTCACCCGAACTGACCCAGTTTATCGGCATGGTGGCACTCTGTATCATCCTTTTTTCGGGTGGTATGGATACCCAGATGCAGGAGATTCGGCCCATCATCGGCCCGGGTTTGGTCTTAGCGACCATCGGTGTGGTGATGACAGCCTTGATTCTGGCCTCCTTTGTCTATCTCGTAGCCCCATGGTTGGGTTTCGAGCTGACCTTCCCGATGGCACTGTTGTTGGCGGCCACCATGTCTTCGACCGACTCGGCCTCCGTGTTCTCGATCCTGCGCTCCAAGAAACAGGGACTGCGCGAGAAGTTGCGCCCGATGCTGGAGTTGGAGAGTGGATCGAACGACCCGATGGCCTACATGCTGACGTTACTGATGATCAGCGTTGTAGCCAATGGTGGCGGCAATGTCGGAATCGGTTCCAACCTCTTTTACGTCGTTGTTCAGCTCGTCATGGGTGCCTTGATGGGCTACCTGATTGGTCGTGCCGCCGTGTGGTCGATCAATCGCATCAACCTTGAAAACACATCGCTCTATTCGGTCTTGCTGTTGGCCTTTATCTTCTTCTCCTTCTCGTTTACCGATTTGGTCCACGGCAACGGCTACCTGGCGGTCTATATATCGGGTTTGGTGGTCGGCAACCACCGCATTACCCAAAAACGTACCCTCATGGTCTTCTTCGACGGTTTCACGTGGTTGATGCAGATCGTGATGTTCCTCATGCTGGGTCTGTTGGTCAATACGCGCGAACTGATCCAACCCGAGGTTTTGATTTTAGGCGGTATGGTCGGTTTCTTCATGATCTGCCTGGCGCGCCCATTGGCCGTATTCTTGTGTCTGGCCCCCTTCCGTTCGTTCTCGACCAAAGCCCGCTGTTTCATCGCCTGGGTGGGTCTGCGCGGTGCCGTGCCGATTCTCTTTGCCCTCTACCCCGTTGTGGAGGAGTTACCGCATGCCGATCTGCTCTTTAATGTCGTCTTCCTCTCGACCATCATCTCGCTGCTGATTCAAGGTACCACGGTAAGCGGCATGGCCAACCTCCTGGGGCTTTCGTTCGAGGAGCGCGAGGCGTCGTTTGAGGTCAATATGCGCGAGGATATGACAGCCGGCATGACCGAGGTGGAGGTAAACGAACAGATGCTCCAATCGGGCCGCACGCTGAAGGAGATCACGTTGCCCGAGAATACCCTGGTGATGATGATCTACCGCGACAATGACTACTTCGTGCCGCAGGGCAAGACCGAACTGCGCGTGGGCGACAAGCTGCTTGTGATCACCGATCGCAAGGAGGAGCTGGCCACGACCTATCGCGAGATGGGTATCGACGAGGTGATGAAACACCACTAAACCGATGACGACACACCCCATAGCCGCCGCCCTCATCGCCTGGTATCGAGCCAACGGACGTCAGTTGCCGTGGCGCGAAACCCGCGATGCCTACTGCATCTGGCTCTCGGAGGTGATCCTCCAACAGACGCGCGTACAGCAGGGTATGAGCTACTACCTCCGCTTTACGGAGCGCTTCCCGACCGTGGAGGCGTTGGCCGAGGCCTCGGAGGATGAGGTGCTGAAACTATGGCAGGGATTGGGCTACTACAGCCGTGCCCGTAACCTCCACGCCGCCGCCCGACAGATTGTCGCGGAGTATGGCGGGAATTTCCCTACGACATTCGACGAATTACGCACACTGCGCGGTGTAGGTGACTACACGGCTGCAGCCGTCGCCTCGATGGCCTTCGATCAGGCTGTCGCGGTGGTCGATGGCAATGTCTATCGTGTTTTGAGCCGCCTTTTCGACCTCGATACACCGATTGACACCACGACGGGCAAACGCACCTTCACCGAGCTGGCCAACAAGCTGTTAGACCCGACGCAGGCGGCCACCTACAACCAGGCTATCATGGATTTCGGGGCTATCTGCTGCACGCCGCAGAACCCGCAATGCCACGCCTGCCCCCTGGCCGATCGTTGCCAGGCACTTGCGACCAATACCATCACCGAACGCCCCGTCAAGCAGGGTCGCACGAAGGTCCGTGACCGCTATTTTCACTACCTGCACCTGCAATGCGGCGGCGAAACGCTGCTCACGCGACGCGGTGCCGGGGATATCTGGCAGGGATTGTACGAATTTCCGCTCATCGAGACCTCAAAGCCATGCGATTTTGCCACGCTCTGCGCTTCGGAGAAGTTCTTGCATTGGCTCCACGAACACCGGTTTACGCTCCGCGCCACCCGCACGATGGCGCCCCATATCCTTTCGCACCAGCGCCTGCACGCCACCTTCTACCGCCTGGAGGTCGACTCCCTGCCGATCGCGGATAACATGCTCAAAATTGCCGAAAGTGCGCTGGATGACTATGCCGTTTCGCGCCTCACGGAAAAATACCTCGAACTATGCGACCGAGCCTAAAGCAATACATCGAGCAGGAGATTCTGCCCCGCTACGACCACTTCGACTCGGCCCACCGCCGCGACCACGCCGAGCAGGTGATGCGCGAGAGCGTGCGCCTGGCAGCCCTACACGGAGCGCGTGAGGAGCTCGCCTACACGATTGCCGCCTACCACGACACGGGCCTCGTGGCAGGGCGCGAACTGCATCATATCCACTCGGGCAAGATTATCCGCGCCGATCAACGCCTTCGGGAGTGGTTCACGGAGGAGGAGATCGCCCTGATGGCCGAGGCGGCCGAGGATCATCGCGCCTCGTCCGACCACGCGCCCCGCACGATTTACGGGCAGATTGTGGCCGAGGCCGACCGCACGATCGAACCGCTGACCATTCTGCGCCGCACAGTGCAATATGGCCTTACGCACTACCCCACACTCACGCGCGAGGAGCACTACAACCGCTTCCTGGGCCATCTGCTTGAGAAATATGCCGAAGGAGGCTACCTCCGTCTCTGGATTGCCGATCCCGAGAAAGAGCAGCGTCTCGGCGAACTCCGCGCCCTGATTCGCGATCGGAAACAACTGCGCGCCATCTTTGAGCAGCTCTTTAAACAAGAAACGGAGCGTTAAAAACGCTCCGCATCATCCGTTATTCCCTCATTTTGTGCCATTTTCAACACCTCAAGCCGACGTGCTTTTGGGGTTACATTCTGCTTAATGACCAGCAGGTAGGAGTGGCGTATCTCGTGCCGCAGCTCCTCGTCGGACATCGCACCCACGAAGCGGATCGAATTCCAATGCTTCTTGTTGAAGTGAAAGGCCGCCTTGACCTGCTCATACTTATCGCGCAAGGCAATGGCGCGGTCGGGATCACACTTGACGACAAACCCGATCGGATTATCCAGCCCTACGACCGTAAACATCCGCCCCGCCACCTTAAAGACGAGCGTCACCTCATCAAACGGCAGACACTCCTCCACCTCCGGCAGCGATAGGCAATACTCACGAAAATCAACAATGTCCATAGCGTCTATAGATAAAACTAACTCGAGAGAGCAAGACAAAGATAAAAAGATTTTCCCAATGGTTGTGAGGTGCCTATATATAATAATGGGGAATAAGTAGCAAAACCGCCCAAAAACCTGCTCCTATTAATATTTGGCCTGCTAAGAGCAGGCTTTTGAGATTAAGCCTTACAAAGAACGGCCAAAGTCCCCCTTTTCATAAGGGGGATTTAGGGGGATTGTCTATATAGGTGGCGGCATCATCGACCGCCAGGAGCGAGTGAACGGTATGTATGAGTGAGCTTAACTTGAGCAACAAAGCCATTGGCTTTGATTGCTCTTTGGTCGGCGGCTGCTCGGGCCTGCTAAGAACAGGCTTTTGCGATTATCTTATCACAGAACAACGGTCGTCGGCTCCATGGTAAGTCCCCCTCACAGGAGGGGGATTTAGGGGGTGGGTAACACACAATTGGCGGCCCGGCCGCCTCTTCAAGACCAGATAACGATGAGATTTAATAGATGACTAACAATCCGGTGTGCTATACAAACAAAAAAAGACCAACCCAATTGGGCTGGTCTTGAAGAGGCGGCTACCTACTCTCCCACGGGAAAACCGCAGTACCATCGGCGTTAGTGAGCTTAACTTCTCTGTTCGGAATGGGAAGAGGTGGAACCTCACTGCTATAACCACCTAAAAGAACGTTTGCT
>SUZH01000010.1 GCA_015060045.1 Rikenellaceae bacterium | reverse complement strand
TGACATTTTGCTTGTCAAAGGCGACAGAAGCACGACAAAAGTGCGACAAATTAAATCGCGCTGTTTCAGAGAGTTATGCGCGTTGCGCTTGTAACTTATTGATATAAAACAAAAAAGGGAAAACCTTTCGATTTTCCCTTTCAGTGATCCCGCTGGGGCTCGAACCCAGGACCCCAACATTAAAAGTGTTGTGCTCTACCTGCTGAGCTACGAGATCTCCGGCACCAAATCATCGGACGAATCCGTTTTGGTGGTGCAAATGTAGCGTTTATTTTTGTTTTACCAAAATAAAATCATAATTTTGTAGATAAATTGGCGTGGCGTATGCAGCCAATCGTGAACAAAAATGCATTTAAGTCAAACCATCAAAAAAATAGGAAAAGAAACTATGTGTAGAGCTTTAATTATCGGTGCCGGTGGTGTCGGCACGGTAGTGACGCAGAAAATCGCGGCGAATCCCGTCTTTACGGATGTGATGCTGGCCAGCCGAACGAAGTCGAAGTGCGACGCTGTCGCTGCCATGATTGGCGGTGACCGTGTAAAGACCGCACAGGTCGATGCCGACAGCGTGCCCGAATTGTGCGAGCTGTTCCGCGCCTTCAAGCCGGATATCGTTGTAAACGTTGCCCTCCCCTATCAGGACCTGACGATCATGGACGCCTGCCTGGAGTGCGGTTGCAACTACCTCGACACGGCCAACTACGAGCCGAAGGACGAGGCAAAGTTTGAGTACTCGTGGCAGTGGGCCTATCAGGATCGCTTCAAGGAGGCCGGTCTGACGGCTATCCTCGGTTGCGGTTTCGATCCGGGAGTGACGGCCATCTTCACGGCATATGCCGCCAAGCACCACTTCGACGAGATCCACTACCTTGATATCGTCGATTGCAATGCCGGAAATCACGGCATGGCCTTCGCCACGAACTTCAACCCCGAGATCAACATCCGCGAGGTGACGCAGAAGGGTCGCTACTACGAGAATGGCGAGTGGGTTGTTACCGAGCCGCACGAGATTCACCGTCCGCTCAACTACCCGGGTATCGGCGAGCGTGAGTCGTACGTGATCTACCACGAGGAGCTGGAGTCGCTCGTGAAGAACTACCCCACGATCAAGCGCGCCCGCTTCTGGATGACCTTCGGTCAGGAGTATCTCACCCACCTGCGCGTGATTCAGAATATCGGTATGGCCCGTATCGACCCGATCATCTACAACGGCGTAGAGATCGTGCCGATTCAGTTCCTGAAGGCCGTGCTGCCCGATCCGAAGTCGCTGGGGGCCAACTACACGGGTCAGACCTCGATCGGTTGCCGTATCCGCGGTATCAAGGATGGCAAGGAGCGCACCTACTACATCTACAACAACTGCGACCATGAGCAGGCCTTCAAGGAGACCGGTACGCAGGCCGTCAGCTTCACGACGGGTGTTCCCGCTGCGCTCGGTGCTTCGATGTGGGCCAAGGGTCTGTGGCGCGGTGCCGGTGTATTCAATGTCGAGGAGTTCGATCCCGATCCGTTCCTGGCCGAACTGGGCGAGCAGGGTCTGCCCTGGCATGAGTTGTTCGACACGGATATCGAAGTATGATCGTAATCGGGAATAACCCGAGCACGACACAAAAAACGATGAGGTCACTACCCCATCGTTTTTTGTTTTATCGCCTTATCTACCACCTTACAACGACTCCCGCAACATAGCTAAACACTTACTACGACCTAAGCAAAAAAAGAAGAGCTGCCCGAAAGCAGCTCTTCTTGCAAAGATTCATACGATTAGTACCAACGCGGGTCACCAACATGTTTCTGGTAGAACTCCGAACCGGTCACATCGGCCGTATTCTTGAGTTTCATACCCTTCATCATGTCGTCCAGATCGCGCTCGTGCATATCGGGCTCGTCCGTACCGTCGCCCTTAGCACTTACGTGCGGCGGACAGGGATCCACGAAGATAGCCGTCGGATCGAGGATCGTACCCGAAGCCGACTTAATCTGCTTCACCGTCAGGTTCTCTCTACCCTTCACAACACCGGGGGTATTGCTCAAGAAGGTACCGGCCGAGTTCTTCGTTGCCGAGAAGGCACCACCATTGAACAGACCGTCATCCTTCTGCTGGCTCTCATCCGACGAGGTCGAGTAGTTGTTCTCGATATCGAACGTAATCTCCTGCTTCGTACCGTTGATAGCGCGAATATCGAAGCCACCCATTCGCATCGGGCGGTTATCACCGGCCTTGCGAGCGTGGATGAAGAGGTTGTTGCGAACCGTGTAAACCGAACCATCGGGCACATTGCGGTTTGCCACGAGGTAACGCGTCGTTGCACGGGTCGAGAAGTTCACGAACGTATTGTTCTCGATCGTGATGTTGTACTTCACCGTCTCGGGCCATGCCTGGCTTACGTTCGAGTTGGTCACGAAGTTATCACGCGGCGAGTCATACATCGTGTTGTTGCGGAAGACGAAGTTCTTCAAGATATTCGACTTGGCCAACTTACCGTCATCCACGATCCATGCATAACCACGACCATTGTTGTCGTAGTAACCGCAGTTCACGAAGATACAGTTCTCGATGATCAGGCTCTCGAACACCTTACGCTTCGAACCCTGCGTACGGATGAAACCACGAACCATGCGCTGGAACGTACAGCCACGAACCTCGATCGAAGCAAAGTTCACACCCATACCGTTCGAGTACATATTGGCGAAGTAGTTACCCGTACCGCCACCGTCGCCATAGTTCTTGGCCTTCGGGCAGTCGAAGTTCAGGTTCTCGAAGATAACCGACTTCACGTTGATCGTACCATCCTCGCCGGCCTGCGGCTGACGACCGAACATGAAGTTACACGAGTTGGGCGCATTACCCACTACGGCCGTACCACCGAGGAATACCGATGCGTTGCCCTTACCGGCCTTCAAATCCTCCGGATTCGTAGCCAGCGTAAAGCCCTTACACAGGGTCGGGTTCTGGTGGAAGTAGTAATTCTTATCACCATCGAGGTAGAAAATCGTACCCTCGGCCAGCGTACCATTCTGCGTATAGTCGATAAGCCACTCATCCAGACGGGCAGCCTTGTAGTCGTTAGCACCCGGTACCGAGTCGTTCTGAATGTAGAGATCATCCCACTTCAGCACGATCGGATCACCCGGCGTGCCATCGGTACGAGGCGTTACCGTATTGTAAACAGCATCCACAAAGACGGGTACATTCTGATTCACGGCCTTTACCACATATACCGAGTTCTCATCCAAGCCATCGACATCGACATAACCATTGGCCAGCTCCTCCTCCGAAAGCATATACTTACTCCATTTGGCATCGATCTTAGCGTTCGGGTTCGTCGGCGAAGGAACAATCGTCAGGTAGTGCATCACGAAGTTATCCTCGGCATCCAGCTCGAAGTTCTCCGACCAGGTCTCAACCTCACCGGCATCAACTCCTACCGAAGCATCAGCCTTGGCACGCTCAAACCATACACGGAACGAAGTCTTCGTAATATCGGTAATACGCAGTACCTCGGGGGTCGGGTAACGCTCACCCGTATCCCAACCGGCCCAGTCGGCCCAGTGGCGACCGTCGCCGTAGCCATACCACTTCGAGTGGTATCCCTCACCCTTGTGCGAAAGGGTACGAATCGCAAAGCGATACGAAGTCGAATACTCCAAATCCTTCACCAAGAGGTCGAGCACCTCAGGACCTACGATGGTATCGAGTACCATCAGACCCTTAGCTGCCGACTCCTCCCAAGCCTGCTCACCGCCCGACACGTTAGGCTGCAGCGCAACACGAATCTGATAACCGGCGCAACCATGAACACCGTACCAATAGAGCTGAATATCGTTCAGGTTCTTTACACCGCAGGCGTAAGGCTCGCTATCGCCTTTATTGGTGTTGTGGTCCTTACGGAACATGGTCATAAACTCACGCTCCGTCACTTCACCCTCAGCAGCGGGCTCGTCCTCATTCGTACAAGCGGCAAACGGCAGGGCGAAGAGTGCCAACAAAAGATATAATGATAACTTTTTCATAGCTTTTCAGTCGCTTTGCTATTAATAACCATAGTAATTCTTATAGACACCGCCACCGCGCTGAATTACATCGTTCGGATAAGGAAGGATGTAACGTACAACGGGAAGCTGAGCTACGTCGTAACCCACGGGGTTGATCGACTCCCAGGTGCCGTTCTTCACGACACCGATGTTACCACGCAGGTCGGTGCGCATGAAGCCATAGAACGAGTAACGGATGCTCGTGCTGGGCATACCCTCAGCCTCATCATACCACGACGAGTTGATGAAGAAGTCGGCATACTCGTAACCGGCGTACTGGCCCGTATTGATCTCCTTTACGTAGAGCGTATTGGGATAGAACTCGATCACGTCCAGCGTCGTATTGGGATATACATTCACATCCTGCGGGTTGTTGTTCGTGTGCGTCACACCGTCGTTGTCCACAGTCGTCGGCTTGAAGTAGATACGCGAAGGAATGTTGTCGTAGAACTCGACATTCTTACCATCGTACTCCGAAACCATCTCCGTGTACATCGAACCCGAAGCCATACCCTCCGAAACACCGAAGTAGCGCAGGAACGAGTAGAAGAGCACCTCGCTGTACATGTTATTACGTACGAGGTCACGCCAACGCATATTCTCGCCACCGAACTCCAGCTTGCGCTCATCGAGGACGGCCTTCAAGAAATCTTCCTTCGAACCCTGTACCGAAGCGATGTACTCATCAACCAGAGCAGCATCGCCGAAGGCACGCATACGTACCTGCTTCAGGGCATCAATAGCCTCGGCCGTCGGACCCTCATTCACCTCATTCGCAGCCTCGGCATACATCAGCAGCACATCGGCATAACGCATCAACGGATAGTTGATACCCGTATTGCCCGAGGTCTCGGCACCCAGCGAGGGACCCCAGAACTTCGACCACTTGTTGTTGCGAACCGTGAGGTGGTTGCGCAGGTTGGGGATACCGTCATAGGTGTAGTCCCACAGACCATTCACGAAGTCACGACGCTTATCAGCCTCGTCGAAGAAGAAGCGATAGAACGCGCTGAGGCAGGCACCACCATTCGACTGACCCCAAATATTGGGAGCCACCGAAGCACCCTCATACACAGCACCCGAAGGACCGTGGATGTAGCCTACGTTACCGGTCGAATTCTTGGCAAACGGAATCTCGAAGATCGGATCGTCGTTGCTCGTCACGATGTAGTTACACTCATCGATAAAGACCTTGTTGAAGCTCTTGCCGAGCGAGTGCGTACCCGAGTCGATCACCTTCTTGGCATACTCCATAGCTGTCTGGTAGAACTCCTTGTAGTTCGACGGACGCTCCATAGTACCATAATTCTTCGGATTGGCCGTATCGGGACGCAGCGAGTAACCACCGGCCGTCAGTGCCATGCGGGCGATCTGGGTCCAAGCGGCCTCCTTCGAGATGCGCTCCACGCCATTCTCGATCTCCGATGCAAACTGCATCTTCTCGGCAGCTACCTTCAGATCCTCGATCAGCTGCTTGTGAATCTCCGTACGATCCGTTACGGGGAGCAACAGATCCTCATTGGTGTCGGCCTCCGAAGTCGGAGTCAGCGAGAAGGGAACATCACCCCACATCACCACCAGGTCGTGGTAGAAAATCGAGCGCAGCACCTTGGCCTCACCCAACATCTGATCCAACTGAGCCTGGATATCCTCATCCTCGTTGTTGTAAATCGAGCTCTGCTGCAGTTTTGCAATAAAGTTGTTGGCATACTCAACACCCATGTAGGCTGCATTCCATGCCTTCGACAACTCGCTACCGAGCGGCGTACAATCGAAACGACGGTAGCTGTTGTCCGTTGCGGTCTCCGTACCCGAAGCCCACATATCCACGTCGCTATTGAGGCAGAACTGGGCCAGGTAGTAATTGCCGTAGGTGTTACCACTGAGCAATTGGGCATATACGCCATTCAAGGCGCGGTTGATCTCGGAGGTTTTCGTGAAGACAAACTCGTCCTCATATTTCGACGGCGACTCTACCTCAAGGTAGCTATCACACGCAACAACCCCCAGCGCGACCAGACCTAAAATGAATAACTTTGTAAGTTTCATATTGTTCTCTTTTTAGTCGGTTAGAAAGTAAGGTTAACACCGAATACGAACGTACGGCTGCGCGGGTAGCGGTTGTAGTCCATACCGCACGTCAGACCCGTCTGGATGTCCACCTCGGGGTCGTAACCCGAATAACCCGTAATGATGAACGGATTGGTGGCCGATGCGTAGAAACGCAGACGCGAGATGCTCCACTTACGCGTAATCTTCGAAGGCAGCGTATAACCGAGCGTGATATCCTGGCAGCGCAGGAACGAACCATCCTCGATGAAGTACGAGTGGGTTACCTTGTTCGTTACGTCAGCGGGATTCCACAGCGTAGCATTGGCGTTATGAGCGGCATATACATCCACCGTATTGTCGATCCAGTAGCACTGGTAGAGGTTGTCACCATCCACGGGGTTGTAGTAGGTCCAACGCTGACCGACGAACTTATCCAGCACGTTGTAGAAGTTGTTGGCATTACCCTCGGCCGACGAGAGCTCGTAAGCCATGGCGTTGTTGATATCGAAATCAACCATGTAGTTGAAGTTGATATTGAAGTCGAAGTTTCGCCACTGGCCATTCAGGCCGAAACCACCCTGGAACTTCGGGTTCGTGTTACCGATCACGGTGCGGTCCTTCTCGTCAATCTGGCCGTCTTTATTCAGATCCTTGAACTTAATCTTACCCGGCAGGGTCGGAACACCCGTATTCGAGTCGCTGAATACCGTATTAATAACGGTACCCTCCTTCGGAACGGCGAGGAAGTTCTGGTTCGGGTCGAAGTCGAACTCGTCCATCGAGTAGAGACCATCATACACGAAACCATAGATCAAACCAACCTCGTCACCTACCTTGAGGCAGTAGTCGTTGAAACTCGACTTCCAGCGGTCGTTCTGATCCCAGATCACATCATCCGTATCATTCAGTTTATCGATCGTGCGCTTGTTCAGACCGAACGTAGCCGTTGCCGACAATACATAATCCTTACCACGGAGAATATCACCCGTTACCGAGAGCTCGAAACCCTTGTTGGTTACCTGACCGATATTACGCATCTGGCGCTGGAAACCCGAAACGGTCGGCACATCCGACCAATAGAGCAGGTCGCTCGTCGTGTTCCAATAAACCTCGGGCGTGATCGTCAGACGATCGTTGAAGAAGCCCATATCGAGGGCGGCATTGCGCGTCAACGTCTTCTCCCACTTCACCTTCGGGTTGGGATAGGTCTTACCATCCGACGAGTTGCCATACCACGAATCACCATTCTCGACAGCCTCACCGAAGCCCGGACCGCTCGTCGAATTCACGGTGTAGAGGAAACGCCACATATCGTCGCCAATGTTGTTGTTACCTGCCAAACCGATCGAAGCACGGAGCTTGAGGTTCGAGATTACATCCTGCGACTGCATAAAGTTCTCCTCCGAGATGACCCAAGCACCCGAAACCGAGGGGAAGTAACCCCACTGGTTACCCGGAGCGAACTTGGTCGAACCATCGGCACGGAACGTCAGCGAAAGCAGGTACTTATGCTTATAGTTGTAGTTGGCCTGGCCGAAGAACGAAAGGGTGCGGTTCGGGGTCGAGAGAGCAGTCGTCGACTTCCACGGCGTACCGAAGCCCATATCGTTCAGTGCCTTCTCGGCGGTAATGTCGCGCGGGAAGTAGCGGGCCGACATCGAGCTGCTGCGAGCCTGCGTGCTGAAGAGCTCAAAACCGGCCAGGAACGAGAAGTTGTGATTCTCCTTGGCCGTGAAGGCATAGTGAGCCGTCGTGGTCCACTGGTAGCGCTCCGTGCGCTTCTCGTCAACCTGCGCTACGGGGAGCTTATTATTCGACTGACCCGTAGAGGTCATAGCACCCCAGAAGCGGTTCTTGTCGTAGAACTGCATGTAGTGCGTAGCCTCGGTGCGCAGCGTCAGACCCTTCACGGGCTTCCACTCCAGACTTACGGGCATCGTATAGCTGTACTGATGCTGTTTCTGCGTATTGTAGGCGATATCGGACACCGGATTCGTGTACTCGAAGATAGCCTCATCATCCGGATCGACCGTGGCGGGATCCCAGAAGGCAAACTCGCGCAGACCATTCGTCGGACGATAACGCAGCACGTTGATCAGACCCTTCGAACCTACGTTATCACCACCGGCACCCGTCGTACGACGATACTGGAATTTGGGATTAAAGGCCAGCGTCAGGTTCTTAGCCAGCTGAGCGTTGAGTTTCATGTTGAGGTTCGTACGGCGAACACCCGAACCCAGGATGATACCCTTATCCTCCGATTGCGTGAGCGAAATGTTGAAGCGATACTTATCCGTACCACCACCGATCGTTACGTTGGTCGAGTAGTTTACGGGCGTCTCACCCAACACCTCGTCCTGCCAATCGTGCGTTACGGCACGGTCGTAGATATCGATATCCATCGGGTTACCGAAGTTGGCGCGGAACTGCTTGGCGTAGGTGCTACGGTTGTTCGTACCGATCGCCCAGTCGTAGGTGTAGTCAACAAACTCCGGCGTATTCATCAGGCCGAGCTTCTTCGAGAGCGAGCTTACCGAGAGCTGCATGTTGACGCCCACCTGAATCTGGCCCGACTTGGCCGACTTCGTGGTCACGATTACTACACCATTACCACCCTTCGCACCATAGATGGCCGTCAGCGAGGCATCCTTCAAGATGTCGATCGAGGTGATATCCGTCGGCGGAATATCGTTGATATTATCCACCTGGAAACCATCGACGATGTAGAGCGGCTCGTTGGTCTGCGTCACCGACGTACCACCACGTACACGGATGTTGATATCGGCACCCGGTGCACCATCGACCGACGTTACCTGCACACCGGCGATCTTACCCTGCAGGGCGACCGCAGCCGACGATACAGGCACAGCGGCCAGCGCGGCACCCGACACCGAACCTACGGCACCGGTCAGGTCCTTACGCACGACGCTCGTGTAACCGATCACGACCACCTCGTCGGCAGCCACGGCATCCTCGGTGAGAACCACCTCGATCGGCTGACCGGCTACGGCAGCAACCTCCTGGGTTGTGAAGCCGATGAACGATACTTGTAATGATTTTCCTTTCGGAACGGTCAGGGTGAAGTTACCATCCAGGTCGGTGCTGATACCGTTACCCGAATTTCCCTTTTCGATCACCGTGGCACCGATAATCGGTTCGCCGGCGGAGTCTTTAACCGTACCTTTAACAACGATGTTTTGGGCATTTGCAATACCCATTGCACCCCACAATAGGAGCACAAATAAGAGTAAACGATGTTTCATTGGTCAGTACTCTTTCTGTTAAACTTAAAATAGGTTAGAATACCGACCGAGTGTTACCACCGGTCGGATGGGCTGGGGTGAGAAGTGCAGTGGAAGCCCTATCCGACCGGCTGTAAAATAGCCGACGGCTATGTACCCCCCCCACAACAACTCACTGATAATCAGCGAACTATCGCCAACTATCGGTTGTAAGAAGTTGGTTTTGTTGAAGTTAGTTGGTTGTTTGATCATTAGGTTTTTAAGGTTAATACTTGGTTATTTTGTGGTTCTTTTTCTGCTTGGTTGGTCATTGTAGCACACATCCAACACGGCCACAATAATGGCAAATATACTAAAAACTAAATAAATAATAGATAAATAAACGAGTTTTTTCGTATTTAATTAAACAAAGGGTATTAACTAACTGATGTTCCGAAAACTAAATTTATTAATAAAATAGTACCGATCTATGGTATTGGACAAAAAAAGAGCAACCACCCTATCGGATGGTTGCCCGCTAAAATTATCAAAAAAAAAGAGATATCAGCCTATGCTTCGTTTGCAAAACGATCGGTCACGGCGGCACATGCGGCATCGCCCGTAATGTTCAGCACCGTACGAATCATATCAAAAATACGGTCAAGTGCATAGAGGAGCGGAAGTCCCTCGATCGGAATACCGGCTGCCACCAACACGGCCACCACCATCAGCGTCGGTCCGGGGACACCGGCCTGGCCGATACTGCCCAGCGAGGCAGTCACCGTAATGGCCACATAATGGGCCATCGAGAGTTCAATGCCATAGAATTGGGCAAAGAAGAGGGCCACAAGCGTATAATAAATGGCGTTACCTGTCATATTGATCGTAGCCCCGAGCGGCACCACAAAACCGGCCGTCTGGCGCGAGATGCCGAGCTTGGCACATGCCCCCATCGTGACGGGAAGCGTCGCCATCGACGAGGCGGTCGAGAAGGCAATCACCTGCGGGCGCACCATGGCACGGAAGAAGTCCGTCACCTTGACGCGCGAAAGCGTAGCGAGCAGCAGCGGATAGACCACAAGCCCCATCACCGCCACAGCCAGCAGATCGACCCACAACAGATTCGCCACCTTCAGCAGCACGTCAAAACCGAACGTACCCGTCGCCTCGGCCATCAGACCAAAGACACCGATCGGTGCAATCAGCATCACCTTACCGATGCACCAAACCAGCGCCTCGAGCAGGTAGTTAAGCCCCTTGATTACAGGCTCGCGTTTCTCGGCACTGAGGGCAGCTATACCGAAACCGAGGAACAGACCGAACACGATGATCTGCAAAATATTACCCTCTGCAAATGCCTGAATCGGATTGGCGGGAATCATCCCGATCACAATGCCCCAGAAAGACATTTCAGGCTTTGCCGCCTCGGCCGTCGAGACGTTGGCCATAATCGCACCGACACTCTCGGCACTAAGTCCTGCGCCGGGCTCAAAGATCAGACCAGCCACGATCGCCAATACGATCGACACAACCGTTGTCAAAAAAATAAATCCAATACTTACCAGACCGATACGCCCTGCCGAGCGACTTCCGCCCAGCGTAGCAGCACCAGAGATAATCGAAATGGCTACCAGGGGCACCACGAGCATCTTAATGAGCTGAATAAAGAGCGTACCAAGGGGCACAAAGAGCGCCGCCCGCTCCCCCATTACGATACCCGTCACGACTCCGGCAACCATCGCCACCAGAATCCAAAAACCAAGATTTTTGATCAATTTTTGCATATCATATCACACCTCCCTATGAAGGATAGAACAAAGTTAATAAATTTCCGCAAATTACTTGCTAATTTTTTATTACCTTTGTTTTTAGCTTGCTATAAGTGTAATAAAAACCATGAAATTCTTTCTGCTGACCTTTCTCGCCGCCTATTTGGCAGGCAACATATACCTCTTCGTGCGCGCGTTATTGCTCGTACAGGGGCATTCAATTCCCATCAAGGTTGGCTTTGCGCTGCTCTATTGGATAGTTGCCCTGGCACTTTTTGTGGCGATGATTTTCCGCGATGCGGCCTGGCCTGCCTGGATCGGCCGCGGGCTCTTTACCGTCGGTTCGGTGTGGTTGGTCTTTCTCCTCTACATGATCCTTTCGCTCACGGCGCTCGATCTGATCCACCTGTTCGTTCCCGCCCTGCGCCATCGCATCTTGTGGGCCTTCGGTTTTACGGTCTGCCTACTGCTTTACGGCTACTACAACTACAACCACCCGCGCATCGTGGAGCTGAATCTAAAGACCGATCGACAGATCGAAGGGGGCGAAGTTCGTCTGGTTGCCCTTAGCGATGTACATTTAGGCGAAGGCACGGGAAAGCGGGCATTGAAACGCTACGTAGAGATGATTAACGCACAACAACCCGACCTGATTCTCATTGCGGGTGATCTAATCGACAACTCGGTAACTCCGCTCTACCGCGAACGCATGGAGGAGGAGTTGAACGCGCTCCGAGCACCGCTTGGCATCTACCTCGTAGCAGGTAATCATGAGTATATCAGCGGCATCGGCAAAGCGAAAGCATTCCTTGAGAAGACAAAGATTAATCTTTTGCAGGACAGCGTACTATCGTTACCGAACGGAGTGCAACTGATCGGTCGAGACGACCGCATGAACCGCCACCGGAAATCGCTCGACGAGCTGCATGCTCAAGCCGACCCCACACGTCCGATGATCCTCCTGGACCACCAACCCTATGAGCTCCATCGCACCGATTCGCTCGGTATCGATCTTCAAATTAGCGGCCACACCCACCACGGCCAAGTATGGCCCGTGAGCCTCCTGACCGACCACATTTACGAGCAAAGTCACGGCTATCGTCGCTGGTCGAAGAGCCACATCTGGGTATCGAGCGGTCTCTCGTTGTGGGGGCCGCCGTTCCGCATCGGCACCGAGAGCGACCTGGCCGTCATCCGACTGTACAACAAATAATCAACCTATACCACTACCCCATGAAAAACCTCTACTTAGCATCGCTCCTGCTCCTATTGCAGGGATGCGCCCAAACGCCGATTCCCGACACTCGCCCCACCTGGGAGGGAAAACCGCGTGTGATCGTCATGACCGACGGTGAGATCGACGATCGTTGTTCGATGGTCCATTTCCTGCTCTACGCAAACGACATGCAGGTCGATGCCATCATCCAGTCCAATTCGGGCTTTCAACGCCACGGCTGGAGTTCCGAGCCCTGGATCGAGGAGCAAATTGCCGCTTACGAAGCGGTGCTTCCGAATCTGCGTGTGCACGATGCAGACTACCCCTCGGCCGATGAACTGCGCGCAGCAGTCTATGTCGGCGATGAAGATCCCGACCACATCCCCCAAGGCGTCTCCTTCAAGACTTTGCTTCCCGGAGCCGAGGTGCTGATCGACCCGACCGACTGGCCCGACACGCCCGGTTCGGATCGCATCGTGGAGGTGCTCTTGGAGGAGGATCCGCGCCCCGTATTTATCCAGTGCTGGGGAGGTGGCAACACCGCCGCAAGAGCCTTCGACAAGCTGAAGAAGGAGCACCCCACGGAGTACGACCGCGCTATGGAGAAGGTCGTCATGTACTGCATTTGGTATCAGGACGGTGCGGGCAACTACATCGAGCGCAACCACCCGAAGGCTACTCTGCTCCTCAGCCACCACTTCAGCGGCAGCTGGGACTACGGCACGATGACCAACAGCGACAACTTCATCCGCCAATACCTCCGCAACGGCCAAAATCCATTGGGTAAGTTCTACGAGCAACCCTTCATCAGCGAGGGCGACACGCCCGCCTTCCTCTATGCCCTGCCGAACGGTCTGCGCTCCTACGAGCATCCGACCTACGGTGGTTGGGGCGGCCGATTCTACAAGGTCGATGGATTTGAAAATGTCTATCGCGATATCAATCTCGGGTCGTTGCGCGAATGGTTGGAGCCTGCCCTGCGCGATTTCCAGGCACGCCTGGAGTGGTGCATCACACCACGCTACGAGGAGGCCAACCACGCCCCCGTGATTGAGGTCGAGGAGGGCTTGGATCGCGTCGTTAAGAGTGGCGAAGAGGTGATCCTATCGGCGAACATTTCGGATAAAGACCCGCGCGACGTGGAGGGTGCATGGCGTGTTCGCGGCACGATGTGGGAGCAGAAGGGCCGTACCCGCGCCTGGCTTGAGGAGAACCCCGAAGCCCGCATCGAGGAGTATCGCACCGATTGGTCACAAGACCCGGCCGGCAGCTATAAAGATTTCGTCGATCTGGAGTTTATCGGCAAAGAGGGCGTACGCTTCATAGCTCCCAAAGTTGACAAACCCGAAACAATCCACATCATTTTGGAGGCTTACGACATGGCTGTTCCGCGCATGACCTCTTATGCCCGCTATATCGTAACTGTTGTACCACGATAAGAATAACCCACAACAAAAACGCCGGCTATTTGCAGTAGCCGGCGTTTTTTTGCTAATTCTCCGCTTCATACCGATCCAACGCTTCGGCCATCAACCGACGCCCCAGTTCGGAGATCTCTTCCGCCTTGGCATAATCGGCCAAATCGCCATAGGCATCAAAGGGCATACGTGCCACTACATCGGGACGATGCAGTGCAATCGAGAGCTCCGTCTGACGATGATTCATCAAACTAAACGAGCGATCGATCAGATTGTAGTAAGAACCGCCATAAATCATGGCCGTATCCTCGTCATACTCCTCGTTGTAGTTCCACCACTCACGCAGCAACGGCAGCGCATTAGCACCCATAAACTTCACACGCTCGACGAAAGTACTATCCGTCATGGCCTGTGCTTCATTCCACACCGAACGAATCTCGGCACGTTTGCGTTGCTCAAAATCCTCGTCATGTTGCAAGGCTTGCCGATCACGACTCAAGGTCTCACGAATGCGCTCCACATTGATATCATTCACATCGAAGGCCATCAACAGATCGCCCTCTTCGCGTACGACGCGATCCAATGGCAGGCAGTTGGCAATAAAACCATCAATCAAGGTTGTCAAGCCATGCGGCACGGGACGAAAGAGCGACGGAATCGAAATCGAAGCACGGATAGCCGTAAAGAGTTTACCGCGATCAAATAGCACCTCTTCACCCGTGTACAGGTCGGTTGCAACTGCACAATAGGCAATCGGAAGCGTTTCAATATCGACATCGGGGACCACCTCCATCATCGCAGCGATGATTTTTTCACCCTTCACAAAGTAATTTTTACTCATTGAAAGATCCATGAGCGAAAAGACCTTCCACCCGTCGAGTGCAAAGAGCCACTCCTTAAATTCGGCCAAGCGTCCTGCAGCATAGACTCCCCCGACAAGTGAACCAATCGAACTACCTGCGATGGAATGGATCCGATAACCGCGCCGCTCCAACTCCTCAATGGCACCGATATAGGCAAATCCTCGAGGACCACCACTCGACAAGGCCAAGGCTACATTGTTACTTTTCATGACTGATAGGTTTGGATCTACACAAAGATAACATTTTTTCGATTGATTCTTTCACCATTTTTGCTTAACTTTGTTACACTCAACCTTTTTTAACCAAGAATCACTATGAAACGACTACTCACAACGCTCCTGCTGATGGTTGCTGTAGGCTATGTAGCAGCACAACCCAAAGCGATCGAAGTGGATCTTTGGCCGAACGGTGCCCCGAAAGAGAATGGGCTGACCGGTCCCGAGCAGCCGCTCGAAAACGGCCGCGTGGCCAACATCTCGCGCGCCACGCTCTACATCTATCCCGCCTCGACACCCAACGCCCCGGCCATTATCTCCTGCCCGGGCGGTGGCTACCGTCGCTTGGCGATGAACCATGAGGGACACGACATGGCCACTTGGTTCAACAAGCAAGGCATCACCTATGCTGTGCTGAAGTACCGCATGCCGAATGGCGACATCGCAATTCCGATCAGCGATGCGTTGCAGGCCATTCGCACCCTGCGCGAGCGCGCCGAGGAGTGGAACATAGACCCCGCAAAGGTAGGTATTATGGGCGCATCGGCAGGTGGCAACTTGGCCGCACAAGCCGCCACGCAGTTTACCTCCAATGAGGATCGTCCCGATTTCCAGATCCTCTTCTACCCCTTTATTGCGATGAGTAAGTGGCATGCAAAGTCGCTGCTGATGGGCGATGAGAGCGATGAGGCTGTCGATCGCTATTGGGCCTCGAAACAGGTCAAGGAGAACACACCTCCCGCCTTCCTGCTTTGCTCGGCCGACGACCGAACCGTCCCCTGCCAAAACAGCATCGACTACTTCACGGCATTGCGCGCCAAGGGAATTCAAGCGGCTCTGTTCATCTACCCTACGGGTGGCCACGGATGGGGCTACGAGGAGTGGATGCCCTACAAACGGGAGTGGACAGCCGAGCTGGAGCAATGGCTCGAACAATGGACCAAATAAAAAAAACGGAGGATGTGATATCCTCCGTTTTTTATTCTCTATCAGCTACGCTTGCGGCAGGTCATTTAGGTTGACCTTCTCGAAGTGGTAACCGAGGCGTTTCAACTCCAGCGATGCTCCGATGCGGAACATGGCGCGCGTCGTGCGGGCAAAGATATAGAAGGCCTTCGTGCTCTGCGCCTCAATCTGCTCGTGGCGAATGAGCGAAATGGCCAAGTGAGCGCAACTGCGCATCGTATCCTCCATCTTCGTGGCCACCTCGCTATCGAGCTTCAGGCCCAAAATCTCCTGCACGATATGCTCGTCCATATCATCGAAGCCCTCCTTGCCGTGGAGCTTTTCGTAAGGCTCGGTAGCATACTGTTCCCAATCCTCATCCCAACGATGGGCAACCGCCATGCCGACATAACCGGCCCAGGCCATTGCAGCGGCAGGATATTGGTTAATCTGGCTCACCGAATCGGCCATGTAATGCGGAGCGTACTCTTTCCAACGCTCATCAATATCTTCGGACGAAAGCAGTGTCCCCTCCAATACGCCCTTTGAGGTGCAAAGCTTCAAAAGTTCCAACTGCAACTTCTCTTCAAACTGATCGAAATATTCCTTCTCCTCCATAGTCTGTTTCTTTCTTGGCCACAAAGGTACAAAAAAATGGGTTGTCGGCAAACTTCCCGACAACCCAACTAATTATATAATAGGTATTACTCCACACGAAGGCGAATCGTGGCCGGCTTCAGCCCCTTGGCCGTAACGGTCACCTCCACATCACCCGCCTCGGTGCCGCTCTCGACAATCGCCGTGAGCTTACCACTGAAGAGTTTCATCTGGGGCTGGTGGAACGGCTCGAGCGACGTCGGATCGCCGTTGGCCATGGCGCGGAACTTACCTGCACCCTTTACCGTCACCTTCACCGAGCGGCTTTCGGTCGGCACGGGATTACCCTGCTTATCCACGACACTCACCGTCAGGTAGGCTAAATCCTCACCCGACTTATCAAGCACCGTACGATCGGCCTCGACATGCAACTGATAGCCCTTGCCCGAGGTTACGATGCACTTCTCGGCTACAGCCTTACCCGCAGCATCATAAGCCACCACACGCACCTCACCAGGCTCGTACTTCACCTCTTTCCACATCAAGCGGTAGCGCTCCATGTTGCTCGCCTTGCTCTTCACACGACGACCCTGACTCTTGCCATTGATAAAGAGCTCTGCCTCAGGATAGGAAGTATAGACAAAGATCGGAGTTACCTCCCCCTCGCGCCCCTTCCAATTCCAGTGCGGCAGGATGTGGAGCGTCTCCTCATCGGTGTTCCAGATCGAGCGATAGAGCCAATAGCGATCCTTCGGAATCGAGGCCAGATCGACAATACCGAACATCGAGGAGTGGTTGGGCCATGCATCCGTATCGTAGGGCGACGGCTCACCGAGGTAGTCGAAACCCGTCCAAACGAACTGGCCGATCAGCCACGGGAAGTCGTCATTGACGGCCATATCCAGATCGGGCAGGTTTGACCACGAGCAGCACTCCACATCATACGAAGAGGAGTGGTGATCGGGATAGATCGCCCCCTTACGCTCCTCGACGGGGAATTGATAGACACCACGCGAGCTCACCGTAGAGGTGGTCTCCGAGCCGAGAATCAGGTTCTGCGGCAACGTTTCGTAACCTCGCTCGTAGAAGTGCACGCGGTAGTTAAAGCCTGCTACATCGAACTGCGCGGCAAAGCCATTCTCCAACACGCGCGGGAATTGATCCATGCCACATGTTACGGGGCGCGTCGGTTCTTCGCGGTGGCAGATCGACTGCAACCACGAAGCGACCTTGTAGCCACCCTCGTTCCACTGCGTCGGCACCTCGTTACCCACCGACCACATCACCACCGAGGCGTTGTTGCGGTAGTGGCGCAACATATTAACCATATCCTTCTCGGCCCACTCGGTAAAGAATCGGTGGTAGCCGTTTTGACACTTGGCCACATCCCACTCATCGAAGGGCTCGAGCTGCATCATAAAGCCCATCTCATCGCACAACTCCACCAACTCCTCGGCGGGCATGTTGTGCGAGGTACGAATGGCATCGCATCCCATATCCTTCAGGATCGTGAGCTGACGACGGATCGCCGCCTTGTTGATTGCTGCGCCCAACGGGCCTAAATCGTGGTGGAGGCAGACACCCTTAAATTTTCGCAGCTGGCCATTGAGGAAGAAGCCCTTATCGGCTCTGAGCTCAATCGTGCGCACACCGAAGCGCGTGGTGTAGGTATCCACCGCACGGTCCTCGTAAATCACGGTCGTCTCGGCCGTATAGAGGTTGGGCGTTTCGGGCGACCAAAGTTTCGGGCAATCAATCGTCAGATGCTGCTCGAAAGGCATACCGTAATAGAGGTTACGCGTATCGCGTTTCTCGGCAACCGCTTTGCCCGTTGCATCCAGGATCTTGGTATGCAGCGTCACAGGGCTCTTTTCGGGTACACCCTTCAGCTCTGTTTTGATCGTCACCGAAGCATACTCCTCGCCCACGTACGGAGTCGTGATCTGCGTACCCCATACCGGCACATGGATCTGCGGAACAGTGATGAGGCGCACCTTACGATAGAGACCTGCACCCGGATACCAGCGCGATGATTGGGGCATATTTTCGAGCATCACCTCGATGCAGTTTTCACCCGTCTTGACCGCCTCCGTAGCATCACACCAGAAGGAGTTGTAACCATAGGGCCAATAGCCCACCTTTTGACCATTGACCAACACCTGAGCCTCACTCATCGCGCCATCAAAGAGGAGGATATAACGGGCATCCTCCGCCTTGTCGATCGCAACTGCAGTGCGGTAAGCGCCCTTGCCCATATAGGGAAGGCCACCCGTACGGCCCGTTTTTTCGGTTGCTACTTTCTCACCATTCTGAACGACTGCCACGCGCTGCAGGTCATGATCGCGCGAGAAGGGGCCATAGATCGCCCAATCGTGCGGCACACGCACCTGCTGCCAACCCTCGGTAGCCCTCAAATCGTGATCACGACGAAAATCCCACTCCTTGAGGAGTTGCTCCGTGCGTGCTGTTTGTGCTGAAAGTGACAGCGTGGCCAATAGGGCACACGCTGTCAAAAAGATTCGTTTCATCTTCTCGTGCATTTATTGCTCTACGCCGTAGCGCTCAGCCTCCTCTGCCAAGAGAGCCTCCAAGATCGACTCCTTGACCTTGATGATCGTACCGTGCTTATGACCGGCCGGCACCGAGATTTCGTCGTCAATCGGCGTAAAGGTCTTAAAGTCGGTCGTCTTCACAGCACCAAAGCGATACTCGCGATAAACATCGAAGTAGATCAGCCACTCCTCGCCTACCTGGATAGCGCAAGCACCCTCCGAGTAGGTCGGAGCAAACTTCTCGGTGGGGTTCGAGTAGGGACCCTCGGCGTCCGTAGCCTCGACACAGAACAGATCGCTATAACCGGGCTTGCGGTTATCCTTGATCACCAGGCGATAGTCACCCTCACCCTTCTTCACCACAAAGCCATCGATCGAGTTGAAGCCCGGATCGTAGAAGGGCTTCGCAGGGGCAAACTCCACAAAATCCTTTGTCGTGGTGTAGTAACCGCGGTGGCAACCGTTCGAGCCGAGTTTGTCGGCCTCGGTGTAATTCTCGGGAAGAATCGACGATGACCAAACGATCATGTAGTGCTCCTTCACCTCATCGTAGAAGATCTCGGGTGCCCACACATTGTTGGTCTTCTCACCCGCCATTACGGGGATAATGCGTTGCTCACTCCAGTTGATCAGGTCCTTCGACGAAGCATAGCCAAAGCCCAGCTCACCCGACCAGGCAAGCGTCCAAACAAGGTGGAACGTTCCATCGGGGCCCTGCACCACCGATGGGTCGCGCATCATCGACTGCGGCGCATACTTCGCCTGCTCCATCTTGTTCGAGTGGTAGTTGTAATACTCGGGGGCCTTGTTACCGATCATCGGCTCGAGCCACGAACCCTGCAGGCTGTCCCAATGGTAGCCGTCGTAGCTGTACAACAGGTGCAAACCATCCCAGGCCGGTTCGCGGTGACCGGTAAAGATATAGACCTCACGCTCGGTCTCAACGGGCGCCGTGCATGCTGCAAAAGCAGCCACAACAAGACCCAAAATTAAAGTTTTCAGTTTCATAGATTTAGGTTATTTACAAAACATTGAAAGGATTTAAGAGGTTCTTCGCCTCCTAAATCCTTTCAAAGTCATGGGTGTTACTCGTGCAGATAGAGGTCCCAACCGAGGTAGTTCTCTACGGCATCGGCCAAGATATCCACAACGTTCGAACGTACCATAGCGACATGGTGCTCGAAGCCGTTCTTGCAGATGTACTTCAAGAGCTTCTGCAGGTTCTCCACCTCCGTTACGGCGATACAACCAGCCATCGGATAGGGATCATTCGTCATGCGACCCTTACCCAGGTAGCTCTTGATGCAACCCAACGTGTCGTCGGTCGAGATGCGGAAGAAGGTGAAGTCACCCTCCGTGCACTTACCCTGTACGGCACCGAACGTATTGACCTTACCCAGCGTGCGACCCAATACACCCAGCGTATCGAGCGAGATCTCGTTCTGCACGAAGCTCTTCGGCGCGTTACCACAGTGGGTGCAGACGCACTTGTTGCGATCCTCGGCAAAGTTGTTGTTCCAATCGAGCAGCGTCGCGGGCTTACCGGCAGCCAGAGCCAGAGCATACATCGACACGGCACCGGCGATATCCGTCTCGCAAGCGCAGGGAATCAGTTTCTCGCTGAGCATACTCATCGTCGTACAAGCAGCACAACCATAGTTCATCTCGAGCGAATCCCAGCACTGGATAGCGGCAGCATCGCACTCGTTAGCGGCCAACCAATCCTCTACGGCAGCCGAGAAACGAGCCATGCGGATCACCTTGTCGGCATGAGCCGCAGGAACCTTGGCGTAGGCCTGGATCTCCTCCATTTTGGTCTTCAGCACGGCAGCGTTCTCATCGTAGCGCTGTGCGTTGAAGATAATCTCCGACAGATCGACCGGAACGACCGTGATACCCGTAGCCTGCAGCAGCTTCTCGCTGGCGCGGCAGGTATTGAAACCGAGCGGACGCGTACCGATCTGACCGATGCGGGCGTGGGTCAGTTTCTTCACCGTACGGCACGTAGCAGCAAACTTGTTGATATCCTTCATCAGCAGCTCCGAGTGGATCGAATAGGTGTGCAACTCCGTATCCGTGAAGGGAATACCATACTGATAGAGGTTGTTGCAAACCGAAATCTTACCGCAGAAGGCGTCACGGCGGCTGTCAAGATCGACCTTGTCGTTCTCGTCGTCACAAGCCTGTACCAGAACAGGTACATTCAGCTCGGCACGCGCGATGGCGTTGATGATACCTACCTCGAAACCGAAGTTCGGCAGCGATACGATGATACCGTCGATCTGATCGCGGTACTCGCGGAAGAGTTTGGCGCACTTGCGACCATCCTCTACAGTCTCCATAGCGCCGTCCGTCAACGTCTCGGCAACATCCAGAATCACATAGCCGTAGCCGACCTTCTCCAGCTCCTCGCAGAGCGTCTTGCGTACATCAATGGCGAGTGCCGAGTTGAAGTAGGCACGCGTACCGATAATCAGACCAAAGGTCTCTTTTCCATTTTTTGCAGGTTGATACATAGTTTTATGGTTTGATTTGTTATTGTCTCTTATTTGCGATTGACCAATTTCACGGCTTCGATCCAGCCACCATACAATGCCGAGCGTTTTTCGTCGCTCATCGACGGCGTGATGCGGTTATCCGACGTACGAAGTGCAGCCACCTCCTCGAGCGTAGCCCACGTACCGCGTGCCAAACCATTCATCACCACCGCACCCAGCGCCGAGGCCTCCTCGATGTCGGCACGGTTGATCGTAGCGTTGAGCATGTCGGCCTGGAACTGCATCAGGAAGCGGTTCTTCGTCGGGCCGCCATCCACGCGCAACTCCTTGAGTTTCACGCCGGCCTGACCCGTCATCAGATCGACCAAATCCTTGATCTGATAAGGGATTGCCTCCAGCGCGGCACGTACGACGTGTGCCTTCGTGGTCGAGAGGGTCATACCCGCGATGATGGCCGTAGCCTTCGAATTCCACCACGGAGCACCCAAGCCCGCAAAGGCAGGCACGAGGTAGACGCCGTTTGTAGATTCGATGCTTGTAGCCAGTGCCTCGGTCTCGGCGGGCGATTCGATCAACTGAAGCTGATCGGTCAGCCAACGTAGCGTAGCACCCGTGCAGTGGATGTTACCCTCAAAGGCGTAGAAGACCTTACCTTTCGCAGCAAAGCCGACCGAGGTAACCAACCCCTCGGGAGCTGCCACTGCCTCCTCGCCAATATTAACCATCACCGACGAGCCTGTGCCGTAGGTTGCCTTACCCATACCGGCCTCGAAGCACATCTGTCCGGCCAATGCACCGTGCGAGTCGCCCAGCACACCGGCAATCTCGATCCCCGCGGGGAAGAGTCCCTCGATCGTCGTGCGACCAAACACGGCATCACACGGCTTGGCCTCGGGGAGCATCGAGCGGGGAATCGTAAAGAGCGCGAGCAGTTCATCGTCCCAATCGAGCGTATGGATGTTGAAGAGCAACGTGCGCGAAGCGTTCGTGTAGTCCGTGGCGTGTACCTGACCCTCCGTAAGCTTCCAAATAAGCCAAGCGTCGATCGTACCCATGCGGAGTTCACCACGCTCGGCAGCCTCGCGAGCACCCTCCACATGATCCAAGATCCACTTCACGCCACTGGCCGAGAAGTAGGGGTCGATCAAAAGACCGCTTTTCTTAAGGAAGGTCTTCTCATGGCCTGCCTCCTTCAGCTCACGGCAAATCTCCGCACCGCGCTGACACTGCCATACCACGGCATGGGCTATCGGCTTACCTGTCTTCACACTCCACACCACCGCCGTCTCGCGCTGGTTGGTAATGGCCAACGAGAAGCTCGCATCTGCCTCGGTCAACCCTTGTGCCATCAGGCGACGAATCGCCTCGACTGCATTTTGGTAGATCTCCTCGGCATCGTGCTCCACCCAGCCTGCTTGCGGGTAGTACTGCTTGTGCTCGACATTGACACGGCCCAAGAGTTTGCAACCCTCATCAAAGAGAATCGCTTTAGTGGCCGACGTGCTTTGGTCGATCGCAATAATATAGTTCTTCATAGGTTAGCGCGGTCGAATTACTTGATCAACTCCTTAGCCGTGGCGTAGATACCCTCGGCGTCGAGCTTGTAGTGGTGGAAGATCTCCAACGGCTTGCCGTGTACGACATTCTCGTCGGGAATACCCAGGATGCGCATCTTCACGGGGCAGTGCTGTGCCGTCAGCTCAGCCACGATACCGCCCAGACCGCCATACATGCTGTGCTCCTCGACCGTCAGGATCTTACCCGTCTCACGGGCAGCCTTGAGGATAGCCTCCTCATCGGCGGGCTTCAGCGTGTGCATATCGAGCACACGCGCCTTGATACCCTCAGCGTGGAGCTTCTTACCGGCCTCCAGGCAGTGGTAAACCGTCTCACCGCAACCGATGATCGTCAGGTCGTCACCCTCCAACAGGGTCGTTGCCTTACCCAGCTCGAACTCGAAGTCATCATTCTCGTAAACATCAGGCACAGCATTGCGACCAACGCGTACGTAGCCTGCCTCGGGGAACTTCACGAGCTTCTGGACCAGCTTGCGCGTCTGGCGAGCATCGCAGGGCAGGAATACATTCATACCGGGGAAAGTGCGCAGCACGGCAATATCGTGCAAGCTGTGGTGCGTGGCACCCAGCGCACCATAGGCAACACCACCGCTCACACCCAGAATCTTCACCGGATTCTGCGAGTAGGCCACATCAACCTTCACCTGCTCCAGCGAACGGGCCACATAGAAGCAGGCCGGGCCACAGACAAAGGTATTCTTACCCGACTGCGCCAAACCGGCTGCAATACCCACGGCATCCTGCTCGGCAATACCGCACTCTACGGCCTGCTCGGGCAACTCCTTGAAAAATTTGGTCAGCGTCACCGAGCCACGGGCATCGGTCGTCACGGCCACAATATTCTTATCCTCTTTTGCCAGCTCCACCAGCGTATCGGTAAAGCTCTGACGGCAAGGTACACTCTTAATCTCCATATCTTCGAGTCGATTTATTTCGTTAATGATTCGATGCGGGCGTCAATCTCGGCAATAGCAGCCTCATACTCCTCAGCCGTAGGTACACCGTGGTGCCACTTGAGGATGTTCTCCATCAGCTTCACGCCGTTGCCCTTCGTCGTACGCGAGATGATCAGGTGGGGCTTGCCGCAGTTGTAGTCGATCTTCTCGAAGGCCTCCACGATCGCCTCCATCGAGTCGCCGTTGATATCCTGCACATCCCAACCAAAGGCCGACCAACGATCGGCAATCGGCTCCAGGGCCATCACGTTCTCGGTCGTGTCGCTGATCTGAAGACCGTTGCGGTCGATGATCGCTACCAGGTTGTCGAGCTTGTAGTGGCTTCCGGCCATGGCAGCCTCGTAGATCGAGCCCTCGCCCTGCTCACCATCGCCCATCAGCACGTAGGTACGCCACGCCTTCTTGTCCATCTTGGCAGCAATAGCCATACCCACACCGATCGGCAGGCCGTGACCCAGCGCACCGCTATTTACCTCAATACCAGGCACCTCAATCGTCGGGTGACCAGCCAGCGGCGTATCAAACTGGCCGTAGGTATCGGTCAGCTCCTTCGTGATAAAGCCACGATGCTCCAAAACGCTGTAAAGCGCCTCGACGCAGTGGCCCTTACTCATCACAAATCGGTCACGATCCTCCCACTTCGGGTTTTTCGGATCAACGTTCATGACACCAAAATAGAGTGCCGTCAGCATGTTCATCGACGAGAGGCCACCGCCGATATGACCTGCCTTGGCGATCTGAACGATCTCCACGAGGCGCTTGCGGTTCTTCTCGGCCTGCAACATCAGTTCTTTTGTCTGCATATAAATTGATTTTTGTGTGTTTGTGCTTAATAAACGTATAAAGATAAAGAGAAAAAGCAAAATAGCCAAACGAGCCGACCCGAAAAGCGCAAAAAAATCGTAATTTTGCGCACAAAACGAAACAAAAGAGCATTTATGGAAACATCGCATCGCCCCATTCGCGCCGCCCTCTTTGACATGGACGGCACGCTGATCGACAACACACATATTCACGTACGCGCCTTTGAAATTTTCTGCGACCGTTACCAAGCCACCGATTGGCAAGAGCGACTCAGCCAAGCCTTCGGCATGGGTTCGGATGACATTATGCGCATGCTGCTACCCGAGGAGGTGATCCGCACAAAGGGACTAAAGGCATTGGGCGACGAAAAGGAGGCAATCTACCGCGAAATCTACGCTCCCGAGATTTATCCCATCACAGGATTGCGCGAACTGCTCACCCTGCTCCGCGAGGCTGGAATCCGCTGTGCGGTCGGCTCGTCAGGATGCCGCGAGAATGTAGATTTTGTGCTTGAAAAATGTCAAATCGGGGAGTTCTTCGAGGAGCGCATTTCTGGCGATATGGTCACCCGTTGCAAACCTGAACCGGAGATTTACTTAACAGCAGCCAAAAAGTTAGGAGTCAACATCAAAGAGTGCGTTATCTTCGAAGATGCTCGAGCAGGTTTTGAGGCCGCCAGAAGGGCCGGAGCAGGGCTTGTTGTGGGCCTTACGACCACGCTGAAAAAGGAGGTTATTTTAGCCGAGAAGCTGGCCGATTTAGTCATCGACGATTTCTCGCAAATCAAGCGTCTCGAGCAGCTTACTCAAGCAGAGCTTGCACCCGTTTTAGGCGAACAATCCGACGAATAACCCACGACGGAGTCAGTCGGCCGATAAGCACCATCGCTTTGGCTGCCCAGCCGGGCGTAATCCGTTTACGTCCCTTGAAGAGCGCCCGCAAAGCCCGTCGCACCACCTCGTCTGGCGAGAGCATTACACCCAACCGCAGCAACCATCGGCGCATACGGCTATCGAGCCGATAGAAGGGCGTATCGACCGCACCCGGGCAGAGCGTTGTCACGACTACCCCATCTCCTCGCCACTCATCGTGTAGCGCCTCGGCAAGCCTCTTGATATAGGATTTCGTGGCGGCATAGAGCGCAATCGAGGGGTATGGCATCCAGGCCGTAGCGGACGACACCCACAAAACATATCCATGGCCTCGTTTCCGCATACGCCCACCCAGCGCATGCACCAACGCTGTATGGGTAGCGCAGTGAAGTTGCAGGATTTGATCAATTCGTTGCTCCGCGAGTGCTGCAAACCCACCAAAGGCCAACACACCCGCATTGCAAACCAGCACCTCGACCTCTATTTGCTCCCGCTCGAGCCACGCCAACACCTCATGCGCGGCATCGGGCTGTGCCAAATCTACAGTGAGCCATCGACAGGGAGCATCCGTCTGCTCGGAAAGCAGCTGCTCTAACCGACGGTTGGCAGCTTCATCCCGATCCACCGCGAGAATCACATATCCACGCGTAGCCAATTGCAGGGCATAGGCTCGCCCCATCCCCGACGCAGCGCCGGTAATCAGTGCATATTTTTGTCGCTCGCTGTGCATCATATCACTATTTTTTCTACTTTTGCAGCCAAATTGATCATCATTATGTTTCGAGCACTCTCCGCAATCGGCCTTTTGGTCATTTCGAATACCTTCATGACACTGGCCTGGTATGGCCAGATCGCCTTCAAGTCCAAGTTCGAGAAGCTGGGTTTGGTGGCAATCGTCCTCGTTTCGTGGCTGATTGCCTTGGCCGAGTATAGTTTCATGGTTCCCGCCAACCGCCTCGGTTCGGCCGCTTTCGGTGGTCCCTTTACGTTGTGGCAACTAAAGGTAATTCAGGAGGTCATCTCGCTTTCGGTCTTTACGCTGTTCATGCTGGTCTGCATGCGGAGCGAGGCTCTTCGCTGGAATCACATCGCCGGCTTTGCCTGCCTGATTTTGGCCGTCTATTTTATTTTTAAGCGGTAATTTCACGGCGCAACAGCCACAGCCCCGCCATCACCAAAGCGGCATTGTAGAGGAGTAGCTCGAAACCAATCTCCACACCCCAATAGCGTTCGGCAACCATTTGCAGTAGCGCCGATATAATCGGGGCTGCCACAGCCGGTAGCCACGTCCAACGATCGCGCACCCGATACTTCGTCCAAAGTCCAAAGAGGAACATACCGAGGATCGGGCCATAGGTATACCCTGCCACACGATAAATAAGGTTGATGGCACTCTCATTCGCCACGTATCCGAACAGGCAAACCAACCCAAAAAGCGACAGTGCCATGCCGGCATGCACCCATCGTCGTTGTCGCTGCAACGTTTTTTCATCCAACTCTTTACTACGCATCACATCCAGTAAAAACGAGGTCGTCAAAGCCGTCAATGCCGAGCCCGCCGACGAGAAGCTGGCCGCCGCAAAACCCAACACAAACAAGATGGTCACAGCGCTTGGCAATCCACCCGCAAGTGCCACCTGCGGGAAGAGATCATCTCCCTGTTCGGGCAACGTCATCCCCACCCGATCGGCATAGCGATATAGCAGTACACCCAGCACCAAAAAGAGGGCAATCACAACCGCTTGGCAGAGCGCCGTCAGCAGGATGTTTCGCTGAGCATCGCGCTGCGAACGGCAAGCGAGGTTGCGCTGCATCATATCCTGGTCCAACCCCGTCATGGCAATCAACAACACGACACCCGACACAAACATCTTCCAGAAATAGCGATCCGAGGCGGGATCATCCAAGAAAAAGATTTGCGACATCGGCGAGGCGGTCACCTCCTGCCACATCGTGGGCAACGACCATCCGAAGGAACGTGCGATGCAGTAGATTGTCACGAGCAATGCGGCCACCATACAGGCTGTCTTGATCAAATCGACCGCCAATACCGAACGCACTCCGCCTCGTCGCGTCGAGAACCAGACAACAACCACCGTCAGCGCAGCATTCACCCAAAACGGTACGCCTAACCCATCAAACAGCAGCACCTGCAATACCGTCACAACCACGTAGAGTTTCAGCGCCGAAGCTGCCAACTTGGAGAGAAAAAAGAACCAGCCTCCCACACGGTGCGACTGCGCGCCAAAACGATCGCCAAAATATTCATAAATCGAGCGATAACCCCAACGATAAAAGAGCGGCACCAGCCAAAAGGCCAGCACAGACTGCCCGACCGTAAAGCCGGCCACCATTTGCAGGTACGAAAATCCGTCCGTTGCCACCGATCCGGGTACCGAAACAAACGTAACACCCGACATCGCGGCCGAGATCATCGCAGGCCAAGCCACATACCACGGCACACGACGCGAAGCGGTGAAAAAGGCGGCATTATCAGCCCCCTTTGCCGCCACCATCGCCACCATGAGTTGTAGACCCACGTAGCCGATCAGTGTCCAAAGAATCAATTGCGAAGCGATCATCAGCAACAAAGGTACGAAGATTGACAGAAAAACATACAAACGGCACAATTTTTCATGAAAAATAATTGCAATTTCGCTTTTAATTCTTATCTTTGAAATCTTAAAAGACAACACCATAACGACAAGACATAAAACCATCATACAATTATGACACGAAAGCTCAAAATCAGAGATCTGACGTTGCGCGACGGACAGCAGTCCTCGTTTGCAACGCGTATGAAGCAGGAGCAAATCAACCGCTGCCTGCCCTACTACAAGGACGCCAACTTCTTCGCCATGGAAGTTTGGGGTGGCGCCGTGCCCGACTCGGTCATGCGCTACCTGAACGAAAACCCGTGGACGCGTCTCGAGTCGATTCACGAGGCTGTTGGCGAGGTATCGAAACTCACGGCTCTTTCGCGTGGTCGTAACCTCTTCGGTTATGCGCCCTACACGGATGAGATCATCGACGGATTCTGCCGCAACGCTATCCAGAGCGGCTTGGGCATCATGCGTATCTTCGATGCGCTGAATGACGTGAACAACGTCAAATCGACCATCAAGTACGTAAAGCAGTATGGCGGTATTGCCGACTGCGCCGTTTGCTACACGGTCGATCCGAAGTATCCCGAACCCACGTTCTTCCAGAAGCTCCTGGGTAAGAAGAAGCCGCAGCCGGTATTCACCGACGCCTACTTCCTCGACAAGGCCAAGCAGATGGCTGCCCTAGGTGCCGACATGATTACGATCAAGGATATGTCGGGCCTGATTCCGCCGCGTCGTGTAGCTACGCTCGTGAAGCTCCTGAAGCAGAACATCTCTATCCCCGTTGATTTCCATACCCACTGTACGCCGGGCTATGGTTTGGCTTCGGTGTTGGCTGCCATCGTAGCAGGCGTGGATGTCGTTGATACGAACTGCTGGTATTTCGCCGGTGGCACAGGTGCTCCGGCCATCGAGCTGATCCACGTAATTTGCCAGAAACTCGGCATCGACCATGGCGTCAACATGGAGGCTGTAGCAAAGATCAACACCGAGTTGCGCGAGATCCGCAAGGAACTCAACCAGTCGGTATTCGGTACCGAGAAGCCCGAGCCGACCTACTTCAACCCCGTAACCGACAAACTCCCCGCCGAGATCGATGCGCTCTTCGACAAAGCTATCAAGGCGGCTCAGGAGGACGACGAGCAGGGTTGCATCGACGCTTGCCGCAAGATTGAGGCACACTTCGGTTTCCCCGCTCCCAACGAGCTGGTGCAGAAGGCCGAGATTCCGGGTGGTATGTACTCGAACATGGTGGCCCAGCTCAAGCAGCTGAAGGCCGAGGAGATTCTGCCGCGCGCCATGGAGCTGATTCCGTCGGTTCGTCTGTCGGCAGGTCTGCCGCCGCTGGTAACCCCCACCTCGCAGATCGTAGGTGCCCAGGCTGTGAACTGTGCAATGGACGAGAAGGCAGGTCGCGAGATGTACACGAATAAGAGCTCGCAGTTTGTGGGCCTCGTAAAGGGTGAGTATGGCAAGACCCCCGTGGAGATCGACCCCGAGTTCCGTTTCAAGATTTGCGGTGTCCGTGAGGAGACCCCCTATGACATGTCGAAGTACCAGATGCAGCCCAATCCCGAACTTCCCGAGGCTGGTGGCGTGAAGCTGGCCGAGACGGAGAAGGAGGTGCTGCTGCTTGAGTTGTTCCCGCTCGTAGCGAAGAACTACCTAACGATGATCAAGAAGCAGGCTTACGAGGCCAAGAAGGCCGCCGAGCCGCAGCCCGTTGTGGAGGAGAAGCCCGCCGTAGAGGAGAAAAAGGTGCAGCCCATCACAGGCAACACGGTCATTTCACCCCTGCCGGGTCGCGTAATCGACATTAAGGTTGCCGTAGGCGATAAGGTAAAGGCCGGTCAGGAGGTGATGATCCTCGAAGCCATGAAGATGGAGAACACGATCGAGAGCGACTATGCAGGTACCGTGAAGCAGATTCTGGTGGCCGTAGGAGACTCGGTGCAGACGAACGGCATCTTGATCGAGATCGAGTAATTAAAACTAAATCCAAACACTAAAAAAACGAGAAAACAATGGCATTTTTGAAAGAATTTAAGGAGTTTGCTCTGAAGGGCAACGTCATGGACATGGCTGTCGGTGTAATCATCGGTGGTGCATTTGGTAAGATCGTCACGTCGCTCGTGAACGACATCCTGATGCCCCCGATCGGCGCTATGCTCGGCAACACGGACTTCTCGAAGCTCAACGTCGTGATTAAGGAGGCTGTCGAGGCCACCGACACGACGGCAGCCATTCCGGCCATCACGTGGAACTATGGCGCATTCATCCAGCAGTGCGTTGACTTCACGATCCTGGCCCTCTGCGTCTTCCTGATGGTCAAGGGCATGAACAAACTCATGAACATGAAGAAGAAGGAGGAAGAGGCTGCTCCGGCACCTGCACCCGAGGAGCCGAAGCCGACCCTGGATCAGGAGCTGCTGACCGAGATCCGCGACCTGCTGAAGGAGAAGAAGTAATCCTCTGCATTTCGCACAAGAAAGCCCGATCGCAACAGCGATCGGGCTTTCTTTATATTCTCAGGACACGGTTAGAATCGCCAACCGACACGAACGACCCAATAATCAGGCGAACTATCATCCAAGCCGATAGCATATTGTATACCAAGCATCAACTCATCAATTTGAGCGTCGGCATTGATCAACCAACTCCACCCGACTTGATCAATATCATTTAAGTCTTTCAACTTGGAGACGATCTCCTGGCCATGAGAACTACGATAGGCATCGCTACCCGAAAACACATAATTGAACGCACATCCGGCCGCGGGTAAAAGATGTACTTTCTCATGCAACACCCAATCACAACCCACCAATAGCGGCAAAATGGCCGATGTTCGTTTTGTTTTACGGCTGTACTCGCCCGTCACCGTCTCACGCTCATAGACACCACTTGCATGCATCACCTCGGGAGCGACACCGACAAAGAGTTGCTTCCAGCAATAAACATCCACCTCAAAACCGGCACTCACCGAGTAATTGTTACGATACTCGCCATGTTGCGTCATACCATAAGGCGTGGGTGCAAAGGTCGCTTCGGGAAAATAGCAACCAATGCGCAACGTAAAATCCACACGCATCTTAGCGGGCAGAATTTCAGTCGATTCGGATTCGGTTTGAGCAATAACAGGCAAGGTAACCAACAGCATCAACCAGCCCAGGAGCGTTCTCTTCATCATCGTGCATAAGGTTAATTTGGAACAAATATACAAATTTAGTTACAAATATATACACCTCTTTCATCCACATTTCTTCACACGAAAGTCACGAATGATCCCTCTTTTTATATTGTTCCATAATATAAGTGGTAAAGATCGGCAGGAACAACATGCCTGCCATCGGAAGCATAACCGAAAGCACCTTACCAACCGACGTCGTAGGGATAATGGAGGATCCGGCCGTGGAGAGATTCGCCCCTGCCCACCAAAGCGCATCGCCAAAGTTATCAAGCTGGCCGGATGCAGCACCCTCGAAATCGTAGAAGATGAGCGCCGCCAGGTAGGTAAAGAGCAGTGTGCCGACCAGATAGGTAAAGAAGAGCCGATGGATGCGCCGATGATCGATCCACTCCAACAGGATATAGACCGCCATCACAATCACGGCAATCGGCAACAACCCCACCCCCATCGACCAGCCACGTGGCAACACCACCCCACCCCACTCAACCAGGTTCAGCCAGGGAATCGAACAGAACAGATAGAGCCAATTCTGTCGCGCATAGCGCCACGGATGATCTGTAAAAAGAAGATTGAGCAGATAATCGAGCAAGAAGAGCAGGCAGACCGCCAGCTGCACATCGAGATACATCGGCGACAGACGTCCGCCATGCCCTTCGAGTATCTCCCACGAAAAGGCGACCAATAACACCACGCCGGCCACCACCCGCAACCAATGAACCGTCCGAATCAGCCAATCACGAAGCGAAATTTCCATCTGCACATTAAAAAAGATTCATAGGCTACCCGTTTCAAAATCAATACCAAAGGAGCAACGACAAAGGAAATTTTCAATTTTTTCCGCAAAAGATTTTGCACAAACGGATTTTTGACTTATCTTTGCACTCGCTTTAAGAGCAATGGCGAGATAGCTCAGCTGGTTAGAGCGTCGGATTCATAATCCGAAGGTCGAGAGTTCAAGTCTCTCTCTCGCTACGAAGGCGGCAACTTTTTAGGTTGTCGCTTTTTTTATCGCTCTTTTTGTGCAGATAACCCCGATTCAAAGCCGTGAATCCAAAATAATTTTGAATTTTGAATTCTAAATTTTGAATTTTCATTATCTTTGCACCGCTTAACAAAAGCAGGGCCCATAGCTCAGTTGGTTAGAGCAGCGGACTCATAATCCGAAGGTCGTGGGATCATGCCCCCCTGGGCCCACAAAGAGAGCCTGCCTGATTTTTCATCAGGCAGGCTCTCTTATTTTGTTAATTCGAGCCTTGCCACAGCGCGTAAAGAGCAATTCGATTTAACTATATTTTGCTGATTATCGGTAATTTATATTCTTCTAATATTTATTATCTTACTAACTCTCATTCAGAGACTATCCGATTTTACCGATTCGTATATTTATTTGGTCAATATGTTTAATTTTGCACAATCTGTCACAACACAACTGACAAAATGTAAGTATTTGATATTTTTTAGTAAATCCACCGCCTAAAAATCTCATTTTCTTATTTTTTTTCGTACCTTGCGCCTTGAATTACCACAAAAAAATTCACTTTTATTCACTTTAATATTTATTAATTATGCGTTTATTTTTACGTAATTTGCTGTGGATCACGGCTCTTGCTTTTGTAGGAGCAGGTTTCACCGCATGTTCGGACGATGAGACGACGACTCCGTTTATCCCGCAGCCGATGGTATCGGTTGAGGGTGCCTCGACGGCATGGAATTCGGCCGAGTTCACCGTTTCGACCAATGACATTTCAGAGTACGCATGGGTACTGCTCTCGCCCGAGGAGGCAACTCCTTCGGAGACCGAAATCTTCGCCGAGGGTACCATCGTGGAGTGGCCCGCTGCCGAGACCAAGATCACGCTGGATGGTCAGTCGGGCATGGTTGGTTTGACCGACTATGTACTCTATGTAGCCGCCAAGTGCCTGCCGGCTCAGGACAAGTTCGACGATGCGATCGTTGAGGAGTATTATGGTGAGGTTATCACCGTTCCCTTCACGACGATCGACTACACGGACGACGTAACCGTTTTCCGCACCCACTCGGATGGTTTCGAGGTGAACGTCAAGTTCCCCGCATCGGTTGCCGAAAAGGGTAAAGTCGTTAAGTGGGGTGTTACGAACATGGCCATGTACAACTCGAAGATCAAGGGTAACACCTGGTTTGGTGCAAGTGCCGACATCAGCTTCCTGGAGCTCAACGACGAGGTTTATCCGGGTTACATGATCCGCCGTGACACGGTGCTCAACATCAACAACGATACGCGTTGGGTACGTGACGCCAACGGCCAGCTCATTTTCGACGAGTGGACGGGTGAGGCCAACTACTACTGGGACTTCGTTGCTCCGGGTGAGCCGCTCTACCTGATCATGTCGGAGGCCGGCATGTGTGAGCATCCCTACGGTTGGGGCATGGGTTACTACGAGTTCCCCTTCGACATGATGAGCTACAGCGACGCTGTGATGGCTTGGTCGTGGGGTGAAACGCCCGATTTTCCCGAGCAGGATCCCTACTGGGAGGAGGGTGCATGGCACCAGCGCATCCTGACCGTTACCGATCAGCCCAAGCCCTACCAGGGTAAGGTGAACCTTTCGGTAGCCGATCTGACGCCCCACAACGGTGTAGTTAACTTCATCCCCGATGAGAAGAATCGTCCCTTCATGTATACGTTGGCCCTGATGGACCACGCCACCTATCAGCAGATTCTCGACACCTATCTGGAGGGTCACGAAGAGTACCTGCAGTGGTTCGTAACCTCGTATTTCGCCTCGATGGTTGTAGGTACCTACTCGGTTCCCGGTACGGTACCGATGCAGGTTGCTCTGTCGGATTTCTTCTGGGAGATCAATCCGGGTAATGTTTACCACGCCTTCGTAGTAGCGATGGACGGCAAGGAGGTTTACGATGAGATGTACGGTGAGAACGTACTCGAGGCCGATCCTTCGGCTCAGAGCTTTGCTCAGATCACCTTCCAGATGCCGGACTACACCATCGAAGCTCCCGTTATCGAGGTTACCGCCCTGGAGCCCACGTCGGCTTTCTCGGCTCGCTTCAACGTGAAGAACGTTTCGAAGATCCCCGTTGTAGAGGCCAGCTACGCTTGCAACTACGTACGTGAGTTCAATCAGGAGTTGAACTACTCGACCTACAGCGACATTATTTCGTCGAACAAGGGCTATGCCGACTTCTCGTATGATGAGATCGAGGCTATCAACTCGGCTGAGGGTCTTTTGGTAGAGTTCGACTCGCGCGAGGAGGCTCAGACCCGTCTGGCCGTTATGGGCTGGAACTCGGAGGGTCGTCCGAGCAACCCCGATTCGGAGGATGGTATCGCTTGGGCTGACGCTTGGTCGGGCAGCATTCCTGACGCCGAGCGCATTGAGTCGGAGTACTTCACCTCGCTCGCCGGTACGTGGACCGCTACGGCTACCGTAAAGAAGCAGCAGTATGATTGGCAGACCGGTTCGTACTCGTGGGTTAACGAGACGGCACTTTCGTGTGACGTTGTTATCGGCGATGTAACCTATCCCGAGACGCTGACCGAGGAGGTATACCAGATCTATGAGGATAACGGTGTTTCGAAGGAGCAGACCGACGCATACTATGCTCAGTTCAAGGAGCAGGCTGCCCACTTCAACGCCAAGACCCGTGGTCAGAACCGTGTACTCTGCACCGGTTGGGGCTTCGATATCAGCAGCTACTCGGCTCAGTACTCGCCCCTGCGTCACGCAAGACCGTGGGATCTGTTCATCGACACGTCGGGTTACAACTCGTCGACCGTTGATGTCATGTTCTACGACTTCGGTCCGAAGTGGTTCCTGCAGGTTGCCGAGGATGGTTCGCTCTTCATCCCCGTCAACATCAACCGCGTTGCTCCGCTGACGTCTTGGACGAGCGGTTCGGCTTACTACCTGGTTGGTGCCAACGCCGAGACCAGCACGGCACTCTACACACCGCTGGATCCGACGAAGAACGACGATGTAACGGCATGGCACAACATCCCCGTAGAGGTATCGGCCGATGGCAACACCATCACCATCAAGTCGTTCGAGCATGAGGGCACGACCTACTACCCCAACGTCGTTTACGATTCGTATGGTCAGCTTGGTTTCTTCGAGACGCAGAACTTCGGCGACGTAGTACTGACGCGCAAGTCGGGTGAGGCCGTCGAGCAGACGGTTAACACCGCAGCTGTTCGTCGCGCTGCCGCTGCCTTTGCTGCCAACAAGCAGTTCCAGCAGATCAAGTCGGCTAACGGTGCCGTTTATGCACCCGCGAAGGATATGTCGAAGAGCTTGACGCCGCTCAAGGCTGCGACGCAGAAGGTTGAGTTCAAGAAGCTCAATGCAAAGCAGTTCACGGCCGAGCAGGTTGAGGCCAACCTCAAGGCAATGGCTGAGAAGCAGCAGAAGAAGCTTCAGGCCCGCAAATAATTGCACATTCACACCGCAATCGAGGAGTTCCCGCGAGGGGACTCCTCCTTGCGGTTATTTTATTAGGATAGGAGTATCCACAGCATTTAGTGATTATGAAGAAACTTTTGAGTCTGTTGTGTGCCTTCATGGCCGTGACTGCCGTTTCGGCACAGCAACTCCCCGATTTGATGGTGGAGAATGCCGAGGGTAAAATGATTTCGATGCGCGAAGTCGCCGGCGGCAAACCCGCTATTATCTCCTATTGGTCGATTGCCTGCAAGCCTTGTATTCAGGAGCTGAACGCAATCAACGATGCCCTGGAGGAGTGGCGCGAGGAGGCTGATTTTGTAGTTATCGCCGTATCGACCGACGATGCCCGCCTCAAAGCGAGCGCAAAAGCCATCTCGAAAGCACGCGGTTGGGAGTTCATCTGCCTCTTTGACGACAACCAGGCACTGAAACGTGCCATGAACGTGTCGCTCACGCCCCAATCGTTTGTCGTAGACGCCAACGGTAATATCGTTGCTTCGCACTCGGGTTATACCCCGGGTAGCGAGGAGGCGCTCTTCGAGAAGATTCTCAAGCTCAACAAGCAGAAAAAGTAACCTGTAATGAAACGCATTCTTTTACTTTTGGTAGCAGTCTTTGCGATCTCGTCGCTCTCGGCACAGATCCGTATCGGCAAGCGAGGCCAGTTAGCTGCAAGCTTGGAGTCGAACTCGATCTATTATGTCGACGACTCGAAGATTGGCGAGGAGCCGATCGAGAAATTCGGTTCGCACAACTTCCTCAAATTGGATTATACGCTGGGGCGTTTTTCGGTAGGCGTACAGGGTAATGCATTCCTCCCCGTACAGCTCGGTTTTAACGATCTGGGCTACGGAGACTGCAAATTCTTCCTCTCGAAGTATATCCAGTGGGCCGACAAGAATTATGAGATCTTGGTGGGTGACGTTTACGACCAATTCGGTAACGGACTGGTATTCCGCTCGTTCGAGGACCGTCAGCTGGGTATCAACAACTCGATTGAGGGTGGTCGTGTCATCGGTCGCCTGGGTCAGTGGGGTCAGATCAAGGCCCTCGGTGGTCGTCAGCGCCTGAACACGAGCTATTCGGACACCTGGGTGATGGGCGCCGATTTGAGCCTTTCGCTGGCCGATATGTTCCGCATGGACGAGATGCTGCTTTCGCTGGAGGGTAGCTTCGTCAACCGCATGGAGGATTTCAATGGCGAGGACGAACTCCTCGATGAGCTCCTCGAGGAGATGGGCCAAAAGAAGAACGTGCAGCTCTACTCGGGTCGCCTGAACTTTGGCTACAAAGGCTTTTCGCTGCGCGGAGAGTATGCAGCCCGTGGCAACGACATGGCTAATAGTAGCGCTATTGCCGCCGAGAAGGGAACGGCCTTTTTGGGTGAGATCGGTTACAGCCATGGCAACTTCAGTGCAATGGGTATGTTCCGTCGCCTGGAGCACATGGGCACGCACATTTCGATCTACAACATGGGCATCAACAACACGATGAACTACCTCCCCGCCTTGACGCGCCAATATACCTATATGTTGGCCAACCTGAATCCGTATCAGGTCAATGTCGAGGGTGAGCTGGGCGGTCAGGTTGATTTGGCCTACTCGTTGCGTAGCACCGAAAGCCGCTACCGCTATTGGAATTTCCACGTCAACTATTCGACCTATTACATGCTGAACGCTGACCAAAACACGGGCAAGCGCAACCTCTTGTGGCAGGATCTGAATTTCGACGTGGAGCGCCAGTGGAGCAAGAAGGTCAAGACCACCTTCCTCTTCTCGCGTCAGGAGTGGAATCCCAACCACGGTTGGGACGAGGAGACCTACGCCTCGAATATCTTCGTGGGCGACTTCACCTATAAGTTCAACCGCAAGCACTCGTTGCGCGTAGAGGCTCAATACCTCCTCTCGAACGACTACGAGGGTGATTGGGTAGCCGGCTTGGTAGAGTATAGCTTTGCCCCGATGTGGAGCTTCTACTTCAGCGACATGTACAACCTCGGCGAGACCGACACCAACTACTACAACGGTGGTGTAAGCTGGTCGAAGAACCGCACGCGCCTGCAGTTGAGCTACGGCCGCAATCGTGCCGGCTACATCTGCTCGGGTGGTGTATGTCGTTACTCGCCTGCATACACGGGTGTAAACTTTCTGCTGACAACCTCATTCTAAGAAACACTAAAAAAAGAATAACCATGATGAAAAGTTGGAAATTCCTCATGATGGGCTTCGCAGCTGCCTTGCTGACCGTTTCGTGCGGTGGCGATGGCGGTCAAGACGACCCCACGCCTCCCACACCTCCCACGCCTCCGCAGCCCGAGGTTAAGTTGGTGCTGTCGAGCGATAAGACGGAGATTACTGCCGATGGTACGGATGCCGCTACGCTGACCGTCAAGTTGGGCGACGAGGTGATCTCGTCGGGTTATACTATCCACGACAGCAGCAACAACACGGTCACCCTGACCAATGGTAAGTTCACGACGACCACAGAGGGTAACTATATGCTCCGCGCTTCGTACAACTCGAAGAGCAGCAACACCATTACCATCACGGCCGTCAAGCCCAACTCGGGTAATCCCACTCCGCCGGATCCCGATGCAAACAACCTCAATTTCAAGCGTCGTGTGCTGATGATTCAGTTTACGGGTACGGGCTGCCAGTACTGCCCTTATATGATTAATATGTTGAACGACATGCTCCCAAAAGAGGAGGTGAAGAATAACAGTGTATTTGTGGCTGTCCACAGCTACAACAACACGGACCCCGCCTTCTTGGGTGCTGCCGGTCAGGGTCTGGTGTTCCAAACCGGAATTACGGGCTACCCCACCCTGAACTTCGATTTCAACGTCAATTCGCAGCAGTCCAACAGCGTGGAATACAACGAGAAGATCCTGACTGCCCAGCTCAACCGCACGAAGGCGCTGGTTGGCATTTCGGCTACGTCGGTTTATGACGCTGCTACGCGCACCGTATCGCTGAAGGCTACCGTCAAGGCTGCCGAGGAGGGCGAGTACCGCATCGGTGCCTGGGTAATCGAGGACGGCATTAAGGGTACGCAGACGAATGCCGGTGCTCCGGGTAACTGGAAGGACTATATCCACAATAGTTGCGTACGCTACTGTGACAGCAAGCAATCGGCCACCGACTACTCGGGTCACGACCTGGGTAAGATTGCGAAGGGCGCAACCGTTGAGTACAATTTCTCGATTCAGCTGGCCGAGAAGTTGGTAAGTGACAACTGCCGTCTGATTGTCTTTGTTACGTCGCCCGAGATTCTCGGCACGCGCAAGGCTCAGCTGGTAAACAACGTGATCAATGTACCGTTAAATGGTTCGGTAGCGTTTGAGTACCTGCAGTAAGCCTTAGCTTACAACCAACAAAAAACCTGTCTAACGATGTTAGACAGGTTTTTTGTATATACTCACGCTCCTACTCGTCGGCGCGGGCCAACTTCACCGTGAAGTGGCGCATCAGCTCCGTCTCCCACGTAATCTTCATACCGCGCGTAATCTCGTCGCGACGATCAAAGACGTTCTTCAAAGCCACGGCGATAACATCCATGTGGTTGTTCGTGTAGACGCGGCGAGCGATGCACAAGCGCAGCAGATCGAGACCACCAAAGCGGTTCTCGCGCGTCACAGGATCACGGTCAGCCAAGATGTAACCGATCTCGCAACCGCGGATACCGGCCTCCAAATAGAGCTCTACGGTCAGCGTCTGGGCGGGGAACTCCTCCTTCGGCACCTTCGTCAAGATCTTCGAAGCATCCACAAAGATGGCGTGACCACCTGCAGGACGCTGATACGGGATACCATACTCATCGAGACGGGCCGCGAGGTACTGCACCTGGCGGATACGCGTCTCGAGGTTATCAAACTCCGTATTCTCGTCCAAGCCAACGGCCAGCGCCTCCATATCACGGCCATTCATACCGCCGTAGGTCAGGTAGCCCTCAAAGGGAATGCAGAAACGCTTCGCTCCCTCGAACCAATCCTCGTGGCGCGTGGCAATAAAGCCACCCATGTTGACAATACCGTCTTTCTTGGCCGACATGGTCATACCATCGGCCAAGTCGTACATCTCCTTCACGATCTCTTTGATCGTCTTATCGGCATAACCCTCCTCGCGCGTCTTGATGAAGTAGGCGTTCTCGGCAAAGCGAGCCGAGTCGAGCACGACGCGCTTACCATATTTATCGGCAATCGCACGCACGGCCTTCAAATTGGCCATCGAAACGGGCTGACCACCGGCCGTGTTGTTTGTCACCGTCACAATGATAAAGGGCACCTTCTCGTGGTGCTCGGCCAGCGCTTTCTCCAACTTCTCGGGATCGACATTACCCTTGAAGGGGTGCTCGAGCTGCGTGTTCTTTGCCTCGTCGATCGTGCAATCGAGCGCCATCGCCTTGCGGCTCTCGATGTGGCCCTTCGTCGTATCGAAGTGCGAATTACCGGGAACAACGTCGCCGGCCTTTACAAGGTGACTGAAGAGCACATTCTCGGCCGCACGACCCTGGTGTGTCGGGATGACATACTCGAAGCCCGTCAGGCGGGTAATCGTCTCCTTAAGATGGAAGAACGACAGAGAGCCTGCATAGCTCTCGTCGCCCATCATCATCGCAGCCCACTGGCGGTCGCTCATGGCACCCGTACCCGAGTCGGTCAAGCAGTCGATGTAGACCTGATCAGCTCGCAACTGAAAGACGTTGTAATGGGCTGCTTTCAGCCAAGCCTCGCGCTCCTCGCGCGTACTCTTACGAATCGGCTCCACCATCTTGATGCGCCACGATTCTGCAAATGGTAATTCCATATTGGTGTAGTTTTATTGGTTTATGTAATTAATTTTCGGTTTTCCGCGTTGCTTTCTAACAAAGTTAATGATTTTTCCGTAAATCATCAATAGAACGCAACAAAAAAGATTGTCCGCATTTGGACAATCTTACTCTTCACACGGGAAAATAGCACTTAACCTTGATGCATTTTCAGCTCAAACAAGGCTTGGCCGTAACTGAAGTCGCGCACTTCATCGCGTGTAGCCGGTCGCACGTAATGATATTCCGGTGGCAGCAGTTGCCGATGCTCATAATGGATAAAATCGGATGTGCAGGATTCAACATAGACTCCTTGCGGTGTCCAATCTTGGAAGAGAATCCAAAGCTCATGTTGCCGGGTGGCTACATCGGCATCTGCTCGAAAGAGGTAGATATCACCAATCTCCAAATCGTGGCATAACTTCTCTTCCTGAATAGCGGTAGTTAAGACTGAAGTAGGATTCATAACATGTTATTTAAGCGTTATTTCACCCACAAAGTTAAATACCACTTTTGTAAAATACAAATTAATATTGCATTTTATTGTATTTATCGATCAATTTTTCAAAATACAAAATTTAAAATCGTCTCTACCACCATCTCTTCCTCGTCGGTTATCGAGAGCAATAAGTTGCGATACTTACCGGCATCAATCAACTCCTCCAAGAGTGGATAGACAGGCAATTGGCGTGTCCAATAATCCCTTCCCAGGAAGACCATCGGCGAAGAGAAACCAAATGTTTCGTAATGATTCTGAGCACCATCCTGGAAAATTTCCTGCATCGTTCCCGCGCTACCCGGTGCATAAATCACACCACCCTTCGCCAAGGCCAACAAGCCATCCTCACGAATGCTGTTCTCGAAATATTTGGCAATATGCGTCGCAAAAGGTGTGGCCGGTTCATGGCCATAGAACCAAGTCGGGATACCGATGCTGCAAGCCTCAGTTACGCGCGGATAACGGCGCATCACCCGAAAAGCTGAAGCAAGCCACCCTGCATCTTGATAGGTCGGCGCCATAGCCAAGTAATCAACAGCCTCCATCAGTTCATCGTTTGTTCGTCCGGCAAACCAAGCGCCAAGATGGGTTGCCTCCATGGCACCCGGACCGCCACCACTCATCATCAAGCACCCCGCCTCTGCCAACCGTTTGCTGATACGGGCGATGGAACGATAGGCTGAATCGGCGCGCGACAAGGCATGACCGCCCATAATAGCAACCGGCTGACGCTCATCATATTTATCCAGCAAATCGTGCAATGCATCACTGATCGAATGGTCGTGCAGATAGCGCGCCAATGTCTCACGAATACACGAAGCCCGCTTACCACGATCGATATAATGGCGATAAACCTGTGTATCGTAGCAACTCTCAAAGGTGCGTTCATCGGTTGGGTCATAACCCAGATAGAGCGAATCGGCCGAGTAGAGTTGCGGCGGGAAGACACGGAAGGGCATCGGCAACTCAGGAAACTCGTAGCACCTCGCACCCATCATCGGCCGCATTGCATCGGGAATCCGGCACCCGATGAAGAGACAATCCTCATAACGGCAACATGCGGCCGTATCATCGAAACGAATCGCCTGGAAGGCATAATGGGTCAGGCAGGTGCCTTCGATCAAGAGCGGTTGTAACGCTTCGCGAGATTCTATTTCGGTATAGCTGCGTTTCATAGGCTGTTTGGGTTCGTTTTCCACAAATTTACACCATTGAACGGAGAATTGCAAACCACGGCTCTTGCAAAATCAAAGATTTTGGGCTAAATTTGAGGAAAGAATATTCAACATCATCTATCCATATGACAAAACGAATCATTGAGTGCGTTCCCAACTTCAGCGAAGGACGCAACAAGGAAGTTATCAAACAGATTACGGATGCCATCGAGGCTGCGGCCGACATCCAATTGCTGGACGTAGATCCGGGTGAAGCAACGAACCGCACGGTAGTCACCTTTGTCGGTGAGCCCGAGGCCGTTGTCGAGGCTGCTTTCCAAGGCGTAAAGCGCGCTGCCGAGCTGATCGACATGCGCCACCACAAGGGTGAGCACCCGCGTATGGGCGCTACGGACGTTCTGCCGCTGGTACCTATCGCCGGCATTACGCTGGAGGAGTGCGCTGCCCTGGCCCGCACACTGGCCGAGCGCATCGCCACGGAGCTCTCGATCCCGACCTACTGCTACGAGGCAGCCGCCTATACTGAGGAGCGAAAGAACCTCGCCGTCTGCCGCGAGGGCGAATATGAGGCCCTGCCCGAAAAACTCGCCACGAAGGAGAAGGCTCCCGACTTCGGTGCTCGTCCCTATGACGAGAGCGTTGCCCGCACGGGCGCGACGGCCGTGGGTGCACGTGATTTCCTGATTGCCGTAAATTTCAACCTCAATACCACCTCCACACGTCGTGCCAACGCCATTGCATTCGACGTACGCGAAAAGGGTCGCCCCGTGCGCGAGGGCAATCCGATCGTAGGCAAGATTGTCAAGGATGCCGAGGGTAACCCTGTGATGCGTCCCGGTTCGCTCAAGGCCACGAAGGGCATCGGTTGGTTTATCGACGAGTACGGCATTGCCCAGGTTTCGATGAACCTGACGGACATTGCCGTCACGCCGCTACACGTCGCTTTCGACGAGGTGTGTCGCAAAGCCGATGCACGCGGCGTACGCGTTACGGGCACCGAAATCGTAGGTCTTGTACCGAAACGCGCCCTCATCGAGGCGGGTAAATATTTCCTGAAAAAGCAGCATCGTTCGGTCGGCATCACCGAGGAGGAGATTATCCGCATCGCCATCAAGTCGATGGGATTAGACGATCTGAAGCCCTTCATTCCCAAGGAGAAGGTGATCGAATACATGATCGCCGACAAGAGCGGCAAGCGCCTCATTGACCTTACGACCAAGGGCTTCGCAGAGGAGACAGCCAGCGAATCGCCTGCACCGGGTGGCGGTTCGATCTCGGCCTATATGGGCGCGCTGGGTGCAGCCCTGGGCACGATGGTCGCCAACCTCTCGTCGCACAAAGCGGGTTGGGACGATCAGTGGGAGTACTTCTCCGACTATGCCGAGGAGGGTCAGGCGTTGATGGCCGAGCTGTTACACCTCGTGGACGAGGACACCGAGGCCTTCAACCGCATCATGGCCGTATTCGCCATGCCCAAAACGACGGACGAAGAGAAGGCTGCCCGCAGCGCCGCCTTACAGGAGGCTACGCTCTACGCCACGGAGGTTCCTTTACGTACAATGAAGGCTGCTGCACGTGTCTTCCCGCTCGTGAAGGCAATGGCCGAGGAGGGCAACCCCAACTCGGTATCGGATGCCGGTGTAGGTGCATTGGCTGCCCGTAGTGCCGTACTGGGTGCACGCCTCAATGTCCGCATCAACGCAGCCGGGCTGAAGGATCGCGCAAAGGCCGACGAACTCACCGCCGAAGCCGACCGCATCGCCGAGGAGGCAGTCAAGGCCGAGCAGGAGGTATTGACGATTGTAGAACAAAAAATCGGATAAAATATGACACTGAAAGAGTTTCAAGATGATATTCGGGGCGGCATACCCTCTACCCTGCCTGCACCGAAGCCTTATGACAAGACGATCAACCACGCCCCGAAGCGTAAAGAGATCCTCACCGAAGAGGAGAAGGTATTGGCGCTGAAGAATGCGCTGCGCTACTTTCCCCAAAAGCACCACAAGACCCTGGCCAAGGAGTTCTTGGAGGAGTTGAAGCGCTATGGTCGCATCTACATGTATCGTTTCCGTCCCGACTACGAGATGAAGGCACGTCCGATTGAGGAGTATCCCGCTCGTTCGCGCCAGGCGGCAGCCATCATGCTCATGATCCAGAACAACCTGGACAAGGCGGTAGCACAGCACTCCCACGAACTGATCACCTATGGCGGTAATGGTGCCGTATTCCAGAACTGGGCACAATACCGCCTTACGATGCAGTATCTCTCGGAGATGACCGACGAGCAGACCCTTGTGATGTACTCGGGCCACCCGCTCGGTTTGTTCCCTTCGCACCGTGAAGCGCCGCGCGTCGTTGTCACGAACGGCATGGTGATTCCCAATTACTCGAAACCCGACGACTGGGAGCGCATGAACGCCCTCGGAGTCTCGCAGTACGGACAGATGACGGCCGGCTCGTACATGTACATCGGTCCGCAGGGCATCGTGCACGGCACCACAATTACGGTCATGAACGCTGCCCGCAAACGCTACGCCGAGGGGCAGACCGATCCGCGCGGCATGCTCTTCGTTTCGTCGGGTTTGGGCGGCATGTCGGGTGCTCAGCCCAAGGCCGGCAACATTTCGCAAGTCGTCAGCGTCGTGGCCGAGATCAACCCCAAGGCTGCCGAGAAGCGCTACGAGCAGGGGTGGGTCGATGAACTGCACACCGATCTCGACGCACTGATTCCCCGTATCCGCAAGGCCGTAGCCGACAAGGAGGTCGTTTCGATGGCCTATGTCGGCAACGTGGTGGATCTTTGGGAGCGTCTGGCCAAGGAGCAGATCAAAGTCGATTTGGGTTCGGACCAGACCTCGCTGCACAACCCATGGGCCGGTGGTTACTACCCCGTCGGCTATAGCTACGAGGCCTCGAACAAGATGATGGCCGAGGAGCCGGAGCGATTCCGCGAATGTGTCCAGGCCTCGCTGCGTCGTCAGGTGGCCGCCATCAACAAGCTCACCGCACACGGCATGTACTTCTTCGACTACGGCAACGCCTTCCTCTTGGAGTCGTCGCGTGCCGGTGCCGAGGTGATGGGGCGCGGCGGACGTTTCCGCTACCCCTCTTACGTGCAAGATATCATGGGTCCGATGTTCTTCGACTACGGATTCGGTCCCTTCCGTTGGGTCTGCACATCGGGCAAAGCGGAGGATCTGGCCGAGAGCGATCGTTTGGCGGCCGAGGTATTGGAGGAGATTCGCAAAACGGCTCCCGCTGATATCTGTGGACAGCTCGAAGACAACATCCGCTGGATTCGCGAGGCGGGTAAAAACCGTTTGGTCGTAGGATCGCAGGCGCGTATCCTCTACGCCGATTCATTGGGTCGCACAGAGATTGCATTGGCCTTCAACCGGGCTATCCGCGAGGGTAAAATCTCGGCACCGATTGTCTTGGGACGTGACCACCACGACGTTTCAGGTACCGACTCGCCCTACCGCGAGACCTCAAACATCTACGACGGCTCGAACCGCACGGCCGACATGGCCATCCACAACGTTATCGGCGACTCGTTCCGTGGTGCCACGTGGGTTTCGATCCACAACGGTGGCGGCGTAGGCTGGGGCGAGGTGATCAACGGCGGATTCGGCATGGTGATCGACGGCTCGGAGGAGGCCGATCGCCGCATCCGCCAGATGTTGCTTTGGGATGTAAACAACGGCATTGCCCGTCGTTCATGGGCTCGCAACGAAGGGGCTATGGATGCCATTCGTCGCGAGATGGAACGCACGCCGGAGCTGAAAGTCACCCTCCCGAACCTCGCCGATGAAGCGATGATTCAAGAACTACTCAACTAACCTAAATAAACCCAACTATGGAATACCATCATATCTCGGCGGAGCACCTTTCGTTGGACCACCTCCGCACGATCATCGACCAACAAATGGCCCTTGCGTTGAGCGAGGATAGCAAGCAGCGCATTCTCCATTGCCGCGCCTACCTGGACCGCAAGATGGAGAAGCAGAAAGAGCCGATCTACGGCATCACGACGGGCTTCGGCTCGTTGTGTAACATCTCGGTCGGCAAAGATGAGCTGGCACAGTTGCAGAAGAACCTCGTCATGTCGCACGCCTGCGGCACAGGCGAACGCGTTCCGAATGAGATCGTCAAACTGATGTTGCTCTTGAAGGCGCAATCGCTCTCCTACGGCCACTCGGGTGTGCAGCTCATCACAGTGGAGCGTCTGATCGACTTCTTCAACCACGACATCCTGCCCGTTGTCTATCAGCAGGGATCGCTCGGTGCTTCGGGCGATTTGGCACCGCTGGCACACCTCTCGTTGCCGCTTTTGGGTTTGGGCGAGGTGGAGTTCGAGGGCAAAATCTACCCCTCGGCCGAGATCCTCACACGTTTTGGCTGGGAGCCGATCGAACTCCAATCGAAGGAGGGACTGGCACTCCTGAACGGCACGCAATTCATGAGTGCTTATGGCGTATGGTCGCTCCTCAAGGCGCAGGATCTGAGCCGCTGGGCCGACCGCATCGGAGCCCTTTCGCTCGACGCCTTCGATGGTCGCATTGAGCCTTTCTCGGACAATGTACACCTGATTCGCAACCACCGCGGTCAGCTCACCACGGCACGCGCCATTCGCTCGCTCCTGGAGGGTAGTGAACTGATCAGCCGTCCCAAGCAGCACGTACAAGACCCCTACTCGTTCCGCTGCATTCCGCAGGTACACGGCGCATCGAAGGATACGATTGATTATGTTGCCTCGGTCTTGGAGGCCGAGATCAACAGCGTAACGGACAACCCGACCATCTTCCCCGACGAGGATATCATCGTCTCGGCCGGCAACTTCCACGGTCAGCCGATTGCTGTAGCGATGGATTGTCTGGCGATTGCCGTGGCCGAATTGGGCAACATCTCAGAGCGCAGAACCTACAAGCTGATTGCCGGCGTAAGAGGACTCCCCCACTTCCTGGTGGCCAAGCCGGGTCTGAATAGCGGTTTCATGATTCCGCAGTACACTGCTGCCTCGATCGTGAGCCAGACAAAGGGACTTTGCATGCCCGCTTCGGTCGATTCGATCCCCTCGTCGCAGGGTCAGGAGGACCATGTCAGCATGGGCTCGAATGCCGCCACCAAGTTAGCGCGCGTCGTGTTGAATGTGGAGCGCGTCTTGGCTATTGAGCTGATGAACGCGGCACAGGCATTGGAGTTCCGCCGTCCGGCGCGTTCATCGGCGAAGATCGAGCAGTTGGTAGCCGATTATCGAACAGTCGTTCCTTTCATTGACAACGACGAGGTGATGTATCCCCACATTGAATCGTCGATCCAATTCTTGCGCAACAAACGATGAGATTACTGATCAAAAATATCGGCACGATTGTCGGCATCGACACGGAGCATCGTGAGCGCATCGCGGGCCGCGCAATGGATCAACTCGGGCGAATCGACAACGCCTATCTTCTGGCCGAGGATGGTCGTATTGCCTCCTTCGGTCCGATGGAGGAGTTGCCCTCGCTCGATGCAGACGAGGTGCTCGATGCCGAGGGTGGCACGCTCTTTCCCTCGTTCTGCGATTCGCACACCCACCTGGTCTATGCAGGTAGTCGCGAGCAGGAGTTTTTGGACAAGATCCACGGTCTGAGCTACGAAGAGATCGCCCGTCGTGGCGGTGGCATTCTCAACTCGGCCGATCGACTCCATGAGGCCACTGAAGAGGAGCTCTACCGAGAGGCTCTGGAGCGTGTACATGAGATTATGCGCATGGGTACGGGTCTGGTCGAAATCAAGAGCGGTTATGGCCTATCGACCGAAGATGAGCTGAAGATGTTGCGCGTCATTCGTCGCATCCGACGCGAAGAGCCGATCGAGGTACGAGCCACTTTCCTCGGTGCGCATGCCGTAGCGCGCAACTACATCGGCCGTCAAGGGGAGTACGTCGATTTGGTCTGCGAGGAGATGATTCCCGCTGTCGCCCGAGAGGGTTTGGCCGATTTTGTTGATGTGTTCTGTGACCAGGGATTCTTCACCCTCGAGGAGACCGAGCGCATCATCCGTTGTGGCGAACGCCATGGCATGCGTGCCAAGATTCACGCCAACGAGTTGGCCATTTCGGGCGGCGTACAGCTCGGTGTGCGTGAGAAAGCGCTATCGGTCGATCACCTGGAATGCATGGGAGATGCGGAGATTGAGGCACTCAAGCAGGGCGAAACGATGCCTACCATGTTGCCCGGTGCAGCCTTTTTCCTCGGCATGAGCTATCCGCCGGCTCGCCGCATGATCGAGGCGGGATTGGCCGTAGCATTGGCTTCGGATTACAACCCCGGATCGTCGCCTTCGGGCAATATGCGGATGGTGATGGCTTTGGCCGCCACGCAGATGCGGATGACCCCGACCGAAGCACTCCATGCCGCCACGTTGAACGGTGCTGCAGCCATGGGATTGAGCCATCTCTTCGGCTCGATCTCCAAGGGCAAAGTAGCCAACTGCTTCATTACGCGGCCGATTCCCTCGCCCGAATTTTTCACCTACGCCTACTCGACGCCCCTCATCCGCCACATCGTCCTGCGCGGTGAGTTGTGGCAAGGTTAGCCGACAAGAACACACGACGAGGGGGTTAAGCTATCGCTCAACCCCCTCGTCGTTTCTATCAGACCTTCACTACTTGATCTCGGCCGGAATCTCCGTTCGCACGTAGACCGACACATCCTGCGGATCATCCACGGCGACCCAAATCATTCGGCTGACCGTCAGGCTGCTGATAATGTAGTGGTGATTCCAATCCCCACCTCCGAAGTCATAATTGCCACGAATCACGGCACCCAGTTCGGGATCCACCTCAATCACGTAACGACCCGTCTGACGCACCGTCTGGAAACTATCCAGATTCTCATAGATGGTAAAGGTACGATCCTTACGCACCAACTCCATGTAGAGGTAACACCCCTCAGCCACGGGGAGTCCGTTGTTCCAGCTTTCGAGCATCCACTCACCGGCGATGTTGTTGGGTGTCACCTCCAACTGAGGCTCGACAAACTCCTCCTCATTCGACTCACAGCCCACGAAGGCCAACGAGCAAAGCATGAAAGCGAGATAAAACCAAATTCTTTTCATATGCTATTATTTTTATTTTCGTCTCTTTTACTCTATGCTGACGGTCAACTGTCTTTGGCGCGGCGCGACACGCAGACCTCCCAAATAGAGGTGCATCGTCGGCTGAATGAATACCGCCTTCGAAGGATCGAACTGCACAATGAGCTCACCCTCCTCGCCGGGTTGCAACACTGCAGGCTCGGCTTGCATTCGTAAGGCCGGCGAAGTGAGCAGTGTATCGGTCGATAGGCGCAGAGTCTCCTCTCCGCCGTTGTAGCAGGCAAGGTTTATCGTCTGTCGCCCCCCTTTGCTGCTAAACTTAACCTCTTTCGCGCGCAAACGCAACGCACCACACGTAGCCGGATAACTCTCCTCCATATCGGGAGCCGGGATCACCTCACCCGAAAGGGTCAAGATCGTCGTCGGACGATCTGTCGCCTGGTTTGTATAGATCATCACGCGCTGATACACGGCACCGGGGTGTCCCTTCGGATGGTACTCCAAGCGTAGTCGAGCGATCGAATCGGCAGGCACGGGACGACGGTCGTACTCCATCTTCAGGCAACCGCATGTCGTTACAACACGCGTAATCACCAACGGCATATTACCTCGATTGCGCCAACGGAGTTCGGTCTGCCACGGCTCGGCATCCTCGGCGATAGAACCCATCGTGATGATCGTTCCACCCTCGATCTGCATCATCGCCTGCTCCACCACCTGCGGGTTGCGCACACTATCGAGCTTTGCCTGATCGATCAGGCGCAACTGCGCCGAGGCATCGCTACAAAGCGCTACCAGCCATAGACACACCATCCATCCGCTACGCATCATGTCGTACTGATCGTTCTATCTTTACAACCAACCGTTACCGCCAGCCGCGCGACGTACCGTAATCACAAACTCCTGCGACTGACCGTTGCTCGTATGAATCGAAGCTTTGGTCGATCCGGCCGCAAGGCCCTGGAAGTAAAGTATACCATTTGCCATACGACAAGCCGCCACCGAGCTATCCGCGATCGTCACCTGGTAGGTCAACTGACCGCCGTTCTTGAAATAGCGAGCCGGTGACACGGTTACCACACCACCCATCGCTACATAGATATTCGGGAACTGCAGTTCGATGCCCTTGCCATCGATGGCTGCCAAGAAGGCCTCGGCATTGACCTGGCCGCTACCCATACCACCGCGGAAGTTACCCAAATCAAGCTGCATGGGACGAATCGGGCCCAGATCGGCCGTATAACGCATGTAGAGTTTCGTACCGGTCTGATAAGCATCGATTGGCGTTGCCGAGTCGAGCAACAGCTGCTGCAACTCCGTAGCCTTGAAATGACGACGCTGCTCGGCCGCATAGGAGATACCGAGCGCCATGACACCCGACACGTGCGGACAAGCCATCGACGTACCCTCCATATAACCATAACCGGTCTCACTCTTGCTGAGCGGCAGCGTCGAAAGGATACAGCCCACCTCGCCGTAGTTATGCTCGTCATCTACATAGTCGTAGTAGTAATCCTGATCACCGCCCGGCGCCGAGATCGACGTACCGAAGCCGTAATTCGTATAGACTGCTGCCGTAAAATCGGCTGCCGTACCCGCTACCGAGATATACTCATCCGAAGCACCCGGGTAACCTGCCATGTCGGCCGACTCATTACCCGATGCGAAGATCGCCACACCACCCTCGATCGGACCATTGGGCGAACCGGCATAGTGCACGAAGTAGTCAAGAGCCGCCTTCTCCAGCGGAGCGTAAGCCTCAAACTCCTCCTGCGTACGAGGACCCTGCGAGCCCCAATCGTAGATATTGGCCGAGCCGGAGATAAAGCCCCAGCTACACTGCAGCACCACAGCACCGTTATCGGCCGCATACTTAATGGCGCGCACGACCTGCAGTGATGTACCGGAAAGATTACCCGAAAAGACCTGGCACGACATAATCTTCACACCTGGCTTTTCGGCCGTACCACCAGCAATCGAAGCAATACCAATGCCGTTGTTATTCACCGCGGCAATCACACCGGCTACGTGCGAACCATGGCCCGAATCATAAATATCGTTGGTTGTAATCGTGCCAACATCCTTGATAAAGTTATATCCATGTACATCACCGGCATAACCGTTGTGGTCGTTATCAACCCTCGAGCCGGCAATCTCATCCTGATTGACCCAAATATTGGCAGCCAAATCGGGGTGCGTCACATCGACACCCTCATCAAGCACCGCCACGACGACCGACTCATCGCCCATCGAGCGTGTCCACGCCTGCGTGGCCTGCACATCGGCATCCTTGACCGACTTGATCACCTCGCCCTCGACGAACATATCGCCTCGATTGGCCAGGTTCCACTGCATCGCAAAGAGCGGATCGTTCGTGGCCAACGAGCGGGTAGCAGTCACCATGCGCTCCAGCTTCTCACGGCTCAACGGGGTAGCTTTACCCGTATAGGCGCGCTTTAGCGTACGGTTCAAATTGACACGCTGCACCTCGCCCAATCGCTCCAACTTCGCAGCCACCTCTTCGGTCGAGAATCGCTTATCGAAACGAACCACATACCAGCGGTCCAACTCCGCCTCACGCGTCTGCGCCTCGTTTTGGGCACTATGCGGGAAGACACGCTCCAACTCATAGCCGCCGATCAACGCCAGCACTTCATCCACCGAGACCACACCACTACGCGTTCCAACGCTACGGGTCGGTACATACTGCTCGATCACCGAAGCCGCCTCGGCCGAGAATTTCACGATCAACTCACCTTCGACATAGGTGGGCTCTTGCAACTCCTCTTGCGGGCGATCGACAGGGCTCATCATCTCCTCCTTGCTGCAACTTACCGTCAAAGCCGTAGCTGCAACAAGCATCAAGTATATATAGATCTGCTTCATAATCATATCGGTTTTGCACTACTCCAACTCGCCCGTGGGCTTCGTCTTGGTCGTATAGAGATCATAATAGTAGTTCATATTGACCGGTTCGTTCGAGAAACCGGCTGCCGTTCCCTGCTGCGTGCGACCCTCTTGCGGGAAGACCAAGCTGTAAGGATACCACCTATCGAGTGCCGGGTGGTAAAGCAACCAATCGGGTAACTTACCCGACAAACGATTCAGGTTGATGGCAAAGAGTTTGGTTGTCGGCATCACCTTTTTGATGCGATTATCCACCAAGAACTGCGGCAACGAATCGACAGCATCAATCTCGGCTTGCGTATAGCAGGGAATCTCCTCGTCATCTTCGAATGTGGGCAACTCACCTTGCAGGTAATTCACCGACAGCACCAACGTATCCAAGCCCCATTTAATCAGATCGATCGGGAACTCCTTTTCATCGATAAATCCACCCAAATCGGTACGGGTCGAATTACTGAGATCATATACTGCCGAACGCTGGTTCGCATTCATGATCAACGTCTTAAGATTCGGGAAATTCTCCTTCGTCAAGATCGACGGAATACGTTGCATGTTATTCGATCCGAGATTCAGGTACTCCAGATTCTTCAAATTCGTCAGCGAGGGGTGTAACTCCGTCAGGCCATAAGCACCCACCGTCAAACGCTTCAACTGCGTCAACTCCGAAAGGTATTCGCCCGTCGATAGGCTATAGAGGAACGAGTTGGCATTCGAGAAGATGTAAAGCTCCTCGGCAGCCGTCAGGTAGCGGAACTCGTAGGGCAACGACTCCTTCGTGTAGAAGAGGAAGAACTCGGCATACTTCACACGGCCCACCTTCTCGGGCGTGCAACCGGCCATACCCTCTTCCCAGAGCGTCACACCACTCCAACGGCTCATCGGCTCACCATCGTCCCAATGCGAATCCATCATATCGAGCACACGGGCAATGCTCAAGAGCGCCATCGAGTCACCGGCACGCGTACCCTCCTCGATCGGCAGGGCAGCCGTCTGCTTCACCTGCAACTTATCTTGGCGAGACAAGCTCACGTCCGTCTTGGGCGTGAAGGCAATCTGGGCCAAACGCTCTTCGGGGCGCGTATTGATGTCCCACTGGAAACGGATCGTCACCTCACGAGGACGCAAACCATTATCCAATTTGAGCGTATAAAGTTTATTGGACAACCAATTGGCGTCATCGGGGATGTTTACCTTGAAATCCACATTGGCTCGCACCTTCACGTCAAAGTAACGCTGATCCGACTTGGCGTAGTTGGCCACCTCTACCGTAGGCTGATCCACCTCGATCAAATAGGGGTATCCAACCTGATCCACCGTTACTACGCGATCCTCCCACGAGGAGTGGTTGCGAATACGCACCTTACCTTGACGCGACTCCGCTGTACGCGCCGAATCGATCAAGAATCGACACATCGTAGTACCACGACCGTTAGCCGGAGAAATCGTAATCCAAGGCACATCGGTCGAGGCCGTCCACTCACCGTCAGCGACCACCTGAATCATCTCCGTTCCACCCACTTCACTCACCTGGATCGAGGTTCGATCCGTCTCAAAGCCGATCGAATCTCCCTCTTCGGAGCAGGCAACCCATCCGGCCACCAACATCAACAATAATATTACTTTCTTCAGTTTCATAATTCTTCTCATTTATTGGAGCATCAGATCGCAATTCTTGATGTTCTGCGTCTTGTCGTAATACAATAGATAGGCACCCACCTGCCAAGCGTAGCAGATATCCGAGGCATCGAATACGATATTCGGATTGTCGCTGATATCGAGGTAGTAGCAGAGGGTCGAAATCGTATCATTGACCTCGCGTAAATCATTCGAGCCGAGATACAGACCTCGCAGACCAACATGCTGATAGATACCCGTAGGCCACTCTCGCAGGCAACGGCGACCCTCACCATCACGCTGTGAACGAACGGCCAGCACCGTCAGCCCCGAAGCATCAAGCGGCTCATAGGGGAATTTACTGAACGAATTGAACGAAAGATCCACACCATACAGGTAGGGCACATTTCCGGCATTCATCTCCCACGGCAAATCAGTAAGATTGTTGTACGAAAGATCAAGCGAAACAAGGTTGATGATCTCCTTACCTTCAAATGATCCTTTGGGAAACTCCTCCAGGCCACAAGCGCGCAAAATAATGTACGACACCAATGAACCCGCTTTCCACAACGCGGCAGGATATCGCTTCATGTTAACGTTCTGCGACAAGGACAACGTCTCCACTCTCAGGCCACGATACGAGCCATCCTCCTCGCCCTCGAAACCTTGGATATCGTTACCCGAGAAATCCACTGATTTCATCGTAAAGCTACTCTTGGCTGAGAAAATGTTGGGGAACTTCTTCAATTTGTTGAACGAAACCGAGAAGTTTTCGATATCATCGTAACCGCAGAAATAGCCATCCTCGTCCACGGGCAATTGCTCAAGTTGGTTGTGATCCAAATAGAGCTGCACGGGGGCAATCTCCTTACCCCACGAGGGCGTCGTCTTGATCTTATTATAAGCCAAGTCGAGCAGGCTGATCTTCTTCATATTGCGAATCGAAAGAGGAATCTCCTCCAGATTACATTCGCGCATATAGAGGATCTGGATCTTCTCCTTCGAAGCACCTTCAGCCAGCGCCGTGAAGCCCTTCAAGGCCTCCTCAGCCGACCATTGCAGGTTATTCGAAAGGTTGAGCGAAACCAACTCGGGCATACGACCGATCTGTACAGGGAACTGCTTCAATTTCGGGCAGTTGTAGATCTCCAGGTCGGTGCACGAGGTGAGGTTGGCGATCTCATCGGGCAACGCTTCCAATTCACTATTGGCGATATAGAAGGTCTCCAACTTGGACAACAAACCAATCTCTTTCGGGAGCGATTTCAGGCCATTACACAACGTTCCGTGCTGCGTATCATGCAGTACAAGCTGACGTGCTGCACCCATTTCATCAATCAATTCACGCTCAGTGAATTTCTCGTAGTAAGCCGTATTGGGCAACGAGATTCCATGCTCGGCCAATGCACGGGCACAAGGCTCCGAGAAGGGCGTAGCAGGATGAATCTGAGCCAAATAGCGCTTATGGTTCTCCAGACGATTGGCCTTACGTTCAGCCATGGTCTGATCGGGTGCTAAAACGGGGTCGTAAGTCAACAGATTCGTATCGTTGTGCGTACCGAGATAAAGTTCAATAAGCTCTGTAAGCTGACCAATGGCAGGCGAAAGATGACCGCTGAATGCGAAATTACTCAAATCGATGCGTGCAATACGACCGTTGGCGTGCACCTGTACACCGGGCTGGGCACACCACAAATCGGGATCCTTGTTAAAATCCCAATTTGTACCGGCGGCATAATTCTCACCAAAATAGTACCACTCAGGACCATTCAAACTCTTCCAGATCTCATACAACGCATAGCAATCCTTCAGGTACTCATCAGTTGCATGGAGTTTGACGGGGACATCAACCTCGGTCGTCGTGTTATCGACAATCCGGAAGGCCTCAGCCGTAGGCGACGGACAACTCTCGAGCAGAATCTTTTTCGAATCGAAGAGCTGGTAGCTGACCAGACGATACTCACCGGCCATAAGCCATATGAGCGAATCACATTTGAGCGACGAAGTCTGATAGCCATCCTCCACCTCGTCCGTCTCGTCGAAATGGATCGAGAACTTGGCAGGCAGCTTTTCGATCTTGGTTTTCAGGTGCGACGCCTGGTGCTCCACCGTCAAATCGGCATAAGCAATCTCATCGAAGGAGTACTCCCGTTCGGCTGCACGCGACAACTCCGACAAATCCTTCGTCAGACAGAATGTCGCGCGACCACGCGGGGTCACCGATACGGGCAGATCGCACACCGACAAACCACCGCCGACCACCTCGACCACGCGATTCTCCGCAGGAGCACCCTGGTAAATCTCCTCTTCGTTCACATCGTAGAGCGTGAAGGTCATCACCTCATAAGCACCCGTCAGCAGCTTCAGGTTATCGGTTCTGATACCGTATGCCGCCATCTCCTCATCCACTTGTTGCAGGTTGAGCGTCTGAGAGATGGTCACTCCGTTATAGACCATTGCCACCTTGATCTTACGCGCCTCGGTAAGATACTCCAGCGGAGCCTGCAAAGCACGCGATGGTGCATTCGCCTCGACCGCCTTATAGAGCTTAAACTGAATATATCCGTATTCTTGTTCGCGGTTATCGACGGTATCATCCTCCGAACAACCGACCGCAAATAGCGCCATGCAGGCCACTACGGCAATTCCTATCAATTTATCTATTTTCATGACGTAAAACGTGTCTTAAAATTCCTTGGTTGCTTATTCCTCGTTGAGCAGTACACACTGAATCTGTGCGGCAATAGTACCTTCGCTCATCTCGACATAGAGCGTCAGGTTACTGCGCTGAACGGCCGAACCGGTTGAAGTCATGGTTATCGTCACCTCATCCGAACCATTCTCGGGCCAATCGGGTGTACAGGTCAGCCACGACTGATAACACCACGAGATGTAATAGGTCGGCACCTTCAAGGTAACGGAACCCTCCCGCTTCATCGTCAGGCGATACTGCGGCACACCCTTATAGCCCATATCGGCGTCGTAGGTCTCGTCGTCAGGCTGCACGGCCAACAACGTTGCACCCATAGCTTCGGCAGCCGCCCGATCCATAAAAGTCACAGCACCATAGGGGTCATACGGATCGTACTCAATCGTGGGATCCATCACACAGATAATCTTCACGATCACCTGCCACATGTCATTGTAGAGGTTCAAAATACCCTGACCACTCTCAACATCCATCACCACTCGGATCGTACCGTCGCCATTTTCAACAGCCGACAACCACTCGTTCTGTGAAATGAGCAGATGATAAGAGGGAACTTGGAGCAGGACGGCCTCATTTGCCGAGGCTTTCGAGTAAATCAGACGATATTGTGCAACACCCATTGCCTCGTCCTCCTTGCTAAAGTCCACATCACCCTCCACGATCTCAGCCAAGCGAGCGCCATGCAGCGCAGCCACCGATGTATCAACAAACGATACCGTATCGTTCTCCGTGCTACCACCGGGCGAGAAGGTCGGATCCAGCACGAAATAGATCAATGTGATTGGGGTTCCCGCAGCATCCTTGAAAAGCAGGAAGGCCTCGTTCTCGCCCATATCACCGGGGCAGGTGTTAGGATACTCGTCGCTCAAGCGACTCGTCACGCGACGCATCTGCTCATTTCCATAGGGATTCATCTCCACAGTCACCCAGCTACGATCGTTGCCATCTGCCACCGTACCATCATACTTATTAATCTGCATAATAGTCGAGCAATCGTAACCGATAATCTCTACCGTTTCGTAAGGCACATTGATCTTCAGATCACCGCCATTCGAACTATCATTCGAAGAATAGGTCATCCGATAAGCATGCTCAACATCAAACAGACTCCAAACCCAGCTATTCTCCTCAAGTTCGGTAAAGTCACCGCCATAAGCATGAAGCGCATCAAGTTCGGCAATCTCGATCGGTTCCAAATCTTCGGGAGGTGTCATACCCGCCTGCTTGATTTGTGACATGGCGCCCATGTATTGCTCCTTGACTGCCTGACCATCCTCCGTAAAGAGTTGTGTGTCGGGGTTCGTTATCGTCATCACCTCATTCTGGGGAACGACAACCAGCACACCCTCGCGCGCCGCGCCCTCGTTAGGCTGCGCCTTCAACACCAATTTACGCGACCAAACGCCCGCCGTCGGTGTGGCATCGGCCTCAGCCTCCTCGGTCAACAGAATCCAGTCGGTCTGATCAGCAGCCGTCGTATAACGGCCATCCACCTTCGCGGCCTTGTAGATGACGGCTCCGAGTGGTGCATTCAGCCAACCGATCGTACCCGATTCAACTAATGAACCTTCATTATCGAAGTAACCTTCCGAACTGAAATTCAACGTCGAACCCAACTGCAAGCTGACATAATCACCACATCCGGCTATTTTCAAGGTCAATGTAGCCGTAGTGAGTTTCGGTGCATGCTTCTCGGTCATATCGCTAAAACCAATCTCCACTTCCGTATCCTCGAACGGATAAGCCTGCTGATTCGTGCGCAACTGAATCTCGGCACGTCCCTGCTGCGCATGGATCACCGAAGGGGTAAACCAAGCAGGCAGCTCACCGGCGAAAGCCCAATCATGATTGGCCTCCACCATGATACGGTGCAAGTAGATATCGTTTAGGTTCTTCACCAACTCCAGCGACGAAATCGGGTGCTCTCCATATATATATGCACCGCTTTCATCCTTCACGAAGTCCGAGGCATCCTCATCAAACGTAGCGGCTGCATAAACCTGCAGATCTCGGTTGATCACACCACGCGTCAGCACGGCAATCGTACGCGTCTCCATCAATGCACCCTCACCCAGTGTCAGTAACACCTCGCAAGTACGCTCCGTATCGAACTCCTCGATCGGCGAAACGCCAATCTGCACATCATACGAGCCGGCAGCACCGCGCATCGTATAGACCTTCGAGCCATCCTCCAAGAGGTAGAAATAGGTGGCCGACTCGGCCGAAATGGCCAAGCGCCAAGCCGTGTTAGGCTGGATGTGCAGTGTATAGACATCACCGGCCGAGACGGTTGCCGTCACCTGCGCCGGGAAGTCGGGAGCAACCGGTTCGGGATCCTCCGTACAGCCGCACAGCAATGCCGCTACGACCGCGAGGCTGCTCATCCAACGAATCATGTATTGTTTCATATCGTCACTTTTTATCTTTTCTCACTCGGATTACATACCCTCTTCACGCTGCAGACGCTCAGCCTCCTCATCACTGATCCACTCCAGGATGTTGTAGAAGTGACCAATCGTACCAATCGGTTCGCCGAGATTCTCGACATAGACCTCTATCCAAAGCTCCACGAATGCCTGACAGGCATTAAAATATGAGGGATTATAATAGCTGTGTACGCCAAGAATATGGTTATCACCCAACACCCAGCCCAACACAGAGGCCTCGTCACTCAAGACCTGATCCTTATCCATCGTCACCAACGGATTGGCCGGATCCTCCGGATTAAACGTGATGTAAACATCATATCCGTCATAGAAAGCACTTCGCAGTATCACGGTATTCTCCAACGTCGGGTGCTTTTCGGTACGAATCAAGCGCTGATAGGAGACATTCTCACCCGGATAGTCACGCAAAAGCATCGAGGTCAATACACACCATCCCGTGAATGTGTTGATATCGAACGGACAGGCTTTATACATCACCACCTTCGTCTCCTCGTACCCCTCATAAAGATCCCATTTGAGCTGCTCGGGCATCACCAGACGCAGTCGGAAACCGAGCGAATCGGTCGCCTCGATGTGGTCATATTGTCCCATGACATGCACCTCGCCGGCCAACTTACCGGCCGGAATCGTAATCGTATTCGACTCGAGCGTATAGTGGAAACCCTCGATGGCATTGCTACCCTCGTCCAAAATCTCAACACCAAACGTACGATCATAATCACACGCCACGGTAGCCGAGAAGGGCACCGAGAAATAGACTCCGTCGTGCGTCACCATGTGCTGCGACAACGTATCGGCAAACATCACATACTCGGGGCCGCGATAGGTGGTGTACTCCTCATCGCATGCCGTCATAGCGCACGCCGACAGCACGACCAAAAGCGATAAAATATAGTTTTTCATACTTTTCATCTCGTTGAATCCTTATTTGTTGCTTTCGTTGGGTTCCACATCCGAGCCGGGCGACTCAAGCTCATGTTGCGGAATCGGCCAAACAAAGAGCGGATTATCCATCTTCACCTGCAGCGAGCTGCCCTCCTTGAGCGAGGAGGTCTGCGGCTGACGCGTAAAGCCCTCACCGTTGCGATAGAGGTTACTCCAACGCTTCAAATCCCAAAGGCGGAAACCCTCCATGTAGAGCTCACGTACACGCTCATCGGCAATCGTCGTCAAGAAATTATCAGCCGTCAGCGACACACTGCTACCCGAGCTCATACGGGCACTACGCAACTTCGAGATATCCTTCGAAGCAGCCGCAAAGTTGGGCGTCGTCTGACGACAATAGGCCTCGGCACGAATCAGGTACTGCTCGGCCAAACGGAAGAGTTTGGGCATCGTAACCTGATAGATATTGGCCTGCGAGATAAAATCCTGATTACCGAAATATTTGATCAGCACGGGCCACGTCAACGCATGATCGTAACCCGTCGTCACGTTACGGAAATAGGTATTAAAGCGCAAATCGCTCGAACCATAGAGATCCAAGACCCATTGCGCGGGCACGTAGTCGGGATAATAATAGGTATAGTCAGTAGTCACGTTCAGGAAGATCGACCCCAATGCTCCGCCATACGAGGTAGTGGTAAAGCCAATCTGGAAAATGATCTCAAAGGCCTGATCGTAGTTCCACATGTAGTCGAAATAGCTCATCGACGAGGTGTACTGGGTCGTGGCGCTGGCCAACTCAAACACGCCGTCCGGATGGTTGATCAGACGCGACGAATAGTCGATCGCCGTCTCCCAATCCTGCATATTCAACGCGATACGGGCGCGCAATGCACACACCGAAGCATTGGTCATGTAGAAGGCTCCGTAGTAGTCGTTCTCGGTGTCGAGCAACTCCTCGGCCTTCTTCAAATCCTCCAGCACAAAGGCATACGAATCGTAGAGCGACTTTCGGTTCGAGGGCTCGGGCTCGCTATACTTCGTGCGAACCACCACACCCAACTCCTGCTTAGCAGTAGCCGGATCGTAGGCCTTACAGAAGCACTTGATCAGTTCCGAATAGCAGAGTGCACGAATCGCATAGACCTCACCCGTGTAGTAATCCAACACGGCGATATTCTCGTCGATCGTTTGAGCGGCGATAATGGCATCAATGCGCTCAAGGAAAAAGTTACACTTGGCGATGATCGAATAAAGCGAACCATAGATCGACTCGATCTCGGCATTCGTCGGACGGATATCCCACTGCCAGATATTACCATAGGCGTTCGAGTAACCATCGACGGCATAGGCCAGATCGGACTGAATCTCGGGCACCAGCGTCAGGTAGCCGCTCCACAAGGCACCGCTCATCATCTCGGCATAGATACCCGTGAGGAACTGTTCGGCCTCCTGGTAGGTCTTCAAGGCATCCTCCTCGGGAATGGCCGAGCCGGGCACCTTATCCAAACACGACGTCAGGCTGAAGAGTGCAGCCACCAACATCGCATAGAGTTTCGTATTTCGTAACATAGTCTTCATGGTTCACATTAGAATTTAAGGTCAATACCGGCCGTAAACTGACGCGACATGGGATATTGAGCCGCGTAGATATTCGTCGTACCCTCGGGATCGAGGCCCGAGAATTTCGTAAAGGTCAGCAGGTTCTGGCCCTGGATATAGATGCGGGCGCCGCTGAAGATACGCGTCTTGCGGATCCAATTCGAAGGCACCGTGTAGCTCAACATCACATTCTTCAGACGCAGGAACGAAGCATCCTCCAACAGACGGCTATCAAACTCAGTATAGACACCGTGGCGCGGGATGTCGGTCACATCGCCCGGCTGCTTCCAGCGATTCAACAGACGCTTCGACTGGTTATAAGTCGAGAAGCGACCGTTCGACTCGTCGAAGTAGCGGTCATTGTTGAGCATCCAGCGATCAGCCACCCAGCTGAATTGTGCCGTCAGCGAAAGGCCGTTCCACGAAAGGGTCGTACCGAAACCACCTTGCCATGGGGCAATGTAGCTCTTACCGACCAGCACCTTGTCGTTGTCGTTCAGTTCGGTCGTCAGTTCTCCCTCCTTCGTGTACCACAGCGCATCTCCATTCGCAGGATTCACACCGGCGTAGCGGTTGATGTAGAACTCACCCAGCGGATGGCCCACGACGAGCTTCGTATTGGTATTCGAGCGCTCGTACTCCTGTACACCGTTGTAGAGTTCCGTAATTTCGTTATGGTTGTACGACACGTTGGCATTAACCATCCAGAGGAACTTCTCGGTAGCAATCAACGAAGCCGACACCGAAACCTCGGCACCCACGTTGATCATCTCACCCACGTTGTCCCAATAGTAGCCATAGCCCTTATCCGAGGTGGCCTGTGGCACCTCCATCAACATATCCGACGTCTGCTTGTAGTAGAGCTCGGCATCAACATTGAGGCGATTCCAGAAACCGGCATGCAGTGCGAGGTTCGTCGTCCACGGCTTCTCCCAACCCAGGTCGGGATTACCGGGCTGCGCGAGCGTGATACCGGCATCACCCACATAGTCCATACCGCCGGTAATGAGGGCCAGGTGCTCGTAGTTCGGGATCGACGAGTTACCCGACGTACCGGTCGAGAACTGGATCTGGGCATTGGTCAGCCAACGCGACGAAGACTCCATAAACTTCTCGTTACGCAGATTCCACATGAAGCCCACCGACCAGAAACCTGCCCAACGGCGCGACTTACCGAAACGCGACGAAGCATCGGCACGGGCGGCAGCCTCCACAAAGTAGCGGTTATCGTAGTTATACTCGGCACGGCCGAAGAACGAGAGGAAACCATAATCCGAATCGGTCGTGTCGCTCCACGACGAGGCACGCGTACCGGTCGAGATGTTGGTCAACTTATCGTTATTCTGCCCCTTGGTCATCAGGCTGAAGGCCTCGTAGTGGTAATCGATACCCTCCTGACCGACCATAAAGTTAAACGAGTGCTTTTGATTGTGCGTAAATTGGTAGTTGGCCGTATTGGTCACCGTCAGCGTATGGCTGTCGGTCGTACTGCGCGACGCCGAACCGCTACCCAGGTTGGGTGCATAGCTCGGATAGGACTTACCGAATCCGGTCGTATGGCCATAATCAACGCTGAACTGCGAACGCAGGGTCAATCCCTGGATCGGCGTAGCCTCGGCGAAGAGGGTCGAGATCAGCTTATATTTCTTGTAGCTTACGGGGTTGTTGGCCAACCACTCCAGCGGGTTCTGACCCATACCCGACCACGAACCGTCCGAGACCGAAGCCAACGAACCATCGGCACGATAAGGGTTGTTGTAGGGCAACATGAAACGGGCTGCCGAGATGGGCGTCACGAGCGTATAGCTACCCTCGTCGGCCTGCTGAATCTGTTGGTAATTGAGCATCGTGTTCGTGCCCACCTTCAGCCAATCAGTAGCCTTGCGCTCAAAGTTGGCGCGGAACGAATAACGCTCAAACGATGAGCCGATTGCCGTACCATCCTGGCTGTAATAACCACCCGACACGTAGTAGTGGGTCTTCTCGTCAGCACCCGAAATCGAAAGCTCATAGCTCTGCAGCAAAGCGGCATCGTTAAATACCTCCTTCATCCAGTTCACGTTCGTTTGGCTCAAGAGGTTGTAGTTCTGCCCCTCGGTCATACCGATCTCCTTCTCATACTGGATACGCTCGGCCGTATTCATCAAATCCCAATTACCGTGCGCCATCTGCGAGATACCCATCTGCATGCGATACTCCACATTCGGGCGATCGGCCATGCGACCACGCTTGGTTGTAATCACAATCACACCATTCGCGGCACGGGCGCCATAGATCGAGGTCGACGAAGCATCCTTCAAGACCGACAACGACTCGATATCGGCCGGATTGATCGTATTGAAGTCGCTGCTCGAGATGGGCACACCGTCCAAGATGTAGAGTGGGGCCGTACCCGAGTTGATCGAGTTCGTTCCGCGGATCGTCATCACGGCCGCTGCGCTCGGCTCACCTGTATTCGACAAGACGGTCAGACCCGGCACCTGACCCTGCAACGCCTGGTCGAAGGCCGCCGTCGGAGTGCTTTCGATCTTCTCGGCCTTGACGGTCGATACCGATCCTGCCACGGTACCCTTCTTGCGGACACCATAGGCAATCACCACCACCTCGTCAACCTGCTGCGACTCGCTCTGCATCTGCAGATTGTAGGTCACAGCACTCTTTCCGCTCGGCACGATCCACTCGGCCTGCTGGAAACCAATGTACTGGAAGATGAGCTTCGTGCCTGCCTCGGCCTGAATCGTATAAGATCCGTCGATCGAGGTAGTCACACCCGTCATTGCCTCCGTCACCACGGCCACACCGATCAACGGTTCATTGTCTTCGGCCGAGGTAACCACGCCGCTCACGGTCACTTTCTGTCCGTTTTGGGCCATTACGACCGAAGCGAACAGCAGCATCAACACCGCAAGCAGACTCTTTGTTCGTAGTTTGTGTATCATAGTTTTTATGTTGCTTCTTCAACCATTAAGCATATAAGAGCGCACAAATATCGGCTTTTCTTTTAAGAAATACAACTAAAATGATATTAAAAAAGGTCAAACGACAAAAAAGAGAGATGAAAAACATCTCTCTTCATAGTCCATCAAATGCAAAACTTCAATAACTCATTGAAAATCAAAATAAAGCTCCATGTGAATACCATCATCCCCCTTCTTGATGCGCACGTGGCCGGGTTGGCCCGACGGTCCGTGCTCGCTAAGCGGCTTGAAGCAACGCATGGCCGGAATCTCGTACAGGAACGAGATATCTCCCTCCGGGAAGTCGGGATAGGCAATGATGCCACTCTTGTTATCGGCCGGCTGCTCGGGGCCATAGAGGCGCATGTAAACGCCATCCGAAGCCGAGCGAACGGTAAAGTCACCCTCCGAGGTCTGCAGGGTCATCCAACGCAGATCGGCATGGTAACCCTGGAACTCGGGATAGACCAGACGGTCGTAGGCAGCACCCGTCAAGGCATCGTTGTAATCCTTCTGCCATACGCCATACTGTGTACCGCGGATACGATTCTTCCACACGCGATACGGGCCGCGACCAAACCATTTCACCCCCTTAACCTTCGACTCGGGATAGCGGAACGAGAAGCCGAGATTGGTTACATTTTGAACAACCACTGCATCGTCGAATCCCTTACCACCATTGGCACGGTTCAGCATTACGGCATGCATCTTCAGTGCTCCCTCGGGATGCATCTCCCAACGGATCGAATCGAGCGCGCCGAGGTAGTAGGCGGTCACCACGGCCACATTCCCCTCCATGCGGCTCTCCACGCGATCCAAACGACAATTCATACCGATCGGAATCGGGCCATCGGTGAGCGATACGGCACCCGACGAACGCTGTACCGAAGTGATACGTCCCGATCCCTTATCGAACTTCACGCGCACACCGTCAGCCGCCATCTCAACCCCGCTTTCGCTCGTCGTCAAGGTTGCTGCAGCCTGCTCCGTATTGGTCTTTTTCGGAATATAGTTAACCGCGCGATGAATCGGCCATGTACGGGTTACCATCTCCTTCCCATTCGGGTGATAGAGCGTAATTTCGAGGATGTCGGCCTCGGCGAAATTACTCGGAATCGTCATCGTCGAGAAGCCCGAGCAACGCGAATCGAGAGCCGGCAAAAGCACCTCACCCTCGCCAATCGAGGTCGTACCGTCGGCCGTCGCACGCAACAGGCGATATGCGCCCTTGCAAGCCGACAAGTTGGTATAGAGGTAATCGTTACGGGTCAGGATGCGACCATCAAACGAAGCGGTAATACGCAGGTTTTCAAATTGAATCGGAGCCCATACGTCACGTACCGTGTAGTAGCTACCCTCCTTCTCGCGGTGCGGGCCGAGGATACCGTCAGCGCCATTCGAGGCATCGCTGTCGAGCGCGCCATTGCGATCCGAACGCACCACGGCATTATCCGAGAAGTCCCACATAAAGCCACCCACGAAAAGAGGCGACGAGGTGTACTTCGTCCAGAAATCCTCCAAACCTGCGCCATGGCCCTGGTCGTACATACCGTGCATAAACTCGGTCGGCAGGAAGAGTTTCTGCCCATTCGTAAAGCGGGCAATACCCGTCTGATAAGCGGGATAGTGATGCGTATCGATCGGCCCAAAATCGGCCCACGGGTGCACATAAGGTCTACCCTGCGGATCGAACTCCGTGAAGTAGCGATCCAGTTCCGTATTCCAGCCACCCTCGTTACCATTGCTCCAAAGGATCACCGACGGACGGTTACGATCGCGACGCATAAAGGCCTCGACAAGTGGGCGTCCCGTCTCGGTTGAATAGCAGTTCTGCCAGCCGCACAACTCATCCATCACGAGCAGACCCAACGAGTCGCAGACATCCAAGAAGTGGCGGTCGGGAGCGTAATGCACGCGCACGGCGTTCATATTCATCTCCTTGATCAACTCACCATCGCGACGGCTGATTTCGGGGCTGGTCGTACGACCACCTTCTGGCCAGAACGAGTGGCGGTTAATACCCTTGAGTTGAAGTTTTACTCCATTCAGATAAAGGCCATCAGACGGGCGAATATCCACCGTGCGGAAACCGATCTTCTGCTCGCGGTAGTGGAGCGATTTGCCCTTTGCATCCAGCAGGCGGAGCCCTAACGTATAGAGTTTCGGCGACTCAGGTCCCCACGGCTCAATACCGAGCCACGAAGCCTCGATCGGATGCTCCTCACCTGCCTGCAACTCGTAACGCAACACCTTCTCGCCATCGAGCGTCAACTCCAACATCGAACCGGCGGGCAGGGGTGTCGTATAGAGCGTACCACGGAGCGAACCGTCCATCTTCGGATCGAGCGCGTAATCGACAATGTGTGTCTTGGGGCGCACCTCCAGGTAGACGGGGCGGAAGATTCCACCGAAGATCCACCAGTCGGCCTTGCGCTCGGCAGCATTGACGCTCTTATCCGAGGACTCCTTCCACACGTGTACCTCAATCTCGTTCTCAGCGCCATAACGCACCAACTTCGAGATATCGTAATCAAATTCGTAGAAAGCACCGCGATGAATAGCGCCCGCCTTGCGACCGTTGATCTTCACCTCGGCATCGGTCATCACACCTTCGAAGACGACACGCACCTGTTGTCCGCGCCAGCTCTTCGGCACGGTAAAGCGACGGCGATAGGTACCCTCCTCGCGCGGCGGGAAGGCCTTACCCTCCTTGTACCAACGGCCATAGCTATACTCGCCAAAGCCCTGTACCTCCCACTGCGAAGGCACTTCGATGGTCTGCCAAGAGCCACTTCTGCGCCCCTCCGAGCAGTAAAAATCCCACGTCTGGGTATCATCCCAACCCCTACCGGTGAGGTAGAGGCGTTCGTCCTGCGCCACAGCCTGCAGCGCCACGAAAAGCAACAAGAAAGAGATTAGTCGTTTCATAGGTTAGATGGTTTATGACAAAGATAGCCTTTTTTATATAGGTGTCAAAAAAAATGTAAAAAAATCACTAAAATAAGGTTCTTTGTATTGCATAATACCAAAACTTATCATATATTTGCATTGTAATTAGAACAAAACCGTACAAACAAATACACTTTAGACCATGAAAGAGACTATAAATGTAAACATCGGCTCGGTAGCCTTCACCCTCGACGACGATGCTTACCGCACACTCAAACTCTACCTCAAACGCATCGAAAATCGTCTGCCGGAGGGAGACAAGGATACGCTCGACGACATCGAGCATCGCATTGCCGAGATTTTGAGCGAAAAGCTCTACTCTCCGCAGCAGGTGGTTACGCTCATCGAGGTGGATGCCGCCATGAAGCAGATCGGTGCACCGGATACGTTTGGCGCGGCACGCGAGGCCGACCCCACCGGTGAGGAGCAGCCGGAGCAGGAGCCGCACCGCAGACTCTACCGTCCGCGTGTCAATCGCTCGATTGCAGGCGTCTGCTCGGGACTGGCCGAGTATTTCGGCATCGACCCGACACTGCTCCGCCTGATTACCTTCATGTTGATCCTCTTTGGCGGTCTTTCGATCTGGATCTACATCGTGCTGTGGATCGTCATCCCCGAAGAGCCCATTCGTGAATTTAACATTAACACCAAATAGCTATGACCGAAGAGAATGTAAAGGTGCAAATGCGCAAAGGCATCTTGGAGTATTGCATCCTCGCCATCCTGGCTCGAGGTGCCAACTATGCGCCGAGAATCATCACCGAGTTGAAAGAGGCTGAGATGATTGTGGTCGAGGGAACACTCTACCCCATCCTCACGCGCCAAAAGAATGCAGGTCTTCTGACCTATCGTTGGGAGGAGTCGCCGCAAGGTCCTCCGCGTAAGTACTACTCGCTGACCGAGAAGGGTCAGGAGTATCTCGCCCAGTGGGACAAAGCCTGGGAGGAGATGGTAAAACAGATCGAAGTGATCCGTGGTAAGAACCAAAACGAAGAGTAAAGTTATGAAAAGCTATATTATTGGATTGATGACCGCCCTGTTGATGGTCATCGCAGGCACCTCGGAGGCCGCACCAAAGCGTATCAAGGGAAGTGGCAACATCGTATCGAAAGAGGTCGCCGTAGAGGTATTTGAGGGGATTCATGCCTCGCGAGCCATTAAAGTAAAACTCGTCGAGGGCACAGCCGGCAAAATACAGATCGCTGCCGACGACAATCTGATCGAGTGGGTCAGAGCCACCGTATCGAACAGCGTATTGCATCTTACGATCGACAACGACGTTCGCTCGATTCAGAACGTACATGTTACGATCACCGTACCGACCGATGGTCGCCTGGGATCGCTGAAGGCTACGAGTGCTGCCGAAATCGAGTCTGCAGTGCGCATCGTCAAGAAGAACGTCGAGGTCAAGGCCTCCAGTTCGGGCGAGGTGAAGGCTGACATCGTAGCCGAGAAGTGCACGATCGACACTTCAAGTGCCGGCGAATACGAGGGCGAAGTAAAGAGTAACTTCTGCCATGCCGAGGCCAGTTCATCGGCCGAGATCGAAATGACGCTCACGACGCAAAAATGCTACCTTAACTCCTCCTCAGCCGCCGAAATCGTAGTTAAGGGAGCAGCCCTCGGTGCCACGCTCAACGCCTCGTCGGCAGGTGACATCCTCGGCGAACACTTTGCCGTAAAGAGTTGTCACGCAGATGCTTCATCGGCAGGCGAGATCGCCATCTGCTGTCTGGATACCTTTAAGGGCAACGCATCGTCGGCCGGCGATATCCGTGTCTATGGCAAGCCCAAGAGCGTTTCAAGTTCGGCCTCCAGCGGGGGCAGCATCCAAAACAAGTAACCCTTAACACCCTTTTCTACCATGAACGAAGTAAAGAAATGCAGCCTTTCGGGGATTGCCTTTTCGATGGACATAGAGGCCTACAACGAGTTGCAAAACTACCTCACGGCCCTCAAAAACAATTACAAGGATTCGCCCGACGGTGCGGAGATCGTGGCCGACATTGAGGCCCGCATTGCCGAACTGATTCTCTCGACGCAGGACAATACGCGCGTCGTAGAGTTGCCGCTCGTGAAGAATATCATTGCCCAGATGGGTACGCCCGAGGATATCCTGGGCGATGAGGAGGATGCTCCACAGCCGAAGCACTCCCCCACCGACCGCAATCCGCGCCGTCTGTACCGCGACATGGAGAACGCCAAGTTGGGCGGTGTATGCTCGGGTATCGCCAAATATTTCGATGTCGATCCGGCTTGGATTCGCGTGGCAATGTTCCTGCCGCTGATCATGAGCTGCTTTACTCATATCCCCCTCTTCGGGTGGATGGGCCCGCTGATGGGTAACCTCTTTGGCGTCTTTATCATCTGCTACCTGGTGATGTGGTTTGCCGTGCCTGTGGCACGTACCGCCCGTCAGAAGCTGGAGATGAACGGCCAGCCCATCACGGCGCAGACAATCGCCTCATCGGCCGCTGCCAACGACCCCGATGCCAAGGCAAAGGCGGTGATGGCCAACACGGTTTCGACGGCGGGTAAAATTGCCTTGCTGCTCTTGAAGATGTTTGCCGGACTGATCGTCTTCTTCCTGGTGCTCTTCGCATGCGCCCTCTTGATCGGTCTGTTTGCAATAGTTGTAGGTGGTCATGAACTGATGCCTGCCGACATTCCGATGTCCGTACCTACCCTGGCCATCTTCGTCCCCCTCATCCCCACCATCATGATGATTTATATCCTCATGTGCCTTATTGCCTCACGAAAATCCAACGGCAAGGTGCTGCTGGCAGGCGTTGTGCTGTGGATTCTCTCAATTCTGCTCTGCGCCGGTATTGCCATCAAACATGAGGTAGCTCCTCGCGCGCTCGACAGCTTCGACCTAAAGAAGGAGGAGATCATGCAGGAGGAGATCGAGATTAACGGCGAAAGAATCACCCTCGAAGAGTTGGTCAAGCAGGTCGAGGAGGATGGCGAGATCGACCTCAACGGAGATTGGACGATCCCTGAAGGCACGAACGAAACCGGCAAGAAAGAGCCGCTTGTCAAGATCGAAACGAAGGATGCCAAGGTCGATACGAGCAATGGCAAGGGGATCAAAGTCAATATCAACGAAAGCGAAAAGGGTGCCGACTTTACGGTCGAGGCCGGTGGCGAAAAGTTGATCGAAGTCAAGGTAAACGAGCAATAAACGCCTTATACACAAAAAAAACGCAGCACCGAGTTTGGTTGCAGCGTTTTTTCATTAACTTTGTTTCAAAGAATCCAATAAACACGCTATGAGAATTCTCTACTTTTTGGGAGTGCTGGCGCTCCTGGTAAGTTGCACGGAGCAAAGCACAAAGCCCGTTCAATGCCACATCACAGGTACGGTCATCGATCGTCCCGAGTCGAAAGTTCTGGAGCTTTATACCCACATCGACGGGGAGGTGGCCGTAAGTTCGCGCCCCGTGGCCGAAATCAAGATTCGGGATGGCAAATTCGCCTACGATCTTGCGCTCGACGAAGCCGACTACTGCACTCTCAGCTTTGCCGAGGAGAAGGCGCGTGGCTCGTGGTTCCCGATTCACTTCATTGCCGATGGCGACACGGTGCGCCTGACGCTCTCCCCCGATGCGGAAGAGCATCGCATCGAGGGAACGGGCGCCACGGCCGAATTTCAGGGCTACAAAGAGCAGCTCGCTCTCCTGAACGAAGCCTATTATGAGAAGGTCGATTCGCTGGACGAGTGCAACGCCTATAACTCGGAGGCTTACTCGGCGCTGATCGCTCAACTCGAGACCACCGACCAGCGTTCCGACGCAT
>SUZH01000015.1 GCA_015060045.1 Rikenellaceae bacterium | reverse complement strand
CTGGGTAAGATGGGCCACACGGAGCGTTACGAGGAGCAGCTCTACAAGAACATCGCGGGCGAGAAGCGCCAGCCGCTCTTTGAGAATGCCGTTAATTATTTCCGCAAGAAGTAACATTAAAAGGTTAGGTTAATATGACAATGAAGCAGCTTGAAAAACTCTACGAGGGCAAAGCAAAGCAGGTAGTGGCTACGGAGGATCCCGATCGGATCATTATTCACTACAAGGATGATGCGACGGCCTTCAACAACATTAAAAAGGCAACGATCCTCAACAAGGGTGTGTTGAGCAATGCGATCTCGACCCTGTTGTTCCGCCATCTGGAGGCCAATGGGATCAAGACCCACTACATCGAGACACTCAACGAGCGCGATCAGCTTTGCCATAAGGTGCAGATCTTCCCGATCGAGGTGGTCGTAAGAAACGTGATTGCCGGTTCGATGGCCCGCCATTTGGGTATGGAGGAGGGTTTCGAACCCAAGAACACGATCTTCGACATCTGCTACAAGAACGATGAGCTGGGCGATCCGCTGATGAACGACCATCAGGCCGTGGCGCTGGGTTTGGCCACCTACGAGGAGTTGGCCGAGATCTACCAGATAGCCGGTCGCATCAACGAGGTGTTGAAGGCGCTGTTCCTGCAGATTGGCGTGAAACTGGTCGATTTTAAGGTGGAGTTCGGTAAGATGCCGACGGGAGAGATTGTCCTTGCCGATGAACTTTCGCCCGACACCTGTCGTTTGTGGGATATCGAGACGGGTGAGAAGCTCGACCACGATCGTTTCCGCCGCGACATGGGGCGTGTGCGTGAGGCGTATGAGGAGATTTTAAGTCGCTTGGAGGGGTTGTTGAATTAAGCAAATAGAGATTATGTATCAAGATCGGAATATCAATGATGAGTGCGGTGTATTCGGTATCTATGGAGTAGAGGATGCCGCTGCGATGACCTACTATGGTCTGCATGCCCTGCAGCACCGTGGTCAGGAGGGTTGTGGTATCGTCAGCTACGACGAGGAGGGCCACTTCCACCGCATCAAGGGCAAGGGCCTTGTGACGGAGGTCTTCAAGGGGGATGAATTGCAGCAGATGCAGGGTCGGATGGCGATCGGTCATGTGCTCTACACGGCAGCCGAGGGCAACCGCCTGGAGAATGTGCAGCCGCTCTTTTTTCACCACCAGTCGGGTGACTTCGTCATTGCAAACAACGGAAAGTTGGTCAATGCCGAGGAGCTGAGAGCCTACCTTGAAAAGCAGGGTAGCTTGTTCCAATCGAGCTCCGATAGCGAGATCTTGGCCCACCTTATCAAGAAGGATTATCGCGGTAATCGCCCCCGTATTGAGGCGATCCTCGACGCTCTGAATATGATGGAGGGTGCCTTCACGTTCCTGGTGATGACCTCGCGCCGCATCTATGCCTGCCGCGACAAGCATGGTCTGCATCCGCTGGCCATCGGTAAGTTGGGTGAGGGGTATGTCATCGCGAGCGAGACCTGTGCCTTCGATACGTTAGGCGCGGAGTATATCCGCGACGTGGAACCCGGCGAGGTCGTAACGATTGACCACCACGGTATCCGCTCGAACCTCTATTCGCAGTTCAAGCACCACTGCATGTGCTCGATGGAGTACATCTACCTGGCGCGCCCGGATAGCGATATCGAGGGTTGCAACGTCCATGCCTACCGCAAGGAGTCGGGCAAGCTGCTCTTTAAGGAGGCTCCGGCCGATGCCGATATCGTGGTGGGTGTTCCCGATTCGAGTCTCAGTGCCGCCATGGGCTATGCCGAGGCGAGCGGTCTGCCGTATGAGATGGGTCTGATCAAGAATAAGTATATCGGTCGCACCTTCATTCAGCCCACGCAGGCACTGCGCGAGAAGGGTGTAAGAATGAAGCTCTCGGCCGTGAGAACCATCGTCAAGGGTAAGCGTGTCGTGTTGGTCGATGACTCGATCGTGCGCGGTACGACCTCGCGCCGCATCGTGACGATGCTCAAGGAGGCGGGCGCTACCGAGGTGCATGTGCGTATTGCCTCGCCTACGATGACCGAACCCTGTTTCTATGGTGTGGATACGACGAGCTACGACGAGTTGATCTCGGCCCGTCTGTCGGTGCCCGAGGTCTGCAAGGCGATCGGTGCCGATACGCTGGCCTTCCTCTCGGAGGAGGCGCTCTATAAGGCGGGCAATCGCGCGGAGTTGTGTACGGCCTGCTTCACGGGTCGCTACCCGACGGCGCTCTACCACAACACGGCAACCTTAAAATGCAAGAAATAACAAAACAACGATAAAGAACTATGGCTCAATCTTATGAAAAGGCCGGCGTAAATCTCGAGGCCGGCTACGAAGTGGTGCGACGCATCAAAAAACATGTCAGCTCGACCAATCGCCTGGGCGTGATGGGTAACATCGGCGCCTTTGGCGGTATGTTCGACCTCTCGGCCCTGAAGGTCGAGGAGCCCGTCTTGGTGAGCGGTACGGATGGCGTGGGTACGAAGCTCAAATTGGCCTTTGCCATCGACAAGCACGATACGATCGGTATCGATGCCGTGGCCATGTGCGTGAATGATGTCTTGGCACAGGGCGCCGAGCCGCTGCTGTTCCTGGACTATGTAGCCGTGGGCAGCAACGAGCCTGCCAAGATCGAGCAGATCGTAGCCGGTGTGGCCGAGGGTTGCCGTCAGGCAGGTTGCGCGCTCGTTGGTGGCGAGACGGCCGAGATGCCGGGCATGTACACCGAGGGTGAGTACGATATCGCCGGCTTCACGGTGGGTGTCGTAGAGAAGAAGAAGCTCATCGACGGCTCGAAGGTCAAGGTGGGTGATGTGCTGGTCGGTATCGCCTCGAGCGGTGTTCACTCGAACGGCTTCAGCCTGGTACGTAAGGTTGTGTCGGATAACAACCTCGATTTGATGCAGGAGTATGAGGAGCTGCCCGGCAAGAAGCTCGGCGAGGCGCTGCTGACCCCGACGCGCATCTATGTAAAGCAGGTGCTGGAGGTGATCCGCAACTGCGATGTACACGGCATCAGCCATATCACGGGTGGCGGTTTCGATGAGAACATTCCCCGCATCCTGAAGGAGGGTCAGGGCATCGAGGTCAAAGAGGGCTCGTGGGAGATTCTGCCCGTGTTCCGCGCTCTGGAGAAGTGGGGTGGTATCCCGCACCGCGAGATGTTCAACATCTTCAATATGGGTATCGGTATGGTCATCGCCCTCGACGAGCAGGAGGCCGAGAAGGCGATCGAGATCCTGACCGCTGCCGGCGAGAAGGCTTCGATCATTGGCCGCGTAACCGACCAGGAGGGTGTAGTGATTCGCTAAACAACAGGTAGAGGTGGAACATCGTATTGCCGTCTTTGCCAGCGGTCGGGGCACGAACTTCGAGGCAATCGTAACGGCTGCGGAACGGGGCGAAATCCCCGCTCGCGTGGTCTTGGTTGTCGCGGATAAGCCTGAGGCCGAGGTCGTGGAGCGTGCTGCGCGCCACGGGGTGGAGTGCTTTGCATTCCGCCCGAAGGAGTATGGCTCGAAGGCGGAGTACGAGGCTGAAATTGTACGTCGCTGCCAAGAGGCCGGCGTGGAGTTGATCTGTCTGGCGGGCTATATGCGCCTGGTGGGGGAGACCCTGCTGGCGGGTTATGCGGGTCGCATCATCAACATCCATCCCTCGCTCCTGCCCGCATTCCGTGGCGCACGAGCCATGGAGCAGGCGTTGGAGGCGGGTGTAAAGGTCTTTGGCGTGACGATCCACGAGGTGGATGCTTCGCTCGACGGTGGTCGCATCATTGCCCAACGCGCCTTTGAGTATGACGGTAACGACCTGGAGGAGCTGGAACGCAGAATCCATGCCATCGAGTACCCCCTCTATGTAGAGACAATTCGGAAGATAATAACAAACAAATAACAGAAAATGAGAGCATTAGTTAGTGTAAGTGACAAGCGTGGCGTGGTGGAGTTTGCCAAGGGCCTCCGCGCGCTGGGCTGGGAGGTGATCGCCACGGGCGGCACGATGAAGCTGCTCGAGGAGAGCGGCGTGGAGGTAATCAACATCAGCGACGTAACGGGATTCCCCGAGATTTGCGACGGCCGCGTGAAGACGCTGCACCCCAAGGTGCATGGCGGTCTGCTGGCTCGTCGTGATGACGAGAGCCACCTTAAGGCGCTGAAGGAGAACGCTATCGAGTTCATCGACCTGGTGTGCGTGAACCTCTATCCCTTCCGTCAGACCATCGAGAAGGAGGGCGTAACGATCGAGGAGGCCATCGAGAATATCGACATCGGTGGTCCGTCGATGCTGCGCTCGGCTGCCAAGAATTGGAACGATGTAACGGTGGTTTGCCACCCCGAGGATTACGACCAGATTCTGGCCGAGATCAAGGAGTTCGGCAACACGACGAAGGAGAGCCGTTTGCAGCTTTCTGCCAAGGCTTATACCCACACGGCGCAGTACGATGCGATGATCGCTACCTACATGCGCAAGCAGGCCGGCCTGAACGAGAAGCTCTTCTTGGAGTTCGACCTCAAGCAGTCGCTGCGCTACGGTGAGAACCCCCACCAGGAGGCGATGTTCTATGCCGAGAAGGAGCCTGTTTCGTTCTCGCTCGCTTCGGCCAAGCAGTTGCACGGCAAGGAGCTCTCGTATAACAACATTCAGGATGCCAACGCCGCTTTGGCCATCGTGCGCGAGTTCGATGAGCCCTTCTGCGTCGGTCTGAAGCACATGAATCCCTGCGGTGCCGCCATCGGAAAGGATGTCGTAGAGGCTTGGACGAAGGCGTACGAGGCCGACAAGGTGTCGATCTTCGGCGGTATCGTAGCCGTGAATCGTCCCCTGACGAAGGAGGCTGCCGAGCTGATGAAGCCCATCTTCTTGGAGATCATCATGGCTCCGAAGTTCGAGGAGGGTGCTTTGGAGGTTTTGACCACGAAGAAGAACCTGCGCCTTATTGAGGTCGATATGACGAAGGACGACACGACCAAGAAGCAGTATGTAAGCGTGCGCGGTGGTCTGCTGGTGCAGAACCTCGATACGCAGACGAAGGATGTAACGGCCGATATGTGCGTGACGGAGAAGCAGCCCACAGAGGCAGACCTTGTGGATCTGAACTTCGGCTGGCGCATCGTGAAGCATGTGAAGTCGAACGCGATTGCCGTCGTAAAGAATGGCGTAACGCTCGGCGTAGGTGCCGGTCAGATGAACCGCGTAGGCTCGGCCGAGATCGCCCTGAAGCAGGCTAAGGCGGCCGGTGTGACGGAGGGTATCGTACTCGCTTCGGATGCCTTCTTCCCCTTCGATGACTGCGTGACGATGGCTGCCGAGTATGGCGTGACGGCGATCGTGCAGCCCGGTGGTTCGGTGCGCGACGAGGATTCGATCAAGAAGTGCAACGAGCTGGGTATCTCGATGGTATTCACCGGTATGCGCCACTTTAAGCATTAGGATTTCGAATCCTAATGCTTGCCTTCGGCAATTTATATAGACAATCCCTCTAAATCCCCCTTTGAAAAGGGGGACTTCATAGGGATAGAAAAAGAAGTCCTGTTGGCTCGTTAGTGAGGAAAAGGAGCGTAGCGACCAAGCCCCTGCCTAAGGCGGGGGGGGTGGGTAAAATCTATATATGACGCCGAAGGCGGCACATACGGCCAAGATTAGAGATAAAAGTGTAAATTAATACGATTTGGATGATATGAAAGTTCTTGTTATAGGGTCTGGTGGTCGAGAGCATGCGATTGTTGATGCTTTGACCCGCTCGCCGCAGGTCGAGAAGATCTACGCTGCTCCGGGTAATGCCGGTATGGCCGCCCAGGCCGAGTGTGTGGCGATCCGCGAGACGGAAATCGAGAAGCTCGCTGCCTTTGCCAAGGAGCATGGGGTAGAGCTGACCGTCGTAGGCCCCGAGGTGGCGTTGGCTGCCGGTGTGGCCGACTGCTTCAAGGCCGAGGGGCTGCGCATCTTCGGCCCTTCGAAGGCTGCTGCCCGCATCGAGTCGAGCAAGGAGTTTGCCAAGGAGCTGATGGCCAAGTACAACATCCCGACGGCCGGTTTCAAGGCCTTTACCGACTATGCCGAGGCCAAGGCCTATGTCGAGAGCCGTCCGCTGCCTGCCGTGTTGAAGTATGACGGTCTGGCTGCCGGTAAGGGTGTCGTGATTGCCCAGACGATGGAGGAGACCGACGAGGCGCTGAAGGATATGTTGCTCGATACGAAGTTTGGTCAGGGCAAGGTTGTCGTGGAGGATTTCCTCACGGGCCCCGAGTTCTCGTTCATGTGCTTCGTCTCGGGTGAGAAGGTGTGGCCGATGCAGCTCGCCCAGGACCACAAGCGCGCCTATGATGGCGATAAGGGTCCCAATACGGGCGGTATGGGTGCCTATTCGCCTCTGCCGTTCGTGACGAAGGAGGACGAGGAGTTTGCGCTGAACGAGATTCTGAAGCCCGTAGCAGCAGCCATGGTCAAGGAGGGTTGCCCGTTTGAGGGTGTGCTGTATGGTGGTCTGATGAAGACCCCCGATGGAGTGAAGGTCATCGAGTTCAACGCCCGCTTTGGCGACCCCGAGACGGAGGTGGTGCTGCCCCGCCTGAAGAGCGACATCGTCGATATCTTCTGCGCCGTGGCTGACCACACCGATACGGAGCTCGAGTGGCACGACTTTATGACCCTGGGTATTGTCCTCGCCTCGAAGGGCTACCCGGGCGACTATAAGAAGGGTGTCGAGATCGGCGGTCTGAACGAGGTCGAGGGTACGCTCTACCACATGGGTACGAAGGCCGAGGGGAAGAAGATTCTCACCAACGGCGGTCGAGTCCTGTTTGTGGTGGGTAAGGGTGCAACGCTCGACGAGGCGCGCCGAAACGCCCTGCAGGATGTGGAGCGCATCGCGTGCGACAACCTCTTCCACCGCACCGACATCGGTCACTATGTGTTTGACAAATAAAGCGACAACGATATGATTATCAGTGGTAAAGAACTGTCGGCCAAGATGAAGGCCGCAATGGCCGAGGAGGTCAAGACCTTCCCCGAGAAGTATGGCCGTGTGCCGCATCTGGCGGTGATCCTGGTGGGCGACAACCCTGCCAGCGTGTCGTACGTAACGGGCAAGGCGAAGGCATCGGCCGAGGTGGGTATCAAGAACTCGACGATTCGCCGTGAGGCTTCGATCTCGGAGGAGGAGTTGCTGGCGCTCATCGCCGAGCTCAATGCCGACGACGAGGTGGACGGTATTCTGGTACAGCTCCCGCTCCCGAAGCATATCTCGGAGGATAAGGTGATTGCTGCCATCGACGTGAAGAAGGATGTGGACGGCTTCCACCCCGCCAATGTGGCTGCCCTGTGGCAGAAGCAACCCTGCACGCTTCCCTGCACCCCGAAGGGCATTATCCGCATGCTCCAGACGGCCGGTGTCGAGATGGCCGGCAAGGAGGCTGTCGTAATCGGTCGCTCGAACATCGTGGGCCTTCCCGTGTCGAAGCTCCTCTTGGACCAGAACGCCACCGTAACCATCGCCCACAGCCGCACCAAGAACCTCGCCGAGGTAACCCGTCGTGCCGAGATTTTGGTGGTGGCCATCGGTCGCCCGAAGTTCGTAACGGCCGATATGGTCTCCGAGGGCGCTGTGGTCATTGATGTCGGTGTGAACCGCGATCCCGAGACGGGTAAGCTCTGTGGCGATGTCGATTTCGCCGCCATCGAGCCGAAGGCCTCCGTTATCACTCCCGTTCCCGGTGGTGTGGGTCCGATGACGATTACTTGTCTGATGGAGAATACCATCGAATGCTTCCTCAAAAGCCGTTAGAGCGGCTCTTTTGGCGTTAAACTGCAATCCCGAAGTTCCTCACATACGCTCAAGTATGCTGCGGACTTCGGGATTTTGTTTGCCTAAAAATAGCTCGCTCTAACGACTTTTGGTATGCTAATTTTGAATTCTAAATTCTACATTTTAATTTGCTTTTCGCCACTACGCAAGCCTAAAAATCACCTCGTTATACACAATTTTGCGGTTGAAACATATAAAATCCCCGTGGTCAAATGACTGCGGGGATTCATTTTGAATGCTAAATTCTACATGTTGAATTTGCAATTGGTATCGCTTTTGCAGGAGGCAAAAGCAAATACCAACGCTTATGGCAAATCTGTTTTTGGATGCGGTGGCCGCGAGGCGCACCTGCTATGACCTGGATGGCGACATCCCCATTCCCGAATCGCATATCGAGCAGATCATCGATCGCCTGCTCCTCACCGTTCCTTCGGCCTTCAACGGTCAATCGACCCGCATCGTGCTCCTGCTCGGAACGCACCACTACACCCTTTGGCGCATCGTCAAGGAGTCGCTCCGACCGCTCCTTACGGAGGAGCAGTTCGTAAAATCGGCTCACAAGATCGAAAGCTCCTTCGCTTCAGGCTTCGGTACGGTGCTCTTCTTTGAGGATCGGCGTGTGGTCGAGGCGCAGAAGGCACGCTATCCGCTCTATGCCGATAAGATGGAGGATTTCACCTCCCAATCTTCAGCCATGCACCAATTCGCCCTTTGGACGGCATTCGCCGATGAGGGCATCGGGGCTTCGTTGCAACATTACAACCCCCTGATCGACGATCGCGTGCAGGTGCATTGGAACATCGACCCCGCCTGGCGCCTGATGGCTCAAATGCCCTTCGGAATACCTCTCTCCGCGCCCGACGAGAAGGTGCAGCATACGCCCCTTGCGGCACGCAGAATCTTTTTCAAAGAATAAACAAAATTCGTATAACAAGGCTCTTTCGGCATCTGCCTTGTTATACGAATTCCGTAATCAAAAGAGGGTTGTTGAACCTCCTTAAATCGTCTTGGGCTTTTGCACCATGCGAATCAAGAGCGAGATGCCATAGACGATCAGGCCCCAAATCGGTGCAATCACCGCAGCTCTTAAGCCACCGGAAATCACTGCGGGAGATATATCTCCGGCCTGCATCAGCACGCTGTTGGCCTGAAAGACGCCAATCAGGAAGCCGCAAATACCAATGACGAGAGCCAATAACCCCAACTCTTTCACGCGCGAAGGCATCTTCCAGGCGGCTAAAAAGATGCCAACCAGACAGAGGGTGATGAGCGACATATAGAGCGGGTTGCCCGTGCAATAGATTTCGTAGAGTGAAAATTGAGGAACCGCCACCGCCGGGTAGAGCGTTACTTCGCCACTTTCGGGATTGGTAGCAGAGGGTTCATTTTGTGCGATTACGCTCGTGAGCGTGGCGAGCGTAAAGAGGAGAATCAGTAACTTTTTCATTGGTTCTTTTCTTTTGGTTTAACAATCGTGTTGGGAATTCCGCTACTGCAAAGATAGGGTGTAAGGGGGCGTTTTTGCAAGGTCGAAACCCCCGATTGGGGTGTTAAAACCCCCAAGTTGCCCGTCGGGGTTTTTGCCGAAAGCCTTTTTTCGCTATCTTTGTCCTATGCGAACACTTCTGACGATACTCTATTGGGCTGTTTGCCTGGTGGTGCTGGCGGCGATTCTTTCATCGCTCGGCTACCCCTTTGCCGATTCGATGTTCGTAGGGTCGATGTTCCTGCCCGGGTTGTTGATGATCAAATACTTCCTGCCCCAAATCTCGTTTCGTCCGCTCCGACAAGGGGCGCTGAATCTCGTGTGGTTGGCAACGGCCGCCTTGGTGCTGACCTTTATGCTGATTTTTGTGGTGAATGCCGAGCTGGAGGTGGGGCTGTTTGGCAACATGAACTTTCCCCCGCTGTTGGGTAACCCGATTTTCTTGCTCTTTGTCTTGGCCGCTTTGGCCCTGCCCGAGTATCTGCTGGATAACTACCTCAAGGAGCGCGAGGCGGCACGTCCCCAAACGGTCGATTTTGTCTCCGAGCGCAGACACATCACCCTCCCCACGGAGGAGATTCGCTACATCGAGTCGCTCGATAACGAGGTGGTGGTGCATACTGCGTCGGGCGAGAAACTCCGCACACGCACTCCGATTTCGCGTTGGGAGGCGACCCTCAACGAGCTGCACTTTGTCCGCATCCATCGCGCCTATATCGTGCGCCGTGCTCTGGTCCTTCGCGCCTCACGTATCGAGGTCGAGTTGGAGGGGGTAACGCTCCCCGTTTCACGCAAATATGCCGACCGAATAGTAGTCGGAAACTTTTAATTCTCTATTGATTGTGTTTTTTTAGCACCTACATTGATTAGCATCACCTAAGGAGCGAAGCGACTAAGCCTCCCTTTTCAAAGGGAGGTTTGGAGGGATTGTCTATATTTTTTATTTATAGGACATTTTTACATGGGAGTAGTTTATCTCAGCCTTTTGTCGCCACCTTTAGGTGGCTTTGCAGAAAGAGAAAATCCACCTTCAAGGTTTGCTTGAAAGGTGGATTTCTCTTTTGCAAATTGGTTGCCACATGGCAACCAAAAGGCTGCACGGGTTTATTAATCCAGCATCATAAAAAAAGCCGCTCCATACATCGTGAAGCGGCTTTTGCTTATTGGGGGTAGGGTAGGCCTACAAAGCACCAATCTCGTAGAGTGCGTTGTTTACCTTGCGCGTAGCGTCGGCCGAAGCGGCGAACTTGGCCTGCTCCTCCTTCGTCAGGTCGATCTTCACGATCTTCTCCACGCCCTTCTTGCCCAGCACAACGGGAACACCGATGCAGATATCCTCCTGACCATACTCACCCTCGAGGTATACCGAGCAGGGAACGACAGCCTTCGTGTCGTTGATGATGGCATCAACCACCGATGCTCCGGCAGCACCCGGGGCATACCAAGCCGACGTACCAAGCATCTTCGTCAGCGTAGCACCACCGACCATCGTAGCGGCCGAAACCTCCTCCAGCTTCTTCTTCGAGAGGAACTGCGTAGCGGGAACACCCTTGATCGAGGCCTTCGACAGCAGCGGCAGCATCGTCGTATCGCCGTGACCGCCGATTACCATACCGTCGATATCCTGGATACCTACACCCGAAGCCTTCGAGAGGTAGCAGCGGAAGCGCGACGAATCGAGCGCACCACCCATACCGATCACGCGACGCTTCGGCAGACCGGTCGACTTCAGCGTGAGGTAGGTCATCGTGTCCATCGGGTTCGAGATGATGACATAGATGGCCTTGGGCGACCACTTCGAAGCGTTGGCAACTACCGACTTCACGATGTTGGCGTTGATGCCGATCAGCTCCTCGCGCGTCATACCCGGCTTGCGGGGAATACCCGACGTGATGACGATTACATCCGAGTTGGCCGTGGGCTTGTAACCCTCGGCATCGGTAGCCGTAACACCTACGAGCTTCGTTTTGTAACCGCACGTTGCGGCAGCCTGGAACATATCGAGCATCTTGCCCTCCGACAGACCTTCCTTGATATCAACCAATACTACCTCGCTGGCAATACCGCGAGCGGCCAATACATTGGCGCAGGTTGCACCTACGGCACCGGCACCTACCACTGTAACTTTAGACATAGCGTAATGTTTGTGTTTTATTGTTAAACTTAAATCTTTGTTCAATGTTGTTCTTGCCGCCTTTGGCGGCATTATCAGTCTTCATCCACCCCCTAAATCCCCCTCGAGAGGGGGACTTGATTGCCGTCTTTCAGACGGCTTGGGTGCGCAACATAGTCAAAAGAGGGTAGCGTAAATTGCTTTACTCTATCCTCTTTGCTTGTTGCTCTTTTCGCTTCGGAATTAGCCGATCAGCTCGGCGTACTGCTCGGCCGTGAGGAGCGAATCCCACTCCGAAGCATCCGAAACCTTGATCTTGATGAGCCAACCCTCACCGTAGGCATCCTTATTGACCAGCGCGGGGTCTGCATCTACAGCCTCGTTGAACTCGATCACCTCACCGCTCATGGGCGTGAAAGCGTCGCTCACGGTCTTTACGGCCTCGATCGAGCCGAATACATCACCGGCAGCGAGCGTCTCACCTACGGTCGGTACATCAACAAATACGATGTCGCCCAGCTGGCTCTGTGCGAAGTCGGTGATACCGATCGTTGCTACATCACCCTCGATGAGGCACCACTCGTGGTCGTTCGAATACTTCAGATTTGCAGGAACGTTGCTCATAATCTTTCTTGTTTTTGCGTGTTAGTTATTTGCCTACAAAGATAGGTTGTTATTTTTATAACAAAAAATAAAAACGGGTCAAAATTACCCGTCTTTATCTATTTTTTAGCTTTTTATCACAAATTCGATCTCCTTGAAGTGGTAACTGTGCCGGTTCCCCCCTGCATGGAGGAGTCGAAGTGCCCCGTCCGATTCGATGCCTTCGATCGTGGCCGTCAGCTCTTCGCCCTCCGGCAGACGGAAGCGTTGCTCCCGTCCGAGCCGATAAATTAACGCGCGGTAGGCCTGCAGAATCGCCTCTCCATCGCCTTGCTCGACTTGCGCGTAGCGTGCCATGAAACAATCGTAAAAGGTGCATAGCACCTCCTCGCGGTCGTAGCGTTTTTCTCCCTCGAGCAGCATCGATGTCGGGTTGGGAAGCGAGGGGTCGAATCTCTGTTGATTGACATTGAGTCCGATGCCGATCACCGTGCGGCGGAGCGTAGCCCCCGCGTAGAAGTGCTCGATGAGAATACCCACAATCTTGCGATCCTCGACGTAGATGTCGTTGGTCCACTTGATGCGCGCCTCGATACCGTAGCGTGTCAGGCAGTCGCAAAGTGCCACGGCCGTGGCCGCCGAGAGGAGAAATTGCTCCTTGGCGGGCAGAAACCGCGGCTCGACAACGAGCGAGAAGGTGAGGTTCACCTCCTCCTCGCTGAGCCACGTGTGACCTCGCTGCCCACGACCTGCTGTCTGTCGCTCAGCCCAGAGCACGTCACCATGCACGAACTGCTCCTCGCGCGCGAGGTCGTTGGTCGAGGTAACTTCCTCAAAATGATAAACTTTCAACTCTCAACTTTCAACTGATATTGAATTCGCGGAGCGTGTCGTTGAGGCTCGTCTTCTTGTCGGTCGACTCTTTGCGACGGCCGATAATCAGGGCGCACGAAACGCTGTACTCGCCGGCCGGGAACTGCTTGCGGTAGCTGCCCGGTACGACCACCGAGCGGGCAGGAACGTAGCCCTTGTAGGTAATCGGCTCCGAGCCCGTTACATCGATGATGTGGGTCGAGCCCGTGATGACGGTGTTTGAACCCAGCACCGCCTCGCGGCAGACATGGGCACCCTCCACGACGATCGAGCGCGAACCGATGAAGCAGTTATCCTCGATGATGACCGGAGCTGCCTGTACGGGCTCCAGCACACCGCCGATACCCACGCCACCCGAGAGGTGAACATGCTTGCCGATCTGGGCACACGAACCCACCGTAGCCCAGGTATCGACCATCGTGCCCGTATCGACGTAGGCACCGATAT
>SUZH01000014.1 GCA_015060045.1 Rikenellaceae bacterium | reverse complement strand
AGAATGCAAGCCGTAATTTTGGACTTACGACAGATATGAGTCTCTACGGACACCTACATCAGCAAAAAACCAATATAGTTGGTATCTGCGAGGATTTCGACTTCCTCTCTGCACAACACAGCGTTGCACCCTTTGCCTTTGTTGTCTACGGTAAGCGTGTTTATACCTTCCCTTGCCACGCCTATATCCGCACCGTTGCAGGGGCAGATATTGCCGCGGTGAGAAAGTATATCTTCGATATGATTATGGAGTTTGCTCCCAATGCCGACCCCGAGAAGGTTGAGGTAAAATTCTTCGACAACGAGTTGGAGCTGGTCTACCAGCGTGAGGATAAGCTCTCGATACTCGTTACCTTGTTCTCGTTCCTTTCGATTGTGATTTCGATTATCGGAGTCTTTGGCTTGGTACTCTTCGAGACGCATTATCGCCGAAGAGAGATTGCAATTCGAAGAGTTTATGGAGCATCGTTCAGTGGTATATTGACTCTTTTTAACCTAAAATATGTCTGCATAGTGGCTATTTGCTCGGCGATAGCCATACCGCTAAGCTATTATGTAATTGATAATTGGATGCAACAATATGTTTATCGCACGCCAATGTCTTGGTGGGTATATGCTGTGGCAGTTGCAATAATCCTTGCGATTACGCTTATCACTGTTACCCTCCGCTCGTGGCGTGCCGCAACCGAAAACCCAGCAGATGTGGTGAAGAGTAATTAAACAAAAATGGAGCCTGCAAATTGCCAGGCTCCATTTCGTTTAGGCTATCTCCAATCCCATGCGGGGTGGGCGGGATCCTCGGCGGTGAGGGCTTCAGCAAGCGAAAGCCTCAAAGCCTTTGCTACGCCCTCGCCATACGAAGGGTCTGCACGGTGGCAGTTGCGGATATGGCGCTGCTTGATGAAAATCTCCGCATCGCCCATCGCACGCGCGGTATTCTCGCAGGTGGCCTTTTGATCCTCGGCCGACATCAGTCGCCACAACTTACCCGGCTGCGTGAAGTAGTCGCTATCGAGCTCGCGCTCGTCGTAGTTATAGACCTCGCCCGCGACCGACAAAGGCGGCTCTTTGAGGTGGGGCTGATCTTTCCACTCGCCATAGCTATTTGGCTCATAGCCTATTGTGCGACCCGCGTTGTCGTTGGTACGCATCTGGCCGTCGCGGTGGTAGGAGTGGTAAGGGCAACGAGGCCTGTTTACGGGTATCAGGTGGTGGTTTACGCCCAAGCGGTAGCGTTGCGCATCGCCGTAGGAGAACAATCGTCCCTGCAACATCTTGTCGGGTGAGAAACCGATGCCGTCGATGACATTCATCGGGTTGAATGCCGCCTGCTCGGTCTCGGCAAAGAAGTTCTCGGGGTTGCGGTTAAGCTCCAAAATGCCCACATCGTGCAGCGGAAAATCGTCGTGATACCACACCTTTGTGAGGTCGAACGGGTTAATGTGATACTCCTTTGCCTCCTCCTCAGTCATTAGCTGCACCTGCATCAGCCAACGCGGGTAGTCGCCACGCTCGATCGCCTCGAATAAGTCCCTTTGGTGCGACTCTCGATCTTTAGCAATCACCGCCTCGGCCTCAGCATCGGTCATATTTTTGATGCCTTGCAGCGTGCGCAGGTGAAATTTCACCCAAGTGCGACGGTTCTCGGCATTGATAAAACTATAAGTGTGGCTGCCAAAGCCGTGCATGTGGCGGAACGAGTAGGGGATACCGCGCGGCGACATCGTGATAGTGACCTGATGCAACGCCTCGGGCAGCAGGGTCCAGAAATCCCAGTTGCTGTTTGCCGAACGCATACCTGTGCGTGGGTCTCGCTTGATGGCGTGGTTCAGATCGGGAAATTTCAAGGGGTCGCGCAGGAAGAATACGGGCGTGTTGTTACCCACCAAATCCCAGTTACCCGTATCGGTGTAGAACTTCATTGCAAAGCCTCGGATATCGCGTTCGGCATCGGCGGCACCACGCTCACCCGCCACGGTAGAGAAACGTACAAAGCAGTCGGTTTTCTTGCCTACTTCAGCGAAAATCGAGGCGCGCGTGTAGGGCGTGATGTCGTGCGTCACGGTAAATGTACCATACGCACCCGATCCTTTGGCGTGCATGCGCCTTTCGGGGATTACCTCGCGGTCGAAATGGGCCAATTTCTCCATCAGCCATGGGTCTTGAAGCGTTACAGGACCTCGCACACCCGCGGTCTGCGTGTTTTGGTTATCGGCAACGGGGCGTCCATTCTCGGCCGTCAGGTGATTTTTCTTGGTCTGTTTCATCGAGAAAATTGTTGGAGGATTCACCCAACGCTTCCCAAAAGTGTGCCAAACATAAACAAGATGATTGCAGTTGGTCGTGTAGCCGAATACAGCCCGCCTCTTCCCGATTTTCCCTCTTCAATTACAAGCCCCCCCCCTCTTCTTTGTACACCTCTCGCAAAATCTCCTCGGTCTGCTGCCTTAGATCCTGCTGTAAGGTACTAACCCTACTTGAAACAATCGATTTTCTCATTCATAATATACTGATTTGTAATAATATAACAAACAATCAGCATATCTTTAGCGAGTTCTTATAGTTTTACCATGGTTTTATGGGAGGATTTAGGAGGGAATGTGGGTATGTGTGTGGTATCACACCTTTTTTTTGTATCCTTACGGGTACAAAAAAAGGTGTGAGCTTGTTATATCGCACCGCTACAACCGCATACCCTTGCTTGCTTCCGCACCTGGGGGGTTCTGCAGGAGCTGGTCGTATAAGACTCACACCGGGGGACAAAAGTAGAGAAATTTTCCTATCTTTGCAAAAAAAATGAAAAAAGATGGCGAAAAATAGTTTTAAGCGCCTACTCGTGCGCTGTTTTGTGGTCGGTGCGCTGCTCGGTAGTGTGGTGGCCGCGGCGGGTATTGTGATGTTCAAGGCCAATGCCCTCAAGGAGCCCGTGGAGCTCTACGTAAGCCGCAAGGCCGACTACCAAACCCTGTGCGATTCGCTCTTGCCGAAGGTGCGTTACAAGGCGGCTTTTAACCTCTATGCCAAGCGCTTAAACCTCGAAACGAGCTTCAAGCCGGGTTACTATCGTCTCGAGCCCAAGATGGATGTGATTCGCCTGGTGCGCATCCTTAAACTCGGCGAGCAGACCCCCGTGCGCGTGACGGTGAATAATGTCCGCATCCCTCAGCAGCTGGCCGGAAAGCTTGCCGGACAAATTGATGCCGACTCGGTGGAGATTCTCTCGGTGTTGCAGAACCCTGCAACGGCCAAACGGGTCGGAATGACCACCAAAACGCTCTTTTCGATCTTCCTGCCCGACACCTACGAGTGCTACTGGACGACTACGCCCGACGAGTGGGTGGATCGCATGAAGCGCGAGTGGGATCGTTTCTGGAATGAGGAGCGCGAGGCGAAGCGTAAGCGTGCGGGCCTTTCGCGGATGGAGGTGATGACCCTCGCCTCGATCGTCTATGAGGAGACGCGCCAAACGGACGAGATGCCGCGTGTGGCGGGTGTCTATATGAACCGCCTGAAGAAGGGAATGCCCCTGCAGGCCGATCCGACAATCAAGTATGCCATGCAGGATTTCGGGCTGCGTCGTATTCTGCACAAGCACCTGAAGTACCCCTCGCCCTACAATACTTATATTAATAAGGGATTGCCTCCCACGCCGATCTGCATGCCGGGTAAGAACGCCATCGAGGCGGTGCTGAACTACGAGAAGCACAACTACCTCTACTTCTGTGCCCGTCCGACGTTTGACGGCTACCACAACTTTGCAGCTACCTATAGCGAGCATTTGAAGAATGCCCGTGCCTATTCGGCGGAATTAAATCGTCGCAAAATCAAATAAAAGTTGTATCTTTGTCAAGATAAATCATTGCACTATGGAACAAAAGACATTTTGGAGCACCGCAGCCACGCAGGGTGGCGTGATTGGTTTGGTGCTGGCCGCCTCGATGTGGTTTGAGACTTATGCATCGCTCTCGGGGCGTGTCGGCCTGATGGGTTTGATGCTCGTGGAGTGGATCGTGGTGGTCGTGTTGCACTATTGGTTGCTCAACCGTTATACGAAGCAATATGCCGCCCAATTCTCGGTCGAGGAGGGCTTCCCCTTCTTCCGCGGATATGGCTATGTGCTTGTGCTGTCGCTCTTTGCGGGCGTAATCCTCGGCCTGGCCAACGCCCTGTATCTGCATGGCGTAGTGGGCTATGAGGCCTATATCGAGCAATATGCCGATGCCCTGAAGCAGTTGCTGGCTCAGTCGCCCGCCTCGTCGTCGATGGAGCCGATGCTCAAGCAGATGTTCGCCCAGCTGGAGGCTGCTCCCGTTCCCTCGGTGCTGCAGACTGCCTGGGGTGGTGTGACCAACTCGTTGCTCTTTGGCGGCTTCTTCGGCCTGATCATCGCAGCCGTACGATCGCGCAATCCGCAACCCTTTGCCTCCAACAATGACGAAGCATAAGATGGCGCAGGGACTCGATATTTCGATCGTTGTACCCCTCTTCAACGAGGAGGAGTCACTGCCCGAATTGGTGGCGTGGATCGACCGCGTAGCGCAAGCGAATCACCTGACCTATGAGGTGATTATGGTCGATGACGGCTCGACGGATCGCTCGTGGGAGGTGGTCGAGCAGTTGGCTACCAAGTATCCGACCCTGCGCGGCATCGCCTTCCGTCGCAATTATGGCAAATCGGCAGCGCTCTACTGTGGTTTCGAGGCGGCCGAGGGTGAGGTGGTTATCACGATGGATGCTGATCTGCAGGATTCGCCCGATGAGATTCCCGAACTCCGCCGCATGATTTTGGAGGAGGGCTATGACCTGGTGTCGGGTTGGAAGAAGAAGCGTTATGACCCGATTGGCAAGCGTTGGCCGAGCAAGTTCTTCAATGCCACGGCGCGTTTCGTGTCGGGTATTAAACTGCACGACTTTAACTGCGGCCTGAAGGCCTATCGCAAGAAGGTCATCAAGTCGATCGAGGTCTATGGCGAGATGCACCGCTTTATTCCGATCCTGGCCAAAAAGGCGGGTTTCAAGCGCATTGGCGAGAAGGTGGTGGAGCACCGTGCCCGTAAATATGGCTACTCAAAATTCGGCCTGGAGAGAATGGTGAAGGGCTACCTGGATCTGATTTCGGTGATGTTTATGTCGCACTTTGGTCGCTCGCCGATGTATCTGTTCGGCTCGCTCGGAACGCTGATGTTCCTCTTGGGCGGAGGTACTACGATTTGGGTCATTGCGGCTAAATTGTGGAAGCAGGCACATGGGCTGCCCCTGCGTGGCGTGACCGAGCAGCCGCTCTTCTACCTGGCTATTTTGGCCGTGGTGCTGGGTGTGCAACTGTTCTTGGCGGGCTTCCTTGGCGAGATGATCAACCGCAACTCGACGGATCGAAACAAGTATCTGATAGATAGAACTTTATAGAAAACAACTAAAGCTATGATACAACGTATTCAAACCCTCTATTTGCTGGGTGCTGCGATCTTGATGGCACTCCTGTTTTTTATCCCGACGGCCCACCTGACGACCGAGGCCGGTACGGCTGTTTTTAAGACCTATGAGCTGGTCGGTGCCGATGGTGTGGTGGAGAAGGTGCCCTCGTATTTGATGTTTATCGTGCTGGTGGCGATGTGGCTGCCTCTCTATATCATCTTCCGCTATAAGAACCGTCTGCACCAGATCCGTTTCTGCGTGGTGGAGATGGTACTGCTGGTGGGTACTTTGATTTTGGAGGGTGCCTATTGCTACCGCCTCTATACGCTCTTTGACGAGGCTTATGAGGCCTTTGCCTTTGAGATTCGTTGGCCGATCATCTGTCCCGTGGTGGCGCTGCTCCTGACGTGGCTGGCCATGCGCGCCATCTTCAAGGATGAGATGTTGGTGCGTGCAGCCGATCGCATTCGATAACGATTGCATTGATGGATGGAATAGATGCTCTACCCGTTTGGGTGGAGCATTTTTTTGGCTCATGATGTAAAAAAATGCAAGGAAGTAGCTGAAAAAGTCAAAAAAAGTGTAATTTTGAAAGCAAATACCCCTTTGGGGTATTCATGTGTTGCGAAAACAAACATAAAATTGATAAAAGCTAATAACTCAAAGCTATGAAAAAGATGCTATGGATGCGGTTGTCGCTCCTGGTGGTGATGCTGGTTTCGGCCGTGACGTTTACCGCTTGCGTGGATGACAACGAAGATGTGGGAATGCCTTACCTCGAGCTCGATATCGAGGAGTTCCCGTTGACGGTGGAGGGCGGTGATGCCACCTTTACCGTATCGACCAATCGCCCCTGGACCGCCACGATTGGCGAGGGTAGCGAGTGGATTACCCTCTCGCCCATGCAGGGTGAGGGTACGACCGAGGTGGAGATCTCGGTGCCTGCAACGACCTATGGCCGTGTGGGTGAGGTGCAGTTCCACCTCTCGAACACGTATGCAGTTTACGAGACCAAAACGCTCATCGTAAAGCAAGGCGAAGTGGTGGAGGATGAGCTGATCTACTCCGAGACCGTTGGTACGGCTTCGGTAGCCAGCCCCTATCCTTATGTGGATGCCTACACCTCGTGGCAGATGGATGGTTCGGGTGCTTCGACGGTAAGCTACTCGGGTAAGAGTGCTTCGGTACGCGCCTCGGGTTTGGCGAATGCCGGTTCGGGTCCGAATGTGATCTTCTTCGGTACGCTGCCCGCTTACTTCCAGGTGAATAATATCACGCTGCAGCCTACGCACCAGCGCCTGGCCCTCTCGTTCCTCGGCAGTTTCTCGTATAAGCCCGAGGGCTCGTCGGAGTATGACAACACGTTCAACTTCGATAACTTCACGGTAGAGATCAGCGGCGACGGCAAGAAGTGGTCGAAGTTGGAGTGCACGAAGGATAACGGCGATGCGGAGCATCCTTACTGGATTGCGGCTGAGTCGAAGTTTATCCTGAAAGAGGTGCCCGAGCAGCTTTCGATCCGTTTCACGGCTTCGTTCGCTTCGGCTTTCCGTCTGGACGATATCCGCCTGACTACCTTCAACGGTACGGCTACGGAGATTGATCTGGAGCAGGGTACCGAGAGCGGAGGCTCAACGGGTGGCGAAGAGCCTGTGGTGACCGACAAGATCTTCTACGAGTCGTTCGGTACGCCCCAGAAGGATGCCACGACGGGTTATTGGCCCTATGCCAACGAGAATACGACCAACATCATGGCCGGTACGGGTGTCGTTGCCGGTACGACGACCTACAAGGGATATGGCGTGTCGGCCCGCACGGTAGGCACCTACACGTCGCCCAATCCGCCTGCATCGGGCGAGGGCCACATCTGGTTCCCCGCAGGCAAGACGGCCGATAAGAATTTCTTTGAGGTGCAGAAACTCGCCCTCAATGGCGAGAAGAACCTCGACTTTACCTTCTACCTCCACGGCAATACGGAGCCCTATAAGGAGGGTGATGTGGTGTTGCAGCTCTCGGCCGATGGCGAGAAGTGGAGCAAGGTGACCTTCGCAGTGGCCGATATTGCGGGTGTGGAGAGCACCTGGAAGGTGGCTAAGGCTTCGGTAACGCTCAAGGAGTCGCCTGCCGAGTTCTATGTGAAGTTCTCGTCGGAGACGACGGGTGGTTGCCGTTTGGATGACCCGACGATTGCGAAGGGTAATGGCGGTACGGAGATCGACCTGGCGGCCGGCACGGGTGGCGAAGAGCCTACTCCGCCGACCCCCTCGACCGACGTTTCGACCGACTTCCCGGGTGCAGGTAAGTACCTCCTGGTGGCGATGGTGGATGGCAAGGCTTTGGCTGCTACACCGCTCGATGCAGCGAAGAATTACGGCTATCTGAATGGTACAGAGCTCGCTGTGGCCAATGGCCAAATTGCGGCCGACGGCACGTCGAACGCGCTGGTTTGGACGGTGGCTGCCGCCTCGACCGAGGGACAGTTTACGCTGCTGGGTGCCGATAACCGCTACTACTACATGACAGGCTCTTACAACTCGTTCAACGTGACTGCCACGGCAGGCACGGATGGCTACGCCTGGGTATTTACGAAGAACGCGGATGGTACCTATACCGTGAAGAACGTGACGATGCAGAAGAGCCTGCAGTATGATACGAATTACAGCTCCTATGGTGCTTATCCCGATACGCGTGGTGTGATGCCCGAACTCTATCAGCTCAATGCCGAGGGTACGGCCTACGTGAAGGTAACGGGGGCTACGGGTGGTGACACTCCGACTCCCGATCCCACGCCCGATCCGACACCTGACCCGACCCCCGATCCTACACCGGGTACGGGGGGCGGTACGGATGACTTTGCGACCCTGGCGACCGCCACGAGTTATACGGCTCAGACCACCACGGCCGGATGGGTCGGTGAGAATTGCGCCGTGCAGAGCGGTGGCGACAAGGATTCGAACCCGATGTTCAAATCGCTGCTGGGCGAGGATGCTGCCGTACGTGGTTTGGTGATGAATGGCAAAACTACGGGGCTGGGTAAGATCACCTCGCCGACGCTGCCAGGCGGCTGTGGTACGCTTTCGTTTGATTATGGCTACGCCTTCTCGGAGTCGAACGGCATCAGCTTCAAGGTTGAGATCCAGCAGAACGGTGCGACGGTCAAGAGTTTTGAGGTAGTGGTGGCCAAGGCGGATGCCGCACAGCTCACGAAGTACACCTTCTCGGAGACGGTGAACGTGGCGGGCGATTTCCAGATCGTATTTACGAATAATGCCCCCTCGAACAGCTCGAAGAATAAGGATCGCTACACGATCTTTAACGTGAAGTGGACAGCGGCCAACTAAATTGGATAACGGTAAAAAAGAATCATCGACGTATGAAACGATTCTCCCAACTCATGCAGCTCGCCCTTTTATGGGTGTTGTTCGGTAGCTGGACGGCCTGCTCGAGTGGGTCGTATGGCCCCGAAGAGGGGGTGATGTCGGTCGAGTGGGAGTCCGCTTCGATGGATGCCGAAGCCGGTGTGGTGCGCTTGCGCATTGCCGATGGCGCTACGCCCGGCCTCGGTTGGACGGCTGAAATTACGAGTGGCGACTGGGCTTCGTTTGAGCGCTGGAGCAGCTATCTGACGACCGCCAGCGGTCGGGTAGGGACCACCCTTGCATCGCGCTTGGTGGATATCTACTACCTGGATAATGTCGGCACACAGGCGCGTACGCTGACCGTGCGATTTACCTTCGAGGGGCGCGCGCCGATCGAGATGAGCCTCCAGCAACCCGCCACGGGAAGTAGCGGTGCTACGAGCGACGAGGAGACGTCATGGGCCTGGCCTGAACTGCCGCAAAAGGTTGAGGATGCCGCGTTGAGCTACGTGACACACTTCTGCCCTGTCTACGATCAGAAGCAGGGCAAGGAGCTGACCAAGCGCAACTTTACGCTCTGTTTCGATAAGACGAAACGCGCCTCGTGGTGGGTGGCCTATCCGATGCATGCGGCCTACTTAGGCTCCATGTCGCGCCCGAATCCCGATCCGTGGGCCTTTGACCCCAAGATCGAATCCTCGTGGCAGGCCGATTTGGCGCTGGGTAGCTATTCGGGACAACCCGTCCGCGGACACCAGGTGGCCAATGCCGACCGCGATGCCAATCGTACGATGCAGTACCAGACCTTCTATTGCTCGAACGCCACGCCGCAGAACTACGACCTGAATGGTGGCGCGTGGGCGCGTCTGGAGGGCAAGGTGCGAAATTGGAAGTGCAGCGATACGCTCTACGTCGTGACGGGTGCCTATTGGGACTCCTCGTCCGGCCGCACGACCGACCGCGCGGGGAACGCTTGCCCGATCCCGACCCACTACTTCAAGGTGTTGGCGCGCACGGTGAAAGGAAACGTGCGTAAGGAGGGCGATAAGTTGGGCGACTACAAGGCCGACGAACTGCAGACAATCGGCTTCTGGGTCGAGAACAAGCATGTGAAGACCGAGGCGCAGGATTGGGTGATGTCGGTCGAGGAGATCGAAAAGAAGACCGGTTTCGTCTTCTTCCCCACGCTTCCGAAGGCGGCCAAACAGCAGAAGGATAAAAACCGATGGTTCTAACCGAAAAAATGGATTGAAAAGATGAAGAGAATTTCAGTGATACTGCTCTTGCTGGTGGCGGTTTCGACGGCCGTGGCACAGAAGCCCTACAAGGTAATGTTTTGGAATGTCGAGAACTTCTTCGATACGGTCGATGATCCCGAGACGCGTGACGAGGAGTTTACGCCCGATGGCGTGAAGGCCTGGAACGATGCCAAGTACGAGAAGAAACTCGCCAACGTGGAGCGCGTGATTTTTGACATCGCAGCGCAGGATCGCATCTATCCCGCCGTGATCGGCTTCTCGGAGGTGGAGAATCGTTCGGTGTTGGAGGATATCGTCTCGACCGAGAAGTTGGCACCGGCCTCGTATCGCGTGGTGCACTACGACTCGCCCGAGGCGCGTGGTGTGGATGTGGCCTTTATCTATCGCCCCGACCAATTTAAGCTGGAGGGGAGCTTCCCCGTGAAGGCTGATGTGCCGCAACTCCCTGAATTCCGTACGCGCGACATTCTCACGATGTGGGGAACGATCGAGGAGGAGCCCTTCTACTTTATGGTGGTGCATTGGCCCTCGCGCCTCGGCGGTAAGGATGCCTCGGAGTTTAAGCGCGTGGCCCTGGGTGAGCAGATGCGTCGCCTGGCCGATTCGGTGCTGATGCTGAACCCCAAGACGAAGATTGTGGCCATGGGCGACTTCAACGACGATCCGACCGATCCGAGCATGGAGGAGGCGCTGGGGGCCAAAGGGCGTCTGAAGGAGCTGGTGGAGGGCGATTTCTTCAACCCTTACCATGAGATGTTGCGTGCCGGTATGGGTACGTTGGCCTATGGCGATGCGTGGAACATCTTCGACAATATCGTTGTGACGGAGAATCTGGTGCAGGGCGAAAAGGGCACGTTGCAGCTGCAGAAACCGAAGAAATCGAAATACTACGGTGCCATTTTCCGAGCCCACTACCTCTTTCAAAAAGAGGGACAATATAAGGGTTATCCGTTGCGTACGTATGTGAGCAACAGCTTCCAGGGCGGTTTTTCGGACCACCTGCCCGTCTATATCTATCTTGCTAAATAAAAACAGAAAACGATATGAAAATCAAAAGTTTACTGTCGGTTTTACTGACGCTTGTCTCCCTGACGGCTGCCGCGCAGATTGGTGGCGTGAAGGGACGCGTGGTCTCGCGTACGGGACGCACGGCTGTGAGCGGAGTGACGATCACGATGACCCCGGGTGAGGCCACCGCGACGAGCGACGAGGAGGGAAACTTCTCCTTTGAACTGGTCGAGGAGGGTATCTACCAGGTGCACTTCGAGGCGGATGAATTTGAGCCGCTGACCCTGCAGGTGCGTGTCGGCAAGGTGGTGCATGACCTGCGCTCGGTGGTGCTGGTGCCTGCCGTACCACAGGAGGTGTTGGACGATGCCATCTTCTCGGAGTTTGATACCGAGTCGGCCGACGATTCGCATGCGCTGCCTACGTCGCTCTCGGCCTCGAAGGATCTCTTCAACAACATCGCTTCGTACAACTTCAGCGAGATGCGTTTCAACGTGCGCGGTTACGACTCGCAGTACCAGGATGTCTATATGAACGGCATCCGCCTCAATGATGCCATGACGGGCTACTCGCCCTGGTCGTTGTGGAGCGGTCTGAACGATGCTACGCGCAACCAGGAGGTGACGACGGGACTGATCGCCTCGGAGCAGGGCCTGGGTGGTATTGGCGGTACGACGAATGTGAATACACTCCCCTCGCAGATGCGTAAGGGCGTGCGCACAAGCCTCGTTTCGGCCAACCAGACCTACCGTTTCCGTGCCATGGTGACCTACGCCTCGGGTTTACAGGACAACGGATGGGCCTATGCCTTCTCGCTCTCGACGCGTCAGGGTGGTAACGACTACGTGGAGGGTGTCTACTACAACGCCTTTGGTTACTTCGCCTCGGTTGAAAAGCAGTTTGCCGCAGGTCGTCATCGCCTGGCCTTGACCTTGCTGGGTGCTCCGACCGAGCGCGGTGCGCAGCAGGCCTCGGTGCAGGAGGTATATGATCTGGTGGGCAACAACTACTACAACCCGAATTGGGGCTATCAGGGCGATAAACAACGCAATGCCCGTGTGCGTGATAACCATGAGCCGCTCGTGATGCTGAACTACACGTTAAACATTTCGGATCGCTCGAAACTCGATCTCGCCTCCTCGTTCCGCTTCGGTCGCAACGGCTACTCGGCCCTCACGTGGCAGGATGGTGCCGACCCGCGCCCCGACTACTACCGCTACCTCCCGTCCTACTTCGTGCGCGATAACAACCTCGAGGGGGCTGCATGGCAGGCTGAACGTTGGATGGCCAACTACGAGAATGTGCGTCACCTGCAGTGGGATAAGTTCTACGAGACGAACTACACGCGCGAGAACCCCACCGATAGCGAGATCTACGGCCCGGGTGCCCGCTCGAACTACATGGTGGAGGAGCGTCATACCGATCAGCGTGATTGGAACCTGGTGATGACTTTCCACCACCTCTTCAAGGATGACTCGAAGCTCAATGCCGGTCTGAATGTCCGCCGTAACCGCACGGAGTACTACTCGGAGGTCAAGGACCTCTTGGGTGGCGACTATTGGGTCGATGAGGATAAGTTTGCCGAGCGCGACTTTGCTTCACCGACGGCCAAGCAGAACGATCTGGAGTATTACAACCAGCACGGTCATGCCCGTGCCGCAAAGGAGGGCGATAAGTACAGCTACGACTACTACGCCCATGTGACGAAGGGTGGTGCATGGCTCTCGTATCAGAAGCAGTGGGGTGGCTTCTCCATGCTGCTCGGTGGCGAGATTGGTGCTACGAAGCTCTGGCGTGAGGGTTTGTGGCAGAAGGGCCTCTTTGCCGATAACTCGAAGGGTGATTCCGAGAAGCTCGACTTCCTCAATTACAAGGGCAAGGTGAACCTGGCATACCGTTTCTCGGCGGCTCACTCGGTGGAGGCCAACTTCCTCTACATGCAGCAGGCTCCCGACTTTAAGAATGCCTTCGTCTCGCCCCGTACGCGCAACTCCGTAACGCCGAATCTGGAGGAGGAGAAGGTGCTGGGTGTGGATGCTTCGTATAACCTCCGCTATGGCGATTTGAAGGCCCGCATTTCGGGTTACTACACCGTGATCAAGGATCAGACGAAGCTCATGTCCTACTACGACGATGTGAACTCGAGCTTCACGAACTTTGCCATGAGCGGCATCGATAAGCTCCACTTTGGTTTGGAGGCTGCCGTGCAGGTGCCTTTGTATCGCGGTCTGTCGTTGCGTGGTGCCTTGAGCTGGGGTCAGTACACCTACACCTCGAATCCGGACTATGTGCAGACGCGTGATAACAGCGCCGAGGTGATCTCGGAGGGTAAGGTTTATTGGGAGGATTTCCGCGTGGAGAGCACGCCGCAGCTGGCTGCCAGCATCGGTCTGAATTTCCGCTCGAACAACAACTGGTTCCTCTCGGCCGACTGCAACTACTACGACCACATGTACCTCTCGATGAGCCCTGTTTATCGCACCGATGAGGTGATCTCGAGCTCGATGACCGAGGCCGATATTGCCTATATGCGTCGTCAGGAGCGTTTCGACGATGCCTTTGTGCTCAACGCCTCGATTGGCAAGAATTGGTCGATCAAGTACAAATACACGCTCGGCTTCAGCCTCAGCGTCGATAACCTGCTGAACAATCAGGATATCAAGACGGGTGGTTACGAGCAGACGCGTCTGGTGAAGAACACCGAGACGACGGTGGATTCCTACCAGCCCTTCGATTCGAAGTATTTCTACCTGTTCGGTACGACCTATTACCTGAATGTTTATTTCCGATTCTAACAACCTCGAAAACGATTTTAAGCTATGAAAAAGATTGCAAATATGTTGCTGGTGGCGCTGGTGGCGCTTCTCATGACGGGTTGTTATAACGACTTTGAGAACCCTGCGGAGGGTAAGATCTTCGCCGATGAGGACTTCACGGCCGAGGGGTTGGAGTATATCTCGATCAAGCAGCTCAAGGCCGACTTCTGGCGCACGACGGGTGCCGGTACGGGTGCGGTGGCTTCGTGGGAGATCACCGAGCCCCTCTACACGCGCGGTAAGGTCATTTCGTCGGATCGCTACGGCTCGATCTATAAGTCGGTCTACCTCTACGATGCGGAGACCGAGTCGGCGATCGAGCTCAAGCTCAACAGTGGCACCTATGTCTTCTATGGTGCAGGTCGTGAGCTCTTCGTGAAGCTCGAGGGGCTCGTGCTGGGTAACTACCGCGGCATGGTGAGCATCGGCACGAAGTCGGGCAACCCCGAGTATTCGAACGATAATTTGGAGCTTCCGGTGATGATTGCCGACCATCTCTTCCGTGGCCGCAACCTCGGTATGGAGCAGAGCGACACGCTTGTGGTGAATGCTTCGAACTACATGGCACTGACGGACGATGCGCTGGGTCGCCTGGTGCGCTTCGAGAACATCGAGAGCAAGTTCGGTACGGCGCCCTGGGGCTACAACAACTCCTTCCCGAACTACTTTGCCAACCAGACCTCGTATGATGTCAATTCGACCGAGACGCTCAACGGTGTGAGCTTCCGCGAGCTGATTCAAGGCACGCCGACCTGGGCTGCGAAGGGCAAGCTGGGCGACGATAAGAAGGATACCTACTTCTACGGTTCGGCCTGGTTTACCTACGATGCTACGGACCCGGGGCAGAATACGAATGCTGCACCGGGTAACTATGTGGTGCGCACGAGTGGCTACGCCCGCTTTATCGACGAAGCGATTCCGGCCGATGGCACGAAGGTCGATCTGACGGCCATCCTGGTTAAGTACACCAACTCGTCGGGTCGCTATGTAACCTATCAGCTCACGCTCAACGACGGCGACGATGTGGTAGCGCGATAGGAATTAAGAATTGGGGTAGTGGCTAAAGGCTGCGACCCCGATTTTTTGTGATTTGGTGGGAATGAAAAAAAATGATTATGGAATTACAAACCCAAAGATTGTTGCTGAGACCTTGGCAAGAGGATGATGCTGACGAACTATACAAGTATGCCAAAGACCTACAAGTGGGGCCAGCTGCAGGATGGCCAGTACATACAAGCGTT
>SUZH01000009.1 GCA_015060045.1 Rikenellaceae bacterium | reverse complement strand
GGGGTCACATGGCCCGCGTATTTACGAAGCTGGGTAAGGAGATCGAAATCGCTGTGAAGGCAGCCGGTCCCGATCCTTCGGCCAATACGCGTCTGCGTCTGTTGATCCAGAACGCCAAGGCAGAGAATATGCCCAAGGAGAACGTGGAGCGTGCCATCAAGCGTGCCACCGAGAAGGACGCTGCCGATTATAAGGAGGTCGTATACGAAGGCTATGGCGCACACGGTATCGCCTTCCTCGTAGAGACCGCTACGGATAACACGAACCGCACGGTGGCCAACGTGCGCATGCACTTCAACAAGTGCGGCGGTACGCTGGGTAACAGCGGCTCGGTGGCCTTCATGTTCGAGCACAAGTGCGTCTTTAAGTTCCGTGCCGAGGGTGTTGATCCCGAGGAGCTGGAGCTTGAGATGATTGACCTGGGTGTCGATGAGTTCTACCCCGAGGAGGACGGTATTACGGTTTATGCCGCTTACGAGTCGTTCGGTGGTATCCAGAAGTGGTTGGATGATAACAAATACGAGATTGTTTCGGGTGAGGGTGTTTACATTCCGACCGACACGAAGGAGCTGGATGCCGAGGGTCGTGAGGCTATCGAGAAGCTCGTCGAGAAGCTCGAGGAGGATGACGATGTGACGAACGTTTACCACACGATGAAGGAGGCTGACGAGGAGTAATCGCACGGTCGATCCGAAAAAAATAAGGAGGAGACGCTTTAGGGTGTCTCCTCTTTTTTGTCCCTGCCCGCTTGCGTAAGGTCAAAATTGTACAAAAAAACGGCTGTCGGTCAAGCAATGAGGACAATAGGGATCCTGCTCCTCAAGCAGATAGGTGTTGCCGCAATGGGGACAGACCATGTAATGCCGAACACCTGTGCGTGTGTTGCCCAAGCGCGTGGCCTCCAGCAGGTTTCGGTGGCGACGGTCGATCGTTGTGGCCCAGATCAAGGCCCGCGCTGCCAGCCGATTGCCACTGTGAAGGTGGCGATGAATCTGATGATAGTAGAGCGTATCCTCGCTGCGTCGCTCGTAGAGGATGCTGCGCTCCAGATTGCCGGCCGTGGGGCCACGAAAGACAACGACCCGTTTCGGCGGTACGTAGCGACCTCCCAGGCGCAGGATGGCCAGGGCAGCCTGCTGCTCCTGAATCCGCTCCGAGTAGGCCAGCGCGCGAAAGAGGTTGCCCGCTGAGGCCTCCTGCTCGTCGTCAGCCAGGCGGGCGAAGTGGTCGTATTGTACCGATTTAACATGTTTGCGTCGGCAGCAATCCGCCAAATCCTCCACCACGGCCTCGTGTGGTGAGGGCTGGGGTTGATGCTTGTCTGCCGCCACTCCGTAGTAGAGCCAGCCGATCACCCCGAGGGTGGCCGTCAGGAGCAGGAGGAAGAGGATGGCGCGCGTTTTCATGGCAAAGAGGTCGGAAAGAGGACTCCTGCACACTTCGTGCCGAAAATAAAAGGGGCTGCCATCGCTTTGGCAGCCCCTCCTGTTGTGCAGTGGAAATGATTACAGACGAGCCTTGATCTTCTTCGACTCCTCCTCGTAACCCGGCTTGTCCAAAAGGGCAAACATATTCTTCTTGTAAGCCTCTACGCCCGGCTGGTCGAACGGATTGACACCCAGGATGTAACCGCTGATACCGCAGGCCTTCTCGAAGAAATAGAGCAGACCACCGATCGTCTCGGCATCAATCGTCGGGATCTCGATGCGGATGTTGGGTACACCGCCATCCACGTGAGCCAGCTGAACACCCAGCTCGGCCATGCGATTTACCTCCGAGATACGCTTGCCGGCCATGAAGTTCAGGCCGTCCAAGTTCTGCTCGTCCGCCTCGATCACCACCTTGTGCTTCGGTGCGGCTACCGAGATAATCGTCTCGAAGAGGGTACGCTCGCCCTCCTGGATGTACTGACCCATTGAGTGCAGGTCGGCCGTGAGAGTCACGCTGGCGGGGAAGATACCCTTGCCTTCCTTGCCCTCCGACTCACCGTAGAGCTGCTTCCACCACTCGTTGATGTACTGCAGCTTCGGCTCGTACGAACCCAGAATCTCGATCTTCTTGCCATCGGCATAGAGCAGGTTACGCACGGCAGCGTAGATCGCCGACGGGTTCTCCTCAAAGGCTACGCCCTCGGCCGTCTGGGCCTCCATCTTTTGGGCACCCTTCACCAAGGCGCGCACATCGACACCGGCTACGGCCAGCGGCAGCAGACCTACGGGCGTCAATACCGAGAAACGACCGCCTACATCGTCCGGAATCACGAACGTGGGGTAGCCCTCGTCGGTCGCGAGAGTCTTCAGAGCACCACGTGCCTTATCCGTTACGGCTACGATGCGCTCGGCAGCCTCGGCCTTACCATAGCGAGCCTCCAACTCGGCCTTGATCAGGCGGAAGGCGATAGCCGGCTCGGTCGTCGTACCCGACTTCGAGATCACGATGGCGCCGATCGAGTGCTCCTTCGCAGCCTCCATCAACTCGTAGGTGTAGTCCTCCGAGATGTTCTGGCCGGCAAATACAACGGTCGGGTTCTCCTGCTCCTTCTTCAAGAGCTGGAAGGGGTTCGACATCGCCTCCAGCACCGCCTTGGCGCCGAGGTACGAACCGCCGATACCGATGCAGATCACCAGGTCACACTTTTCGCGCAGCTTGGCGGCGGCAGCTACGATGGCGTCCAGCTGAGCGTCATCGATCGACGAGGGGAGGTTTACCCAACCCAGGAAGTCGTTGCCTTTGCCCTCGCCCGAGTGGAGCAGTGCGTTGGCAGCCAATGCTTTGGCTTTCATTTCGGCCGAAATCTCATAGCCGGTCTTCGAGTAATCGATTTTCATGGTTGTATTGGTTTTTATTGGTTTAGATCATTTTTTGTGCGAGCGCCTTCATCGACTTGCGGGCCGAACTCTTCTCGTAGAGGACCGAATAGACCATGTCGGCAATCGGCATTTCGACCTTGTGGCGGAAGTTGATGTGGCGGATGCAGTCGGCGGCGTAGTAACCCTCGGCTACCATCGTCATCTCGTTCAGGGCCGTCTTGACCGAGCAACCGTGGCCGATCATCAGGCCGAGACGACGGTTGCGGCTGTGGATCGAATAGCTTGTCACCAGGAGGTCACCCAGGTAGGCCGAAGCCTGCGTGTCGCGCTCGTAGGGGTAGCTCTCCTGCAGGAAGCGGGTCATCTCGGCGGCGCAGTTCGAGATCAGCACCGCGAGGAAATTATCGCCATATCCCAAACCGATTGCCATACCGGCAGCCAGTGCGTAGATATTCTTCAGAATAGCCGCATACTCCGTGCCGTAGAGATCCTGCGAATAGGTCAGGTGGATATATTTCGTAGCGAGCTTTTGGCCGATCAGTTGGGCGTTGTCGGGGTCGGTGCAGACCACCGTGAGGTAGGAGAGGCGTTCGCGTGCCACCTCCTCGGCGTGGGTGGGACCCGTGATCAGACCGATCTGCTTGTACGACAGGTCATAATGATCGTGCAGGTACTCCACAACGGTTTTGTAGTCGCCCGGCACGATACCCTTTACGGCCGAGATGATGAACTTATCTTTCAGCGAAACCGTGAGCGGCTCGAGGAAGGTCTTGATAAAGGCGGACGGCATGGCCATGACCAAAATATCGGCCTCGGCAACCACCTTGTTCAGGTCGTCCGACGGGGCGATGCGGCTCGTGTCGAGCTCCAGGTCGCAGAGGTAGCGTTGGTTGCGTCCCTCGCTGAGGATCGACTCCAACACCTCGGGGTTGCGAACATACCAGCCTACGCGCTCCTCGTTTTTGGTCAACACATCGACCAAAGCCGTGGCCCAGGTGCCGTATCCGATGACGGCACAACGTGCCGATGAATCTAATTTATACTCCATAGCGGAACTTGTTCGTTAGGATTGTGTCCTACAAAGATACACTTTTTCCTGCGAAAAACAACCTTTTCGGTAAAAAGCCCTGCAAAGCAGGGGCAAAACTATTCGCACAGGCTCTTCATCCACGCGATTGCCTCCATGTGGACCTCGCGGTAACGCCAATGGTACGAGGCGGGATTTTCGACGACCTCCTTCGGAGCATCAATCACGTTGATGACGGCGCGCACCGAGGTTGGTGGGCAGGTGTTGTCGTTGAATCCGTAGTTGTAGAAGCCCGGGCACTCGATGCGACGGGCGAAGTTTACCACGTCGTAGTAACCCATCACGCGCAACGCCTTCTTGCGGTCGATCTCGGGGTGATCATCTGCTGTGGCAAACATTCTCGGCCAACCGCCGGCGCGTCCCACCTGGTAACCGCTCACGTCCGAGAGGGCGGGGTAGAAGGCGGCCACAAAGTCGATCTCGGGGTGCAGGGCTGCCGTCACGATCGAGAGGGCGCCACCCTGGCTGCCACCCGTTACGCCGACATTCTTGCCATCCCACTCGGGGAGCGACATCAGGTAGTCGATGGCGCGCACGCAACCCGTGTAGACACGCTTGTAGTAGTAGTCGTCACGATCCTCGATATTTGTGTACCAATAATCGCCCAGACGCTCCTTGTCGGCTGCAATCTGCTCATCCGAGGCGTCCATCGGCATGCCGTGAATCTCCATCGTGAAGGTGATGAAACCCTCCTTGGCGTAGATTTCCGAGGGGTTCACGCGCTTCACACCCGCTCCGGGCGGTACGAGCAACACGGGGTGCTTCTTGCCGTCGTTCGGAATCGACACATAGCCGTAGATCGAGCCGCCCTCTTCGTCGCAGGGGATGCGCACCATGAGCGTACGAATCTGGTCGTTGCTCCACGCAGGCATCTCTACCACTTCGCTCGTGAGCGGCAGTTTGGCGGCCTTTTTCAAGGTCTGCTTCCAGAAGATGTCGAAGTCAATCGGATTGGAGATCGTCGGCTCGATATCCTTGGCCGAGAAGGCAACTTTCACCGTCTCGGTATAGCTTTCGCCCTTCACCTCAAAACGGATCTTGCAGAAACGGAAACCGGGAACGGTCATTGTACCCACGGGCACCTGTGCCTCGCCGCGCAGGAAGGTGGTTGCCCCCTTCAGGTCGGCCTCCATGCGGTCGTTGCCTGCCTCGTAGTGGAGGCGTACCCCCTCAAGGCCTGCGCCGCCCCCTTTGGCCATAATCTTCAGACGCGGTTCTTCGCCGATGCGGTAGTGGCAATCGGCATGGTCGGCCAGGACCATAAAATCGACATAGGGGGCACCGGCCTTGACCTGAGCCGTGGCTACGGCAACACAACCGAGCATTGCCACCAACAAAAGCAATCGTTTCATAGTTTGTAATGGAGATACATTTTGTTCAAAGATAGGAATAAACAGAAATCGGCCAAGCAGCCTCCGGTAGTTACTGATCCAAAAGTTCAGGGCTGGGAAGCCTTATGCCATCGGAAACGTAGAACTTGATACCGGTGCTGTTGCTCCATTGCGTCTCTCCTGCCAAGAAATCGATAAGCAACTGGGCTGTTTCATCATCTACTCTTTCATGAATCAGATGTCTAATCATTTCGCCGTTTTTGTAGCGAGTTTTTATCATTTTCACGCTGCAGAATTCTTTGTCTTTACCTATGTCGTGATAGACAAGCCCTGTGACAATGGGAGGATTGTATGGGCTATACTTTATTACATTTTCATCAACCCAATATATGGCCGAAATGATTTTTTTGAAATCTTCGCTACTGTCGCCTAACGGACACAATACAATATGGATGGTTTTTCCTACACCGTTCTTGCCGGTGTGGATATGCGCTACCGGGCGCCGCTCGAAGTATGTGTCTTTTAGTGATAGTGTCTGCCCGGCTGCGCTTTGAGAGGCGGAGGTTGTCTGCGCCACGGCTGTGGTTGCCATCGCCAACAACGGCAGCAGAAGGAGAATGATACGTTTCATGGAAATTCACAATTAGTGTCTTAGAAGATAGGGTCGCTATACGTCTTATGGGTCGTTATAAATGGTTACATTTTGTTCAAAGATAGGAAAAAAAAGTTGAAAACACAAACTCTGTTTGAAAAAGGAGAGTCCCGACCACAAAAAAAAGAGGGCACTCGAAAGCGCCCTCCAATTTTGAATTTTGAATTCTAAATTTTGAATTCGAAGCCTTACTCTGCCTTGCCGGCCGAGCCAAGCACGTTCTCGCACTTGTGCATGTAGAGCTTCTTCAGCTCGTCGCGAGCGGGACCCAGGTACTTGCGGGGGTCGAACTCGGCGGGCTTCTCAACCAACACCTTGCGTACGGCAGCGGTCATAGCCAGACGGCCGTCCGAGTCGATGTTGATCTTGCAAACGGCGCTCTTGGCAGCCTTGCGGAGCTGCTCCTCGGGGATACCGATAGCATCCTTCAGGGCACCACCAAACTCGTTGATGATCTTTACATACTCCTGGGGTACCGACGACGAACCGTGCAGTACGATGGGGAAGCCGGGGAGCTTCTGCTCGATCTCGGCCAGGATGTCGAAACGCAGTTCGGGCGGTACGAGGATACCCTCCTCGTTGCGCGTGCACTGCTCGGGCTTGAACTTATTGGCGCCGTGCGACGTACCGATCGAGATAGCCAGCGAATCTACGCCGGTCTTCGTGACGAAGTCGATCACCTCCTCGGGACGGGTGTAGTTCGAAACCTCGGCCGAAACCTCGTCCTCTACACCGGCCAATACGCCGAGCTCACCCTCAACCGTTACGTCGTGGGCGTGAGCGTACTCTACTACCTGCTTCGTGAGGGCGATGTTCTCCTCGTAGGGCAGGTGCGAACCGTCGATCATCACCGACGAGAAGCCCATGTCGATGCAGCTCTTGCACAGCTCGAACGAGTTACCGTGGTCGAGGTGCAACACGATGGGAATATTCTTGCCCAGCTCCTTGGCGTACTCAACGGCGCCCTGAGCCATGTAACGCAGCAGCGTCTGGTTGGCATACTTGCGGGCACCCGACGAAACCTGCAGAATGACGGGCGACGAGCACTCTACGCAAGCCGAGATGATGGCCTGCATCTGCTCCATGTTGTTGAAATTGAAGGCGGGAATGGCGTAACCACCCTTGATGGCCTTGGCGAACATCTCGCGCGTATTCACCAGACCCAGCTCCTTGTAAGATACCATAGTTAGTCTTGAATTTATGTGTTTGTTGAAATTATTGCACATTATGCGCCACAAATTTAATAAAAAATTGTCAGACCTCCATCTATCGGCATGAAAAAGTTATAAATAAAAGTTATAAATAATACGAACAATCCCCATCAAACAAGAAAAAATGTCCTCGCAAGTAATTAATCTTGCGAGGACAATTCTTGTGTCATAGGTAAAAATCAGGTTGTTGTGCTAATAAGACGGAGCTGGAGTAACTGGAATTTCCACAAAAAATCCAACCCCACTGCAATGATCACAGGCTTCTTTTCTCCATACACGACCACCATTACAGCCGGATGCATCGCATTGTACGCGCTCCCCTCTCCAATTACGAATGATTCCCGTTCCATTGCATCTGTCGCATATGTACAGCTTCTCTACTGTTCCAGATCCTCCACAAACCGAACAAGGAATTCTTTTCTGGATTTCATTGTAAGCGAAAACGGCGATGATTGAACAAATAATCAGCATGGCGATGGTTAAGAATGCTTTCTTTTTCATGTTGTTTGAATTTTGATAAGTACATACTCATTTAGCGGCATTTCTGTATCCTCCGTTGTGCCTTGGTTTGCAATACACACACAAAAAGCGCGGCACAAATTAGTATCCTCGCTTTGGGGTGTTTGGCGTAACCTCGACAAAAGAATAACTAAAAAGCCCGCGCCATCGGCACGAGCATTCCAACTATTATTCCTTTTTGTCTTTATAGTCGCCAAACTTCCAAAGCAAAAGAATAAAGCTAAAACGCTTTCCTGATATGTTCTTAAAATGTGTGTATTAAACTATACACAATGTTACATAGGCAAATGGTTTTCGAATGATAATGCAAAGATACGCATTTTTTTTGAAAACGCAAAGTTGTTTAGGCGAGCCAAAACTGATTTAAGAATCTAATATAAAAGGCTATTTGTCTTTTCAACTTTATTTTGTACTTTTGTAGGTTAAAACTGCGTTAGAAGAAAAACAAGATTAAAAAAACATAAAAAACACTACAACTATGGCAGATTTTATTTACCAGGAGCCCTTCCCGATCGTGGAGGACAAAACCGAGTACCGTCTCTTGACGAAGGAGTATGTGAAGGTCGTTGAGTGCGATGGCCGCAAGATCCTCAAGGTCGATCCGAAGGGTTTGGAGCTCCTCTCGAAGGAGGCTTACAGCGATGTATCGTTCTACCTGCGCTCGTCGCACCTGCAGAAGCTCAACAACATTCTGAACGATCCCGAGGCGACGGACAACGATAAGTTTGTGGCCTACACGATGCTCATGAACCAGTGCGTGGCTGCCGAGGGCGAGCTGCCCACCTGCCAGGATACGGGTACGGCGATCTGCATCGGTCACAAGGGTGAGGATGTATGGACGGGTGCCGACGATGCCGAGCACATCTCGCGCGGCGTCTATGAGACCTACAAGGAGCGCAACCTGCGCTACTCGCAGGTCGTGCCGTTCACGATGATCGAGGAGAAGAACTCGGCTACGAACCTCCCCGCCCAGATCGACATCTACGGCGGTAAGCCCGGCATGGAGTATGAGTTCTTGTTCATCACCAAGGGTGGCGGCTCGGCCAACAAGACCTTCCTCTACCAGCAGACGAAGGCCCTCTTGAACGAGCAGTCGCTCACGAAGTTCATCACCGAGCACATCAAGGATCTCGGTACGTCGGCTTGTCCTCCCTACCACCTGGCCATCTGCATCGGCGGTACGTCGGCCGAGATGTGCCTCTCGACCGTAAAGAAGGCTTCGGCCGGTTACCTCGACGAGCTGCCCACCTCGGGTAACGAGGGTGGCCGCTGCTTCCGCGATCTGGAGTGGGAGGAGAAGGTGCTGAAGATCTGCCGCGAGAGCGGTATCGGTGCTCAGTTTGGCGGTAAGTACTTCGTACACGATGTACGCGTCATCCGCGCTCCGCGCCACGCAGCTTCGTGCCCCGTAGCTATCGGTGTAAGCTGCTCGGCCGACCGTAACATCAAGGCCAAGATCACGCCCGAGGGTATCTTCCTCGAGCAGCTGGAGAAGAATCCCGCCCGCTTCCTGCCCGCCGAGGCTCCCGCAATGAGCCCCGCCGTAGAGATCGACCTCGACGAGGGTATGGATAAGGTGCGCGAGACGCTGACGAAGTATCCGATCAAGACGCGCCTGAACCTGAAGGGTACGCTGATCGTTGCCCGCGATATCGCCCACGCCCGCATCAAGCAGATGGTCGATAATGGCGAGCCGATGCCCGAGTACTTCAAGAAGCACCCCGTATATTATGCCGGCCCGGCCAAGACCCCCGCAGGTATGGCTTCGGGTTCGTTCGGCCCGACGACGGCCGGTCGTATGGATCCCTACGTGGATCTCTTCCAGTCGCTCGGCGGTTCGATGGTGATGGTTGCGAAGGGTAACCGTTCGCAGGAGGTGACCGATGCCTGCCAGAAGCATGGCGGCTTCTACCTCGGTTCGATCGGTGGTCCGGCTGCGATCCTGGCCAAGAACTCGATCAAGTCGGTTGAGGTGGTCGACTTCCCCGAGCTGGGTATGGAGGCCGTACGCAAGATCTACGTCGAGAACTTCCCCGCTTTCATCATCGTAGATGATAAGGGTAACGACTTTTTCGCCGACTTCAAACACTAAACTTCCTACACTTTGCGTTTCCTTACGAGGAGACAATTCTTTATGAAGCAACAGTTGTTAAGATGGATAATCGGGGTGTTGCTTGTCGTCCAGACCACGTTGGCCTGGGCGGCAGGTAAACCCATTTTTGAACTCTCCACGCCCCTCACGGTGGCGGTGGGCGAGGCCTTCCGCGTCGAGTTTTCGCTCAATGCCAAACCCGATGCGGATAGCTTTGTGGCACCGTCCTTTGAGGGTTTTGATGTCTTGGCCGGACCAGTCGTTTCGACCGGATCGTCGATCCAGATCGTCAATGGCTCGATGACCAAGAGCGTGAACTGCACCTACACCTTTGTCCTGCTCCCGAAGGAGGCCGGCACCTACACGATCGGTGTGGCCGAGGTGGCAGTCGAGGGGGAGACGGTGCGCTCGAATGCCCAGCCAATTGAGGTGGTGGATGAGGGCGCGGCAGCCGTACAAAGCCCGCAGGGGAGCACCAGCCAGCGCCAGCAACAACGCGACCAGAATCAGGCATCGGCCCAAAACCGCATCGCCGAGGATGATGTTCTGCTGCGCGCCGAGGTATCGAAGCGTTCGGTCTATAAGAACGAACCATTGCACGTGACCTATAAACTCTATACGCGCGTGCCGTTTGTCGATTACTCGTTTGAAGCTACGCCCACCTTCAATGGTTTCTGGGCACAGAATCTGGTGAATAAGCAGACCAACGCCCAGGCGAGTCGCGAAACCTACAACGGCAAGGTCTATGAGACCTACGTGTTGGGAGATTGGCTGCTCTATCCGCAGCAGGCCGGTCAGCTGCGCATCGACCCGATGGGGATGACGATCGTGGCACAGGTGGTGGTGCAGAGCCGCAATTTCGACCCCTTCTTCGGATCGGGTCATGAGGTCTATAACGTGCCGCGCAAGGTGCAGAGCCAGCCGGTACAGATCACCGTGAAGCAACTCCCCGCAGGGGCTCCCACGAGCTTCTCGGGTGCTGTGGGCCAATTTACGATGGAGTGCACACCGCCCGCTGAGCATCTGGCAGCCAATACGGCCGCTACCTATACGGTGCGCCTTTCGGGTACGGGTAACCTGACCTTCGTGCAGGCTCCGACCCTGCAGCTCCCCTCGTCGTTCGAGCAATACAACGTAAAGACCACCGAGGCCATCAATGCCACGGCTACGGGCATCACGGGCTACCGCCAATTCGAGTATCCCTTCATTGCACGTGCCGAGGGAGGCTTTGAGATTCCGGCGGTGGAGTTTGCCTATTTCGACCCCGAACGCATGGAGTATCGTACGTTGCAGTCGGCTCCGCTCCACATGGAGGTGAGCCCCGATGCACGTGGCACTTCGTCCGAGGCGGTCGTGCTGCCCGGACGTGGCTTGACAAAGGAGGAGGTGAAGCTCCTGGGTGAGGATATCCGCTTCATTAAGTTGGGCAGTGCCCAGCTCCGTCCGATGCGTCAGCCGCTGCTCTTCAGCTCGCTCTATTGGTTGATTGTGGTGGCCGTGTTGCTGCTCTTCGGGGCGGCCTATCTGGCCCTGCGTCGTAAGATCCGCGAATCGCAGAACCTGGTGCTCGTGCGTGGAAAACGTGCCAACAAGGTGGCATTGCAGCGATTCCGCTCGGCGCGTCGTTACATGGAGGAGCAGAATCGCCATGCCTTCTATGAGGAGATGTTGCGAGCCTTGTGGGGCTACATGGGCGATAAGTTCAACATCCCGGTAGCCAACCTGACGAAGGAGTATGTCCGCGAGGAGCTTTCGAAGCGCGGCTTTACGGGCGAGGAGACACAACGCTTCTCGCAGATCATCACCCAGTGTGACGAGGCTCAGTATTCACCAGCCGCTTCGGCCCAGATGACCGAGGTCTATGAGGCGGGCGTGAGCCTGGTGTCGATGATCGAGCAAAAGATCAAGCGGTAGTAAGACCTTGTGTCATACAACATGTTAGAATTCAAAATTAGGAATGAGATGAAACGGTTTTTCATCACGATATGCCTGCTGATGATTGCGGGAGTGGTTGCTGCCCAGGAGGATTCGACGGCGCAGCCCGTCGTTGAACCGACTGAGGAGGCCCTCCCGCCCACGGTCGCGGTGTTGTGGGATGCCGCCAATACGGCCTACATCAACAACCGCTACGCCGATGCCGAGGCGATCTATGAGCAGATTCTTGCCACGGGCGAGACCTCGGCGAAACTCTACTATAACCTGGCCAATGCCTGCTTTAAGCAGGAGGAGTTGGGTCGTGCGATCCTCTTCTATCGACGCGCCTTGCGCCTGCAGCCGGGTGATGCAGATATCCGCTATAACCTCTCGGTGGCCGAGGCTCGTACGAAGGATACGATTGAGCGTATCCCCGAATTTTTTCTGGTGACTTGGTTGCGTGCCCTGCGTCACACGATGAGTGCTACGGCGTGGACCGTGTGGTCGATCGTCTGGCTCTTGGTGGCGCTCTCCCTGGTGCTCTTTTACCTGCTGGCGCAGCGGTTGAGTCTGCGAAAAGTGGGTTTCTATGGCACGTTGGCCGCGCTCCTGTTATTTGTCGTAACGACCTGGTTCGCAGCGGCGAGCCGTACCGAGCAGATTGGCGAGAAAGAGGCCGTGGTGATCTCCCTTTCGGCGGCCGTGAAGGCCTCGCCCGATCGCGCATCGACCGATCTCTTTGTCTTGCATGAGGGTACGGTGGTCGAGGTGACGAACCGCCTCGGGGATTGGTGCGAGGTGATGATTGCCGATGGCAAGAAGGGGTGGACTGAGCAGAGTCGAATTGAAGTGATTTAGGCTTATGTCGCAACTCTTGCAAGAGGTGGTAAGCGAGCTGCAAAAGCTCCCCGGAATCGGCCGTCGCACGGCCCTGCGCCTGGCGATGCATCTGCTGCGTATGGAGTGCGATTCGGTGGACGGTATGACCCGGGCTATCGATCGTTTCCGCCACGACATCAAGCATTGTCAGCGCTGCAATAACCTCTCCGATACGGAACTCTGCCCCATCTGCCAGGATCAGGAGCGCGATCGCTCGACGATCTGCGTCGTGGAGCAGGTGGCCGATCTGCTTTCGATTGAGAATACCCACCAATATCGTGGCCTGTACCACGTCTTGGGGGGCGTGATTTCACCCATGCAGGGTATTGCACCGTCGGATTTGAAGATTGATCTGTTGTGCGAGCGTATCGCCGAGGGGGAGATCCGCGAGGTGATCCTGGCGATCTCGACCTCCGTGGAGGGCGAAACGACCCTCTTCTACCTCATGAGCCGCCTGCGCCAATTTCCCGACCTGAAGGTGACAACCATCGCGCGCGGTATCGGTTTTGGCGACGAGTTGGAGTATGTCGATGAACTGACGATTACCCATGCCTTGATGAACCGCAGAAGCATCGAGTAACCGGATGCTACCAAAACGAGCAGCGGAGTGATTTTTCAGTCACTCCGCTGCTCGTTTCTTTTGTAAGGCAAGCCTTACTGCTTTGCCTGGAATACGGCCAGCAGCTCCTTGTCGGCAAAGAGCATCATCATGGCGCCGTCCATGTCGTAGCGCGTCACCTTGTTCAGCATCTCCACAAAGCGATCCTCGGCCTCCTGGTTGGGGCACATCATGCGCGTCATACCGGCATTCTCCAGTACCAGCTCATGCTTGTCGTTGGTCGTATAGGTCGCCGTCAGGTGGTTGCACTCACCGACACCGGCAAAACGATTCTCCTCGGCGAAGAACTGAATCGTATATTTACCCTCGACGGGCTGGATGCTTTCCGAACCGAGCTGCACCAACTGCCACTCGGTACCTTCGAGCGGCTTCTGATTCTTCTTCTGGATGGCGCGGCAGTTGCAGCACCCAACGAGCACAGCCACCAGCGCAGCTACGCTCAACATCTGAAATAGGATCTTCATCTTCTTTCGTATTAAATGATAAATTTTACGTTGCTTAAAAGTCGCCCACCTATGGGCCTGCAAAGATAGTAACGAAACTCGGCATCTACAAATTGTGTGACGGCTATCGAATAATGACGGCATTGACGAGGCGCACCCCTGCCTGCTCATTGAGTGCGTCGCGCAGAGCATCACGTTGGTAGAAAAGCTCTTGCCGCAAGACACTGCTGCGGATACGGACATGGAGGATGTGGTTTTCGAGCTTCAGCTCGGTCGTCTCGTGGGCTATGCGATCGCCTACCACGGCACGCCACGTGTCGGGCAATTTACCCTCGGCAATTTTAGCGGCGATGTAGGGGCGACGGAAGAACTCCTCCAGCAATTCGCCCATGAGTTGGGTTTTGGTACGGCGCATGGACTATGATTCCTGGGTTTGCTCCGAGGCAACGCCATCGGCAACATGGTACAACGTGTAAACTGCGCCGGCCCGATCGAGGATGTTGCTCAGGCGCGTAGGGTTGCAGTCGGTGATCAGGATTTGCCCGAATCGCTCGTCCGAGACGAGGCGGATCAACTGCTCGACGCGCCCCGTATCGAGTTTGTCGAAGAGATCGTCGAGAAGCAGGATGGGTTTTTCACCGGCCGCCTCGGCCAAGAGGGTATATTGCGCCAATTTCAGCGCGATGAGGAAGGACTTCTGTTGTCCCTGCGAGCCATATTTTCGCAACGGATAGCCGCCAATCTTCAGCACCAGATCATCGCGGTGGATACCTGCCGTTGTAAATTCATTGACCAGATCCTTCTGGCGCGCCTCCTGCAGTATCTCCGCGAAGGGGCGGTCGTTGAGCTCCGATTTGTAGTGTAGCTCCACCTGCTCGCGATCCTCCGAAAGGAGTCGGTAGTAGTCGGCAACGAGCGGTTGTAACTGCGTCGCGATCTCCTGGCGACGGCGATGGATCTTCTCACCCTGTTCGATGAGTTGCTGATCATAGATCGAGAGCATCACCTCGTCGAGCTGCATCTTGAGCAGTCGGTTGCGCTCCGTGAGTACGGCGTTGTAGCGAATCAGCGCTGCGAGGTATTGGCGATCGATCATCGAAAGGAAGGCGTTGAGGAAGCGACGGCGCTCCTCGGCTGCATCGCTAATCAGGACCGAATCGGCCGGTGAAACCACTACGGCCGGGATCAGCCCCACGTGGTCCGACAGCCGCTCATACTCTTTGCCGTTGCGCTTGAGTGTTTTGCCCCCCTTGCGCGAGAAGGAGCATACGACCTGCTCCTGGCGCTCGTGGTCGGTTGCGTAGAGTCCGTCGGTCATGAAGAAGTCAGCACCGTGGCGAATCGACTGCCCATCGGTCATGCCAAAGGCCGATTTGCACATCGAAAGATAGTGGACGGCATCGATGATGTTGGTCTTGCCGGCACCATTGTCACCCACCAGGCAGGTGATGCCCTTCGCGAAGTGCAATTCGCATTCGACGATGTTTTTGAAATTCAGCAGCGAGAGTCTTTTTAGATACATAACCGACGGTTTTACCCTTATTCAGGGCAAAGTTAAGAAAAAAACGGCTCACTTTATTGCGCTTTGTGAATAGTTTTGTATCTTTGTTCGCTAAAACGGCAAATTATAAACTAAAAACAAAATACAATTATGGCAAAACAGAACATCGCCGAGCCCGAAGCACTGGGTCAGGCCATGAACAAAACCGAACTCTTTTTTGAGAACAATGGTCGCAAGGTGACCTACGTATTCCTCGCCCTGCTGGTGCTGGGTCTGGCTATCTATGGCTACCGCGCACTGGTTGTATCGCCCCGTGCCGAGAAGGCTTCGGAGCTGCTGGCCGAGGCACAGGCTCGCTTCAATGCCGAGACGCCCGACTTCGAGCTGGCACTGAATGGTGACGCCAACGGTGTTGGTTTCCTCGATGTAGTTGATCAGTATGGCTCGACCGCTGCCGGTAACCTGGCTAAGCACTATGCCGGTATCTGCTACCTGCGTACGGGTGACCTGGAGAACGCTGCTGCTTACCTGAAGAAGTTCAAGGCTGTGAAGGGTCTTGCCGGTGCTGTGATCAATGCACAGAACTACGGTCTGCAGGGTGACGTAGCCGTTGAGATGGGTGACTACAAGGGTGCTGTAGCCCTCTTCAAGAAGGCTGCCGCTGCTGCCGAGAACAACCTCACCGCCCCGATGTACCTGCGCAAGGCCGGTATGGCTGAGCAGGCTGCCGGTAACCTGGAGGCTGCTAAGGCGCTCTATCAGCAGATCACGGAGCAGTATCCCGCTTCGATGGAGGCTCGTGACGCTGAGAAGTTGATGGGTTCGATCCGCTAATCGCTTTTTGTCGGAGGAGCACATGGCTACTGCACATCACAACCTTTCCCAATTGGATGCTCCGCTGCCTTCGGCGGCCGATATGCGTTTCGGTATCGTCGTGGCGGAGTGGAATCGTGAGGTGACCGAGGCCCTCTTGGAGGGTGCCGTACGTACGTTGCGCGCGGCCGGTTGTCCCGACGTGAACATCCAGATCAAGTATGTCCCGGGTACCTTCGAGCTGACGCTTGGCGCGCAGTTCTTTGCCGAGTATACCGAGGTGGATGCCGTGATCGCATTGGGTTGCGTGATTCAGGGCGAGACGCGCCACTTCGACTTTATCTGTCAGGGTGTGACGCAGGGCATTACGCAGGTGCAGATGCACTGGAATATGCCGATTGCTTTTGGTGTGCTGACCGTGGAGAACCAACAGCAGGCGCTCGATCGTGCGGGTGGCCGTCACGGTAATAAGGGTGACGAGGCCGCTGCTGCCGCGATCCAGATGGTGAAGCTGCAGCTCGATATGGAGGCCGTGTCGCCCAATAAGGAGCGCGACATCCACTCGGTAAACTAGGAAGCTGTCTAACAAGGCTGCTTTGTCGTTACGCTCGCCTTCGAAATCCTCACATACGCTTCAGTATGCTGCGGTTTCTCAGGCTTCGCAAGCCTAAAATCAGTTCTTGTTATACATCTTCTAACCTAAAGCGTGTCCAATGAAGTTTGGACACGCTTTTTTGTGCTTCTATCCTCGCACCTGCAACTTATACCCCACGCCACGGATGCTCACGATCTCGATGCTCGGTTCGGCGGCGAGGTGTCGCCTCAGGCGTGAAATATAGACATTGAGCGAGCGGAGGTTGAAAAAGTTGTCGTCGCCCCACAATTCGCGCAGCAGGGCCGAGGCCTCGACCACCTGCCCTGCGTGGCGACAAAGCCACGCCAGGACGGCCGTCTCGCGCGCTGCCAAGGTGATCTCCTCCTCCCCACATCGGAGCAGGTTACGCCCTACCTCGAAGCTATAGCGCCCCAGCGAGTAGCTCGCCTCGTGTTCATCGCGCTGCCCTACGCGACCTGCCAGGGCACGCACGCGCACGATCAATTCATCAATGGCAAAGGGTTTACGCAGGAAGTCGTTGCCACCCACCTCAAACCCCTTGACGACATCTTCAGTCGAGGAGCGCGCCGTGAGGAAGAGCACAGGGGCTGTGCACCCCTCTTTGCGCAGGCGCTTGACCATCGAAAAACCATCCAGACGGGGCATCATCACGTCGGTTACAAGGACATCGAACGTGCGTTTGCGTGCCTGGTCGAGTCCCTCCTCGCCATCGTAGGCCGACGTGACCTCGAAGTCGCGATCCTTCAACGTGTCGCTGAGAATCTCGGCCAGGATGCGTTCATCCTCGACCAACAGTAGTGCAATCTTTTTAGCCATTTGCAGGAATTTTCAAGGTGAAGGTGGAGCCAACGCCCACGCGGCTCTCTACGGTGAGTGTACCGCCGTGGCGCTCGGCTACGCGACGGGCATAGTAGAGCCCCAGCCCATAGCCACGCACCGACTGCACATCCCCCTGCGGTACGCGGTAGAACTTCTCGAAGAGGTGCTCCAGGTGCTCACGGGCGATGCCTCGTCCGTTGTCGCGGATGGCAAGCAGTAGCCACCCCTCCTCTTTCGTGGCCGAGAGGTGGATTGCAGGTTCGCGGTCGGTATATTTCAGGGCATTATCCAGCAGGGTCGAGAGGAGGTTTTGCAGGTGGAAACGATCGCCCGTCATCACAAGCCCCTCAGGGCAGTCGATCGTAAGCACGGCACGCCCTTCGAGGCGAATACCCGAGGTGACCTCCTCTATGAGCTCGCGCACCGGGATCAGGACGGGGTTATGGCTCACCTCGCGCCCCTCGACCGAGACGGAGAGGATCCTTTCGACCATCGCCGAGAGTTGCGTGAGCTGATGCTCGACCACCTCCAGGTAGCGACTGCGCCGCTCTACATCGGCCTCGGCCGAGAAGTTACGCAGGGCATCTGTCGCGGTGACGGCCACCGAGAGGGGTGTTTTCAGTTCGTGGGTTATGTTGTTCGTGAAGTCGCGCCGCATCTCTTCGAGGGTACGTTGGCGCTTCATCGTTCGAACGAGGTAGGCCAGCACCAGGGCCAGGAGCACGACAATCGCCACGGAGGAGATGACGAGCACCCACATCTCGCCCCAGAAGCGTTCCACGGGGCGTGCGTAACAGAGCCTAAGGGCAAAGACCCCGTCGTCGTCGATCTCGATCAGGGCGGTGTGCGGATGCGGAATCTCCTCCTCCGCGAGGCGGCGCATCACCACGCGATCCTCCATCGTGCGGTCGATGATCTCGGCCTGCCACACGGTCATCGCATCCAACTCCAGCAGCGCAGGATCGAACGTGAGGGCGAAATCATCCAGGTCGATGTTGATGCGTTGAGCCGCCACCAACCCCGGGATGGCATCCATGCGGAAACTCTTATAGACCGATTTGTAGGCGGCCGACTCGACACGGCGCTGAAAATCGCTCTCCTGCTCGCGGTACATCTTCGTTACCCACCAGCACTGCACCCCCGCCAACAGGGTCAGCGAGGCTACTATGATGAGCGAAAGATTCCGAAAATAGGTGCGATTCATCGGTCGTGTGGTTCTATATATACAAAGGTAAGGATTAAATCGGCTCGCGCAACGGAGTTAACATTAGTTAACATTTCTTAACACATTTTTGACTTCAGTGCCCCGATTACGCCCTATCTTTGCTCTTGGAAAAACCGGTAAACTTCCACAAAACGATTTGTGTAATCTAAAAACGAAACAAAACCATGAAAAAGTATTTATTGGCACTCGTAGCCGTGATGGGCATCGCTACACTTTCGGCGCAGGAGGTAACCAAGACCCTTTACATTGTCGATGGCATGGTCGTTGCGAAGGAGATCTTTGATTCGCTCAATCCCGACCAGATTCAAAATGTCGATATCTTCAAACAGATCGAAGGGGCTGTTGTTGTGACGACAAAGGCTGATCCGAATGAGTTGAACGGTCTGCATGGCCGCCTGCACGTCATCAGCCTCGATAAGAAAACGGGCGATCAGAAGGAGTCGAAAACGACAACCGTGCATTTCAAGAAGCAGGAAGGCACCGCCTCGGTTGAGGAAAACGAGGAGAAGATATTGGTCATCGGCGGTGAGTCGAGCGTGGTAACCACCACCAAGTCCAAGACGACGGAGGTGGCTAACCCCCTGATCCTGCAAAAGAAGAAGGATGGCGAGATTGAGGTGCTGCCCCCCGATGCCATCAAAAAGATGGACCCTAACACGATTCAGGCGATTTCGGTGCTCAAAGACGATGAAGCGACCGGAGCCTTCGCCAAGTATGGCGATGTGAAGGGTGGCGTGATTGTCATCGAGCTGAAGTAGCTTTCCGAACCGAAGAAAAAGGTCGAGAAGCGATAAAAAAGCACCGCCATCCGACATCTGTCAGGGGACGCTGCTTGGTCAGCAAAAATGAAAGCGTCCCGTGACGGATGTAGATGACGGTTGCGAGAAAAGTGTCATAAAAGGGCGTGTTCCAACTTTGGGTTGGACACGCCCTTTTCATTCGGCCTTACTTCTTGCCCTTCGGTGCAAGGATCATATTCATCTTCTTGCCATCGAGCTTGGGCATCGACTCTACCTTGGCCAGCTCCTCCAGATCGGTGGCAAAGCGCAACAGCAGAATCTCACCCTGCTCCTTGAAGACGATCGAACGACCGCGGAAGAAGACATACGCCTTCACCTTCGCGCCCTCCTTCAGGAAGTTCTGGGCGTGCTTGAGCTTGAAGTTGTAGTCGTGGTCATCGGTCTGCGGTCCGAAACGAATCTCTTTGATCACCACCTTCGTCTGATTAGCCTTGATCTCCTTTGCCTTGCGCTTGAGCTGGTAGAGGAACTTCTGGTAATCGGCGATGCGGCAAACCGGGGGATCGGCCTTGGGCGAGATCTCGATCAGATCCAGCTCCATCTCATCGGCCAGGCGCAAAGCCTCACGAATCGGCAGTACCTGTGCTTCGGGCACGTTGTCGCCTACCACGCGTACCTGGGGTGCCGTGATCTCGTCGTTGATGCGATGCGGGTTCTCCTTCTCGACGCGGCCTCCACGAGGTGCGCCTGCAGGTTTCGGTCTGTTGTTCCCGGGGTTAAACGGCCTCGGCGGGAACGGTTTCGTTGTTGCGATAGTTGTATTAATTAAAGGTTAATGAATGAATCTCCCTGGTGTGGGGTTAGGCCTTGAGTTTGTTAGCCTCGATCTCCTCCTTCACTACGTTCAGGATGAAATCCTTGAAGGCCTCCATCGACATCTGACCCTTGTCACCCTCACCCTGGGCACGTACCGATACCAGACCCTCGGCCGACTCCTTCTCGCCGACGATCAACAGGTAGGGGATGCGCTTGAGCTCGTTGTCGCGGATCTTGCGGCCGATCTTCTCGTTGCGGTCGTCGATCTGGGCACGCACGTCGTGCTGGTTCAGGTACTCGACCACCTTTTCGGCGTAGTCGTTGAACTTCTCCGAAATGGGGAGTACAACCACCTGGTCGGGCGAGAGCCAGAGGGGGAACTTACCGGCCGTGTGCTCCAACAGCACAGCCACGAAGCGCTCCATCGAGCCGAACGGGGCGCGGTGGATCATGATCGGGCGGTGAAGCTTATCGTCGGCACCCTTGTAGGTCAGATCGAAACGCTCCGGCAGGTTGTAGTCCACCTGGATCGTACCGAGCTGCCAACTGCGACCGATGGCATCCTTGACCATGAAGTCGAGTTTCGGGCCGTAGAAGGCGGCCTCGCCATACTCGATGACGGTCTTCAGCCCCTTCTCCTCGGCGGCCTGGATGATGGCCTGCTCGGCCTTCTCCCAATTCTCGTCCGAACCGATATACTTCTCACGGTTCACCTTGTCGCGCAGCGATACCTGGGCCGTGTAGTTGTCGAACTTCAGCGTGCGGAAGATGTAGAGCACGATATCGATCACGCGCTCGAACTCCTGCAGAAGCTGGTCGGGACGGCAGAAGAGGTGGGCATCGTCCTGCGTGAACGAGCGTACACGCGTCAGACCGTGCAGCTCACCCGACTGCTCGTAGCGGCATACCGTACCGAACTCGGCCAGACGAACCGGCAGATCCTTGTACGAACGGGGCTTCGAGCGGTAGATCTCGCAGTGGTGGGGGCAGTTCATCGGCTTGAGGAAGTACTCTTCGCCCTCGATCGGGGTCTTGATGGGCTGGAACGAGTCCTTGCCATACTTGGCATAGTGGCCCGAGGTAACATAGAGCTCCTTGTTGCCGATCGGCGGGGTGATTACCTGCTGGTAGCCGTGAGCCTTCTGCACCTGGCGCAGGAACTGCTCCAGACGGTCGCGCAGGGCCGTACCCTTCGGCAACCAAAGGGGCAGACCCTGGCCTACGCGTTGCGAGAAGGTGAAGAGCTCGAGGTCCTTACCCAGCTTGCGGTGGTCGCGTTTCTTGGCCTCCTCCAGCATCTGGAGATACTCGTCAAGCATCGACTTCTTGGGGAACGAGATACCGTAGATACGCGTCAGCATCTTGTTCTTCTCGTTACCGCGCCAGTAGGCACCGGCAATCGAGAGCAGTTTGATGGCCTTGATAAAGCCCGTATTCGGCAGGTGCGGACCGCGGCACAGGTCGGTGAACGCGCCATTCGTGTAGAACGAAATGGTACCATCCTCCAGGTCGCTGATCAGCTCTACCTTGTACTGATCGCCCTTCTCGGTGAAGGTCTTGAGCGCCTCGGCCTTCGGCACTTCGCGGCGCTGCAGCTCCTCCTTCTGACGAGCCAGCTCGATCATCTTGTTTTCAATCTTCTGCAGGTCGCCCTCCGTGATCGGGGTGGGGCAGTCTACATCGTAGTAGAAGCCGTTCTCGATTGCAGGACCGATACCGAACTTGATGCCCGGGTAGAGCGACTCAAGGGCCTCGGCCAAGAGGTGCGACGAGGTGTGCCAGAACGCGTGCTTGCCCTCGGCATCCTCCCATTTGTAGAATTTGATCGAGGCATCCTCCTCGATCGGAAGCGTCATGTCAACGGTCACGCCATTGACCGAGGCGGCCAGCGAGTCAGCAGCTAAACGAGGGCTGATGCTCGTTGCGATCTCGAACGCAGTGGTCCCTTTGGCAAACTCCTTTACCGTACCATCGGGAAAAGTGATTTTGATCATAGTGTTAAGTTATATTTTTAGTTTGTGGCCTCGCTCGGTGCTTCCACAATTACGAGACGGAATACACCTCCCGAGCGCCGTGATTCTATTTCTTTCGTGTTAGGCCGGTCTTTCGCTCTTGGGCAGCTCGCCGCGCTCGGCATCACGAGCTTGGTCGCGGCGTGTGCGCTCGCGCTCGGCCTTGGGCAGCGGATTGGCGCTCCACTCCCGGTAGGCGCGGCGGTTGCGAACCACGTCGATTGCCGCATAGAGGGCGTTGCGCATCGACTGCTCGTCGGCAATGCCCTTGCCGGCAATATCGAAGGCCGTGCCGTGGTCGGGCGAGGTGCGTACCTCACTTAGACCGGCTGTCAGATTCACCCCATCGGGCGAAAGGGTCTTGAACGGTGCCAGGCCCTGATCGTGATACATGGCCAGTACGCCGTCATACTTCGTGTAATTGCCGCTGGCGAAGAGTCCGTCGGCAGCAAAGGGGCCAAAGGCGAGGATCCCCTCCTCGTAGGCCTCGTTGATGGCCGGAGCAATCACCTCCTGCTCCTCCGTGCCCAGCAGACCGCCGTCGCCGGCATGGGGATTGAGTGCCAGCACAGCAATGCGCGGCTCGACAATGCCGAAGTCCTCCTTGAGGCTCTTTTTGAGCGTGCGGAGGTCGGCGAGAATCTTCTCGCGCGTGATGTGGCGCGGAATCTCGGCAATCGGCAGGTGCTTCGTCACGAGTCCCACGCGCAGCTTTTCGCTGCACATAATCATCATCGGCTCGCCCTCCAGCTCGGCACCGAAGAACTCCGTGTGGCCCGTGTAGCGGAATTTCTCGCTCTGCACGGTCTCCTTATCGAAGGGAGCTGTTACCACAGCATCCAGCGCGCCCTTTTTCAACTCTTGGGTTGCCTTCTGCAGCGCCTCTACGGCCGCACGACCCGCCTCGGCGGTGGGCTTGCCGACCTCGATGCGCTCCACAGAGCCGCACTCGACGAGGTTCACGCGACCCTCGCGTGCCTCCGAGGCCGATTTTACCTTCACCACCTCAAACGACTCCAGCTCCTGGATCGTCTTACGGTAGTGGTTCATCGCAGCCTCCGACCCGTAGAGAATCGGGGTGCATAGCTCCGTGAGGAGCGGGTTGGATATGGTTTTGAGGATCACCTCCCAGCCGATGCCGTTCGGATCACCCTGTGTAATGCCTATCTTGAGTAAGTTTTCAGTCATTCGTTTCTATACTTTCAACCGACAAAAATAGCAATTATTCTTCAAGTTAGCAACAACTTACGCCGAAAATTTACGCCTCTGCAGCGCGGCGACGGAACTCGGCGCAGACGATGCCCGTAGCCATGGCGACGTTCAACGATTCGCTCGTGGGACGATTGGCCGGGTAGGCGGGGATCAGTAATTTGTGGCTGACGAGTTGCTCGATCGGTCGGGAAATGCCGCGCCCCTCGTTGCCCATGATGATGATACCTCCTTCACCAAGCTGAGTTGTGTAGAGATTTTCGCCCTCGAGGAAGGTGCCGTAACGCGGAATTTGCTCCGCAGCCGCATCGTGTAAGAAGCGTTCCAAATCGACATAATGCACCTTCACGCGCAGGATGGCTCCCATCGTGGCCTGCACGACCTTCGGATTGAAGCAGTCGGCCGAATTGGGCGAGCAAACGACATGTGTAATGCCGAACCAATCGGCCAGACGGATGATCGTGCCGAGGTTACCCGGGTTCTGTACCTCGTCAAGGGCCAGCACCAACTGCCCCTTCAGCTCCTCCAAGCGGAGTTTATGGTGGGGAATTTCGACCACGGCCACCGCTTTCGAGGGGGTTTTCAGCAACGACAGGCGCTCCATCTCCTTCGGCGAGACCACCTCGACCTCCGCGCCCGTGAAGATCCCCTCCAGGGCGTAGATTTTGCGGATGCGGAGTGCCGACGAGCGAATCTCGTCGATAAGTTTCTCGCCCTCGGCCACGAAGAGACCATGCTCCTCACGTGCCCGCTTGTCGGCGAGCGAACGAACTAACTGTATTTCGGCTTTAGTCATGTTTTTCGATCATATGTGTTTCGCCCTCAAGGGCTAAATAGCTCTCCGGGAAGAGTGTCCGACACTCCTCGACGAGCGGTTCGAGCTCCTTGTAGCGGGCCGAATAGTGGCCGATCAGGAGCTTCCGCGCCTCAGCCTTGATGGCCGCCTTGGCGGCATCGATCGTGGTCGAGTGGCCGCGATCCTTGGCCGAGCGCTGCTCGGCGGCGGCATAGGTTGCCTCGTGGTACATCAAATCTACCCCGTGGCAGAGCGTGGCGGCCTTGGCCGAGAAATTCGTATCCGAAAGGTAGGCGTACGAACGGGGCGCGTAGGGGCGGTAGGTGAGCTCGCTGTTCGGAATCTGCTCACCCCCTGCAAGCCAGACGTCATCCCCTCGCTTGGCAGCCGCAATCTGCTCGATCGAAAGACCGTACTTCACGATCTTGAACTTATCGACATTGAGCGGCGGCTCCTTCTCGCGAAACAAAAAGCCGGCACACGGAACACGATGGCGCAACGGAATGCTCCACACCTCGATCGTGCGGTTCTCCATTAGGAGGCGGTGCTTCGTCGTATCCACCTCGATCCACTCCACCTCATAGGGCAGCTCTTTGTCGAAGAACTTCAGGTGCGCCTCCAGCATCTCGCCAAAGGGGGCCGGTGCGTAGATCTTCAGCGGTGTCCGTTTGCCATAGAGCCCCAGGGTCGAGATCAGCGGGAAGATGCCGTAGACATGGTCGCCGTGGAGGTGCGAAATAAACACCTCTCTGATCTTCAGCGGATTCACCCCATACCGAATCAGTTGCTGCTGCACACCCTCTCCCGCATCCACTAAGTAGTACTGCTCATGGATCGAAACCACCTGCCCCGAGGGGTGGCGGTTGATGGTGGGTTTGGCGGAGGCAGACCCCAATATGGTAATACGAAAGCTCATAATTCTTGTGTTTTCGATTTTATGCGGCACCTTTCGTCCTTCCTTGTCTGTCTTGAATGGGCAGTACCCCATGTACAGCCCATCCAAGCCAACCTTCGGTCAGGCCAAAATCTGCTCGCCTAAAATCAAAAACGGGGGCTGATTTGGGTTGAGAAAGTTGAGCTTTGTCCTAAAACCTTCAACTTTCAATTTTCAACTCATTTTTTACTTACGCAGGAAGCGCTCGCAGTCGAGTGCCGCAATGCAACCCGAACCGGCAGCGGCAATGGCCTGACGGTAGTGGGGATCCTTCACGTCACCGGCGGCAAAGACACCCTCTACCGAGGTCTTCGACGTGCCCGGCTCTACCTGGATGTAACCCTCCTCATCCAGCGCCAGCTGGCCATCGAAGAGCTCCGTGTTGGGGTGGTGGCCAATGGCGAGGAAGAAGCCTGCCACGTCGAGCGTACGCTCCGAGCCGTCCGTCTTGCGTACCTTGACACCCGTTACACCCATCATGTCGTCACCCAGCACCTCGGCCGTGTTGTACTCGAAGAGTACCTCGATGTTCGGCGTGTCAAAGACGCGCTGCTGCATCGCCTGCGAGGCGCGCAGGTAGGGTTTGCGCACGATCATATAGACCTGGCGGCAGAGTGAAGCGAGGTAAGTTGCCTCCTCGCAGGCCGTGTCGCCACCGCCTACAACTGCTACATCGCGCTTGCGGTAGAAGAAACCGTCGCACGTGGCGCAGGCGCTGACACCCTGACCGCGGAACTTCAGTTCCGAGGGCAGCCCCAGGTACTTCGCCGAGGCACCCGTGGCGATGATCAGGCTCTCGGCCAGAATCGCATCGCCTTGCTCGGTCTCGACACGGAACGGACGGGCCGAAAGATCGACCTTCGTGATGCTGCCCGTGCGGATCGTGGTGCCGAGGTTCTCGGCCTGCTTGTGCATGGCCGTCATCAGCTCGTTGGCATCGATACCCTCGGCAAAGCCCGGGTAGTTCTCAATCAGGGTCGTGGTCGTCAGCTGGCCGCCCGGCTGGATACCCTCGTAGAGTACCGGTGCGAGGTTGGCGCGCGAAAGATAGATGGCAGCCGTGTAACCTGCGGGGCCGCTGCCGATGATCAAAGTCTTAACGTTTTCCATGGATTGTTCTATTTTTTTTATGTTTATGTTACGCTAAATGTTGTTCGTGCTCCTCGATCGGGAGGAACGGTGAGGTTTGTGCGCCCGTGATGTCGAACGTGGCCCACAGTCCTTCTCTCAGGGCGCGGACGATGCTGCGCTCGTAGAGGTATTCGATCATGTCGTAGTCGGGTGGCAGGATGAATTGCCCCGAGCGGTCGATCAGACCCATGCCCTCTTCGGTCTCCACGACGGCACGTCCCTCGTGGAAATCTTCGGCCCACAGGAAGCGAGGCTCGATAACCACCTGCTCGTCGCGATCCATAAAGCCGTAGCCCTCCTCCGTGGAGAAGCAGATCAACCCCTCAAACTCATGGCCGAGCCACGTGAGCGGGTTCGGATCCTCGGCCTCGTACTCGGCTTCGCAGTCCGAGAGTATGGGCAGTTCGTCTGTTGTCTGTCGCAGAGCCTCCAGCGCCTTGCGGTCACGGTGCATCTCTCCTGCCGGAACAGCGTACCAAGGGCGGATGGGAATCAGTCGGTTTTCGTGCCAATAGAGGTTCTCGATTTTGAGGTTGTTGTGAGCTACCTGTAACGTTTGTAGGTCCTCGGCCAACTGATCCAACGCTTGATTCAGTGGCTGCGGGTCGAGTTGCTCGATGACGCTGCTCAACGGTTCGCCGGGCAGCTCCTCCAGAATCAGGCTGGCTGTCACGGGATGACCAAACGTGTCCTGCCACTGCAGTTCATCGGGCAGAAGACGCAGCGGAGCCCAGGCACGGTGGTGCAGACGCTCCAGTGTGGCGATCGTGCGTTCCAAATCCTTGCCCGCTTCGGGCGAAAGGGGGAGTGCGAGCAGGTAATTGCGTCCACCGAAGCGAATCTCGGCCTCGATGGTCATGCCCGTACGATGCAGAGCGGGAAGACCTTGCAGGTTGAGCATGACCTCACACTCGCCCAGCGTGCGCAGGGACAACTCAGGCATGTGCAATGCCTCGGAGAAGGTGTGAAGTGTCGGATACATGCCTATTCGGTTTTTACGCTGATGGAACCAATGTCGAGCATGGCCACCAACTCGGCAGCCGATGCGTTGAAACTCATGCCACGGAAAGGCGGCATGGCACCAGCCCCTTTGACGGCGCGAATCGCCTCGTTGAAGCAGGCGGGCATCTCGCTCGAGGCCTCATAGAGGGTCATGGCGTGGCGGTTGAGCGGCAGGGGCTCATCATGCGAGGGGAAGAAGAGCGTCCGCTCGTCGCCCGTACCGATGTGTATGTTGATCAACAGGACGTTTCCGTCGTCGGTATGCAGGTCGCGCAGTTGGCGGGCTACGCTCAGTAACTCTTCATCCGTACCGTCGGTTGCCTCGCCATCGGTGATGTTGAATACAATGGGCGGGAAGCTGAAACGATGCTCCTCGCGGGCAATCCAGCGCGCCAACAAATCGCGCGCTACGCGCAGGGCCTCCACCATGGGCGTCTGTCCGGCCGCTTGCGGCTTGATCCACTCGGGTGTTTGTACCTCACGCAAGGCGCAACTGCCATCGGGCAGGCGCAGATCGATCGTTTGCCGAACCATCGTTACGGGGCGGGCGGCCAACTCTTCGATCGAGACTATCTCGTCCTCGCCTTCGAGTAGCGATCGCACCTCGTTGTCGCCCGAGTAGCCCCAGAGGGCGATGTCATAATAGTCGCGGATGCCCTCCGTGCGGCGAGCGCGCTCGATCAGTTCGAAAAGGAGTTCGTTGGCAATGATGGAGACCGCCTTGGCTTTCGAGGTGCGAATCCCGCGAAAGGGGATCTCCTCGGCCATGGAGCCCGATCCGTCCACCAGGAGGACGAAGGCGGTTCGATGTTGACGCGTGATGCTTTGGGTATACATAGTTCAAGAAATGGGGTTCGAAAACTATAAACCGCGCACGGTGCGGAAATCGGCCAGACGCTCCTCCGTGGAGTCGCTGTCCAGACCATAGCTGACGGTCATGTCGATGCCACAGTCGCGGGCACGGTCGGCATCGGTCAGTTGACGGAACGACTCACGGGCGTGGCGTCCTGCCGTGATCGCCTCCTGCACCTCCTCGACCGAAGGCGTGTGCCCCAACAGAGCGGCATAAACCCCTTCGGCCCAGCTATGGGCGTAGTCGTCGTAGTGAACGGCAAAGACGCGGAAGGCGTTGTCGATGGCTTGGAGGCTATTGAATTCGCCCTGCTCGATTTGGTCGATGATCCGATCGACCGCACGTTTGGAGATATATTGACCGGCCAGATCGACCCAACGACCATCGCCGTCGTAGCGCTCTGACGAGGCGCCACGCTCGAGCATGGCACCCAGGGCGGCCACAATGGCGCGGTTGTAGAGCGTGAGGCCGCGCTGCAAGGCGGCTGCACGAATCTGGATGCGGTTGTAGGTGTAGACCGGACTGTCGGGATTTTGCTCCTCGATCAGGTGTAGTTGATCCACAGCATGGAGCATCGCTCCGGTAGTATAGGGGTTGTGCTCCTCGAAATTGATCACATCGCGCATCACCTTGCGCTTGTCGCGCTTGGGCCACTTCTCGATGTCGCGCACCGTGCCGTAACTCGTCAGGTTGACGGCCGGCAGCAGGAACGAGCGCTCCTCCTTCTCCAGCAGGTAGGAGAAGGGAAATGCCGATGTGTCGTGGTGACGGGAGTGGTGACCCATGACCATCGTAAAGGCACCCTCCAAGGCGGGAGCCATGATGTAGGCACCACTGGCAAACTTGCAGCCACGCGGATGGACTGCTTGATGTACGGCGCCACTCTTGAAGAGGTGGTTGCTCTGGTTCGAGCCGCTACCGGCATTGAAGAACGAGAACATACCGGCAATCAAGAGCGAAGATTTGTGGTGCGAAACGGTGTAGGGACCGGCAAAGATCGCCGCCGCCTCGCCATTCTCGCAGTGCGAATTGGCAAAAAAGAGTGAATCGGCTGCCGTGAAACCTTTGTCCATGATGCAACTCTCGCCCACGAAGCAACGCTCCACCGTAGCCCCGTTGTTCAGATAGGCACCCTCGGCCAGGATAAAGTCGTAGGCCTTGACATCGACGCCAACGTAGGCATCGTCGAGGATCGAACCATTCGTAAGGGCCGAAGCTCCGTCAATGCGGACGCGGTTGCCGATCCGTACTTCGCGCAGGAAACGGGCGCCCGTAATCGAGCAATCCTCGCCGATCGTACCAATCGTATCGTGTCGTGCGTCGGCGGCTTGGCGAACCAACTCCTCCAGCCGATTGATCAGTTGCGGGCGATGGCGGTAGATGGCCATCAAGTAGGCGATTTGGGCACTCAATGCCTCGCAGATGGCGACCTTGCGGCCTTCGCACTCGTTCATCGTCGAGACCGTGACGCCGCTACCAAACGACGAGGCGTGACGACATTGCAGGGCTGTCACCTGCTCGATCGTGGTGCGGGCACCAATGCGGTAGTTGGCCACGTGTGCATGTGCAATGCGTGCCCCGCTCTGCAACTCGATCACGCCACTCAAATGGCTGTGGATAAGTTGCTCGGGACGGAAATCCTCTGATACGAGTACCGTGGCCCAATCCTCGGCGGTTGTCCCCAATCGCTTGATGGCCTCGATCTCCGAATGTGTCAGGTTTCTCATGCGTTGCTTGCTGCTACTAATCAATCTGCAAATATAGCGATTCTGCCTTAAAATTCAAAGCGTTTCCCCGTGAAGTCGATCTGATAGCTTTCGTTGTCGGTGTAAATGGTCGCACGGCCGTTCCGAAAGGGCTTTACCTCGCGGCAGGGTGGGCAGTGCAACACCACACGACCCGTAGGGTCGATGAAGTGCCAGCTTTGTCCCAGCCGCACGGCGGCCAACCCCTCCGAGAAGTCCCATCCGGCGTCGTAAAGGGGCGGAATGGTGACTGCCTCTTCGGTGCGAAAGCCCCACAATCCGTTGCTCGAAAAGAAGAGTTCGGGGATCTCGTCACTTACCCCTGCAAAAGGCTTGCCGAGCAGGCTAAAAAACTCCTGACAACGGAGCGTGGAGGGCCGGCGGCGCAGCAGCGTACGGGCGATGCGATAGCGCAGGGCAAGACCCTCCTCTTCAAATCGTTGCAGAATAGCTTGAAAAGCTTCGTCCTCGGCGATCTGTTGCGGATCGATCAATAGACCGTCCCGCTCACCGAATCGTTCGTAAAGTGTCGGGTCGAGAGCCAGGGCATGGAGCGCCGAGGAGATCAACGCCACCGAGAAGTCGTCGATCGTGGCGTCAAAATCTTCGGCCGAGCGAAGCGGATGTTGGTAGGCGGCCGTGCCCAATTCGGCCGATTTTTCGTCGGCCATTTCGGGAAGGAACATAGCGTCGCGGTCGATCAGATGCAATTCGCCTGCCGGGTCGACAATAATATTCTCGGGTTTCAGGTCGCCATGCGCCCACGGAGCTTCCAATAACTTGATGGCCAGCCGGTCGAACCGCTCGGCTAGGGCGGAAAGCATCGTGTGGTCGTACGCCTCGGCAGCCCGTTTGATTGCCGAGGCCATCTCTTCGCCCTCGATCCAGCTTGTCAGCACCACATCCACCCATCGTCCGTGGGGCGGAGCGTCGTAGAGAAAGAGCTCACGCTCGAGGTACTCCTCGCCGTAGATCTGTTTCAGACGGGGTGCAGGGCTGAAATAGCAACGCAGCGCGTAGCGTTGTCCATCCATCTGAATAGGGAAGGTGACGGCCGCGTTGCCAACCGTATAGCGTACCCGTCCCGAGGCATCCCGTTCGAGTGAAAAGTCGCGCAGTGTACGGCAAAGTCCGAAGGGATCCTCCAGCGAGAAGAGATATTGTCGCAGGGTGAACATGAAGCAATGGAATAAAAAAGGGAGCCGTGCGGCTCCCTCGATCGGTTTTTAGTGGCAGTGGCCGCAATCGCAACCCTCGCTGTGTTCTCCGCAACCCTCCTCGCAGTCGCCACCGCAGTGGCCGCACGAGCAGCCGCCCTGCAGATCCTCGGGCGTTACGTCGCGTACCGAGATTACTTCGACCTCGAAGTTGAGCGTTTTGCCGGCCATCGGGTGGTTGAAGTCCATCTTGACGGTGGTCTCTGCAACCTCCTTCACGATACCCAGCATGCGGTTGCCCTGGGCGTCGGCCATCGGAATCTGCGAACCTACGAAGAGGATATCCTCGGCCAGCTTGCCGTCAACCATGAAGATATCCTTCGGCAGATCGACAATAGCCTGCTCGATGATCTCGCCATAACCATCGGCGGGAGCGAGCGTGAAGGCTACCTTCTCACCGGGCTCTTTGCCCTCGATAGCAGCCTCAAATTTCGGCAGGAGCATGCCCGTACCAAAGATAAACTCCAGGGGCTGGCCCGGACGCGACTGATCGGCCACCTGGCCGTCTACGGTGAGCTTGTAATCCACAGCCACCATCTTATTTGCTGCAACTTGCATAGTATTCCTTAGTTTAATGTGTTGTTATTCGTTGTTTTGTGGCGCAAAAGTAGCCTATTTACGCCGAGTTGCCAAATTTTGTGCAATCTTTTTACTCCTGGTTCACGCAGCAGAGGTTTCTGTCGCCGAATCCGTTGTCGATCTTCGAAACATAGGGGAAGAACTTCGACTCGCGTACCCAATCGAGCGGGAAGGCAGCCTCCTCGCGCGTGTAGGGGTGCGACCACTCACCGCACAGCTCCTCGGCCGTATGGGGCGCCATCTTCACCACGTTATCCTCCTGACCTGCAGCCGCCTCGCATTCGCGCTTGATGCGGATCATGGTCTGGATGAAGCGATCCATCTCCTCCTTCGGCTCCGACTCCGTAGGCTCGACCATCAAGGTCTCATGTACGGGGAACGAAAGGGTCGGGGCGTGGAAGCCGTAGTCCATCAGGCGGTGGGCAATGTTGCCGCAGTCGATGTTGTAATCCTTCTTAAAGTTCGTCAGGTCGAGGATCATCTCATGCGCTACGCGCCCCGTCTGCCCCGTGTAGTAGGTGCGATACTCCTCCTTGAGGGCCGAAGCCATGTAGTTGGCATTGACGATCGCCATCTCGGTAGCCTTCTTGAGTCCCTCCTCACCGAGCATCTTGATGTAACCATACGTGATTGGGAGCAGCAGCGCCGAACCCCAGGGCGACGAGGCGACCGCCGTGATGCCCTCTTCGCCGCCCGTAGCTACGATCGGGTGGGTCGGCAGGAAGGGCTTCAGCGCCTCGCACACGCAGATCGGGCCTACACCCGGACCGCCACCGCCGTGCGGCATGGCAAAGGTCTTGTGCAGGTTCAGGTGGCAGACATCGGCACCGATGTAGCCCGGGTTCGTCAGACCTACCTGGGCGTTCATGTTGGCACCATCCATATAGACCATACCGCCTGCATCGTGGATTGCATCGACAATCTCGCGGATACCGCTCTCAAATACACCGTGGGTCGAGGGGTAGGTTACCATCAGACCGCACAGCTCCGAGCTATGCTCCTCGGCCTTCTTCTTCAGATCCTCCACGTCGATATTGCCGTTCGTGTCGCAGGCCACAGTAACGATCTTCATACCGGCCATGGCTGCCGATGCGGGGTTCGTACCGTGGGCCGATGCGGGGATCAGCACGATGTTGCGGTAGCCCTGACCGCGGCTCTGGTGGTAGGCGCGGATCGTCATCAGACCGGCATACTCACCCGCAGCACCCGAGTTGGGCTGGAGCGAGCAGGCAGCGAAGCCCGTGATGGTTGCCAGATCCTGCTCCAGCTCCGTGATCAGCTCCGCGTAACCCTCCGTCTGATCGGCGGGGGCGAAGGGGTGCATGTTCTGGAAACCGCTGAGCGAGAGGGGCTGCATGATGGCGGCGGCGTTGAGCTTCATGGTGCACGAACCGAGCGAGATCATCGAGTCGGCCAGCGAAATATCGCGGTGCTCGAGCTTCTTGATGTAGCGCATCAGGGCGCTCTCCGAGCGGTAGCGGTTGAAAATCGGCTCCGTGAGGTAGCCGCTCGTACGTACCAACTCGGCAGGGATCACCGAGGGGGCATCACCCTTCACGGCCTTCGACTTTTTGCCGACTGCCGTGGCGAAGATGCGGATGACGGTCTCAATCTCCTCGTCGGTCGTCACCTCGTCAAACGAGAGGCGTACGCGCTCGTCGCTCGGGTAGTAGAAGTTGATCCCCTCCTCGAGGGCGATCGACTGGATGACCGAAGCCTCAGCCTCTACGTCGAGCGTGTCGAAGAAGATCTCGTTGGTCAGTTTATAACCCAATGCCTCCAGGGCGCGTGACGTGTTGCAGGCAGCACGGTGAGCCGTCGTGGCGGCACGTTTCAACCCCTCGGGGCCGTTGTAGATGCAGTAGAAACCCACCATCGAGGCCATCAGGGCCGAGGCGGTGCAGATATTCGAGGTGGCACGCTCGCGCTTGATGTGCTGCTCACGCATCTGGAGCGCCATGCGCAGGGCACGCTTGCCGCGACGATCGACCGAAACGCCGATGATGCGGCCCGGCATGTTACGCTTGTAGCTTTCGCGTGTGGTCATGTAGCCGGCATGCGGGCCACCGAAGCCCATCGGCGTACCGAGGCGCTGGGTCGAACCGGTCACGATGTCGGCACCCCACTCGCCCGGAGCCTTCAACAGCGCCAGCGCGAGCAGATCGGCCACGGCCGTTACCAAGACTCCCTGCTCGTGAGCCTTGGCCGTGAAGGCGGCATAGTCGCACACCTTACCATCGGCAGCGGGATACTGCACGATGGCACCGAACTCCTTGCCCGTAAATTCGTACTCGGCCCACTCATCGACGATCAGTTCGATGCCGAAGGGCTCGCTACGCGTCAGCAGCACGTCGAGCGTCTGCGGGAAGATGTTGCGATCGACGAAGAGCTGACAGCGCCCCTCCTTGACCGCTTCGCGCGAGCGGAGGGCAAACATCATCAGCATCGCCTCGGCCGTGGCCGTAGCCTCGTCCAGCAGCGAGCAGTTGCCGATCTCCATGCCTGTCAGCGAGATAATGGCGGTCTGGTAGTTGAGGAGAGCCTCCAGACGACCCTGCGAAATCTCGGCCTGATAGGGGGTGTAGGAGGTGTACCAGGCGGGATTTTCAAAGACGTTGCGCGTCACGGCTGCCGGTACGGCCGTGGGGTAGTAACCCATGCCGATAAACGAACGCAACTGGCGGTTGCGCTCGGCCAACGAGCGGATGTGGGTGGCAAACTCGTACTCGCTCATGGCGGGGGTGAGTGCCAAAGGTTTCTTCAGGCGAATCGATTGCGGAATGACCTGCTGAATCAGCTCATCCACGCTCTTGACTCCGATCACTGCGAGCATCTCGTTCAGCTCGTCGGGATTCGTAACGCCGATGTGGCGCGAGGAAAATTGATCAAACATTATCGTTGTGTTTTTATGTTATTTCGTTTCTGACGACAAAGGTAATCTTAATTTTGAATTTTGGGTTCTAAATTGCGAATTAATACTTGAAAGTGCTCCCTCCGATAAACTCGCGCAGGACGGAGGTGGGCGGAATCTCCTCGGCCGGACAGGGGACGAAGTTCTCGAGGACCTTCAGCAGGCGGCGTGCCTCGTCATATTCGGGCTCGGTGTTGGGCACCTCGCGCAGAATCTGCTCGGCGTAGGGGCGCAGAACCGAAAGTTCGTAGAAGAGCGACGAGTTGAGCATTACGTCGGCCTCCTCCTGATAGGGGAAGATGTGTTTCTCCTCGCCACGGCGCACCGACGGGAAGCGTCGGAGGGTTGCCAGGGCGTTGGCGCCACGGGTGTGGTGGTCGCGAATCAGGCGGCGCAGCATGCGGTTGTCGGTCGTCGAGATGCGCGTCAGGTTATCCATCGCCACCGACGTAAGGCACGAGATGTAGATGCGGAACTTCTGATGATCGGGGATGGCAGGTGTGAGGCGCGGATTGAGGCCGTGAATGCCCTCGATGACCAGAATCGATCGCTCGTCGAGCTGCAGGGGCGATTCATGCCAGCAGCGACGTCCCGTGATAAAGTCGTAGCGCGGAATCTCCACCGCCTCGCCACGCATCAGGCGTTGCAGGTGGTCGTTGAAGAGCTTTAGGTCGATCGCCTCCAGCGCCTCGAAATCGTAGTCGCCCGTCTCGTCGCGCGGCGTCTTGTCGCGATCCACAAAGTAGTCATCGAGCGACAGCATAATGGGCTTCAGACCCAGCACACCGAGCTGGATGCTGAGACGTTTCGACGAGGTGGTCTTGCCGCTGGACGAAGGACCCGAAATGAGCACCAGGCGAGTGCCGTGGGTGCGGTTGGCCTCCAGAATTTGGTCGGCGATCCAGGCAAATTTACGCTCGTGAAAGGCCTCGGCGACCTTGATTAGCGAGCCGGCCTCGCCGTTGCGGATGCGGCGGTTGATGGCGCCCACGGTCGGAACCCCCATCATATCGACCCACGTCTGGTACTCGCGGAAGACGTCGGCCATCTTGTTTTGCAACACCTCGCAGCTCACCTCCTCGGGGTTGGTGCGCAGCGGCAGGCCGAAGAAGAGCCCGCGGTAATAGGGGCGCAGGCAGAAGTGGTTCAGATAGCCCGATGAGGGGGCTAATGCGCCGTAGAAGTAGCCGATCTCGTCCCCCATCGTATAGAGGTCGCTATAAAGACGCGGCAGGGTTTCCAGCAGGTCGATCTTATCGTCAAAGCCGCGTGCCGCGTAGCGGTCGTGGACTTCGGTCGTAAGCAGTTTTTGGCGGCGGATCGGGAGATCGGCCTTTACGATGCGTCGAATCTCCTCTTCGAGCGTCGCAATCTGCTCGGAGGTAAAGTTGTCGATCCCCTCCACCTCACAGTAGAAGCCGCTTTGACCCATCGAGTGGCGGATGTAGAGCTTGCGATCGGGGTAGCAACGTGCCACGGCCATCTGGAGGATAAACCAGGCGGTACGTTGCAGGACGCGGATGCCGGTGAAGGAGGTGGCATCGATGAAACGGACGGTAACGGGGGTGTAGATGCGGTAGGAGAGCTCCTTGATGCGGTTATTAACCAACGCTGCCAACAGCGGGTAGGGCTGATCGCCCAACTTCGAGGCCAGCTCCGAGAGCGGCGTGCCGATCTCGACCTTCCACTCGCATTGGTTGTTTTCGCAGAGGACGCGAATCAAATCATTCATGACAAAATCTTGTTATTAAAGTGAGCTAAAGTTAGAAAATGTTTTTAATTTTGCCAAGAAAAAGAGTTGTGAACGATTGAATTTGACCATGAAAAAATGCATTTACGCCCTCGTGGCACTCTTCGCGCTGTCGCTGACGGCCTGTCATACGCACGAGCAGACCCTCGTGATCCTCTCCACGAACGATATGCACGGCAAGATCCAGCGCTTTCCCCACCTGATGGCAGCCGTTCGGGCGTGTCGCGATACGGTGGATCATGTGTTGTTGGTCGATGCCGGCGACCGTTGGACGGGTAACGCCTATGTCGACAAGGTAGCCGAGCACGGCCGTCCGATCGTCGAAATGATGAACGGGCTGGGGTATGACGTGGTGACGCTCGGCAACCACGAGTTTGACTTCGGTCAGGCGCATTTGGGCGCTCTGCTCGACTCGGTGTTTGAAAGCGAGGTGGTATGTGCCAACATCGAGAGTGATACGGCCACTTTTGCCCCCGTGGCACCGTGGACAATCCTTGAGCGAGGAGGCGTAAAGATCGGTTTTGTGGGTGTAGTGACCAACTACGAGGGGCAGGGCCATCCGGCCGGTAAACCCGAGAGCTACAAGGGGTTGCGCTTCAGCGATCCGCAGGAGGCGGCCATTGCGGCAGCCGACGCGTTGCGTCAGAAGGTCGATGTGTTGGTGCTGCTTTCGCACATGGGACACGATCGCGATTATGAGTTGTTGAACCGTGAGACACGCTACGATCTGCTCGTCAGCGGCCACACGCACGAATACCTCGACACGATCGTGAACGGTACGCAACTCGGTCAGACCTACAAGGACCTGCGCAACGTAGGCGCTACGACCATCCGCATGAAGGGAAAACGCATCCTTTCAGTCGATTATGAGAATATCTTGACCACCTCCTATGCTCCCGATTCGGCTTGCCAAAAGGTGGTTGATCGCTACTATGCCGACGAGGAGCTGAATCGTCCGATCGGTACGCTGACCGAGACCGCTACGCAGGTGGGGTTGGCCAATTGGTTTGTCGATCTGATGGTGCGTAAGACGCAGGCCGAGGTGGGCTTCTATCACCGAGGCGGTGTGCGCATGGACTCGCTCGAAATGGGTGGCGTCGGTACGGCGGCGGTGTATGATTTGGAGCCCTTCTCGTCGCACGTGGCGGAGATGAAGATGACCCCTGCTCAGATGCGCAAGATGCTCGTTACCAAATACAACGAGGATACGCGTGAGGGCCATCGCATCGACCTGCATTCGACGACACCCTACACGATTTATGTGAATGCGCAGGACGAGGCGATCGATGCCGCTTTCCCGACCCTGAAGGAGGGACGTACCTACCGTGTCGCCATCTCGGACTACGCCTTTAAGACCTATGCCGGGCTGGAGTACACCGATGGCCGTATTCGCGAGGAGTTGATCACGGATCTGATGATCGAGGCGTTACGTCGTGCCCCCGTGACGCCCGACAACGAGCAACACGCTACGATCGAGCGGAAAGAGTAGTCGGTGCGTGCGCTGCAAGGAAACGGCTAAATGGCTCATTCCCTGCAAAAAAACACGTTTAATTTTTGCTTTTTAATTTTTTATCGTAACTTTGCAGTCCCTTTGTGCGCGTCATATGCGTATGAATGGGTTGTAAAATATTTATTATTAACCATTTAACGAGCGATTGTATCGCAAAAAGAATTTCCAACATGGAAGAAATGAAGCATGTTTCGAACGAGAATTTCGATTGGAACGCATTTGAGCAGGAGCTGGGTCTGTACGACCAGTCGAAGGAGCTGATCACCGAGGCTTACGACAAGACGCTGTCGAACATCAACGTCGGCGAGGTTGTCGAGGGTACGGTAACCGGCATCACGAAGCGTGAGGTGCTGGTAAACATCGGTTACAAGTCGGAGGGCGTGATCTCGGTTGCCGAGTTCCGTTACAACCCCGAGCTCAAGATCGGTGACGCCGTTGAGGTGTATGTTGATTCGGCCGAGGATAAGAACGGCCAGCTGTCGCTGTCGCACAAGAAGGCTCGTCAGCTCAAGTCGTGGGATCGCGTAAACGAGGCCCTCGAGAAGGACGAGATCATCAAGGGTTACATCAAGTGCCGCACGAAGGGCGGTATGATTGTCGATGTATTCGGTATCGAGGCCTTCCTCCCGGGTTCGCAGATCGACGTGAAGCCCATCCGCGACTACGATATCTACGTTGACAAGACGATGGAGTTCAAGGTTGTTAAGATCAACCAGGAGTTCCGTAACGTAGTGGTTTCGCACAAGGCACTCATCGAGGCCGAGCTCGAGGCCCAGAAGCAGGTGATCATGTCGAAGCTCGAGAAGGGTCAGATCCTCGAGGGTACCGTCAAGAACATCACTTCGTACGGTGTATTCGTAGACCTGGGTGGTGTAGACGGTCTGATTCACATCACCGACCTGTCGTGGGGCCGCGTAAGCCACCCCGAGGAGGTAGTTGCTTTGGATCAGAAGATTCAGGTTGTTATTCTCGACTTCGACGATGCCAAGAAGCGCATTGCTCTGGGTCTGAAGCAGCTCACGGCTCATCCGTGGGAGGCCCTCGACCAGAACCTCGCTGTTGGCGATAAGGTAAAGGGTAAGGTAGTCGTAATGGCTGACTACGGTGCATTTGTTGAGATCGTAGCCGGTGTTGAGGGTCTGATCCACGTATCGGAGATGTCGTGGAGCCAGCACCTGCGTTCGGCTCAGGAGTTCATGAAGGTAGGTGACGAAGTAGAGGCCGTAGTGCTGACGTTGGATCGTGCCGAGCGCAAGATGTCGCTGGGTATCAAGCAGCTCACCGCTGATCCCTGGGAGTCGATCGAGACGCGTTACCCCGTAGGTGCCAAGTGCACGGCTAAGGTACGTAACTTCACGAACTTCGGCGTATTCGTTGAGATCGAGGAGGGTATCGATGGTCTGATCCACATCTCGGATCTCTCGTGGACGAAGAAGGTTAAGCACCCGGGTGAGTTCACGCAGGTAGGTGCCGATATCGAGGTTGTAGTACTCGAGATCGACAAGGAGAACCGTCGTCTGTCGCTGGGTCACAAGCAGCTCGAGGAGAACCCCTGGGCAGCTATCGAGGCTCAGTTCCCCGTTGACAGCGTAGTAGAGGGTACGATCTCGGAGCTGACCGAGAAGGGTGCCGTTGTAACGCTGGCTGAGAACGTTGAGGGCTTCTGCCCCTCGCGTCAGCTGACGAAGGAGGACGGTACGACCCCGAAGGCCGGTGAGAAGCTCTCGTTCAAGGTGATCGAGTTCTCGAAGGCTACGAAGCGCATCACCCTGTCGCACGTTCGTACGTACGAGGATGCCAAGCGTGCCGAGATCGCTGCCGAGAAGGCTGAGAAGCGCGCTGCTGCTGACGCTACGAAGTCGACCGTGAAGAAGATCAACGCTTCGGTAGAGAAGACCACGCTCGGCGATATCGCCGGTCTGGCTGCTCTGAAGAGCGCTATGGAGGCTGAGGCCAAGAAGGGCAAGAAGGCCGCCAAGGACGAGGAGTAGTCCGAAAAAATCTCGCTTATAGTGATCCCCGCGCCTGAGTGGTGCGGGGATTTTTTTTGTTTATTCGCTAAATTCTTCGTACCTTCATCCATACGAACCTAAAAAGAACTGACCATGAAACAACTTCGTTGTTGGATTGTACTCCTTTTGGTGGGGCTTACCACCTCGCTTTGGGCACAGGAACCTATCCGAATTTTGGCGATTGGCAATAGCTTTTCGCAGGATGCAGTGGAGCAGAATCTGCATGAATTGGCCACTGCCGAAGGAATCCCGACCATCATTGCCAATATGTATATCGGTGGTTGTTCGCTGGAGCGCCACCTGAACAATGCCCGTGAAAATCGTGCAGCCTATGCCTATCGTAAAATTGGACTGGATGGCGTGAAACACAACCGACCGCAGACCACATTATTGGAGGCACTTGCCGACGAAGAGTGGGATTACGTGAGTGTGCAGCAGGTGAGCGGTCAGTCTGGCAACTACGATAGCTATGCCGCCTCGCTGCCCGACCTGTTGGCCTATCTGCGAGCCCACCTGCCCGCTAAGACTGAGATTATCCTGCACCAGACTTGGGCCTATGCCTCGGACTCGAAGCACAAGGATTTTGTCCACTATAACCACGATCAGCGCACGATGTTCCGTGCCATTGTCGATGCCAACCGCCGCGTGTCGAAGGAGTATAAACTGAAGCGTGTCGTACCGTCGGGAGTCGCTGTGCAGCGTGCCCGTGGCGAGGTGGGGGATTGCCTGACGCGCGATGGCTACCACCTCGACCTGACGTTTGGCCGTTATGTGGCTGCCTGTACCTGGTTCGAGACACTCTTTGACCGTTCGGTGAAGGGGAATCCCTACGCTCCCGAGGGGGTGGATGAGAGGCACAAACAGGTGGCGCAACGATCGGCCCATAAAGCCAAGCGGCGTCCACATGCCAAGCATATCCGGCCGACTGCCAAGCGATAACAAAAAAGGTCTTCCTCGATGGAAGACCTTTTTTTGTTGATTGTTGTGGGTTGCATCAACCGCACTTCGAGTAGCCGCACGACATGCAGGTGAGGCAACCGTTCTGGTAGGCCATGTTCTCCTGACCGCAGCTCGGGCACTTACCCTTCGACTTCGTGCCGTCGGCGATATACTGCTTCAGGGCGCGGCATACACCCGATTTCCAGGTGTTGATCGACTCGCTATCGAGGTGCAGCGAATCAATCAGGGCCACAGCCTTCTCGATCGGCATACCGTAGCGCAATACACCCGAGATAAGCTTGGCGTAGTTCCAGAACTCCTCGTTGAACAGACGCGATACACCACCGATCGTGTTCGTGTAACCGTAGCGGTCCTTGTACTGGAAGTCGTAGCGCTTGTCGCCATTCTCCTCGCGTACCTTGATGATGAAGCCCTTCGTAATCTTGCGCGGAATGTACATGGCATCCTCCTCGATCTTACCCGTGAAGATCTCATACGGACGGCCGTCCTGCAGACCCACAAAGGCGATCCAATCGTCCGAACCATTCTTGAAACGGATGATGTCGGCCGGAATCGACTTCGGACGCTGCGGAACCTGACCCGGGTAGGTCTCGCACTTCGAGGCCTTCTTCTTCGAGTTCTTGTCCAGCAGCACACCGTCGCGGCAACCGTCACGGTAAACCGTCACGCCCTTACAGCCGCACTCCCAAGCCGTGCGATATACATCGGCTACGAGTGCCTCCGAAACGTTGTTCGGCAGGTTCACCGTCACCGAAATCGAGTGGTCAACCCACTTCTGAATAGCACCCTGCATCTTCACCTTGGCCACCCAGTCGATGTCGTTGGCCGTAGCACCGTGGTAGGGCGAAGCGGCTACCCATTGGTTCAGCTCCTCGTCCGAAATGGTGGCGAGCTTCTCCGTGTCATAACCGTTGGCGGCCAACCACTTCACGAAGTTGTGGTGGTAGACGTTGTACTCCTGGAACTTCTCGCCCGTCTCGTCCGTGTAATCCACGTGGGTATCCACATCCGAGGGGTTGATCTTGCGGCGACGCTTGTAGACGGTGCGGAATACCGGCTCGATACCCGACGTGGTCTGCGACATGAGCGACGTGGTGCCCGTAGGAGCGATGGTCAGCATGGCAATGTTGCGACGTCCTACCTTCACCATCTCCTCGTAGAGTGCCGGATCGGCCTCCTTGATGCGGTTGATCATCGGGTTGTTGGCCTCCTTCTCGGCGTTGTAAACCTGGAAGGCACCACGCTCACCGGCCATCTTGACCGAAGCACGGTAGGCCTCGATGGCCAGCGTCTTCTGTACCTCGACGGCGAAGTTGATAGCCTCCTCCGAGCCGTAGCGCAGGCCCAGTGCAGCCAGCATATCGCCCTCGGCCGTGATACCGAGACCCGTACGGCGACCCTTGAGGGCCATCGTGCGAATCTTGTTCCATAACTCGATCTCTACGCGGCGAACATCCTCGTCCTCGGGATCCGACGCGATCTTGTCGATGATCAGCTCCACCTTCTCCAGCTCGAGGTCGATGATGTCGTCCATCATGCGCATTGCCTTCTCGACATGCTGCTTGAACTTGTCGAAGTTGAAGTAGGCGTCCTGCTTGAAGGGGTTCTCCACATAGCTCAACAGGTTGATAGCCAGCAGACGGCACGAATCGTAGGGGCACAAAGGAATCTCACCGCAGGGGTTGGTCGAAACGGTGCGGAAGCCCTCGTCGGCGTAGCAGTCGGGCACACTCTCCTTGAGGATCGTATCCCAGAACAGCACACCCGGCTCGGCCGAACGCCAAGCGTTGTGGATGATCTTCTCCCAGAGCTTCTTGGCCTCGATCTTCTGCTCATACTTCGGATTCTCGGCACCGATCGGGAACTGCTGTGTATATTTCTTGTTGGCAATGGCGGCACGCATGAACTCGTCGTCGATCTTGATCGAGACGTTGGCACCGGTCACCTTGCCCGTGTCCACCTTGGCATCGATGAAACGCTCGGCATCGGGGTGCTTAATCGAGAGCGAAAGCATCAAGGCGCCGCGACGACCATCCTGAGCCACCTCGCGCGTCGAGTTCGAGTAGCGCTCCATGAAGGGAACGATACCGGTCGACGTGAGGGCCGAGTTCAGCACGGGGCTACCCGTGGGACGGATGTGCGAGAGGTCGTGACCCACACCGCCGCGACGTTTCATGAGCTGTACCTGCTCCTCGTCCATGCGGAAGATACCGCCATACGAGTCGGCCGGATTGCGATGGCCGATTACAAAGCAGTTCGAGAGCGAAGCAACCTGGAAGTTGTTACCGATACCGGTCATCGGGCCACCCTGCGGAATGATGTAGCGGAAGTGGTCCAGCAGCGCGAATACCTCCTCCTTCGACATCGGGTTGGGGTATTTGTGCTCGATGCGCTCGATCTCGGCAGCGATGCGCTCGTGCATCTGCTTAGGAGAGCGTTCATAGATGTTGCCGAACGAGTCTTTGAGAGCATACTTGCTCACCCAGACCGTAGCGGCCAGATCGTCACCCTCGAAATAGATTTTCGACTCGGCGACGGCGTCGTTGTAATCAACTTTCTGCGGTACAGCAGTTTGGATGTCTTTGGTCATCGTTAAAGGTGGATTTTATCGTTCTTTGCCATAATTCGTAAGGACAAAATTACAGACTTTCTTCCCGAAAAAGCGCATCGCTCAACCCCAAATTATTGACACGCTATTAACAAAACAAAGAAAACGCCCGCAGGCGTTTCTCTGGCCCCGATTCCAATTTTTTCGAGGGCGATATTTTTTTTATTTGGTTACTTGACGGCGATGCAGTCGATCTCCACCTTGGCACCCATCGGGAGCTTGGCTACCTCGTAGCATACGCGGGCCGGCTTGTCGCCCTGGAAGTACTCGGCATAGACAGCATTCATGGCGGCAAAATCCTTGATATCGTCGAGCAATACGGTGGTTTTCACCACGTTGTCGTAGCTCATGCCGGCCTCCGTGAGGATATGGCCGATGTTCTTGAGCGACTGGTGGGTCTGCTCCTCGATCGTCTCGGGCATCGTACCCGTGGCGCCGTCGATGGGCAGCTGGCCCGATGCGTAGAGCGTGTTGTCACACTGAATGGCTTGCGAATAGGGACCTACGGCTTTGGGCGCGTAGGGCGATGCGATAATCTTCTTCATAGTGCTGTATGTTTTTTTAATGTTGTTGCTTTTTTTTGATTTGTATGCGGCACCTTTCGTCCTTCGCTCGTGCGCCTCGAATGGGCGGTACGCCTTGTACAGCCCATCCGCGCCGTACTTCTCGAAAACCGAAATCTGCTCGCCTAAAATCAAAAAAGGGGGAATATTGCTGTCGGGTACCAATCCTTAATTCTAAATTTTACATTCCCTTGGCTCGTTTGGCCATGGCCGAGGCGAAGACAAAGTCGTTCAACTCGCGGTTTTCGGCGTGGAGGATCTCCTCGTTGGTGCCCTCCCACCACTTGTGGCCCTCATGGATGTAGACGATCTTCTCGCCAATCTCCATCACCGAGTTCATGTCGTGCGTGTTGATGATCGTCGTGATGTTGTACTCCTTCGTAATTTCATGAATCAGGTTATCGATCACGATTGAGGTCTGCGGATCCAGGCCCGAGTTCGGCTCGTCGCAGAACAGGTAGCGTGGATTCATTACAATGGCGCGGGCAATGGCCACGCGCTTAATCATACCACCCGAGAGCTCGGCAGGGTAGAGGCGGTTGGCATTTTCGAGGCGTACACGCTGTAGACAGAAGTTTACACGCTCCAACTTCTCCTCCTCCGACTGCTCGGTGAAGAGGTCGAGCGGCAGCTTGATGTTCTCCTCAACGGTCGATGAATCCAATAAGGCACCACCCTGGAAAATCATGCCGATATCCTTGCGGATCGCCTTGCGCTCCTTGAAGCCCAGCTGTGTGTAGTTCGTCTCGTCGTACCACACCGACCCTTTGTCCGGTTCGTGCAGGCCGACCAACGTTTTGAGCAATACGGTCTTACCCGATCCGCTGCGGCCGATGATCAGGTTCGTGCACCCGGTCTCGAAGTCGACCGAGATGTCGTCCAGGACGGTATGCCCGTCGAAGGTCTTGCAGATATGTTCGGCGCGGATCATATAAGCAGAATTTGGGTGAGAATCAGGTTAAAGATCATGATGACGACCGAACCTACTACCACGGCACGAGTCGAGGCTTTGCCCACCTCTAACGAGTTGCCCTTGGCGTAGTAGCCGAAGAAGGCCGAAACGGAGGTGATGATGAAGGCGAAGACGGCCGACTTAATGAGCGAGTAGGTGATCGAGTAGGGGCGGAAGTCTAACAAGAGGCCGTCGATGTAGTTCGACGGGATCATGATACCCGTGGCGACCGAAATCAGGTAACCACCCACGATGCCGATGCCGATCGAGAGGATCGTCAGCAACGGGAAGAAGAAGACCGCCGCCACGATCTTCGGCAGAATGAGGTACGAAGCCGAGTTGATACCCATGATCTCCAGGGCGTCGATCTGCTCCGTAATGCGCATCGTGCCGATCTCGGAGGCGATGGCCGAACCCACCTTACCCGAGAGGATCAGCGCCACGACCGTCGACGAAAACTCCAGGATCATCGTCTCGCGCGTGGCATAGCCGATGAGCGATTGCGGGATAAAGGGCGACTCGAGGTTGATACACATCTGGAGCGTGATGACGGCACCGATGAAGACCGAAATAATGGCCGTCAGACCGATCGAATCGATGCCGATCGCCTCCATTTCGTAGATGATGCGGTGACGGTAGATCGACGCCTTCTCGGGACGAGAAAAGACCTTTCCCATCAACATAAAGTAGCGACCTATCAGCTCAAAAACCTTTAACATAGCCTTTTACTCTTTGGTCTCCTCGAAATCGACATAGTCGCCCACATCCTTCGAGATACGCTTTTCGGGCGTTGCCGTGGTCTTGTGTACGGTTACCTCACCCTCATCTTGGCGGTGGGGGCGCTGCTGCTGTTGCTGTTGGCCGAAGGGGTTGAAGCCCGAGCCTTGTTGGCGTTGCTGTTGACCGAATTGGTCGCGCACCTGTTGTTGCACCTTGTGGATACGCCAACGCAGGGCAATGAGCAACACGACCACCAGGATCGCAAAGCCCAATATAATATATAATATAAGTGTTGCCAGACCGCGCAATACGGCAGGGGCGGTGAGGGCCAGGATGACAATCACGGCTACCAGGATCGGATTTCGCTTCACGAAACCAACCAGCGCATCCAGCAGTGCGTTCAAATAATTCATCGTTTCGAAGTGTTTAGACATTCTTTTCCATTTACAAAGGTAACGAAAATTATGCTTTTTTCAATATTTGTCGTAAATTTGGTGCCGAAAACAAACAACAATCATCCGTATTATGATAACTCCCCTGACTGCGATCTCCCCGATCGATGGCCGCTACCGTAAAGTAACGGAGCGTTTGGCCGATTATTTTTCCGAGCAGGCACTGATTCGCTACCGCATCCGTGTCGAGGTTGAATACTTCATCGCCCTGTGCGAACTTCCTCTGCCCCAGCTCGCCGGCGTAGATAAGAGCGCCTACGAGGCTCTTCGCTCGTTGTACCTCGATTTTTCGCCCGCCTCGGCCGAGCGCGTGAAGGAGATCGAGTCTGTGACGAACCACGACGTGAAGGCGATCGAGTACATCCTCAAGGAGAAGATGGACGAGATCGGCTTGGAGGCCTACAAGGAGTTCGTTCACTTCGGCCTGACGTCGCAGGATATCAACAACACGGCCGTGCCCCTCTCGATGAAGGAGGCCCTCGACGAGGTGCTCTATCCCGCTTTTGAGGAGGTTGTGGCAAAGGTTCGCTCGATGGCCGAAGAGTGGATGTCGGTGCCGATGCTGGCCCGCACGCACGGCCAGCCCGCATCGCCGACGGTGCTCGGTAAGGAGTTTATGGTCTACGTAGAGCGCCTGGAGAAGCAGATTGCCCAGCTCAAGGCTGTGCCCGTGCCTGCTAAGTTTGGTGGTGCTACGGGTAACATGAACGCCCACCACGCCGCCTATCCCGCGATGGATTGGGTGTCGTTTGCCAACGCTTTTGTGGGCGAGAAGCTCGGCCTGAGCCGCTCGCAGTACACCACGCAGATCGAGCACTACGACAACCTGGCCGCCATGTTCGATGCCCTAAAGCGCATCTCGACCATCCTGATTGACTTGGCGCGCGATATGTGGATGTACATCTCGTCGGAGTACTTCAAGCAGCAGATCAAGGCCGGTGAGGTAGGCTCGAGCGCCATGCCCCACAAGGTCAATCCGATCGACTTCGAGAATGCCGAGGGTAACCTCGGTATGGCGATTGCCGTCTATGAGTTCCTCTCGCGCAAACTCCCCGTTTCGCGTCTGCAGCGTGACCTGACCGACTCGACCGTGCTGCGTAACGTCGGTGTGCCGATGGCCCACACGCTCATCGCGCTGAAGTCGCTCATGAAGGGTCTGAATAAGGTGCTCTTGAACGAGGCTGCACTGAATCGTGATCTCGAGGAGAACTGGGCTGTCGTGGCCGAGGGTATCCAGACGATCCTGCGCCGCGAGGGCTATCCGAAACCCTACGAGGCACTCAAGGCCCTCACCCGCACCAACACCCATATCACCGAGCAGTCGATCAAGGAGTTTATCGAGACCTTGCAGGTTAGTGAAAGCGTGAAGGCTGAGCTCCGTGCACTTTCGCCGGCGACCTATACGGGTGTCTTCCGCAGATAGAATAGGTTTTCCATTTTATGCGGAACCTTCCGCACTTCCCTTGCAAGCCCCGAATGGGACGTACGTCAAGTACTACCCATCCGGGGCTTACTGCACGAAGTACGAAATCTTCGTGCCTAAAATGGAAAACTGAGCGACGCTAATTAAGCACAAATCCACACCTCTAAAATCAAAAAGCGGTTGTGACGCTGATGACCCGATCGTAAAAGCGGCTTCTTAAGCCGCCTCTAAAATCAAAAAGCCGACTAAGAGTCGGCCTTTGTATTGAGTTTGATAGAAAAAGAGGTTTGTAAGCCGCCCTTTTCAAAGGAAGTTTGGAGGGATTGTCGGCTGAGCAGCTCAACAAAAAAAGGATGGTCATAAAACCATCCTCTTCTTAGTTGAGCTACCAGGATTCGAACCTAGAATAACAGGACCAGAATCTGTTGTGTTACCATTACACCATAGCTCAATGTCCTTTCGACGATGCAAAAGTAGAACTTATTTTTGCAATTGCAAAGAAAAAACCAAAAAAAAATTTGTACTTTTGTTTTTGCGAGAGCCGAAATGGACTCGTTTTTGATTGTAAATAACGTAAAATCAATAAATTATGGGAATTAAATTTCGTTTGACCGTAATGAACTTCCTGCAGTACGCTGTATGGGGTTCATACCTCACTTCGATGGGTTCGTACCTCGTAGGGGTAGGTTTGGCCTCCAAAATCGGCCTTTTCTACGCCATGCAGGGTATCGTTTCGCTCTTCATGCCGGCCGTAATCGGTATTTTGGCCGATCGTTGGATCCAGGCACAGCGTCTGTTGGGTATCTGCCACGGCTTGGCAGCCCTCTTTATGGCGAGCGCCGGTTATTATGCCCTCACGACGGGCGCCGAGGTGCAATTCGGCATTCTCTTTACGCTCTACGCGTTGAGCGTAGCCTTCTACATGCCGACGATCGCCCTTTCGAATTCGGTGGCGTACAGTGTGTTGGAGAGCAACAACTATGATACGGTCAAGGCCTTCCCGCCCATCCGCGTGTGGGGTACGGTTGGTTTCATCTGCGCCATGCTTTGCTGTGATGCGGCCGGCTTCCAGACTACCTACATGCAGTTTATCCAGTGCGCTGTGCTGGGCCTGGTGCTGGGTATCTATGCCTTCACGCTGCCCGCCTGCCCGACGAACCGTGCGGGCGAGAAGAAGTCGCTTGTCGAGGCGCTGGGCCTGCGCGCCTTCACCCTCTTCAAGCAGAAGAAGATGGCGATTTTCTTCATCTTCTCGATGTTGCTCGGCGTGTCGCTCCAGATCACAAACGGCTTTGCCAACCCCTTTATCACCTCGTTCCGCGATATCCCCGAGTTCGCCTCGACGTTTGGTGCTAACCACGCCAACGCGCTGATCTCGCTCTCGCAGGTGTCGGAGACCCTTTGCATCCTCCTGATCCCCTTCTGTTTGAAGCGTTTCGGTATCAAGAACGTGATGCTGATGGCCATGTTTGCCTGGGTATTGCGTTTCGGCCTCTTTGGGGTGGGTAACCCGGGCGGTGGCGTCTGGATGTTTATCCTCTCGATGATCGTCTATGGTGTGGCATTCGACTTCTTCAACATTTCGGGCTCGCTCTTCGTGAATAAGGAGACCGACACCTCGATCCGCGCCAGCGCACAGGGCCTCTTTATGATCATGACCAACGGCATCGGTGCTACGATCGGTACGTTGGGTGCTCAGGCCGTGGTGAACCACTTCGTCTATGCGCACACCGAGCCGACGGCTCAGGTGGCAGGTTGGTCCACCTCGTGGCTCGTTTTTGCCGGTTATGCACTCATTGTGGCGCTCCTTTTCGCCCTTGTGTTCAAGTATAAGCACACGCCCGAGACAGCCAAATAGTCGGTTTCGACCGAACGATTTTCCAAATAGGTTAAGTCCGCCCTTTTTCGGGGGCGGACTTCTTTTTGGCATTGATTTTGCGATGTTTTCTGTCAGCTGCAGATCAGCAACTGCAGTGAGGTTTCTTCATTTATTTAAGTTTGGGTTAGTAGTTTAGGAGGGGCCACCCTCCGAGGTAGGCGGCAATCGCGAGATTCCCGCCTATTTTTTGTGGGTGCCCCTCCTAAACTACTTTCAGCTGTGGCGATGTGGCAGCGTTGTCTGCGCGTCGTTGGGGAATGTTGCATTGCTACGCAATTGTTAGGCTTGAGATGGTAAGTCTCTTTGTGAGCAAACTCCCATCGCCTCACCATCTCAAGTCTGAGCCCATGGGCTTCAACATTCCCCAGCACGCTTGCGCTGCTCAAATCTGTTGCCGCCGTTAGTAGTTTTCGTGGTGCTGACGCAGTTGTTTATTGATTAGGGGCCACCCTCCGAGAAGAGCGGGTATTTGTTTTTCCGGAAAAAAGATTTACCTTTGTCACTCGAAACGGAGAGGTGCAGGAGTGGTTGAACTGGCTCGCCTGGAAAGTGAGTAAACGCCAAAAGTGTTTCAGGGGTTCGAATCCCCTCCTCTCCGCATCACGCCCACGATAGGCGGATTGGCCAACGGCCATCAACCAAACAAAAAAGGCAGATAGAGCAAATGTATTTGGCTCTTCTGCTTTTTTTGTTTGGTTGTTACGGCTGCTTTGCAGCCTGCCGCCTATCGTGGGTGTGCGAATTAAGGAGTAAAGGGAAAGGCGACCGCAGGGAGCCAATTCCCTTTACCAGATAAAACAACGGGACCCCGGGGTATTTCCCCCGGTGCCCCGTTTTTTTTGTTGCGTGCAGCAAAGTTACTCGATCACTTTCTGCTGCTGGCGGATCGACTCCTCGTGGATGGCCTGCATCACCGAGCGCATAAACTCGCGGTCCATGCCGGCCTCCACAGCCTGGCGGGCACGGCGGGCGAGGATATCCTCGTAGCGCTGCGACTGCAAAATAGACATATTATGCGCCTTCTTGTAGCGCCCGATCTCGGTCGATACCTGCATGCGACGCGCCAGGAGGTCGATCAGCTCGTCGTCGAGTTTGTCGATCTGGCGACGAAGTTCGTTCAAGTTGTCTGTTGTCGTATTCATATCGCGAAGAATGAGGTTGCTGATGATGAAGGCCAGCGTGTCGGGAGCCACCTGCTGCGCCTTGTCGCTCCAAGCCGCGTCGGGGTTGCAGTGCGCCTCGACCAGCAGACCATCGAAACCGAGGTCCATCGCCTGCTGCGAGAGGGGTGCGATCAGCTCGCGCTTGCCACCGATGTGGCTCGGATCGCACAGAATCGGCAGGTTCGGGATGCGGCGGTGCAACTCGATCGGAATCGACCAATAGGGGTGGTTGCGGTAGATCGACTTATCGACCCACGTAAAGCCGCGATGCACGGCACCCAGGCGGCGAATGCCGGCGTTGTAGATGCGCTCCAGAGCACCGATCCAGAGCTCCAGGTCGGGACTGACGGGATTCTTGACCAGAACGGGGATATCTACCCCCTTGAGCGAGTCGGCAATCTCCTGCATGGCAAAGGGGTTGGCAGCCGTGCGGGCGCCGATCCAGAGGAGGTCGATGCCGCCCTTCAACGCTGCCTCGACATGGGCATGCGTGGCCACTTCGGTCGCCGTGTACATGCCGACCTCCTCCTTGACGCGCTGCATCCAGGCAATGCCTTCGGGGCCTACACCCTCGAAGCCACCCGGCTTGGTGCGCGGCTTCCAGATGCCGGCGCGGAAAATCTGCACCCCCTGACGCGCCAAGGCGTGGGCGGTAGTGAGCACCTGCTCTTCGGTTTCGGCGCTACAAGGGCCGGCAATCAAAAGTGGACGGACGGTATCGAGACCCGGAAGGGTAATGGGTTGTAAATCGTTCATAATATGAAAGTTTTGCGGTTAGATTTCGGGATTGGGGCATTCGCGGTACTCGCCGAGCACCTTGAAATCGCTGGTCAAGGGGCGTACGGCCTCGACCGATTGGCGGTAGCGCATGTAGTTGTCGAACGTGACGTCGATGTAGAATTGATACTCCCACTCGCGTCCGATGATCGGCAACGACTGAATCTTCGTGAGGTTGATGTCGTAGAAGGAGAGCACGGTCAGAATCTTCGACAGTGACCCTTGCGTGTGGGGCAGGGTGAAGCGCAGCGAGGCCTTGTTGACCGCCTCGGGGTCGACCGTGACACGCTCCTCATCGGCCAGAATCAGGAAACGGGTGAAGTTGTGGCGGTTGGTCTCGATGGCACGTGCCAGGATCTCCAGGCCGTAGAGCCGGGCAGCATCCTCACCGCAAATCGCAGCCGTACCCTGCAGGCCTCCCTCGGCAATTTCACGGGCCGAGCCGGCCGTGTCATCACGCTCCACGACGCGTGCCGTTGGCATCGTTTTGAGAAAATCACCACACTGCATGAGGGCGATCGGGTGGGAGCGCACCTCTTCGATGTCGGCAATCGTCTGGCCCGGCAAGGCGCAGAGCATGTGCGAGATGCGGATCTTCTCCTCGCCGATGATCTTCATGCGGCTGCGGTTGAGCAGTTCGTGGTTAGGCAGGAGCGAACCGGCAATCGTATTTTCGATGGCGGCAATGCCCAAACGGGTGCGGTCTTCGGCCAACCGATCGAAGAGTAGCTCGAAGCTCTCGCAGGGGAGCACCTCGATCTCTTTGCCGAAGAAGCGGTGGGCGGCTGTCTCGTGGAAGCAGCCTGAAATACCTTGAATAGCTACCTGTTTCATCTTTTCAGTAGTAAAAATCCCACTCTTGCCGAGGCAGGAGCGGGATTTTTTTGTTCGTTGTTTATGGTTTAATACACACGTGCCATCTCGCCCCTTTTCTTGTTGTCAAAAAAGAAGTAAAAAAAGCCGTATGCAAAAAAGTTCGTCATATCTGTTTGCAAATTTAGGCAAAAAGTGGAAAAATCCAACCCTTTGTACCAATTTTTTCGTCCTGTCGGGGCAAAATTTACTTCCGCCCCTCGAAATAGTAGGGTGCGTAGCTCCAGCCGCACTGCTCGTAGAGACGGCGTAACTGCTCCATGCGGGTGCGGATGGTTGCCGGATTGCGGCGGTCGGTGGCCCACTGCACTTCGGCAAGGGCCGCGAGGCGCGGCAGGAGCATCCGTTGCAGGTGGTCGAACGAGGTGATGTACTCGCTCCAGAGGTTGCACTGCAGACCGTAGATGTATGGCTGCTCCTCGGCCGTCAGCCCCTCGTAGGGATTCCATCCATAGACCTTCTCAAACGATACCCAGCCACCGATTGCCAGCCCCTCGCCCTCCTGACTCTTCGTCTGGTAGAAGTCGAAGTAGCAGTAATCCATCGGGGCCATGATGGCGTGGTTGCCATGCTTGGCGGCGTAGATGCCACCCTTCGACCCCTGCCACGACATCACCGTAGCCTCGGGACTCACGCCACCTGCCAGGATATCGTCCCACCCGATGATGCGACGGCCATGCTTGGCCAGAAAACGCTCGATGCGCCCCGTGAGGTAACTTTGCAGTTGATTCTCTGCCGTGCGTGTTTCGCTCTCATCTTTCAGCCCCAGCTCGCGGATGCGGGCCTGGCAGTGTTCGCACTCCTCCCAACGCTCCTTCGGGCACTCGTCACCGCCGATGTGGATATACTCCGAGGGGAAGAGGTCGATCACCTCGGTCAGTACGTTTTCCAAAAACTCATAGGTTGTCTCCTTGCCACCGCACATCACCTCGGGCGATACGCCCCAGTGGGTCCATACCTCGACCTGCTGCTCCTCACATCCCAACCACGGCAGGGCATGCAGGGCTGCCTGGGCATGGCTCGGCATCTCGATTTCGGGGATGATCGTGATGTAGCGCTCGGCGGCGTAGCGCACGATGTCACGGATCTCCTCTTGCGTATAGAAGTAAGGTCCGTAGGGGATGCCGTCGTAGGTGGTCGAGCGCAGGCAGTGACCGATCAGTGTCTCGTTGCGTTTCGAGGCGCGCTCCGTCAGCTCGGGGTAGCGTTTGATCTCGATGCGCCAGCCCTGGTCATCCGTCAGGTGCCAATGGAGGCGATTGAGCTTGTGTGCGGCGAGGATGTCGAGGTAGCGCTTCACCTCCTCGACCGTGAAGAAGTGGCGCACGACATCCATGTGCGCACCACGATAGGCAAAGTTGGGGCAATCTTCAATCGTGCAGCAGGGGATGGCATTGCGATGCTGCACGACCAGCTGGCGGAGTGATTGCAGCCCGTAGTAGACACCGGCAGGTGAGCCGCCCGCAATGGTGATGGCCTGTGGCGTAATCTCCATGCGATAGGCCTCTTCCGAAAGATGGCTATCGAGGCTCAATCGGATGCCCCCTTCGCGGCGGGTGAGAGAGCGGGGAGCCTTGAGCGGGATCATCTCGGCCACATCCTCTACAAAACGTTCGGCCGGATTCCAAAGGCCATCGGCCACGTAGAGGCGTGTGGCGGGGGTGAGATGGAAATGGCCCTCCGTCATCGTGATGGAGGTGGGCTGGGGGAGTAGCAGGAGCTGCTCGGTAGCCGAAACAGCGTAGGGTATGAGTACGACCCATAGGGCCGTCATCCAACGAAGAAGCGGGCGAAACATAATCACTTGGAATGGGGAAATTACTATTTTTTGCCTTTCAGGAGGGCCTTGAAACGATAACGACGATTGCGTTGCCCGATGAAACGTTGCAGGTGCTTGGTCGCCTGCAAGGCCGTCTCGTAGGGTTGCCAACCGCGCGCCTCGGCGTAGCGCTGCAGGATGTATGCATAGGCATCGAGCGAGCAGGTGAGGCGTTGTAGGTTGCGGAGGCTCTCCTTGCGGCTCAAGGCCTGGCAATGGAAACGCATGCGGTTGATGTCGATCACCTCAAAGTGATAATCACCCCGCTCATCGCGCCTCCACTGTGTGTTGCTGTTGTTGAAATCCTTGTGCTCGATCCCTTTTTGATGCAGCGTGACGATGAAGCGGGCAAAGGCGTTCAACCCCTCCAGTACCGACGCATCGGGGAAGCGGTTCGTCAACTCCGACAGCGGGCGATAGTCCGAGTAGCGCGTGATAAGGTAGGTCTCGCGGATGATGCTCCCCTGGTAATCTTCGCGCCAACCGATCGGCTCGGGGGTGGCGATGCCACGTCGGATCAACTCCGAAGCGTGTTCGTAGGCACGACGCGCCTTGCTCTTGCGGAGGTGCCCATAGATGAGTGCATTGATGCCCGAGGGCTTGCGGAAACGTTTGACGGTGATTCGCTCGCCGGCATAGACAAAGGCGCGAATCGTGTTGCGGCCCTTAAAGATCAACTCGCCCGTATCGAACAATTGGGGTAACTGCTCGATAAAGGGGCTGAAACGGGCCATCGAAGGGTTAATGTAGCTCTTCATACTACAAAGATAGAAAAAAAGACTGTCTTTCGGACAGCCTTTTCCTTTTTTTTGATGATTGATCGCTCTTTTTACTTGAAAAGCGAGCAGGCGATACCCATCTCCAGACCGCGCAACTCGGCCAGACCACGCATACGGCCGTAGCACGAATAGCCCGGATTCGATTTGCGATTCAGATCGTCGCACATCTGATGACCGTGGTCGGGACGCATCGGAATCGAGCGCTGATACTTCTGTTGGATCTCGAGGAAGGCCTTCATCACCTCGTACATCGGCACATCGCCTTCGAGGTGGTTGTCCTCCTGGAAGTTACCGTCGGCATCGCGGCGCGTCGAGCGCAGGTGGACGAAGCCAACACGCTCGCCAAACTCGCGCATGATGGCCGGCAGGTCGTTGTCGGCGCGCACACCGAACGAACCGGTGCAGAGGCAGAGCCCGTTCGACTTGTTGGGCACGGCGGCAATCAGCTTGCGGAAATCCTCGGCCGTGGACATGATACGCGGCAGACCCAGAATCGGATACGGGGGATCGTCGGGATGGATGACCATCTCGGCACCTACCTCGTCGGCCACGGGGCAGATCTCGCTCAGGAAGTAGATCAGGTTCGAGCGCAGCGTCTCGGCATCGACATCCTTGTAGCGGTCGAGGGCCTCGCGGAACTGCTCGATCGTGAAGCTCTCCTCGGCACCCGGCAGACCGGCGATCATGTTGCGCGTGATGAGCTCCTTCTCGGCCTCGTCCATCGCCTCAAAGCGCGCCTTGGCACGTGCCTGCTCCTCGGCCGAGTATTCCGTCTTGGCAGCCTCACGCTTCAGGATAAAGAGGTCGAAAGCCATGAAGGCGGCACGCTCGAAACGAAGCGCCTTCGAACCATCCTCGACCGTGTAGGCCAGATTCGTGCGTGTCCAATCCAGGACGGGCATAAAGTTGTAGGTGATACACTTGATGCCACAGGCAGCCAGGTTGCGGATCGACTGCTTGTAGTTCTCGATATACTTCTGGTACTCACCCTCGCGGGTTTTGATGTGCTCATGCACGGGCACCGACTCTACGACCGACCAGGTCATGCCATACTCGGCGATCATCGCCTGGCGCTTTTGGATCTCCTCCACGGTCCATACCTCGCCGTTGGGGATGTGGTGCAGGGCGTGTACAATATCCGTCGCACCTGCCTGACGGATGTTTGAAAGCGTTACGGGGTCATTCGGACCGTACCAACGCCATGATTGTTTGCAAAGATACATAGAATAAAGGTTGTTAGTTAGTTTCTGTTTCGGTTCGTTCTCAGGCTGTTACCACGGCCTTTGGCCGTGTTTGCAGATTTTACCCACCCCCAAACCCCCGCCTTAGGCAGGGGCTTAGTCGCTAAGGTTTCTGCATAAATTACGACCCTGCTCGCCTAAAATCAAAAACGAGTATTTTTTAATTCTAAATTCTAAATTTTGAATTAGATGCTGAAAGCATCAAAACCGCCATCAACCACGATCACCGTGCCGCTCACGGCCTTCGAAGCGTCCGAGGCCAGCCACTGCAGCGTGCCGACCAGCTCGTCGGGCTCGAGGAAACGGCCATAGGGTGTGTGCTCGAGAATCGTGTGCGAACGGGGCGTGAGCGAGCCGTCGGGATTGGTCAGCAGGGCGCGGTTCTGGTTCGTGAGCAAGAAACCCGGAGCGATGGCATTTACGCGCAGACCGTCGCCAAACTTCATGGCCAGTTCACCGCACAGGTACTTCGTCCAGTTCGATACGGCAGCCTTCGCTACACCATAACCGGCTACGCGCGTCAGGGGACGAAGAGCCGACTCGGACGAGAAGTTGATGATCGAGCCGCACTTCTTCTCCACCATCGCCTTGGCAAAGACCATCGTCGGGAGAATCGTACCGAAGAGGTTGAGCTCCGTGCAGAGCTTCACGGCCTCCACATCCAGGTCGAAGATCGTCTGGTCGGGCTGCACCGTGGCACGAGCCATGTTGCCACCGGCGGCGTTGAGCAGGATGTCGATCGTGCCATACTTGGCCATGATGTCGGTGTAGTTCTGCTCCAGCACCTCTTTATCCAATACATTCGTCGGGAAGAAGCAGGCCTCGCCGCCCTCGGCCTTGATCTCGGCGATCAGCCCCTCGGCAATTTCGCGCGTGCGCTCCAAATCGAGCAACACCACCTTGGCGCCTTGCTCGGCAAAATGCTTAACGATGGTCGAACCCAGGATGCCGCAGGCACCCGTCATGACTACCACCTTACCCTCTACACTAAATAAATTTCTCATAGGTTTTTATAGGTTTTAATGTTATTTCAGTGTTGTTCTATGCGATAAACGTACCGCATCGGCCTTCTCGTATTCAGGCCGCGGATTTTCTATCTTACAAATATAGGATAATCTTTTGAATTTACGGCGTAAAATTTCATTTTTAATCTTTCGTTTTTACGTCGAAAAATTGTATCTTTGTCCCGGATTTTGGAAAAACGCATTAAAACCATAAATTTAACTATTTACTACTATGCAAATTGTAGAGATTCATGCAAGAGAGATCCTTGACTCGCGCGGTAACCCGACGGTTGAGGTAGAGGTACGCACCGTATCGGGTGCTTTCGGTCGTGCTGCTGTTCCCAGCGGTGCTTCGACGGGCGAGAACGAGGCTCTGGAGCTTCGTGATGGCGACAAGGGTCGCTACCTGGGTAAGGGTGTTGAGAAGGCCGTGAAGAACGTAAACGAGGTGATCGCTCCCGCTATCATCGGTATGAACGTTTCGGATCAGGTTGGTATCGACAAGGCTATGATCGAGCTCGATGGTACGCCGACGAAGTCGAACCTGGGTGCTAACGCCATCCTCGGTGTTTCGCTGGCCGTAGCTCACGCTGCCGCTGACTACTTCGGTATGCCGCTGTATCGCTATATTGGTGGTGCTAACGCCAAGACGCTGCCCGTTCCGATGATGAACATCATCAACGGTGGTTCGCACTCGGATGCCCCGATTGCATTCCAGGAGTTCATGATCCGTCCCGTAGGCGCTTCGTCGCTCAAGGAGGGTGTTCGCATGGGTGCCGAGGTATTCCACAACTTGAAGAAGGTACTCCACGCTCGTGGCCTTTCGACGGCTGTAGGTGATGAGGGTGGTTTCGCTCCCGCACTCGACGGCACGGAGGATGCACTGGATTCGATCATCAAGGCTATCGAGGCCGCCGGTTATGTTCCGGGTAAGGATGTAATGATCGGTATGGACTGCGCTTCGTCGGAGTTCTACAAGGACGGCATCTACGACTATACGAAGTTCGAGGGTGAGAAGGGCGCAAAGCGCACCTCGAAGGAGCAGGTTGAGTACCTGAAGGGTCTGGTTGAGAAGTACCCGATCGACTCGATCGAGGACGGTATGTCGGAGAACGACTGGGAGGGTTGGCAGCTGCTGACCGCCGAGATCGGTGACAAGTGCCAGCTCGTAGGTGACGACCTCTTCGTAACGAACGTAAACTTCCTGAAGAAGGGTATTGAGATGGGTTGCGGTAACTCGATCCTGATCAAGGTTAACCAGATCGGTTCGCTGACCGAGACGCTCGACGCTATCGAGATGGCTCACCGTGCCGGTTATACGTCGGTAACCTCGCACCGTTCGGGTGAGACCGAGGATGCTACGATCGCCGACATCGCCGTTGCTACGAACTCGGGTCAGATCAAGACCGGTTCGATGTCGCGTTCGGATCGTATGGCCAAGTACAACCAGCTGATCCGCATCGAGGAGGAGCTCGGTGAGGAGGCTGTTTATGGTTATACCAAAGTCTATCGCAAGTAATTTTTGAAAACGACAACCCGGGCTGTTTTGTCGTTACGCTTGCCTTTGAAACCGGAGCATACTGACGTATGTGAAGATTTCAAAGACTTCGCAAGCCTAAAAACAGCCTCGGCTATCCGTTTTCAAGGGTAGTAGAAGGTCGCTCGATTGTGGGCGACCTTCCTTGTATGTCTAAAATGGCTTTTTTATAAGGTATGTTGGCAATGTTTGTGGGTGTGCTGATTCCGGCGTTGGTGTGGGGCTTGATTGCGCTCTTGGTGCGTCATCATCCCGAAACAATGGCGGGCTACAACACCATGCCGCGCAAGAAGCGAGAGAAGATAGACCTGCATCGCATCGGTCGTCTGGCGTCGAACGGGATGTATGCCGGCATTCCTTTTATGCTCTTGGCACCCTTGATGCCGACCAAGGGGCTTTTGCTGACGATGCTGGTCTGGATCCCCGTCGGCCTGCTGGTGGCGGTGGTGATTTATGTGAATCGCTGCGCCAAGAAGTTCAAAAAGGAGGGGTAGACCAGGCACGATAAGGCCTTAAGAGGTGGAAAGATAGCTTTGCTGCGAAAAATCTTTACCGAAGATTTGGTTTTCCTGAAAACATTATCTACCTTTGTCGCGCTTAAGCAAATAACACATTAAAAACAAAAACGCAAATGAAAAAGGGTATTCATCCGGAGAATTATCGTTTGGTGGCATTCAAGGATATGTCGAATGACCACGTGTTTTTGTGTCGGTCCGCCGTTTCGACGAAAGAGACTATTGAGGTGAACGGCGAAACCTATCCCGTGTATAAGATGGAGATCTCGAACACGTCGCACCCGTTCTATACGGGTCAGATGAAGCTCGTAGATACCGCTGGTCGCGTTGATAAGTTTATGAGCCGCTACGCAAAGCGCTACGATAAGAAGAACGCTGCGAAGTAAGTTTCGTCAGTCGAAAAAGTGGATCACAAAAGGTGATCCACTTTTTTTGTGCTCTTTTTTGTCACATCTTCCGATTTATTTTGTATCTTCGTATTCAATAAATAACAACATGTTGCACGTTATGAAAAAACTGATCTATTCGCTTTTGGTAGTGGTTTGCCTCTTCCCGTCGTGTGTGTCGAAGCAGGTGGCGCTGGAGACCGAGTCGCAGCGCGATTCGCTGGCACAAGTGGTCCGTACGAAGGATTCGTTGATCGAGACGGTCTTTGCCGACATCAACGCCATCACGGACAACCTGGCCCGTATCAAGGTGCGTGAAAATATCATTACGGCAGTCGATCCGGAGGGTATTCGTCGCCCGATCGACCAGATCAACAGCGATATCGCAGCCATCGACGAGTTGATGCAGGAGAACCGCGAGCGTCTGGCCGGTATGGAGCGTACGGCGGCTCAGCTGCGGAAGGCCAATGTGAAGATCAAGAGCCTGGAGCACCTGATTTCGGATCTGAACGGCCAGCTGGATGATAAAAATACCGAGATTAAGCAACTACGTACGCGCGTGGCCGAGATGAGCGTCGAGGTGGAGGAGTTGGAGGATAAACTCTCGACCGAGATTGCCGAACGCAAGAAGGAGGTCGATTCGTTGACCTTCGACAACGCTATGTTGGACGGTGAGTTGCACGCGGTTTATTACATTGTCGGCCAGGAGAAGGCGCTGCGCGAGGCGAACGTGATCGACAAACGCGGTTTTATCGGTCGCACGCTGACGGCTGCCGAGGGTAATCTGGATGAGTTTACGCTGGTTGATTCGCGCGAATTACTCGAGGTGCCGATTCGCCAAAAGAAGGTGACGGTCGTGACGGCGCATCCCGAAGGCTCATATCAGCTGATTGAGGCTGATAATAAGGTGGTGCTGAAGTTGGTGATTACCGATCCGGTACGCTTCTGGGAGAGCTCGAAGGTGCTGATCGTTAGCTATAAGTAATCGTCGACCCCACGTAGCGGGTGTCAAACGAGAAGAGGGGCGGAATTGCAAAATTCCGCCCTTCACTTTTTCATTGTAAAAGATGCCACTCGTGACTATGAATGCTTTGCGGACGATAGGTCTCCGAATCGGTACCCATAAGGCCACTATATAATATAGGTATCGACGGGCGCTTGAATGTGTTAGTTAAAATGGGGTTTTAAGTAATAAAAAATCTTAAGAACAGCGAAATTTCTCGTCCGGAAATCGAAAAATAGGGGTTAAATATTAAAAAAAATATAGAAATTTCTTCCCGTCAGAGGCTTGTGTCGAAAAAAATGAAACACCCTCTGGAGGCCTCTATAACGGCGATTGATATCTAATAATGTAGGAAAAGAGTGAAAATAATTTGTAAATTGAAAAAAACGAGTTATTTTTGTTTATTAAATGTGGTCTTATGTCCACATGCAAACAGGATAGTAAACAAAACCACTATTAACTAAAATCTTTTACAATGAAAAACTTTCTCAAGTTTGTCCTGACCTTCGTGTTGGGCTTGGGCTTCGCTTTTGTTGCGGAGGCCCAGACTGTGAGGGGAGTCGTGAAAGACGCAGCCGGTGAGCCCGTGATTGGTGCAGCCGTTGTTGTGGATGGCACAACTCTCGGTACGAGTACGGGTGTAGACGGTTCGTTCTCGCTCAACGTACCTGATGCAAAGAACAATGTGCTGGTTGTATCGTACATCGGTATGACGGATGCACGCGTAGCTGTTGCAGGTAAGACCTCGGTCGAGGTAACCTTGCAGGAGGATGCTACGGGTATTGAGGACGTCGTAGTGATCGGTTACGGCACCGTAAAGCGTCGTGATTTGACCGGTTCGGTGGCTTCGGTAACGGGTGAGAAGCTCGCTGCCAACCCCGTAGCCAACATCGCACAGGCCCTGCAGGGTCAGCTTCCCGGTGTACAGGTAACCTCGCAGGACGGTCGTCCGGGTGCCGGTATGTCGATCCGTGTACGTGGTGGTGGTTCGATTACGCAGTCGAACGAGCCGCTCTTTATCGTGGACGGTGTACAGGTTAGCTCGATTGACGATATTCCGGCCGACAACATCGAGTCGATCGACGTACTGAAGGATGCTGCTTCGACGGCTATCTACGGTGCTCGTGGTGCTAACGGTGTTATCCTTGTAACGACGAAGGGTGCTCAGAAGGAGCAGAAGACCACGGTTCGCTACAACGGTTACTATCAGATCAAGTCGAAGCCCGAGATCCTCGACGTAATGGATGCTTACGACTATGTACTCTACACCTGGTCGCAGGGTATGGAGACCGGTTCGAGCTATGCTGATAACGTAGCTAAGTACTTCGGTCTGGGTTCGAAGTATGGCAACAACCTGGATAAGTATAAGGGCGTGAAGGCTCACAACTATGTGAATGACCTGATGGAGTCGGCTTATGCTCAGAGCCACGACGTATCGCTCTCGACCGGTACGGATAAGACGAACCTCTATGCTACGATCAACTACCTCGAGGATGAGGGTATCCGTATCAAGTCGGGTTTCCGTCGCTGGAATGCCAACATCAAGTTCTCGCACAAGCTGGCTAAGACGCTGACCTTTGATGCAGATGTTCGTTACTCGGATATCAAGCGCAATGGTACGCAGTATGGTCTGTCGACCTCGGCTTACCAGTATCGTCCGATCGACAATCCGTTCGGTGAGGATAACGAGTCGTACATGGGTCAGGGTGGTGCTAACGTATCGACCTCGATGAACCCGCTGGCTGTTATCGACAACTATACGGAGGTTGCAACCAACCAGCGCATCCGCGCTCGCGGTGGTCTGACCTGGCAGCCTTTCAAGGGTATGACGGCCAAGACCGAGCTGTCGCTCAACCGCAACTGGTCGGAGACGCAGACCTGGGATGCCGGTTCGGAGGCTTCGGGTAACGCCTACAACACGGCTAAGCTCTCGAAGGGTAATGGTTACGGCCTGCGTTGGGCTACGACCTTGAACTATGAGGTACAGGGCCTGGGTGAGGATCACTCGCTGTCGGTACTGGTTGGTAACGAGATGCTGGCTTCGAAGTCGAACAGCTCGGCCTTCACCGGTTACGACTATCCTTCGGAGTTCACGATGGAGGATGCCTTCGGTATGATGAACATGTACGGTACGGGTGGCTTCAAGACGAGCGGTCAGCTCTCGAACTGGTCGAACTCGATCGGTACCCCCTCGAAGACCGTTTCGTTCTTCGGTCGTGCCAACTATTCGTACAAGGGTAAGTATCTGTTGACGGCTACGTTCCGTGCCGATGCTTCGTCGAAGTTCGCCGAGAACAACCAGTGGGGTTACTTCCCCGCAGCTGCTGCCGCATGGCGCATCTCGGATGAGGCCTTCATGGAGAATACGCGCGATTGGCTGGATAACTTGAAGCTCCGTCTGTCGTATGGTACGTCGGGAGCCGATAACATCAGCGCTTCGCTCTGGAAGGGTACGTGGAAGACCGGTACGAATGCTGCCGGTGAGACGATCTACCTGCCGGGTGACATGCAGCCGAATCCCGATCTGAAGTGGGAGACCACGACGTCGCGTAACATCGGTCTTGATTTCAGCTTCTGGAATGGCCGTCTGCGTGGTGCTATCGATGGTTACTGGAATTCGACGAACGATATCCTGATGAAGGTTCCGACCGACGCATCGTCGGGTTACTCGTATCAGTTCCGCAACGTAGCCGAGACCTCGAACAAGGGTATTGAGGTTGCTTTGGGCGCTGACCTGGTTCGCAAGAAGGATTTCAACCTCTCGCTGAATGTAACCTACAGCTTCAACAAGAACAATATCGAGGCTATCGATGACAACGCACTGGCTGATGCTCACACCGGTTGGGGTTCGACGGCTCGCTTCCCGAACTACGACTACGTGATCCGCGTGGGTCAGCCCGTAGGTACGGTAATGGGCTTCGAGGCCGACGGTTTCTATACGACCGACGACTTCACCTATGCTGACGGCATCTATACGCTGAAGCCGGGTGTACCCGACATCACCGCTTCGCTCGTTTCGTATCAGAACACCGACCTCTCGAAGCACGTTGCTGAGGGTCAGCTGGCTTACCCCGGTATGCCGAAGTTCAAGGATCTGGACGGCAATGGCGTTCTCGACCTGTCGGATGAGACGATCGTAGGTGAGATGATGGCAAAGCACACGGGTGGTTTCACGCTGAACGGTAACTGGAAGGGTCTCGATTTCTCGGCAGCCTTCACGTATCAGATCGGCGGTAAGATCTACAACGCCAACGCTATGCACTCGCTCTGGGGTAACAAGGATAACAACCTGGGTGCTAACCACCTTGCACTGGTTTCGGACTGCTACAAGATCTACGGTGTAGATGCTAACGGTGATCTGGGTCTCGTTTGGGATCCCGCACAGTTGGATGCTATGAACCAGCACGCTAAGCAGCCGATGGCTCACTCGCAGTTCGCACTCGTTTCGTCGGACTTCATCGAGGATGCTTCGTACCTGCGCCTGCAGAACCTGACGGTTGGTTACTCGCTGCCTTCGAAGTGGCTGAAGAAGATCAAGATCGAGAAGATCCGCGTTTACTTCACCGGTTCGAACCTCTTCTGCCTGACGGGTTACTCGGGTCTGGATCCCGACGTGAACACCGGTTCGGGTGGTGTAGATGGTTTCCCGACCCCCAACTACGACTACAACGCATATCCCAAGACGCGTACCTACACGTTTGGTCTTAATGTTACGTTCTAATCCTAAAACGAGATTATAGCTATGAAAAAAATATTTTATTCTGCGCTTTGTGTAGCTGCACTTGCAACTACCTCGTGCAGCGAGTTCCTGGAGACCTCGTCGCCCTCGGTTGTAGATGGTGACTTCGTCTTCTCGAATATGACGACGGCTCGCGCGGCTATGGACGGTACCTATGAGGCCTTCCGCGATGCTATCCAGAATGACCTCTTTGGTGACGGTTTCTACTATGCAATGGACGTGACCGGCTCGGATATCGAGCGTCACCCTGAGTCCTATACGGCCCAGCTTCCGCGTCACGAACCAGAGTGCTTCTATGTAAATGGTACGGTAACCGGTTCGTACGTAGCTACGGGTTACCAGAAGGAGTCGCCCTCGAACGGCTATGCTCGTTCGTTCAACACGATCTCGAAGGCCAATGCCGTGATTTCGGCTATGGAGGCTATGCCGGGCTTCGAGGAGCAGATTGCAGCCGGTCAGCCGACCGACATTCTGAACCTCTACGGTGAGGCTATCGCTATCCGCGCTACCTGCTACCGTGAGCTGATTAAGTACTACGGTGATGTTCCCTATAACGACACGTTCGGTGAGCCCGCAGGTGGTCTGGTAGGTCGTGACTCGATCTTCGAGGCATGTCTCGCTGACCTGCAGCGCGTAGAGCCCATCATGTATCGTCTGGGCGAGAAGGGCACGGATGCCAGCCAGATTACGCGTACCTATGTACAGGGTCTGATTGGTCGTATGGCTCTCGAGGCCGGTGGTTACCACACGCGCCGTTCGGACATTACGTACCACGACATCGATGGTAACGTGATCTCGTTCGAGCAGAAGGGTAAGGTAAATGCCAGCGCCGACAACGCCGTTTACAATCGTCGTACGGACTATAAGAAGTTCTACGAGATTGCCAAGACCTACTTCGGTAAGGTATTGGAGAACCCCGGTACGGCTAAGTTCCACCTGACGGATCCCCGTAAGAACGAGGCTGCCCGTCAGTACAACAACCCCTATCAGTACTTCTTCGAGCAGATGCACGAGACCAAGGCTGAGACGTTGGCAGACGAGTCGATCTATGAGATCGTGATGACGATGGGTTCGGGTAACGACGCACGTCCCTACTCGTTCGGTCGTCCTTCGGCCGGTGGTTCGAAGCTGACGACTAAAGCCGGTATGCCTTGTAAGAACTACGGTCAGGGTCGTATCAACCCCGCTTTCTACTATGGTATGTTCGATCCGAACGACATGCGTCGTGACGTTTCGATCGCCGTTACGGGTAGCAAGGGTGACGGTTCGGAGAAACTGCTCCCCATGGCGCCGGGTTCGCAGTCGAACGGTGGTGGTCTCTCGCTCAACAAGTGGGATGAGAATCGCCAGGATATGCCCTACTCGGCTCAGCGTAAGTCGGGTATCAATGCTCCCTACATGCGTATGGCTGAGGTTTACCTGGGTTATGCAGAGGCTTGCGCCGTAACGGGTGACGAGGCTACCGCTAAGCAGTACCTGAAGATCGTTCGCGAGCGTTCGTTCCCCGCAGGTAAGGCTAACACGGATGCTTTCATCGCATCGCGCGCTTCGCTGGTAGAGGCTATCATCGACGAGCGTGGTTTCGAGTATGCAGGTGAGGGCGATCGTCGCTACACGCTGATTCGCTCGGGCTTCATCGGCGAGAAGATCAAGGCCGTGAAGGAGCTGACGAAGGCTATGATCGAGGGTCTGAAGGCTAACGGTTACTACGAGTTCGAGAACGGTAACGTGATTTCGGACTATGTATATACGAAGCTCGTAGACGGTAATGCTGTGCTGGGTTATCGTCTGACGGCTCAGGCTTCGGAGACTCAGCTGGCAGATCCTGCCAAGAAGGAGCTGGTTTATCCTTCGTGGCGTGGTCAGCACGACAACTGGGAGTCGGTATGTGCAGCCGGTGGTTTTACCTACACGGGTGCAACGAAGACCAACCTGGCTATCCAGGGTCTCTTCGAGAAGGTTGACGGTGCCGCTTTGGAGGCTGCCGGTTACACCAAGGAGGAGTGGGGTAAGGCACTCGTAGCCAACGAGGAGGACTACTACAACAAGTTCTTCAACGGCTACGACTTCGAGACCGCTCCGGTCTACACCTGGCCCTTCACGCCGAACGTAGTTGCTACGGGTGGTTTCCTGAACGGCTATGGTTTCATGAACTAATCGTTCGCAATTTATCCAACGCGAGGGCTCCAAAACGGGGCCCTCGCATTTTTTTTAATTTGTTACGCGAAAAAGAATCCCAAGGTTTTGTTTATTGTAAAAACTATCGTATATTTGCACCCGATTTCCCGCCAATGGTGGAGCTAAACCAAATGGCGGAAGAATCAGGGCTCTTTGACGCACGAAGAAAAATGAAAAATTTTTGACGAAAAATTTTGTCGATAAATTTTTTATGCATACTTTTGCAATCCGAAACGGTTAAAATTGCCGATGTAGCTCAGTTGGCAGAGCACTTGATTTGTAATCAGGCGGCCGTGGGTTCGAGTCCCTCCATCGGCTCAATCGAGGGGGCTGGAATAAGAGGTGAGGCTTTGGAAACGAAGCGAAACCTCGTGAGCAAACAAGGGAAGTTACCAGAGTGGCCAAATGGGGCAGACTGTAAATCTGCTGGTTTTTACCTTCGGTGGTTCGAATCCATCACTTCCCACTTATAAGAAGAGTGCCGATTGGAGTTGCAAAACCCGAGGCGACATGTTGGAGAGGGGCGCAGAATTGAGTCCCTTTTCTTGAAAAGGACCGGCTTGCAAGAGCGGGTCGCTAAAAGGGGGTTCTGAAAGGAGCTGCCTTTGTGTCGTGGGTAAGGGTTGGTGTGCTCTGATTCGGTACGTTTTTGCGGAAGTAGCTCAGTTGATAGAGCATTAGCCTTCCAAGCTAAGGGTCGCGAGTTTGAGCCTCGTCTTCCGCTCCAAGGGCCGAGGTCGTAGGTTGAGGCAGACGACCAAAGCCCACAAAAACGAAAAGAAGTAACAACATTATACTTTAAAACTTATACAACTATGGCAAAAGAAAAATTTGACCGTTCGAAACCGCACGTGAACATCGGTACTATCGGTCACGTAGACCACGGTAAGACGACGCTGACGGCTGCTATTACGACCGTTCTGGCTAAGAATGGTTTGTCGGAGCTCCGTTCGTTCGATTCGATCGACAACGCACCCGAGGAGAAGGAGCGTGGTATTACGATTAACACCTCGCACGTTGAGTATCAGACGGCTGGCCGTCACTACGCTCACGTAGACTGCCCGGGCCACGCCGACTACGTTAAGAACATGGTAACGGGTGCTGCCCAGATGGACGGTGCCATCCTCGTAGTAGCTGCAACCGACGGTCCGATGCCCCAGACGAACGAGCACGTTCTGCTGGCTAAGCAGGTGAACGTTCCCCGCATCGTTGTTTTCCTGAACAAGTGCGACATGGTTGACGATCCCGAGATGCTCGACCTGGTTGAGATGGAGGTTCGCGACCTGCTTTCGAAGTACGACTTCGACGGTGACAACGCTCCTATCATCCGCGGTTCGGCCCTTGGTGGTCTGAATGGCGAGCCCCAGTGGGAGGAGAAGATCATGGAGCTCATGAACAGCGTTGATGAGTACATTCCGATCCCCGCTCGTGAGAATGAGAAGCCCTTCCTGATGCCGGTTGAGGACGTATTCTCGATCACCGGTCGTGGTACCGTAGTAACGGGCCGTATTGAGACTGGTATTATCCACGTTGGTGATCCCGTTGAGATCATCGGTCTGGGTGAGAAGTCGCTGACGTCGACCTGTACGGGTGTTGAGATGTTCCGCAAGCTCCTCGATGAGGGTGAGGCAGGTGACAACGTAGGTCTGCTGCTCCGCGGTATCGACAAGAAGGAGGTTAAGCGTGGTATGGTAGTTGCTAAGCCCGGCTCGATCAAGCCCCACACTCAGTTCAAGGCTGAGGTTTATATCCTGAAGAAGGAGGAGGGTGGCCGTCACACGCCGTTCCACAACAAGTATCGTCCCCAGTTCTATCTGCGTACGATGGACGTAACCGGTGAGGTTGCTCTGCCCGCAGGTGTTGACATGGTGATGCCGGGTGACCACGTAACGATCACCGTTACGCTGATCTATCCCGTAGCTCTGAACGAGGGTCTCCGTTTCGCTATCCGCGAGGGTGGTCGTACGGTAGGTGCCGGTCAGATCATCGAGATCGTTGAGTAATACACGACTCAAACTACGAGAAGCGGTGTAAAACCGCACCGCTTCTTACTTTAGGAGCATAGTTCAAGGGTAGAATAGCGGTCTCCAAAACCGTTGATGGGAGTTCGAATCTCTCTGCTCCTGCTAAAGAATAAAAAAGTAAATTATTATGTTGAAATACATTAAAGAATCGTACAACGAGCTTGTAAACAAGGTGACGTGGCCTTCGTTTCCGCAACTGCAGAGTTCGACGATCGTCGTGATGGTGGCTTCGGCCATTTTTGCTGTTGTCGTGTTGGCAATGGACCTGACGTTCGAGAACGTGATGGAGTTTATCTACAAGACGCTCGGTAATCTGTAATCGTTCGCTACGGCAATGAGTGAGATTAAAAAGGAGTGGTATGTAGTCCGTGCCATTGGTGGCAAGGAGGCAAAGGTCAAGGAGTATCTCGATAAAGAGATACGCCTTGCTCATTTGGAGGACTACATCTCGCAGGTACTGATTCCTACGGAGAAGTATTATACGATCCGTAACGGAAAGAAGGTCTCCAAAGAGAAGGTCTCGTATCCGGGCTATGTGCTCGTAGAGGCTGCCTTGGTAGGCCAGATTCCCATGATTATTCGTAATATCCCCAACGTGCTTGGTTTCTTGGGCGAGACGAAAGAGGATGGTCGTCAGATGAACGCGGCTGCTCTCCGTCCACAAGAGGTTGCCCGCATTCTCGGTCGCGTCGATGAGATCAATGCCATGGAGGAGGAGAACGAAATAACGTATATCGTCGGCGAGGCCGTTAAGGTCACCGATGGCCCTTTCTCAAGCTTCCAGGGAACCATCGAGGCTGTCGATAACGAGCGCAAGAAGCTCACGGTATCGGTGAAGATATTCGGGCGCAAAACTCCGATGGAGTTGAGTTTCACACAAGTTGAAAAAGAATAATTAACAAAGGAAAACTATGGCAAAAGAGGTTGCTGCATTTATTAAATTGCAGATCAAAGGTGGTGCCGCCAATCCTTCGCCTCCGGTAGGTCCGGCATTGGGTTCTAAAGGAGTCAACATTATGGACTTCTGCAAGCAGTTCAATGCACGTACGCAGGACAAGGCAGGCAAGGTTCTTCCGGTCATCATCACCGTTTACAGCGATAAGTCGTTCGACTTTGTTGTAAAACAGCCGCCTGTAGCTATTCAGCTCAAGCAAGCAGCCAACGTTCAGACCGGTTCTGCTCAGCCTAACCGTACGAAGGTAGGTCAGGTTACGTGGGATCAGGTACGCGAGATCGCTCAGGACAAGATGCCTGATATGAACTGCTTCACGATCGAGTCTGCAATGCGTATGGTTGCCGGTACTGCTCGCAGTATGGGTATCAGTGTCGTTGGTGAATTTCCTAAGAACTAAAGTAGAAGATGAGTAAGTTGACGAAAAATCAAAAGATCGCCATCGCCAAGGTGGAGGCTGGTAAGGCCTACAAGCTTTCGGAGGCTGCTGCTCTTCTGAAGGAGATCACTTTCACGAAATTTGATGCTTCGGTAGATGTCGATGTACGCCTGGGTGTAGACCCCCGTAAGGCGAACCAGATGGTACGTGGCGTGGTAACGCTGCCCCACGGTACCGGTAAGGTAGTACGTGTACTTGTACTCTGCACCCCCGAGAAGGAGGCTGAGGCACAGGCTGCAGGTGCTGACTTCGTAGGTCTGGACGAGTATGTAGACAAGATCAAGGGCGGTTGGACGGATGTTGACGTTATCATTTGTACGCCGAACGTAATGGGTAAGGTTGGTGCGCTGGGTCGTATTCTCGGTCCCCGCGGTCTGATGCCGAACCCCAAGACGGGTACGGTTACGATGGACGTTGCTAAGGCTGTTCAGGACGTTAAGGCCGGTAAGATCGACTTCAAGGTCGACAAGTTCGGTATCGTTCACACGTCGGTTGGTAAGATTTCGTTCAATGAGAACCAGATTGTGGAGAATGCACAGGAGGTACTCAACACGATTATCAAGCTCAAGCCGGCTGCCGCAAAGGGTACTTATGTGAAGAGCATTTATCTCTCGACCACGATGAGTCCCGGTGTGCAGATCGATCCTAAATCAGTAGAAACCAAATAATAAGGAGGAAAGTTAGAGATGACAAAGGAAGAAAAACTGGTTGTAATTAACAACCTCGCCGAGCAGCTCGAAGCCTATCCTCACTTCTACATCACCAACATTGAGGCACTGAACGCCGAGCAGACCGCTTCGCTGCGTCGCAAGTGCTTCGAGAACGACGTGAAGCTCGTAGTTGTTAAGAACACGCTCTTCACGAAGGCTCTGGAGAAGGTAGAGAAGGCAGATGCTGATTTGGTTAAGACCCTGGAGGGTCCGACCTCGATCATGTTCACCAACGTAGCAAAGGCTCCTGCGGTTCTGATCAAGGAGTTCCGCAAGAAGTCGGATAAGCCCGTGCTGAAGGCTGCCTTCGCTGAGGGTTGCGTATACGTAGGTGACGATAAGATCGACGCACTTTGCAACATTAAGTCGAAGGAGGAGTTGGTTGCCGATATCATCGCACTGCTCCAGTCGCCGGCAAAGAATGTTATTTCTGCACTGCAGGGTGCTGCAGGTCAGAAGATCGCGGGCCTCGTAAAGACGCTCGAGGAGAGAAACAATTAATCACAAAAGAAACAAACAAAATTTTAATAATCTACTACTATGGCAGATATCAAGAAACTTGCTGAAGAACTGGTTAACCTGAAGGTTACCGAGGTAAACGAACTGGCACAGATCCTCAAGGAGGAGTACGGCATTGAGCCCGCTGCTGCTGCTGTTGCTGTTGCAGCTCCCGCCGCTGCTGGTGAGGCTGCTCCCGCTGAGAAGTCGACGTTCGACGTTATTCTGAAGAGCGCCGGTCAGGCTAAGCTCCAGGTGATCAAGGCCGTTAAGGAGGCTGCTGGTCTCTCGCTGGGCGACGCTAAGGCTCTCGTAGATGCTGCTCCGAAGGCTATCAAGGAGGGTATCTCGAAGGAGGAGGCTGAGGCTCTGAAGAGCTCGCTCGAGGAGGCTGGTGCAGAGGTAGAGCTGAAGTAATTCTTCAGGCTGCTATAAGCACGCCAAATCAGAAACAGGTATAGTGGCTTACCAGGTAAGCCCTATACCTTTTCTTGGTCTAAACACCCCAGGTGCCAAGCGAGGGGGCCAAAGTGAATAACGAGGCCCGTGCTATGGGAATCCTGAAGGTGTGAAGACAAATGAAATTGCTCCCGCAAATCGCTCAAGATGAGTGCTTTTGCTCGGGAGCATTCCGCGGATAAAACGGGGGTGGCCGAACGAAGTTGCGCCGTGAATGGGGAAAGGGCGTGAACGGAGTAGGTACACGACGGGTTATTCGCGTGAGAAGCGGCTCCTGAATGCAAGAGTGAATCCCGCCATCGGGCTCTTGTCATTGAGGGGGTGCCTATCACGAAACGACCGGACGCAACGTGTTGCAGAGTGAACCCCGGCATCGGGCTCTGGAAACCGGAAGTGTCATGAGGGGTGGGCTTTTGAAGGCTCTTTCCGAAGACGGTCAAACAGCGTCGCCATAGGGCATCTTATCGGTTGCAGAGTGAATCCCGGCATCGGGCTCTATAGACCGGCATCAGGGCGACAAACAAGATTTCCCCGAGGTAAGTTATGGGTCGCAGATCATCGCAAGGTGGTGGTGCGATCGCAAAAAATTAGGTTAATTACCGATGTCCACATCTAACAAACAAACAAGAACGAGCTTCTCCACCGTGAAGAATCGGGTGCCTTATCCCGACTTGCTCGAGGTGCAGCTCAAATCGTTCCGTGACTTCTTCCAGATGGACACGACGGCTGAGAATCGTAAAAACGAGGGGCTGTACAAGGTCTTCCAGGAGAACTTCCCGATCACGGACACCCGGAACAACTTCGTTCTGGAGTTTATCGATTACTACATTGACCCGCCCCGCTACACGATCGAGGAGTGTCTGGAGCGCGGTCTGACGTACAGCGTACCCCTCAAGGCGAAGCTGAAGCTCTACTGTACGGACGACGAGCACGAGGATTTCGGCGTGCAGGTACAGGACGTTTACTTCGGCCAGATTCCCTACATGACCGAGCGCGGTACGTTTGTCATCAATGGTGCCGAGCGCGTGATCGTTTCGCAGCTGCACCGCTCGCCGGGTGTATTCTTCGGCCAGAGCATGCACACGAACGGTACGAAACTCTATTCGGCACGTATCATCCCGTTCAAGGGTTCGTGGATTGAGTTTGCCACGGATATCAACAACGTGATGTATGCCTACATCGACCGTAAGAAGAAGTTACCCGTAACGACGCTGCTGCGTGCTATCGGTTACGAGGCTGACCAGCAGATTCTGGAGATCTTCGACCTGGCTGATGAGGTAAAGGTTACGAAGACGAATCTGAAGAAGGCCGTAGGCCGCAAGCTCGCTGCACGCGTGCTGACGACCTGGGTCGAGGATTTCGTTGACGAGGATACGGGCGAGGTTGTTTCGATCGAGCGTAACAACGTGATCGTAGATCGCGAGACGGTGCTTGAGGAGGATCACATTGAGCAGATCCTCGAGAGCGGTACGAAGTCGATTCTGCTGCACAAGGAGAACGCTTCGGGTATCGACTTCTCGATCATCTACAACACGCTGCAGAAGGATCCCTGCAACTCCGAGAAGGAGGCCGTGGTTTATATCTACAGACAGCTGCGCGCTTCGGAGCCGCCTGATGAGGCGACGGCTCGTGACGTGATCGAGAAGCTCTTCTTCTCGGATAAGCGTTATGACCTGGGTGATGTAGGTCGCTACCGCATCAACAAGAAGCTCAACATGGAGATCGATCCCGCGATCCGTACGCTGACGCGCGAGGATATCATCGCCATCATCAAGTACCTGATTCAGCTGATCAACTCGAAGGCCGAGGTGGATGATATCGACCACTTGTCGAATCGTCGTGTCCGCACGGTCGGTGAGCAGCTCTCGAATCAGTTCTCGATCGGTTTCGTGCGTATGGCACGTACGATCCGTGAGCGCATGAACGTTCGCGACAACGAGGTATTCACCCCCGTGGAGCTGATCAACGCCAAGACGCTGTCGTCGGTGATCAACTCGTTCTTCGGTACGTCGCAGCTCTCGCAGTTCATGGACCAGATCAACCCGCTGGCCGAGATCACGCACAAGCGTCGTCTGTCGGCCCTGGGTCCCGGTGGTCTGTCGCGTGATCGCGCCGGCTTCGAGGTGCGAGACGTACACTACACGCACTATGGTCGTCTTTGCCCGATCGAGTCGCCGGAGGGTCCCAACATCGGTCTGATCTCGTCGCTCTGCGTATATGCCAAGATCTCGCCGATGGGTTTCATCGAGACGCCCTACCGCTCGGTTGAGAATGGTAAGATCGACATGGATAACTCGCACGTACGCTACTATACGGCCGAGGAGGAGGAGGGTAAGATCGTTGCTCAGTCGAATATGCCGATTGACGACGAGGGTAACTTCCTGCAGCCCGAGCGTATCAAGGCGCGTGAGGGTGCCGACTTCCCCGTGGTGACGGCTCAGGATGTAGATCTGATGGACGTTGCTCCGAACCAGATTGCATCGGTGGCTGCTTCGCTCATTCCGTTCCTGGAGCACGATGATGCTAACCGTGCGTTGATGGGATCGAACATGATGCGCCAGGCTGTGCCCCTTGTGACGACCGAGGCTCCGATCGTCGGTACGGGCATGGAGAAGGATATGGTATCCGACAGCCGCATTCAGATTGTAGCCGAGGGTGATGGTGTGGTAACCTTCGCCGACGCTACGAAGATTCAGATCAAGTACGATCGTACGGAGGATGAGATTCTCGCTTCGTTCGAGCCGGAGGTGACGACCTACGAGTTGCCGCGCTACCGCCGTACGAACCAGAATACCTCGATTACCCTGACGCCGACCGTTCTGACGGGCGACAAGGTAACGAAGGGCCAGATCCTCACCGAGGGCTACTCGACCGAGAAGGGCGAGCTGGCACTGGGTCGCAACCTGAAGGTGGCATTCATGCCCTGGAAGGGTTACAACTTCGAGGATGCTATCGTAATCTCGGAGCGTATCCAGCGTGAGGACCTCTTTACGTCGGTACACGTTGACGAGTACATCATGGAGGTTCGTGATACGAAGCGTGGTGTCGAGGAGCTGACGTCGGATATTCCGAACGTAAGTGAGGAGGCCACGAAGGATCTCGATGCCAACGGTATCATCCGCATTGGTGCTGTGGTGAATCCGGGCGATATCATGATCGGTAAGATCACCCCGAAGGGTGAGAGCGATCCCTCGCCGGAGGAGAAGCTGCTGCGCGCCATCTTCGGCGATAAGGCCGGTGATGTGAAGGATGCTTCGCTCAAGGCACAGCCCTCGCTGCACGGTGTGGTAATCGATACGAAGCTCTACAGCCGTGCCAACAAGGATTCGTCGAAGAAGGGTAAGACGGCCGAGAAGGCCCAGCTCGAGAAGATCGACGAGCGTTTCGCACAGCAGATCCACGAGCTCACGAAGCGTCTGGTACAGAAACTTTGGACGCTCCTGCAGGGCAAGACGACGAAGGGTATTTACGACTACTTCGGCGTAGAGCTCTACGGTGCCGGCCAGAAGTTCTCGCAGAAGATGCTGGAGGAGATCGGCAAGCGCGTCATCGACGAGAAGACGGGCGTTGTGTCGGGTTATCTGAGCCTGGGCCCCTGCAAGTGGACCGGTGACGAGCATACCGATGCGCTGATCGAGAAGACGATCAACAACTACATCATCGAGTGGAAGAAGGCCGATGCTTCGATCAAGCGTGAGAAGTACAACCTCACGAATGGTGACGAGCTGCCGCAGACGGGTGTGATCCAGATGGCCAAGGTTTACATCGCCAAGAAGCGTAAGCTGAAGGTGGGTGATAAGATGGCCGGTCGCCACGGTAACAAGGGTATCGTTGCGAAGATCGTACGCGATGAGGATATGCCCTTCCTGGAGGATGGTACGATTGTCGACATCTGCTTGAACCCGCTGGGTGTGCCTTCGCGAATGAACCTCGGTCAGATCTACGAGACGGTACTTGGTTGGGCCGGTCGCGAGCTGGGTATGAAGTTCGCTACGCCGATCTTCGACGGTGCTTCGCTCGATCAGATCAACGAGTACACGGCCGAGGCCGGTATCCCGCATAGTGGTCGCACGTATCTGTACGATGGTGGTACGGGTGAGATGTTCGACCAGCCTGCTACGGTAGGTGTGATCTACATGCTCAAGCTCGGTCACATGATCGACGATAAGATGCATGCCCGTTCGATCGGTCCCTACTCGCTCATCACGCAGCAGCCGCTCGGTGGTAAGGCACAGTTCGGTGGTCAGCGTTTTGGTGAGATGGAGGTTTGGGCACTTGAGGGCTTCGGTGCCGCCAACATCCTGCAGGAGATCCTGACCATCAAGTCGGATGACGTGATGGGTCGCGCCAAGGCATACGAGGCGATTGTGAAGGGTGAGAACCTGCCCAAGCCGGGTATTCCGGAGGCTATGAACGTCTTGCTGCATGAGTTGCGCGGTCTTGCACTGTCGGTTAAGCTCGAGTAAGGTATATAAGTTGAACAGTAAAAACTGAAAAGAGATATGTCATTTACGAAAGACAATAAATCGAATCACGGCTACAATACGATTTCGATCGGTTTGGCTTCGCCCGAAGAGATTCTGGCCCAGTCGAGCGGTGAGGTTTTGAAGCCGGAGACCATCAACTACCGTACCTACAAGCCCGAGCGCGACGGTCTGTTCTGCGAGCGCATCTTTGGTCCTGTGAAGGACTATGAGTGCCACTGCGGTAAGTACAAGCGTATCCGTTACAAGGGTATTGTCTGCGACCGATGCGGTGTAGAGGTGACCGAAAAGAAGGTGCGTCGTGAGCGCATGGGTCACATCTCGCTCGTCGTTCCGGTAGTACACATTTGGTATTTTAAGTCGCTCCCCTCGAAGATCGGTTACCTGCTGGGTATTCCGTCGAAGAAACTGGAGTCGATCATCTATTACGAGCGTTATGTTGTGATCCAGGCCGGTGCTGCTCAGGAACAGGGTATCGAGCGTCTGGCTACGCTGTCGGAGAAGGAGTATATGGATATCATCGACGCACTGCCGAAGGGTAACCAGCAACTCCCCGATGAGGATCCGAACAAGTTCATCGCCCAGATGGGTGCCGAGGCTGTGCTGACGCTCCTGAAGCAGGTGGACCTCGATACGATGTCGTACCAGTTGCGCGACCGCGCATCGCGCGAGACCTCGCAACAGCGTAAGGCCGAGGCTCTGAAGCAGCTGAACGTGGTGGAGATGTTCCGCGCATCGCGTGAGGTGAACCGTCCCGAGTGGATGGTACTGAACGTGATTCCGGTGATTCCGCCCGAGTTGCGTCCCCTCGTGCCGCTGGATGGTGGCCGTTTCGCTACGTCGGATCTGAACGATCTGTATCGTCGCGTGATTATCCGCAACAACCGTCTGAAGCGTCTGATTGAGATCAAGGCTCCGGATGTGATTCTCCGCAACGAGAAGCGTATGTTGCAGGAGGCTGTCGATTCGCTGTTGGACAACTCGCGTAAGAGCAATGCCGTAAAGAACGAGTCGAACCGTCCGCTGAAGTCGCTTTCGGACTCGCTGAAGGGTAAGCAGGGTCGCTTCCGTCAGAACCTGTTGGGTAAGCGTGTCGATTACTCGGCCCGTTCGGTAATCGTCGTAGGTCCCGAGCTGAAGATGCACGAGATGGGTATTCCGAAGGATATGGCTGCCGAGCTCTACAAGCCGTTCATCATCCGCAAGCTCATCGAGCGCGGTATCGTGAAGACGGTGAAGTCGGCCAAGAAGATCATCGATCGTAAGGATCCCGTTATTTGGGGCATCCTGGAGAACGTGATCAAGGGTCACCCCGTGCTGATGAACCGTGCCCCGACGCTTCACCGTCTGGGTATCCAGGCCTTCCAGCCGAAGCTCATCGAGGGTAAGGCCATGCAGCTGCACCCGCTGGCATGTACGGCATTCAACGCCGACTTCGACGGTGACCAGATGGCTGTGCACCTCCCGCTGGGTAATGCCGCTATTCTGGAGGCTCAGCTGCTGATGCTCGGTTCGCACAACGTCTTGAATCCCGCCAACGGTGCGCCTATCACCGTGCCGTCGCAGGATATGGTTCTGGGTCTTTACTACATCACCAAGCCCCGCAAGGGTGTGAAGGGTGAGGGCCTGACCTTCTACGGTCCCGAGGAGGCAATCATCGCCTACAACGAGGGTCGTGCCGACCTGCATGCACTCGTAAAGTGTATGGTCGAGGATCTGGATGAGGAGGGCAACCACGTACAGGTATTGAAGGAGACGACCGTAGGTCGCATCCTCTTCAACCAGAAGGTGCCCAGTGAGGTGGGTTACATCAACGAGGTGCTGACGAAGCGCTCGCTGCGTGACATTATTTCGCTGGTGATGAAGAAGGCCGGTGCCGACAAGGTGGCCGCTTTCTTGGACGATATCAAGAACATGGGTTACCAGATGGCCTTCCAGGGCGGTCTGTCGTTCAACCTCGATGCCGTGATCATTCCGAAGGAGAAGGAGGCACTGGTACAGGAGGGTTACGAGCGCGCTGATGCCATCATGGATGACTATAACATGGGTCTTATTACGAACAACGAGCGTTACAACCAGATCATCGACGTATGGACGAACATCAATACGAAGCTGACGAAGGTGGTAATCGACACCCTGATCAAGGACGAGGATGGTTTCAACCCCGTTTACATGATGCTGGATTCGGGTGCTCGTGGTTCGAAGGAGCAGATTCGACAGCTCAGCGGTATGCGTGGTCTGATGGCCAAGCCGCAGAAGTCGGGTGTTGAGGGTGGTCAGCAGGTAATTGAGAACCCGATTCTCTCGAACTTTAAGGAGGGTCTGTCGGTGCTCGAGTACTTTATCTCGACCCACGGTGCCCGTAAGGGTCTTGCCGATACCGCTCTGAAGACGGCCGACGCCGGTTATCTGACGCGCCGTCTGGTGGATGTGGCACAGGACGTGATCATCAACGAGGAGGATTGCGGCACGTTGCGTGGTTTGACGGCTACGGCCATCAAGCGCAATGATGACGTGGTTCAGACGCTCTACGATCGCATTTTGGGCCGCACGGCACTCAACGATGTGATCCACCCGTTGACGGGTGAGGTGCTCTGTGAGGCCGGTCAGGAGATTACGGAGGCTATTGCCGAGGCAATCGAGAAGTCGCCGCTGGAGTCGGTTGAGATTCGCTCGGTGCTGACCTGCGAGTCGCGTCACGGTGTCTGCGCCAAGTGCTACGGTCGCAACCTGGCAACTGCCCGTATGGTACAGAAGGGTGAGGTTGTTGGTGTGATCGCTGCCCAGTCGATTGGTGAGCCGGGTACCCAGCTGACGCTGCGTACGTTCCACGTCGGTGGTGTGGCCGGTGGTACGGCCGTGGAGACCAACGTGGTTTCGAAGTACGAGGGTCGTCTGGAGATCGACGAGTTGCGTACGATCAAGGGCAAGAACAACATGGGTGAGCCGATCGACCTCGTGATTTCGCGTCAGTCGGAGTTCCGCATCGTGGATCCCAAGACCGAGATCGTGCTCTACACCCACGCACTTCCCTATGGCTCTACGCTCTTCATGCAGGACGGTGCCGAGGTGAAGAAGGGTGATATGATCTGCGAGTGGGATCCCTACAACGCAGTTATTATCTCGGAGCACGATGGTAAGGTTCTCTATGACAGCGTGATCGAGGGCGTTACGTACCGTGAGGAGCGTGACGAGCAGACCGGTCTGTCGGAGAAGGTCGTAATCGAGTCGAAGGACAAGACGAAGAACCCTGTTATCAAGGTGATGAACAAGCAGGACGAGGAGGTTAAGCAGATCAACCTGCCTGTAGGTGCTCACGTTGTGGTGAAGGACAAGCAGAAGATCAAGGCTGGCGATATCCTGATCAAGATCCCGCGTGCCGTTGGTAAATCGGGTGGTGATATCACCGGTGGTCTGCCGCGCGTTACGGAGCTCTTCGAGGCTCGTAACCCGTCGAACCCCGCTATTGTTTCGGAGATCGATGGTGAGGTAACGTTCGGCAAGATCAAGCGCGGTAACCGCGAGATCGTCATCACGTCGAAGCAGGGTGAGGTGAAGCGTTACCTGGTGCCCCTGTCGCGTCAGATTGTCGTGCAGGAGAACGACTTCGTGAAGGCCGGTTCGGCCCTCTCGGATGGTGCCATCACGCCGACCGATATCCTGAACATCCTTGGTCCTACGCGTATCCAGGAGTACATCGTAAACGAGGTACAGGAGGTATACCGTATGCAGGGTGTGAAGATCAACGACAAGCACTTTGAGGTGATCGTTCGTCAGATGATGTCGAAGGTGAAGATTGAGGATCCGGGTGATACTCGCTTCTTCGAGGACCAGATTGTCGACAAGTGGGAGTTCATGGATGTGAACGACGAGCTGTACGACAAGGCTGTAGTAACCGACGCCGGTGACTCGACGACGATGCAGCCGGGCCAGATCGTTTCGCTGCGTAAGCTGCGCGACGAGAACTCGAGCCTGAAGCGTCGCGACCTGAAGACGGTAACCGTTCGCGACATCGTTCCCGCAACCTCGACGCAGGTGCTGCAGGGTATTACCCGTGCTGCACTGCAGACCTCGAGCTTCATCTCGGCCGCTTCGTTCCAGGAGACGACCAAGGTGCTGAACGAGGCCGCTATCCAGGCCAAGGTCGATCCGCTGGTGAACCTGAAGGAGAATGTGATCTGTGGTCACCTGATCCCGGGTGGTACGGGTCTGCGCGAGTACGAGAGCCTTTCGGTTGGCGTCAAGGCCGATCTGGAGGCAATCCAGCAGGCGCAGTAAGCCGATCCGCTCTATATGAAAAAGCCGCTTCCCATCGGGAAGCGGCTTTTTTTAGTTGCATGTTCAAAGTTCAACTTTCAACTTTAACACTGGTCGTAGTAGCGCTTTGCCAGACCACCCTCCGAGGTTTCTCGGTAGAGGCTCGGGAGGTCGAGGCCCGTCTCCTTCATCACGTGTACCACCTTGTCGAATGTCACCAAGTGTTGACCGTCGGAGAGTGTAGCGTAGGTGTTGGCATCCAAGGCACGGGCGGCAGCGATAGCATTGCGCTCGATGCAGGGTACCTGTACCAAGCCGCACACGGGGTCGCAGGTGAGGCCTAAGTGGTGCTCCAGACCCATCTCGGCAGCATACTCGATCTGCGAGGGGGTGCCGCCAAAGAGCTGGCAGGCAGCGGCGGCTGCCATGGCGCAAGCGACACCGATTTCACCCTGACAACCGACTTCGGCACCCGAGATTGAGGAGTTGGTCTTCACGACATTGCCAAACAGACCCGCCGTGGCCAGGGCGCGGAGGATGCGGATGCGCGTGAAGTTGCGCGAGGTAGCCAAGTGGTAGATCGTGGCCGGAATCACACCGCACGAACCGCAGGTAGGAGCCGTAACCACCTCACCGCCCGAGGCGTTCTCCTCCGCAACGGCCAGAGCATAGGCGTAGATGCGGGCACGCGAGGCGAGTGATCCGGTGTAGCTTTGCGATTTGACGTAGTAGGTACTCGCCTTACGGGCAACCTTCAGACCGCCCGGCAACACGCCGTCGTTGTTCAGTCCACGTTGAATCGTATCACACATGACGGTCCATACACGATCCAGGAACTCCCAAATCTCCTTTCCCTCGCAATCCTCGACATACTCCCAAAAGGTCTTGCCTTCGCGTAAGCAGTAGGCCTTGATCTCCTCGATGGTCGTGAAGGGGTAGAGGTTGAGTTTCGGCGATTCTTTTGTATCCTCGTTAGCCAAAGCGCCACCTCCGACACTGAAGATCTGCCATTGATCGACTACTTCACCCCCTTTCAACCCCTCGAACAACATGCCGTTGGGGTGGAAGGGGAGGACCACATCGGCCTTCCAAACAATCTCCGTGGGGGCAATCTGCTCCAATACCGAGAGGATCGCCTGATCCGTCAAGTGGCCTTTGCCCGTAGCGGCTAACGACCCGTAGAGGGTGACGCGATATTGATCTACCTCGGGGCAGCGAACGGCAAACTGTTCGGCCGCCTTCTTGGGGCCCATCGTGTGGCTCGACGAAGGACCGTTACCTATCTTGAAAAGTTCTCGTAATGACTCCATGAAATGATTCTATTACAAATTTTAGGCAAATTTAGTACCCCCACCGCGACTCGAACGCGAATTTAGGGTTTAGGAAACCCTCGTTCTATCCCTTGAACTATAGGGGCAAAAATAGCGCACACTATATGTAACGATAGTGTGCGCTACAAAGATAATGCTTTTTTGTTGCTTTGCAACCGTTAGCGCAGCGTAACCTTCAGCGTGCGCTGTGCCTCGAGGTCGGAGGTGCCGCCTACGCGGATGATGTAGCTACCCTTGAGGGGCTGCATGCGGTTCGTCTCGGGGTTGAACCAAGCGAAATCCTCCTCCGTCAGCTCAAAGACAACCTCCTTAGATGCGCCTGCGGCGAGCTTGACGCGGCGATAGTCGCGCAGGGTCTGAATCGGGCCCTCCTTGTCGGCCGGGCGCTGGATGTAGAGCTGAACGATCTCCTCACCCTCGCGAGCACCGATGTTCTCGACCGGAATGGTTACGTAGAGTTTCTCACCCGCCTTCAGCTTGCGCTTGTCGCTCGTGAGCTTGCCGTAGCCGAACTCCGTGTAGGTCAGACCATAACCGAAGTGGAAGAGCGGATCGCCCTCGAAGTAGCGGTAGGTCTTGCCCTTCATGTTGTAGTCCTCAAAGTCGGGCAGCTGATTGACGTTGCGGTAGAAGGTGATGGGGAGTTTACCCGAGGGGGCAGCCTCGCCATAGAGAACATCGGCCAACGCCGAACCACCCTCCTGACCGGGATACCAGGCCTGCAGGATCGCGTCGCAGTGCTCTGTTTCGGGCTCCATAGCCATTGCCGAGCCCGAGAAGTTGACGAGTACCACCTGCTTGCCGGCCTCCTTCAGCGCTGCAATCGTCTCGCGCTGAATGGCGGGCAGCTCGATATCGTCGCGGTCGCCACCACGGAAACCCGGAGCCGAGACAGCCATCTCCTCACCCTCCAGGCGAGCCCAAATACCACCGGCAAAGATCACCACATCGACATCCTTGATCTTGTTGAGGAAGGTGGGAATATCCTGCGGTACAGCCTCGGCCATGTCGAGGTTGAGGAATGCGTCCGTACGACGACGGTAGCCACCATACTCGATTTTAATGTCGTAGCTGGCACCCAACTCATACTCAAACTCGCAGACCGTAATCGTATTCTTGACGTTGGTTTTGTCGGCCAGCAGTTTACCATCCACGTAGATGCGTACCGTCTCGTTCGAGCTGATGCGGAAAACGGCACGACCCGTATTTTCGGGCTTGAACGTAGCCTCGTAACGTGCCGTGAAGGCCGAGAGGTTTACGCCCGGCGCAAAGACCGTATTACCGCCCGTCTGGAAACGCATCGGGCTGGTAACTTGAACGGTGGTAGCCGGAGTACCCTCGAAATCAAGGTTGTTCCAGTAGGTAGCCTTAAAACCTGCCTTGCCCTCAAACGAGCACTCATTAAAGAGTGTATTGTAGGTGCCTACGTCCGTATGACCGCAAAGCGGCTCGTAGATGAGTTGTGTCGCGGGCAGCATGGCCTCCAGACCCTCCTTGAGGGTGATCGTGTAGGAGGGCGTACCGTTGTAGTTACCCCACTGCATCACTTCATTATCGGCATTCGGACCCACTAGGGCGATCTTCTGCTCCTTGTTGAGCGGCAGGAGGTTGCCACGATTCTGCAGCAGCACAAAGCTCTCGATGGCGATCTTCTTTGCCAGAGCACGATGTGCGTCGCAATCGACCACCGAGTAGGGCGTGTTGTAGGGATCATCCTTCTCGAAGAGACCCATCTCGAACTTGGCTACCATCAGGCGCGTCACGGCGCGGTCGATCTCGGCCTCGGTAATCAGACCACGCTTCACGGCCTCGACCAGCGCGGCATAGCTACTGCCACACTCCAGGTCACAACCCGCCTTGACGGCTGCAGCCGAAGCCTCGGCGGCATCGGCGTGGGTCTCGTGGTGGCCCTTCATGTAGAAGTCGCGGATCGCACCGCAGTCCGAAACGACGATACCCTTGTAGCCCCACTCATCGCGCAAAATATCCTTCAGCAGATACTCGCTGGCGTTGCAGGGATCACCCTCGAAACGGTTGTAGGCGCCCATCACCTCCTTTACGCCGCCCTTGCGCACAAGCGCTTCAAAGGCGGGAAGGTAGGTCTCACGCAGGTCGCGCTGCGAGATGTTCTTGGCGTCGAACGAGTGGCGATTCCACTCCGGACCCGAGTGCACGGCGTAGTGCTTGGCGCAGGCGTGCAGCTTGTTGAACTTGGCGTTCGGATCGCCCTGCAGGCCGCGTACCACGGCCAGACCGAGCTGCGTCGTGAGGTAGGGATCCTCGCCGTAGGTCTCCTGACCACGACCCCAACGCGGGTCGCGGAAGATGTTGATGTTGGGTGTCCAAACCGAGAGCCCCTGATAGCGCTTGCGCGATCCCTTCTTGATGAAATCGACATACTTGGCACGTGCCTCGTCCGAGGTGGCCGTAAAGACCTCCTCGATCAGCTGATCGTCAAACGACGAGGCCATACCGATCGTCTGCGGGAATACCGTAGCCAGACCGGCACGGGCGATGCCGTGCAGTGCCTCGCTCCACCAATCGTAGAAAGGAACGCCGAGACGATCAATCGGGGCGGCGCCGTTCTGCATCTGCGACACCTTCTCCTCAAGGGTCATGCGGCTCACCAGGTCTTTGGCGCGCTCCTCGAACGAGAGCGACGAATCCTGGTAGGGGAGGGTTTGCGCTGAGAGACCAATGGCCATAGCCAGCGCGCATAAGGTCAGTAGTAGCTTCTTCATATCGGTTGTAGGTTATTTCTTGCGGTTGTTGTAGGCCTCGAGTGCCTTGCCCAGGATGACGAGGGCACGTTGCAGGTCCTCCTTCTTCAGTACGTAGGCGATGCGCACCTCATTCTGACCGTAGCCCGGTTCGGAGTAGAAACCCGATGCGGGGGCCATCATGACGGTTTCGCCCTCATATTCGAAGTCCGAAAGGCACCAGGCGCAGAAGTCGTCGCTGTTGTCCACCGGCAGACGAGCCACCGTATAGAAGGCACCCATTGGGATCGGCGAATAGACACCCGGGATGCGGTTCAGTCCGTCGATCAGGCATTTACGGCGCTCGATGTACTCCTCGTAGACCTCCGTCGAGTAGCTGCGCGGCGCATCGATCGAGGCCTCGGCCACGATCTGACCCAACAACGGGGGCGAAAGACGTGCCTGACAGAACTTCATCACCGCCTCGCGGATCGCCTTGTTCTTTGTGATGAGGGCACCGATGCGGATACCGCACTCCGAATAACGCTTCGACACCGAGTCGATCAGGACGACGTGCTCCTCGATACCCTCGAGGTGGAAGGCCGAAATGTAGGGCGAACCGGTGTAGATGAACTCGCGGTACACCTCATCCGAGAAGAGGAAGAGGTCGTGTTTCTTCACCAGGTCGCGGATGCGATCCATCTCGCGGCGCGTATAGAGGTAACCGGTGGGGTTGTTGGGGTTACAGATCAGAATACCCCGCGTACGGGGGTTGATGAGCTTCTCGAATTCGGCCACATCGGGCAGGGCAAAGCCCTCCTCGATGGTGGATACTACGGGGCGAATCGTCGCACCGGCCGAGATGGCGAAGGCCATGTAGTTGGCGTAAGCCGGCTCGGGCACGATGATCTCGTCACCCGGATTCAGGCACGACATGAAGGCAAAGAGCACCGCCTCCGAACCACCCGTGGTGACGATGACATCCTCGGGCGTGAGTTTGATCTGGTACTGTTCGTAGTACTCGACGAGCTTCTTGCGCAACGACAAATAACCGTCGCTGGGGCTATATTCCAACACCGAGCGATCGATCGTACGCAGAGCGTTGAGGCCCACTTCGGGGGTCTGCAGGTCGGGCTGGCCGATGTTCAGGTGGTAAATTTTCGTTCCGCGGGCTTTGGCAGCATCGGCCAAAGGGCCTAACTTACGAATCGGGGAGGCCGGCATCAATTCGGCACGTTCGGAAATATGCGGCATAGCAGAAAATGTTTATTCGATTTCAATCAAAGGTCTGAATTTAATACTCTTATGCGCCGGAATGGGGACGGGAGTACCCGTACGCGGATTGCGTCCCATGCGCTCGGCGTGTTGCTGAACACAGAACGATCCCAAGCCTGAAATGGTGACGCGATCGCCCTCTTGCAGCGCTTGGTGGATCAATTGAATGGTGGCATCGACCGCCTTGCGGGCTTCCACTTTGGATAAGTTACATTCCAACGCAACTGCTTCTACAAGTTGGGATTTGTTCATGATGCAATGCTATAAATATAAGGTATACCTACAAAGATAGGGATTTTCTGCTCACTCACAAAAAAATATTACGGCTTTTATCGTTGTCCGGCGATGTAATATCTCCTCCGTAAGGCACAAAAAAACGGATGAACCATGCGGCTCATCCGTTTTAGGATTAAGAATTGTTTTTACTCCTCGGCGATGCAGATCGTAACGCGGTTGTCAGCGATCTTCTCGAACGGCTGAACGGTGTCACCCTTCGAATCGGTCGTGATACGATCAGCAGCGATACCCTCGGCCTGCAGAGCCTGCGATACCGTAGCAGCGCGCTTCTCAGCCAGACGAGCGTTGATGTAGGCGTTACCCGTAGCCTTATCAGCATAACCCGTCAGAACAACCTTAGCCTTCGGATACTTCTTCAGGTAGTTCACCAGCTCGGCAACCTTCGGAGCCTGATCCTCACGGATGTTGGTCTTACCGATCGTGAAGAAGATGTTCTGCGTCATCGGCTCAGCCTTTACTACAACCGGCTTCGGTTCGGGCTTCGGTTCCGGTTTGGGTTCGGGCTTCGGCTCGGGTTTCGGAGCGGGAGCCGGTTCCGGAGCGTAGTATACGGGAGGAATCGTCTTGTAGCCCTTGTTGAACTTGATCGTCAGACCAATCAGCGCGTTGAACTGCCAGTCAACGTTGCTGGCCTTCTTCGAGTTGAACTTGTCGCTCAGGATGTTGGCGTTACCCTCAACGTTCAGGGCAACATAGTCGCTCAGGCGGATATCCATACCCAAACCTACGCGGCCTACACCGAAGAGCTTGCTGTCCTCCCAGAGGAGCTCCAGGTCAGCGTGGGGATACTGGTTCAGAACCACAGCCTCGTCGTTGTTGAAGGCATAGTTCAGACCGGCACCTACGAAACCGTAGAAGTTGAACGTACGCGTGGGGTTGAAGTTGCCCAGCAGGTTGCTCAGATCAAATACAGCATCCACATTAGCCTGTGCGAAGTTGTACTTGTAGTTGGCGCTCGGGTTAACTACCCAACCACCTTTGGCCTGCCAGCCATTTACACCAAAGCGCAGCGCGAAAGCAGGCGTGAACTTGTAGCCAAAGTTAAGGGCAGCAGCCGGCGAGATCAGATCGCCAAACTTAGCCTCACCCAGCGTGTGAGCGGCACCACCCTGGATCTGCATATACCAGTGGGGTACGAACTCCGTACGACCGGGCTCCTTAATCTTCAACTCCTGCTGCTCCTGTGCGAACAGGCAGCTAACGTTCAGTACGAAAGCTGCAGCTAAAATCATCAGTAAACCTTTCTTCATAGTACTATTAATTTATGGTTTTGTTTCAATTTTGGTACAAGGTACAACTTTTTTCTGAATTTGACACAATTTTGGTGTAAAATTTTTCTGTCACACCACTTCTGGATGCCTTTTGCGCTTTGTGTAATTCTCAGATATAGAGACGTTTACTGCTGATTCATTGGGAGTGTTAAAAAGACCGAAAAAATCATAAAACAGCATGCTGTTGTGCTCGAAAAAGCCTTTTTTGAAGGGTTTGTGTGGGGGGGTGAGGAAAACCAAAACAAGAGGAATTGGCTCCCATTCGGTCACCTTTCCCTTTACTCCTTAATTCGCACACCCAAGATAGGCGGCAGGCTGCATAGCAGCCGTAATAACTAAACAAAAAGGCAGATAGAGCAAATGCATTTGACTCTTCTGCCTTTTTGTTTGGTTGATGGCCTTTGGCCAATCCGCCTATCTTGGGTGTGATGCGGAGAGTGAGGCTCCAGAACTTATAGAATCATAGAAAATCACAAAATCTCAATTCGCTGTAAATTAAGCGTTTATAAAATTGTTAAATTCATTGAAACTCATAGGGTGCATTTTGATATATGAAAAATTGGGTG
>SUZH01000003.1 GCA_015060045.1 Rikenellaceae bacterium | reverse complement strand
ACGGGCTCCAGCACACCGCCGATACCCACGCCACCCGAGAGGTGAACATGCTTGCCGATCTGGGCACACGAACCCACCGTAGCCCAGGTATCGACCATCGTGCCCGTATCGACGTAGGCACCGATATTGACGTACGAGGGCATCAGGATTGCACCTGGTGCGATGTAGGCACCGTAGCGGGCCACTGCCGAGGGAACTACGCGCACGCCGAGCTTGTCGTAGTCGTGCTTTAGGTCCATCTTGTCAAACCACTCGATCTCGCCACCCTGCATCTTGCGCATGGGCTGGATCGGGAAGTAGAGGATGATCGCCTTCTTGACCCACTCGTTCACCTGCCAAAGGCTCTTTTCGAGATCGATTGGCTCGGCCGTGCGCAGCTCGCCGGCATCGACCAAGCGTACCACCTCGCGGATGGCAGCTTCCGTGGCGGGATCTTTCAGCAGCGTGCGATCCTCCCACGCTGCTTCGATGATTTGTTGTAATTGTGTCATATTCTGATGTTGTTTTTGTTTTCTTGCGATCAAAGGTAACCATTTTTTTTCTAACTTTGCACCCTGTAATCAGGAAAACGATGAAAGTATATAAATTCGGTGGTGCCTCGGTGAAGAATGCCGATGGCGTGCGCAATCTGCGCCAAATTATCGACGAGGAGCAGCAGCTCTTTATCATTGTTTCGGCCATGGGTAAGACGACCAACGCCTTGGAGCGTGTCTTTGCGGCGGCACAGAAACATGATCCGGCTGCAGCCCAGGCCGAGATTGACCTCATTCGCGAAAATCATGCCTCGATCATCTCGGATTTGTGGCACGGCCCGAAAAAGTTGGAGCGTGTCGAGGCCCTGTTTGCCGATCTGGAGGCCTTTGTGGCAGCCAATAACTACACGGCCGAGGAGGCCGAGGCGTGGTATGACCGCATCGTGGCCTATGGTGAGTTGATCTCGACCACCATTATTTCAGAGTACCTGAACTATGCCGGCTTGAAAAACAGCTGGATCGATATGCGTCAGGCAATCCGCACCGAGCAGCGCCATAAGGATGCCGAGGTGGATATTGAGGCTTCGACACCCCTCCTGAAGGCTGCTTTGCAGGAGGCCGGTGGTACGATCTTCGTGGGCCAGGGCTTTATCGGCGGTGCTCCCGACGGTACGACGACTACCCTCGGCCGTGAGGGCTCGGACTACTCGGCTGCCGTGGTGGCCAACATCCTCGATGCCGAGTCGATGGCCGTGTGGAAGGATGTGGACGGCGTGTTGAATGCCGACCCCAAGATCTTCCCCGATGCCGTGCAGATTGCCGAGTTGAACTACCTCGATACCATTGAGTTGGCTTATAGCGGTGCACAGATCATTCACCCGCGCACCATCAAGCCTCTGCAGAATAAGAACATTCCGCTCTATGTGCGCCCCTTTGGCGATAAGCGAAAGCCCGGAACGGTTATCCGCGGTATGTCGGCCAAGGTTGATGTACCCATCCTGATTCTGAAGAAGGATCAGGTGCTGCTCACCATCCGTTCGCGTGACTTCTCGTTTGTCTTGGAGGAGAAGTTTGCCAAGATCTTCGCCCTCTTGGAGAAGTACCGCGTCAAGGTCAATCTGATCCACAACTCGGCCGTGAACCTCAGCCTTTGTGTTGATCAGTCCTGGCACATCAGCGAGGCGGTAGCAGCTCTGCGTAAGGGTGGCTTCGACGTGATGAAAGCCGAGAACATGGAGCTGCTGACCATTCGTGGTTATACCGACGAACTCTGGCGTAAGTATGCCCGTGGCCCGCAAGTCTTTGTCAAGCAGTCGACGCAGGCGACGGTGCGTATTGTTCGCAAACATCAATAGTTTTTCGATTTTATAGGGCACCTTTCGCCCTTCCTTGTCCGGCCTGAATGGGAAATACGCTCAGTATGTCCCATCCAGGCCGAACTGCGTCATGACAAAATCTGCTCCTCTAAAATCAAAAAACGGTCGTGTGCTGACGACCTCTTTCTCAAAAGCCGGCTCTTAGCCGGCCATCCGGGGCTTACTTCACGAAGCCCGAAATCTTCTTGCCTAAAAAGAAAAAGCGGTCGTGGTACTGATGGCCCAATCTCAAAAGTCGGCTCTTAGCCGGCCTCTTTTGAAATTTTCCATTTGCAAAAAGCAAAAATTATCCTTAAATTTGTATGAATGTAGTTGTGGGGATAGCCCCGCAACCTGATTTAAGGAGAAAATTATGGCAAACGAGCTCACTAAACGCGATGTAAAGGGGGATTTGCGTTACCTCAAACTCCTCGCACGCGACTTTCCGACCGTGTCGAGCGTGACGGCCGAGATTATCAACCTGGAGGCCATTCTCCACCTGCCGAAGCCCACGGAGCACTTCCTGGCCGACCTGCATGGTGAGAATGAGGCCTTCCAGCACGTCATCCGCAACGCTTCGGGTAACATCAAGCGCAAGGTGAAGGAACTCTTTGGCCAAACCCTTACGCACGACCAAATTAAGGAGCTCTGCACGCTCATCTACTATCCCGAGCAGAAGCTCAAGTTGGTGCGCCGTACCGAGTCGAACCTCGACGAGTTCTACACCTCGACCCTCAATCGACTCATTGTCCTCTGCCGCGATGTCTCGTCGAAATATACCCGTTCGAAGGTGCGCAAGAGCTTGCCCGAGGAGTATGCCTACATCATCGAGGAGCTCTTGCACGAGACCTCCGATGTGAGCAACAAACAGGCCTACCTCAATGTTATCGTGCAGACGATCGTCTCGACGCGCCGTGCCGACGATTTTATCGTGGCACTCTGCTACCTGATTCAGACCCTCTCGATCGACCGTCTTCATATCCTGGGCGATATCTTCGACCGTGGTTCGGGAGCACACCTCATCCTCGATACCCTCTGCGACTACCACCACTTCGATATCCAGTGGGGTAACCACGATGTGCTGTGGATGGGTGCCGCGGCGGGTAATATGTGCTGTATTGCCAGCGTCCTGCGCCTCTCGTTGCGTTATGCTAATACCTTTACGTTGGAGGATGGCTATGCAATCAATATGGTACCGCTGGCAACCTTCGCCATGGAGAACTATGCCGACGATGATTGCCGCATCTTTGCACCGCACGTAGAGGGTAACCGCCCCGATTTGAATGAAAAGACCCTGCGCCTGATTGCCCAGATGCACAAGGCGATCACGATTATCGGCTTCAAGTTGGAGGGGGCGATGTGCAAGGCCCACCCGCAGTGGGGTATGGAGCATCGTTGCATCCTGGAGCACATCGATAAGAAGACCGGTACGATCACCCTCGATGGGGTGACCTATCCGCTGATCGATAGTAATTTCCCGACGCTCGATCCCTCGGATCCCTACGTCCTGACAGCCGAGGAGGCCGATCTGATGGAGCGTCTCAAACACTCGTTCATGATCAGCGAGCGCCTGCGTACCCACGTCGGTTGCCTCCTCTCGCACGGCAGCATGTACGAGATCTACAACTCGAACCTCCTGTTCCATGCTTCGGTGCCGCTTAATGAGGACGGTTCGTTGCGCGAGGTGACGATCGGCCAGACGACGGCCAAGGGTAAGGAGTTGATGCAGCGCGTGGATCAGGTGGTGCGTACGGCCTTCGATCTGGGTGCCGACAAGGAGGAGCGCAACTTCGCCATCGACTACTTCTGGTACCTTTGGAGCGGAGCCGATTCGCCGCTGTTCGGTAAGTCGAAGATGGCCACTTTCGAGCGTTACTTCATCGAAGATGCAGCGACCCACAAGGAGGAGAAGGGGGCCTATTACACCCTGCGCGATTCGGCCGAGGTGTGCGAACGGATCCTCGACGAGTTTGGCGTAACGGGCTCGCATCGCCACATCATCAACGGCCACGTGCCGGTGCGTGCCGGTAAGGGCGAGAACCCGATCAAGGCCGATGGCCGACTGATGGTGATCGATGGCGGTTTTGCCAAGGCCTACCACAATAAGACGGGTATCGCCGGCTATACGTTGGTTTACCATAGCCGCGGCTTCCAACTCGTGCAGCATGAGCCCTTTATGTCGGCCGAGGAGGCTATCCTCAATGGTACGGACATTCACTCCACGACGCAGATTGTCGAGATGATGGGGCGCCGTGAGATGGTGAGCGATACGGATGTGGGTCGTGATCTGCGCGAGCAGATCGAGGATCTGAAAAACCTCCTGCGAGCCTATCGCCGCGGCTATATCAAGGAGCGATAGCAAAGTGATTTTAACGAAAAGAGAACGTCATGCCTGCTGGTAAGCAAAGCATGACGTTCTTCGTTCTGTTTAGTAGGATTCTTAGAGTCTTGAATCGCTATTTTTCATCTGTGCCTTGTGTTTGCAATTTCTGAATAGCCCTTGCCAGGTACTCTTCGATGTCCTTTTTGACCAGCTTGTAGAGCGGGCAATCGGTATAGTTCTCGTTGTCGAGTAATACGTCGCGGATCGAGCGGGTGGCATTCTTGTAGTTGGCCAGCTCATTTTTTAGCGCTACGCCGGTTTTGTCCGAGGCGTGAATGCGGGCAATCGACATCTCCTTGAGCTTGTCGCAGACATTCTCCAGGCAGACCATCACCACGTTGTCCATCAACGTATGGCCGTGCATGTAGAGGTAGGTCGTTTCGGGCGTTACGCCGCGGGCAGCGAGCAACTGCTCGAAACGCTCCATGGGCTGGATCAGCTTCGGATTCTTCTCGCGCAACATCCGCTCACGACGCGCTACGTTACGTCCCAACCACAGCAGGGTATTGTCACCATTGTTCGTCAGGTCGAGGTAGCCGAGGCGGACGGCAGCCTTGAAGTCGGCCAACGGGAAGATGTGGTGGTGCTCCATCTGGGCCGAGAAGGCATACCAGACGAACAACGGATAGATCGTCCGCGAGTAGCCCTCCATGAAGTGGACGAAGTCGAAGATGCGCGTGTCGTTCTTGGTTGCCTTGACGCAGACGTTATGCAACGAAGGAGCATAACAGAGGTAGTTCTCCGTCGCGTAGGCGTAGGTGTGGAACAGGAAGGGCGAATCGTTGACCAGGTGGGCCGTCTCGGTTGTCCCCTCGAAGAGGTAGTCGAAGTCGGAATCGACGCATAACACCATATCCTCCGATGACTGGGGAATCATGCTCAAAATCACCTTCTTACCCTTCGGTAGGTCGCCCCGATCCGGTACCGATATCTCGAAACGGATGTAGGGGTTGCGAAAATGGTCGAAGATGGCGCGCCAGAAGGCAACATCCTCATAGCCTTCGACGTAGACCTTCACGAGGTGCTTGTCGGAGGTATCGGGTAGCGGGGTAGGGATGCCCGGATTGTGATCGGTCTTCCCAAAGGGGTTGAGCCGATTGAGTGTTTTCGTAAAGTTGTAAGCCATATATACAAAGATACAAAAAAATGACTAAATTTGCACAAATAGATCACGGAATTACCAATTTTTACGATACGATGGCAAACAACGACTGGAAAGCACGCCTCGGAATGGTCTATTCGACCAATCCCGATTTTGAGTTTGAGACCGATGAACCCGCTCAGGTGGAGACGCTTGCGCCCGAGAAACAGGATCTGCGCGTGTGGCTTGATCGCAAGCAGCGCGGAGGCAAGGTGGTCACCTTGATCAAAGGTTTTGTGGGGGCCGAGGAGGATCTGCAGGCGCTGGCCAAGCAGCTCAAAACGAAGTGTGGCGTCGGCGGTGCAGCCAAAGAGGGGGAGATCCTGATCCAGGGTGACCATCGTGATCGTGTGGTGGAGTTATTGCTGAAAAGCGGCTATCGCTGCAAGAAGGCAGGAAATTAGTGAAAATTTAGAATTTAGAATTAAAAATTAAGAATTCGGAATTACTGATGAAGGGTTGGAGGTTAATCTGCCTGGTCGTGATGCTCTTTGTAGGGCAGGCGGCTGTGGCGCAATATTATAGTTGGGGTGCGGATGCCCCGATGCGTTGGCAAGAGTTGCGCAGCGAAGGGGTACGCGTAATTGCACCCGATACGGCGGAGCAGGTGGCTCGGCGTGTGTTGCATTACGTCGAGGCTGTACGTCCTTACGTGGCCGAGGGTTTCAGTCGCGGACCGCTCGATATCCCCTTTATTCTCCACCCCGAAAATATGGAGTCGAACGCGATCGTGATGTACCTCCCGAAGCGTGTCGATTACCTCTCGACGCCTGCCGTGGCAAGCTACTCGATGCCGTGGACCAAGCAGCTGGTTGCCCATGAGTATCGCCATGCCGTGCAGTACAACAACCTGAAGCGGGGCGTACCGCGCGTGTTAAGCTGGTTCCTCGGACAACAGGGTACGGTCACCAGCCTCCTCTTTATGCCGTTGTGGGCCGTAGAGGGCGATGCCGTAATGAACGAAACGGCGATGTCGACCTACGGACGCGGCTTGCAGCCCTCTTTCTCGATGGGTTATCGCGCGATTGGTGATCAAATCGGTCTTTCGCATAGGGGCAAAAAACGTAAAAATATCGACCGCTGGTTCTGTGGGTCGTACCGCGACTACATCCCCGATCATTATGAGCTGGGCTATCAGATGAGTGCCTACGCCTACGATCATTACGGTGAGAATGTGTGGGATAAGGTGGGACGCTATGCCGTGCGTAATCCCTATGTGTTTGCCACGACGCATGTGGGTCTGAAACGCTATTACGATACCACGACCAACGAGTTGTTCTACAATACCTTCGAGTCGCTCAACCGCCATTGGAAACCGCTGGCCGAGGTGGAGGAGAATCATCGTCCGCTGGTGGCGATGGATTCGACCAACTACACGACCTATCGTTGGCCGTTGCAGTTGACCGAGGCCGAGGTGGTGGCCGTCAAGACCGATTTGGCTCGCGCGGCCCGCATCGTGACCCTCGATTCGGAGGGAAATGAGCGCGAGGTGGCGGGCGTGGGTTATCTCTCGACTCGTCCGGCCTGCTACGCTGGGAAACTCTACTGGAGTGAGTATGAGGCTTCAACCCTATTTGAGGAGCGAGTGCGCTCGCAACTTTGGATGCTCGATTTTAATGGCGATAAGCAGCGACCCGTGCGCCTGGGCGAGGTGAAGGGCAACGCCCTCTATCCGACCCCCTCGGAGCGTGGCCTGGCCTGGGTGGAGTATCGTCCCGAGGGTCGCTATCTGTTGCTGGAGAATGGCGAGCAAATCTGCGCGTTACCCATCGGCGTGGAGTTGCACGGCCTGGCATGGGACGATGTGACAAAGGCCTACTATACGTTGCTGACTTCGGACGACGGTATGGCCTTGGCGCGCCTGGACCACCAAGGGGTACATCTGCTGCAAAAATCGGCCTATGTGACCTTGAGTGACCTGCGTGCTGCCGACGGTAAACTCTACTTCGGCTCGATTCGCTCGGGTAAGGATGAGGTGCATCGTTACGACCTCGCAACGGGAACGGAATATTGCCTCTCCGAATCGAAATATGGTGCCTTTGCCCCTGCACCCTCGCAGTGGGGCGTGCTGATGACTTCGTACGATCGGCGCGGCTATGCCGTGGCGCGTATCAGCGAACCGATGCAGGATACGGTGCGGTGGAGTGCTCTGCCCGAGAATCGTGTCAATCCCGCATGGCGCACCTGGCAGACGATTAACCTCGATACGGTGCGCTATACCCCCTCGGTTGCGACCAAACAGCAGGCTACGCATCCCGCCAAGCGCTATCGCAAATTTTTCCGCGGGTTGAATCTGCATAGTTGGGCACCGGTGGCCTTCGATCCCTTTGAGACGGTCGATGAGCATACGTTCGACCCCAATATCGGTGTGACCCTGCTGTCGCAGAACCTGCTCTCGAATACCGAGGCCTACGCCTCATACGGTTGGGACGAAAACGAGCAGTCGATCTGGAAGATCGGTGTGAGAAATAACAGCCTCGGTGTGCAGCTGGGACTGGATGCTACGTATGGCGGTGCGCAGCAGGTTTACTCGGTGGGTTACTACGATCGTGAGACGGAGAAATACATCTACCAGCCGCTGCCTTCGATCAAAGACTACTTCTCGGTGACCGCGTCGGCCACGTTGCCGCTACTCCTCGATCGCGGTCGTAGTGTACGACGTTTGACGCTGGGCGTAGGGTGGAACTACTCGAATGGTCAGGTGGCCGATTTTGATGCCATCGAGTGGGAGGGATCGACGATCCGTAACCTGGCGACACTCGGCTATAATCAAGGTCTGCATAAACTCTCCCTTTCACTCTCGTTTGCCGAACAACTGAAGATGGCACACCGCGATTTCCTGCCCCGTTTGGGCTATCAGGTGATGGTGGGCCATGCGCTCAACCCCACGAATCGCGACTTTGCAGGCATGCAGGTCTTCTATGGCGGTCTCTACCTGCCCGGCTTGGGAGCGCACCACTCGATTCAGCTTGAGGCCTCCTATCAATTTGCGACGGGCGGTTATCGCTTCCCGTCGGGCATGCGTCCGCTGGCCTATCGTTCGTCGGTCTTGACACCGCGCGGTTATGCCTCCTCTTCGTTCTCGCCCGACGATGAGATGACGACCCTTTCGGTGAACTACCGATTGCCACTGTGCTATCCCGAGTGGGGTATCCCTTCGGTGCTCTATATCAAGCGAATCCGTCTTGGCGTGGGGTATGATATGGCCGCCTTCCGATATGGCGGTCGAGCCTATCAACCCTGGTCGGCCGGTGGCGAGTTGGCGTTCGATTTCAATGTGCTCCGCATGCCCTCGTCGGCCACCTCGACCTTCACGTTGAAGTGCTTCTACCTCTCGAATCGCACGGTGTGGTATGCAGCCTCGCTGGGACTTCCTTTCTAATTATCGTAGATAATTTGAAAAATAAGTACTATCTTTGCTCCGTTATACGCTAAAAAGTTGATGACCATGCAGAAAAAAAGCGCCGTGAGCGCAAAGACGATACGTTGGATTTGGTTGCTCTGTTTTGCTCCCGTTGCCCTGGTGGCGACGATGATGCTGTTGGCCGCTATCGGAGCCTTCGGCCGCATGCCTTCGTTCGAGGAGTTGGAGAACCCCAAGTCGAACCTGGCTACGGAGATCTACTCCGAGGATGGTAAGGTGCTCTCGACCTTCTTCATCCAGAATCGCTCGTATGTGCAGTACGACGACCTTTTCCCGCAAGATTCCACCCGCCATATTCACCTCGATGGGTACGATGTGCCGCCTGTGGTGGCTGCCCTGATCTCGACCGAGGATGTGCGCTACCGCGACCATGCAGGTATCGATATCCCCTCCTTGGTGCGTGTGGCCGTGAAGACGGTGCTGTTACAACGCTCGTCGCAGGGTGGCGGATCGACCATTACGCAGCAGCTCGCCAAGAACCTTTTCCCGCGTGATACGGTGCGCAATCGCGGTAAGATTGTGAAGGTGTCGAAGCTCGTGATGTCGAAATTCAAGGAGTGGATCACGGCCCTGAAACTCGAGTACAACTACACGAAGGAGGAGATCGCCACGATGTACCTCAATACGGTGGAGTATGGCTCGAATGCATACGGCATCAAGTCGGCGGCCCAGACCTTCTTCGGTAAGGAGCCGCACGAACTGGCCGTGCAGGAGGCGGCGATGCTGGTCGGTGTGGTGAATGCCCCGACGCGTTACTCGCCCGTCCGCAACCCCGAGAATGCGCTGAATCGTCGTAACCTGGTGTTGCAACGTATGCGCGTGGCAGGTGCCCTCTCGCGTGAGGAGTGCGACTCGATCTCGGCACTTCCGATCGTGTTGAATTACAAACCCATTTCGCACAACGAGGGTACGGCTACCTATTTCCGCGAGATGTTGCGCCTGACGCTCACGGCCAAGAAGCCCAAGCGCAACCAATTCTACAACGAGTGGGACTATGAGCAGGCCCTCAAAGAGTACGAAGAGAATCCTTTGATCGGTTGGTGCAATAAGAACGAAAAGGCCGACGGTACACCCTACAACATCTATCGCGATGGTTTGAAGATCTATACGACGGTCAACTCGAAGATGCAGCAATATGCCGAGCAGGCTGTGCAGAAGCAGCTCGAGACGGTCATTCAGCCCCAGATGGATGCTCAATACCGCTGGACAAAGACGCTCTTTGTGGATACCGAGCCTGAGGAGCGCGATCGCATCATCCGTCGTGCCGTGTTGCAGTCGGATCGCTATCGCCATATGAAGCAGGCCGGCTTCTCGGAGAAGGAGATCGAGGCCTCGTTCGATGTGCCGAACCGCATGAAGATCTTCACCTTCAAGGGTGAGCGCGATACGCTGATGACGCCGCGCGACTCGATCCTGCATCATAAGCGCATCATGCGTGCCTCGTTCGTGGCGATGGATCCCCATACGGGCTTCGTGAAGGCCTACGTGGGCGGCCCGAATTTCCGCTACTTCAAGTACGATATGGCCAAGCAGGGCAAGCGTCAGATCGGTTCGACAATCAAGCCCTTTGTCTATACGTTTGCCATCGACCACCTGGGTCTGACACCCTGCACGATGGTGCCGAACCTGCCCGTCACGATCGAGACGGCCAACGGTACGGCCTGGTCGCCCAAGGAGGCGGGAAAGGTGGAGTACGACGGCGTGCTGCACCCGCTGATGTGGGGTCTGGCGATGAGCCGTAACAACTACTCGGCGTGGCTGATGAAGCAGGCCAAGCAGCCTGAGGCGGTGGCCGACTTTATCCACAACATGGGTATCCGTAGCTTTATCGATCCCGTGCCGGCTCTCTGTGTCGGTTCGTCGGAGTCGAATGTCTATGAGTTGGTGAGCGCCTTCTCGACTTTTGCCAACGGTGGTGTGCATAATGATGCGATTTTTGTAACGCGCATCGAGGATCGTCACGGTAACCTCATCGCCTCGTTCATTCCCCAGTCGCAGGATGCGATCAACGAGCGTACAGCCTACACGATGTTGCAGATGCTCAAGCGTGTGGTGGATGCCGGTACAGCCGGTAGCCTGCGTTGGCGCTTTGACCTGCACGATGTGGAGCTGGCCGGTAAGACGGGTACCTCGAACGAGAACCGCGATGCCTGGTTTATGTGCGTGGCTCCGCGTATCGTGGCGGGTGCCTGGGTCGGTGGCGAGGATCAACAGGTCCACCTGCGTACGCGCGGTGAGGGTAGTGTTTTGGCGCTCCCGATTGTGGGCGACTTCCTCAAGCGGGTCTATGACGACGGATCGCTCGGTGTGAGCCGCTCGGATCAGTTTGTGCGCCCCACGATGATGCCCGAATACGATTGTCCGATGTCGGTTGAGCCCGATGGCGCAGTGACGACCGAGCAGACCGAGGATGAATTCTTTGAATAACCAATTATACCTTTTGAAACGATGAAATTAGCTATTGTAGGTGTGTCGGGTGCCGTAGGTCAGGAGTTCCTGCGCATTCTCGAAAAGCGCGATTTGCAGATTGACGAGTTGGTGCTGTTCGGTTCGCCGCGCAGTGCCGGTACAACCTATATGTTCCGCGGTCAGGAGCTGACTGTTAAGCTCTTGCAACATAATGACGACTTCAAGGGGATCGATTTCGCCCTGACGTCAGCCGGTGCTTCGACCTCGCGTGAGTTTGCCGAGACGATCACCAAACATGGCACGATCATGATCGATAACTCGTCGGCCTTCCGCATGGATGAGGATGTGCCCCTTGTTGTGCCTGAGGTGAATGCTGCCGATGCCAAGCATGCACCGCGTCGCATCATCGCCAACCCCAACTGCACGACGATTCAGATGGTGGTGGCGCTCAATGCCATCGAAAAATGCTCGCACATCATCCGCGTGCACGTCTCGACCTACCAGTCGGCTTCGGGCGCAGGTGCTTCGGCGATGGCCGAGTTGGAGGAGCAGCACGCCCAGCTCACGCGTGGTGAGGAGCCGACGGTGCAGAAGTTTGCCTATCAGCTCGCCTATAACGTGATTCCCCATATCGATGTCTTCACCGAGAACGACTACACGAAGGAGGAGATGAAGATGTTCCACGAGACGCGCAAGATCATGCACTCCGATATTCGCGTATCGGCCACCTGCGTGCGTGTGCCCGTGATGCGTGCCCACTCTGAGAGCATTTGGCTCGAGACCGAGCGCCCTATTTCGATTGAGGAGGCACGTAAAGCCTTTGCGGCTGCTCCGGGTATCGTTGTGGAGGATTGCCCCGCCGAGAAGAAGTACCCCATGCCCCTCTTCCTGGCCGGTTGCGATCCCGTCTATGTCGGTCGTATCCGTAAGGATATCACCTGCGATAATGGCCTTTCGTTCTGGTGTGTGAGCGACCAAATCCGAAAGGGTGCGGCGTTGAATGCGGTGCAGATTTTAGAGAGCCTGCTCTAAATCGGTATCATATTTGTAGCGTAAGCGGATAAACACGACACCATGTTTATCCGCTTACTTTTTATATCGCTCTATATGACCATGACCGTACAAACTGCCGTATGTTTCGAGCCGAAGGCGTTACCCTATGCATACGATGCGCTCGCACCCGTCATTTCAGAGGAGACGCTCCGCTACCACCACGATAAACACTACGTGGGCTACGTCAATAAGCTCAATGAATTGATCGTCGGGACACCCTTCGAGGAGCAGTCGCTCGAGGATATCATCATGAACTCCGACCGCTCGATCTTCAACAATGCCGCCCAGGTGTGGAACCACGAGTTTTTCTTCGAGCAGCTCAGCCCAGAGCCCAAGTTGCGTCCGTCGGGTGAACTGCTGGAGGCGATCAATCACCAATTCGGGTCGGTGGAGGCGGTGCGTGAGGCGATGAATGAGGCGGCCGTCAACCTCTTCGGTTCGGGCTGGGTGTGGTTGGTTGTGGACGATGAGGGGGCGTTGTCGATCCTCTCGACGCGCAATGCCGGCCTGCCGATGCGCCACGGCTTGACGCCCCTGTTGGCGATGGATGTGTGGGAGCATGCCTATTATATCGATTATCGGAACCGTCGCGGCGACGCCATGCGCGAGATGTGGCGCGTGCTGGATTGGGGGAAAGCCGATGAACGGTACCGAAACAGATAAAGCAAAAGGAGCTCGCTTCAATGACTGAAGCGAGCTCCTTTTTTTGAGGCGTAATCTGTTACAGATGTTGTAACGTGTAGTCGATCATCTTCTGGCGGACGTTGAAGGTGTCGTTGGGCAGCATCGAGTGGTTCTGGTCGGGGTAGACCATCATGTCGTACTGCTTGCCGGCACGGTTCAGCGCGCGCGTCATCTCGATCGTATTCTGGAAGTGAACGTTGTCGTCTGCCGTACCGTGAATTAGTAGCAGACGGGTCTTTTGATCGTCCAACATGCGGGCGAAGTTGATCGGCGAGTTCTCATCGTAACCCGCAGCGTTGTACTGCGGCAGGTTGTTGTAGATCTCCGTGTAAATCGTATCGTAGTAGCGCCACGAGGTGACAGGTGCTACGGCAATCGCCATCTTAAAGAGTCCCAAACCCTTCAGCGCGCAGCCCAGCGCCATGAATCCGCCATACGACCAGCCATAGATGCCGATGCGTGACGCGTCGATGTACTCTTGTGCTGCGAGGTAGTTGGCAAACGAGAGTTGATCCTCCACCTCCAGCTTGCCTAATTGCCCGTAGGTAAGTTTCTTGAACTGCTCGCCACGGAAGCCCGTACCGCGGCCGTCGGTGCAAGCCACGATGTAGCCCTTTTCAACAAGCGCATCCTCCCAATCGAGTGTCCAGCGGTCTGCAACCGACTGCGAACCCGGACCCGAATATTGGGTCAGGAGCACGGGGTATTTCTTGTTCGGATCGAAGTCGGCCGGCTTCACGAGGTAGGCATTCAGCACATCGCCACGCTCGGTCGTAAAGGTGAAGAACTCCTTGACGGGGCGCTTTGCGTATTGCAGTTCGGCCTTCAGCTCGGCACTTTGGCGCAACGTACGCACGTAGACACCTGCGCCGGTCGCAATATCGACCTGGTTGGGCGTGGTGGCCGACGAGAAGGTCGAGATGTAGTACTTCATGCCGGAGCTCGGAGCAATCGTATAGTAGCCCTCGCCCGAGGTGAGGCGCTGCTTGTCTTTGCCATCGATGCGGATGCTGTAAAGCGCACGGCGCAGGGGCGAACCCTCGGTCGAAAGATACCACACGCGCTTGCCGTCCGTGCCGACTACATCCGTCACCTCCCACTCGCCGCGCGTAATGGGGCCTTGCAGACCACCGCGTACGGTGTAGAGGTAGAGGTGCATGTATCCCGTGTGGCTCTCCTGGCGCACGATAAAACGGTTCTTGTCGAGGAAGGTGATCGTTTTGTCATCTACGCGCTCGACATATTGGCGGGCACGCTCCTCGTAGGCGACATGTTGTGCCCCCGAGTGCTCGCAAACGACCATTTCAAAGACATTCTGGCGGCGGTTGAGGCGGAAATACCATAGGCGGCCATCGGGCGTGTAACCCAGGCGCGGGATATATTGATCGGTCTCGTTGCCCGTGTCGATCTTCTGCTTGGCGCCCGTCGTAAGGTTGACGGTCCACAGCTCGACGATCGAGTTGGCCTCGCCGGCCTTCGGGTATTTGAACGAGTAGGCCTCGTTGTAGAGCTTGCCATCGAAACGCATCATCTGGAACTCCTTGACGCGGCTCTCGTCAAAGCGCAGGAAGGCCACCTCGCGGCTGTCGGGCGAGAAGGCGTAGGCAACGGTCTTGCCGAACTCCTCCTCATAGACCCAATCGGTCGTGCCGTTGATCACCAGATTCCAGGCACCGTCGGTTGTCAGCGCACGGCTCTTGCGAGTGGCGATGTCGTAGACCCAGAGGTTGTTTTGGTCCGAGTAGACGATGTGGCGTCCGTCGGGCGAGAAAGAGGCGTCGCGCGGGGCGATGGCCTCGGTCATGATCTGCTCGACGCGGCCTCCGCTGACCAGGTGGTAGGTCGTGGTGTAGGAGTGGCGGTAGATCGGCGTGTAGCCCGATGCAATGAGGATCTGCTGCTCATCCGAGGAGAACTGATAGTCGGTAATCTCCAACTGACGAGCCGCCTCGGGCAACAGGCTGCGACCCTCACTCCGTACGGCGTAGGAGTATTGGCGGATATCGCCCTTTTCGAGCAACGTGTAGTGCTCGCCATCGGCCATCGAGCGGATGCCGCGCACCGCCTCGTTCATGCTTTTTAAGCGGGCAATTTCGCGGTACTCGTTTTGTGCCGTAGCTGCGCTGCAAAGCAGCACGGCGAGTAAAATCAGCAATCGTTTCATGGGCTTAAATGTCGGTCGTGTCGAAGTTGTAGCCGAGGCGCTTGCCCGTCACGAACTTCGAGTTATCCATCTTCGAGTTGAACTGATCCACCGTTACACGCTTAAACTCTTCGTAGGGCGGCATCAGCGGGTCGAAGTCGAGTGCATAGTGTACGGCATCCTCCAAGATCGGAATGAGCGTATCGCGGTCGATATGCTTCTCACCAAAGTGCTCGGCGCGCAGCGATCGCTGCTCCTTGCCCTCGACGAAGTAGTGACCCTCGCGGTTGATAAAGATGCGGCCGATCAGGTAGCCCTCGTCGGCGTTTCGGTTAAGTTTGAATGAGTCGGAGAGGAAGTTGTAGATGTTGATTACGCCACAGTAGGCCAGCGTACGATCCTGCTCTACACAGGTGCTTTTCCACACCGAATGAGCCGGATGAAAGACAAAGACATCGGTGTGCATCTGGAAGATCAGCAGATCGTTGGCCACCTGCAGTTGAGCCTCGTATTTGCCACGGTCACGATACTCGAGACGTACGCGGCGGTCGAGCTTACCCTCAAGGGCATCGTCTAACTCCGAGGCGACCTCCAGGAGGGTCTCCTTCAGGAGGTTCATGGCCGAGAATGTGCTGTCAAAAACCTTTTGTTTGAGGGAGGATTTGCGGATGATCTGCTCCAAAATCTGCTCCCGTAAGGGGGTGTTTTCCATAGTATGGGTTGAAGTTTATTGAATGCGAAGTGTGCGTCCCGTTTCGAGTGCTTCGCCCTTGGCGAGGTGATTCATCTTCTCGATGCGACGGGTGCGGATGGCGTAGGTCTGACCGATGGCGTAGGCCGTATCGCCCTCGCGGCAGATGTGCTGACGGGCGGGTCCCTCCCAACGATTGCGCTTGCGCTCGATGTAGATCACCTCGTCGGTCATCGGTTGCGCCTTCTGATCCTTCAGATCGTTGAATTTACGCAGGTTACGTGCCGAAAGGCGAAACGCCGAGGCAATATTTTCAAACGTGTCGTCGGCCTTGGCCAGGACATAATGTACGCCGTTTGTTGCGTAGATGTTGTAGCCCTCGTGGGCATTGATCGTGACGCGGTAGTTATCGGGATCGATGCCGCTTGTGGTGGCGTGCTCCACGGTGCTCGATTGCGAGGAGAACCACTCGTCGGGATTCTTTTGCTCATGGCGGTGCTGGGCGTAGAGCGCGTCGCCATTCGGGCGATCCAGCAGGTAGAGCTTCGACTCCTCGATGATCTTTACCAAGCGCTCGGCATAGTCGGGAGCCGTGGCATAGCCGCATGCCTTCAGGCCGCGAGCCCAACTGCGGTAGTCGTCGGCTGCATAGCGGAAGAGCGAGTCGTAGCGCGGTTGCTGGTCGAGGAAGTTGGCGTGATCGTCGTAGGACTCTTCCACCGAGGAGTAGGCTCGGAAACATTCGCCCTTCTCGTCGTCGTCGTGATAGACCTTCTCGCCCGTCCAATTCTTCTTGCATTTGATGCCGAAGTGGTTGTTCGAAGAGCGCGATAGGGTGCTGTTGCCCGAGTCCGATTCGAGGATGCCCTGTGCCATCGTGATCGAGGCAGGAATGCCGTAGCGCTCCATCTGGTCGATGGCAATCGCCTTGTAGCGCTCGATGTACTCTTCGCGCGTTTGGCGGGTCGTACGACTTTGGGCTATCCCGTTAAAAGGTAGCAGAAGGTGGCAGAGAAGTAATAATCCGCCGAAAATGATTGCTTTTTTGGAAATAATCATTAACTTTGTTGATTGATACCGTACAAAGGTAACAATTTTCATTGAAAATACAACTAAAAAAAACGATACACAATGTTTACTGAAAACGCTAACCGAATTTTCGAGCGTGTGATTGCCGATTATCACCGTTGGGACGATGTAGATCATCCGATGGAGAACCCCTTTGAGGCCGGCTCGTTGGATGCCTTGCTCTACCACAAGAATTGGATCGATACGGTACAGTGGCACCTCGAGGATATTATCCGCAATCCGGAGATTGATCCCGTGGAGGCGCTGGCAATTAAGCGTCGTATCGATAAATCAAACCAGGATCGTACGGATATGGTGGAGTATGTGGATTCGTACATGCTCGAGAAATATAAGGATGTCGTAGTGGCCGAGGATGCCCGTCTGAATACCGAGACGCCGGCTTGGGCTATCGACCGTCTCTCGATCCTGGCGCTGAAGATCTACCACATGGCCGTGGAGACGAAACGCGAGGATGTGAGCGATGAGCACCGTGCAGCCTGTCAGAAGAAGCTCGATGTACTTCTCACGCAGCAGGTCGATCTCTCGCGCGCCATTGAGGAGCTGATCGAGGATATCGAGGCAGGTCGCAAATACATGAAGACCTACAAGCAGATGAAGATGTACAACGATCCGGCACTCAATCCGGTGTTGTATGGCAAGAAATAAGCAATTACCCAAGCACCTTTTGGTGCTTCGTACCTCCGCGATGGGCGATGTGGCGATGTTGCCGCACGCCCTTCGTGCGCTTTGTGCGGCCTATCCCGAACTGCGGGTAACGGTCGCTACGCAGGCGATGTTTAAGCCCTTTTTTCGGGGTTTGCAGGTCGATTTTCTGGATGTGAAGCTCAAAGATGAGCACCACTCGCTCCTCGGCATGTGGCGCTTGGCACGTGAGGCGCGTCGGCGTGGCGTGGATGCCGTGGCCGATGTGCATGACGTGTTGCGCTCGTCGGCCTTTGATCTCTCGATGTCGTTGCATGGGATTCGTGTGGCGCGCATCCAGAAGGGGCGTCGCGAAAAACACCATGCGCTCGCCTCCGAGGGTCACTTTGAACCGCTAAAACACAGCGTGGTACGCTATTGTGATACATTCCGTCGCTTGGGCTTTGTTTTCGATGATCCGATGCCGGCCGTCAAGCCCGATTGGGCGTGTCCACTGGGCGAAAAGCAGGGATGTTGGGTCGGCTTTGCCCCCTTCTCGGCCCATGCCGGAAAGACCTATCCCGAGGCGGAAAGTCGTCGATTGGTGGAGCTGTTGGCAGCTCGTTACGACCGCGTCTTTATCCATGGCGGAGGCGGGCAGGAGCAGGTGTTTGCCGAGGCGATGGAGCAACAATATTCCAACGTGACGGCCCTCTTCGGGAAGGTGCGTTTTGCGGGTGAGATGGAGGTGATGGCTCACGAGGATTGCCTGATCTCGATGGATTCGCTGGCGATGCATATGGCATCGCTCGTAGCTACGCCTGTCGTCTCGATCTGGGGCGCTACGCATCCGAACCTCGGATTCTTGGGATGGGGCTGTCGTGCGGAAGATGCCCTGCAGGTCGATTTGCCGTGTCGCCCTTGCTCGGTCTTTGGCGCTAAGCCCTGTAAATTTGGCGATTATCGTTGCCTGACGGCGATCACGCCCGAAAGAATTGTAGCACAAATAGAAAAGGTCGTCCGATAGACGACCTTTTTCTTTTTTTTTATGGGGTGTACCCTTCGCCTTTAGAAGAGGTACTTCTCGGTCTTGACACGATTCACCAGGCGGAAGATCTCCTCCCAGGCCTCCTCGCCGAAGGTCGTACCGACCACCTCGATAACCTTACCGGCCGTGATGGCACCGATCGTGCCGCACTGACGCAGGGTCAGCCCCTCGTACAGACCGGACATGAAGCCTGCAGCATAGAAGTCGCCCGCACCCGTCGTATCGACGCGCTTGGCAGCTGCCATGATACCGACATGGACCACCTCGTCGCCCTGCTTGATCAGGGCGCCCTTCGTGCCAATCTTTACAACGGCCAATTCGCACATCTCGGAAATCTGCTGCAAGGCATTGACCGGCTCACCCTCGCAGGTGAAGGTCTTGGCCTCATCCTCGTTGGCAAAGACGATGTCCACGTACTCCTTGACGAGCGAACGCAGGAACTCCAGATTCTCGGCCACCACGTTGAACGAAGCAAGGTCGATCGCCACCTTCAGGCCGCACTGCTTGGCCGTAGCAGCCGCCTTCTCGATCAGCTCGTGATTCTGCACCAGGTAACCCTCGACATAGAGGCAATCGTAACCCTCGAAAATCGAGGGCTCAATCTCCTCAGCCTCCAACTCCAGCGCTGCGCCGAGGTGGGTCACCAGCGTGCGCTCACCATCGGCCGAGACGAGCGATACGCATTTGCCCGACTTCTCCGTACCGCGGAAGATCACCGGCTCGATGTTCAGGTTGTTGAGCGCCTGGATGTAGAAGTCGCCCGTCGTGTCTTCGCCCACTTTGCCGATAAAGCCGACCTCCGTGCCGAGGCGAGCCATGGCTCGGATCGTGTTGCCGGCCGATCCGCCCAGTGAGAGCGAGTAGGGGAGTCCGGCTACGGATTTCGAAATTTCGGTTTGCAGCGTGGTGTCCACAAGGCTCATCGAGCCTTTGGCCAGGTGAAATTGGCCTAAAACAGCATCTGTCTTGAGGTTGACCAACATGTCGGTCAAGGCATTTCCAATGCCGATTACACGTTTCATTTAGGTTTAGGTTGTCGTTTACGGGGTGTTAAATCGAAAGAATCTTGACCAACTCCAGGTGTTCGCGCACGATGTGCTTCCGCTTTTGGAGTGCCTTGGCGATGGGAACGTAGGTGATTTGGCCATTCTGGATGCCGATCATCACGTTGCGCTGACCCTCCATGAGGGCCTCTACGGCTGCGTCACCCATGCGCGAGGCGAGGATGCGGTCGCGTGCCGAGGGTGAACCGCCACGCTGAATGTGGCCCAGAATCGTGACGCGGGCGTCGAACTCGGGGAACTCCTTCTTGACGCGCTCGGCCAGCGCCGTAGCACCGCCCGTCTCGGGATTCTCGGCTACGATGACAATAGCCGAGTTCTTGCTCTTGCGGAAGCCGTGGTTGATCAGCTCACCCAGCTGGTCCACCTCGGTCTCCATCTCGGGGATGATCGCTGCCTCCGAACCCGAAGCCAGGGCACTGTAGAGTGCCAGGTAACCGGCCGTGTGGCCCATCACCTCGACGAAGAAGAGGCGCTCGTGCGACGAAGCGGTGTCGCGCAACTTATCGATGGCGTCGAGAATCGTGTTGAGGGCCGTGTCGTAACCAATCGTGTGGTCCGTACCGCCCAGGTCGCGGTCGATCGTACCCGGCAGGCCGATAATGGGCACGTCGTACTCCTCGGCGAAGAGCTTGGCGCCGGTGAGCGTACCATCGCCACCGATCACGACCAGCGCATCGATGCCGGCGGCCTTCATGTTCTCATAGGCCAACTTGCGACCCTCGGGTGTCGTGAACTCCTTGCAGCGGGCCGTCTTGAGAATCGTGCCACCGAGCTGGATGATGTTCGAGACGCTGTGCGAGTCGAAATTGACAATCTCGTTCGTTATTAAACCTTTGTAACCGCGCATGATACCCTTTACCTTAAAGCCGTGGTAAATGGCGCTACGCGTCACGGCACGAATGGCCGCATTCATACCCGGGGCATCACCGCCCGAGGTCAATATACCGATACATTTAATGGTTGCCATACTTTTTTCTTTATATGCACATTTTCGTCCAAAGATACGAAAATGAATTAAGAATTAAAAATTCCGAAGAGTAGAATTCTTAATGCGCGGAGGACAAAACGGTTTTCTTTTAATTACCATTTGTCCCCTTTAGCAACCTTTGGACCAAAAAAAAGCGGCCTGCTTTCGTGCAGTAGTCCGTAAGAAAAGTTAGGTGCAGTGTTGGGGAATTGGAAAATAGTTCTTAATTTTGTAAAGCGATCCAAAAGGTCGTGTACATATTTTTAGTGAAAGTGTTTCGCTAATCCTTATCAAGAAAATTTGGCGATTTTTAGAGTACAAGGAGGCAATAACACTCATCATCGTTTATAGGCATACATCCTGTGTGCGCTATTCGGTGTGGGGTTTTGTTTATTTGTATTCGGGCCACGCCAAATGCCTCTTGATAGATAAACGGACGACTCCACACTTTCTTTTTGTTTATATGCCGTATAGGGGAGTCGTAACGGCAGAAATGAACTAAATATGAAAAAGCTATTTTGTTTGTCGCTTGTGATGGCTTTGCTGATGGCATTGCCGAATTGTGGAGGTGATAACGAAATTACTAATCCAGACACTCCAAATGAAACACCTTCAAAGCCTGATGATGACGATGGTAAGAATCCGTCTGAATCTGTATTTATTGTTACTCCCGAAACCGCAATGATGAATGCCGATGGCGGTTCAATTGAATTTACTTTGTTGCATGATGTCGATAAGTCTAATGTGGGTGTTGAAATTGATGCTTCCGCTTGTGATTGGATACAACTTGCTGATACAAGATCAATAACAACGGTGGTCGTTTTTAAGGTTCTTGAGAATATCTTTTCGGAAAGTAGGACTGCAAATATTACATTTGTGGACGGACTTAACAATAAAAAACAGGTGGTGAAAATTACTCAAGAGGCAGCGGAAAATACTGGAGGGAATCCATTAGAAGGGAGGAATTGCGCAAATAACGAGATATTGTATATTACGCAATATGGATATCCTATCGATCTCACGGCAAATCCTGGATTTAATGGGTATTTAATTTCAAATACCTATGCTAATGGCATTGGTAAACTTACGTTTAATGCTGATGTGACAATAATCCCTGATGAAGCCTTTAAGAATCAAAAGAGTATAAAATATATCCTTCTGCCCTCAAAACTAAACAGTGTTAGTCAGTCGGCGTTTGAGGGGTGCAGTGGGCTAATTGGAATAGTACTGCCTAAGAGTGTGGCCTCTATTAAAAATAGCGCATTTAAGGACTGTAACAGCATTGCAAGCCTTGCAATGCCTGATGGTCTTCAATCAATAGGTGCGTATGCTTTTTGTTCCTGTTCTAGCTTGGCAAGTCTTACATTGCCTGACAGCCTTCAATCAATAGGTGCGTATGCTTTTAGTGGATGTTCTAGCTTGGCAAGCCTTGCAATGCCTGATGGTCTTCAATCAATAGGTGCGTATGCTTTTAGTGGATGTTCTAGCTTGGTAAGCCTTACTATCCCGGATAGTGTTACAAGTCTTGGAAGTAGCGCTTTTTCTGATTGTATGAATCTAACAAGCCTTGCTCTTGGAAATGGAATTACCTCTATTAGTAGTGAAACATTAGATCAATGTGCCAGCTTGACAAGCTTAAGTATTGGTAGTGGGGTTAAGTGGATTGGAGATACTGCCTTTAGCGATTGTGTTAAGTTGGATAATGTTACTATTCCAGATAATGTTTCGAGTCTTGGAAGCAAAATTTTCTATGGGTCTGGGCTGACGAAAGTGGTGATCGGAAAAGGTATAACGGACATTGAGACTGATACCTTCGAAGGTTATACAAAGGAAATAACTATGAATTTCAATATTCCGGATGCGGAAACTGATGTGTGGGATAATACGATTGGTTTTTGTCAAGGCGCTAGATTCGATACACTTATCATAGGGGATGATGTAACCAAAATTGGAGAATCTGCTTTTTATAAATGTGATATAAACCATATATCTATTGGTAAAAATGTAAGATCGATTGGACAATACGCATTTAAAGGTTATATAAGTAAACTTACAATTAATTGTAGTGTCCCTGCTTCTCGTGTTATTTATCAGAAGGGGACAACGGAAATCCGAGAGGGGATATTTGAAGGGTATCGTATTAGGGATCTTGTTGTTGGTGATGATGCGTTTAGAATTGGTGATCGTGCGTTCTATAATTGCCAAAATATGATTAGTGTCAAAATTGGGAATGGTGTGAGATTTATAGACCAATTTGCATTTTATGATTGTGCCCGTCTTGACGAAGTGATAATTGGTGAAAAAGTGGCGGAAATAGGTGAGTTGGTGTTTTATGCCGAAGATCAATATGGAGATGAAGTAGATAGAAGAAATATGGCGTTCTATTGTAAGGCGATGACGTCACCACGAATATGGCAAAACTCGTTTGGTTCCAAATATAATATTGGCGGTATCTGCGTTCCTCGTCAAGCGTATGATGGATATATGAAAAATTGGAGTTCTACGGACGAGGATAATGCCGCTGAGGGTAATTGGTATTTTTATAAATCTATAATTACACCCTATGACTTTGAATAAGATGGACGTATTAACTGATGCGCAAATGAAAAAGTGGATTGCATTGTACATGCAATCAGCTTCGGCGTATAATGTGATGCATAGGTCGTGGACGGGACGACTGGTTCATAAACTGCGTAGAGAAAGCTATGCAGGGTATGAGGAGAGTGCTAGTCGACGATGGGAGAGAGCTATCGCAAATAAGATGGCGAATCTAAAACAATGCAAATCCTTTGACGAATTGTGGCGAGAAGTTGGTAAGATTCAGGTTGCTGGTATCGGTGAATTGTCAAAGTATGATACTGCAACATGCATTGGTTGTGAGTGCAATCTGTATCCCCAATACGTCTATTTGCACGCGGGAACAGCTGAAGGTGCAGCTGCTATAGGAATTAAAGGGAAGAAAGTCCTAAAAGAGGTGTTCGTGGCAAGGTTTGCTGCTTTTGAGGTGTTGGAACCGACTCAAATTGAGGATTTCCTTTGTATATATAAGTCTTGTCTACGAGGCGATACGGAAGATTGTGAGAGGGTGTGCAGGAAGCATAGATTGCTAACTCAAACATTTGATCGTCGTCATCAAAAACATAGTCGACAATCATGTTGATAACAAAAGCCTACCAGTTTCGGTAGGCTTTTGTTTGGTTATAAAGCATTGACTAATATCCCAAAATCCTAAGCATCGAGCGGTAGGATTGCTCTTTGGCGAAAAGGCGGGTGTAGTACTCGTTGTCGCTCTTGTCGCGGTCGATGATCACATGTTTCGGAGCGGGGATCAGGCAGTGCTGAATGCCGCCGAAACCGCCTAACGACTCTTGATAGGCGCCCGTGTGGAAGAATCCGATATATTGTGTGTTGCCCTTCTCGAGTTTGGGCAGGAAGATCGCGTTCGTGTGTACCTCGGCGTTGTAGAAATCCTCCGAGTCGCACGTCAGGCCACCCAGGAAGACACGCTGGTACTCCTTGTCCCAGTTGTTGATCGGGAGCATGATGAAGCGCTGGTTGATACCCCACGTGTCGGGCAGCGTAGTGATGAACGACGAATCGATCATGTACCAGTTCTCGCGGTCGTTCTGCTGCTTCTGGTTCACGATCGAGTAGAGGGCCGCGCCACTCTCACCCACGGTGAATGAACCGAACTCGGTGAAGATGTTGGGCTCCTCGACGTCGTTGCGCTGGCAGATGTTCTTGATCTGGGCGATGATCTCCTCCGTAAGGTACTCGTAGTCGTAGTTGAAGTCGAGCGAGTTCTTGACCGGGAAACCGCCACCGATGTTGAGGCTGTCCAGCTCGGGGCAGATCTGCTTCAGTTCGCAGTACACATTCATGCACTTCGACAACTCGTTCCAATAGTAGGCCGTATCGCGGATGCCCGTGTTGATGAAGAAGTGGAGCATCTTGAGCTGGAACTTCTTGCTCGACTTAATCTTGGCCTTGTAGAAATCGACGATGTCGTTGTAGCGAATACCGAGGCGCGAGGTGTAGAAGTCAAACTTCGGCTCCTCCTCGCAGGCGATGCGGATACCCACCTTGCACTTCTTCGTTACCGCGTCGTCAAACAGATCGATCTCCTCCTTGTTGTCGATGACCGGAATCGTATTCTCGAAACCCTCGTTCAGGAGCTCGGCGATACCCTCGACATACTGCGGACGCTTGAAGCCGTTGCAGATGATGTAGCGATCCTTGTCCAGGATGCCGCCGTCGTAGAGCGCCTTGATGATGTGGATGTCGTACGCCGACGAGGTCTCGAGGTGGATGTCGTTTTTCATCGCCTCCTCCAGCACGAACGAGAAGTGGCTTGACTTGGTACAATAGCAATAGTTATACGAGCCGCGGTAGTCGGCTTTGGCCATAGCCACGTTGAACATTCGCTTGGCACGATTGATCTGTTGCGAGATCTTAGGCAGGTAGGTAATTTTGAGCGGCGTACCGTACTGCTTGATCAGCTCCATCAAAGGAATGTCGTAGAATTGCAATTCGCCGTCCTGCACCGAGAACTCGTCTTGGGGGAAGTCGAATGTCTGTTCAATCAGGTCGATGTACTTGTCTTTCATGATCCGAAAAGGGCGGTTTTTGAATGAAAAATAAATCTAACTCGATTACATTGGAAAATTTATGCCAAAGTAGCTCGATCGGATTTGTCGAAAAACGACGATGCAAATTAGGTGAATAAAAATGAGAAAAGCAACACTTCGCTCTATTATTTTGAAAATAGGTGCGCGAATCTTGTTTTTTTTGCCGAAAATGGGTAATTTTGAGGCCTGAAAACTCGATAAATAACAATGACTGTGTTGATTCAACTCATCGAACAATATCTCGAAACCCACAAACGTTTGGTGGTGCCCCAGCTGGGTGCGTTCCTCGTGAAGGAGGAGCCGCGCGGTGTGGTCTTTTCCGAACTGCTTCGTCGTGACGACGGTGTGTTGCACGGCCTGCTGGTCGAAAAGGGGATGAGCGATGTGGCAGCTCGCGGCGAAATCGATCGTTTCGTGTATGAGGTGCGCCATGCCGTGGAGCAGGGGGAACGCTTCTACCTCTCGGACTTCGGTGAATTCCTGCCCGGAAAGAACGGAACGATTCTCTTTGAGCACCATCCGCGCCTGAAGGTGGTTCCCGAAGCACCGATTGATATCATTCCCGATCTGATCGAGAAGGTGCGTCCCGAGGCGCGCCATGCCGAGCAGAAGACGGTCGATGTGGTCGAGCAGCGTCCGCTCGAGCCGCAGCAGCCTGTGTGGGCAGCCGTGGCCGATGAGGATATGGATGACGAATCGGAGGAGGAGATCGAGGAGATTGCCGAGGAGGAACTGCTCGATGAGGAGCCCCAGCCGGTACGTAAACAGCGTCCAGAGCGCCCGGTGCGTCCGACAGCTGCGCGTCGTCCGCGTCCTACGAAGCAGGGCAAAAAGCAGCCCGATCGTTTCCTGTTGGTAGCGATCGCGGCAGCCGTAATCGCCTTGTTGGCGATCGCTTTCGGCTTGTATAGCGATGCTATGGATAGTGGTGACGAAGAGCCGATCGAGGTGGTGGATGAGATGATGATCGAGGCTGCAACGGAGGAGTAAGAAAGGAAGATTAGCATGACGGAAATTACCACAATCAAACAACGTTTCGGCATCATCGGAACCTCCGAGTTGCTGGATCGGGCCTTGGAGGTTGCCTTGCGGGTAGCCCCCACGGATCTTACGGTGCTTGTGACCGGTGAGAGTGGTGTGGGTAAGGAGGTTTTTCCGCAGGTGATACACACCTATTCAGCCCGTAAACACAATAAATACATCGCCGTAAACTGTGCCGCAATCCCCGAAGGTACGATCGATTCGGAACTCTTCGGCCACGAAAAGGGTGCCTTTACGGGCGCTGTGGAGGCACGCAAGGGTTACTTTGAGGAGGCGAACGGTGGTACGATTTTCCTGGACGAGGTGGCTGAGTTGCCGCTGGCGACCCAGGCACGTCTGCTACGTGTGTTGCAGTCGGGTGAATATATCCGTGTCGGCTCGTCGAAGGTACAGAAGACCGACGTGCGTGTTGTGGCGGCTACGAATGTGCAGTTGCAGCAGGCAATTTTGGAGGGACGTTTCCGCGAGGACCTCTACTACCGCCTGGCGACGGTGCCCATTGCGGTACCTGCCTTGCGTGAGCGTAAACGAGATATTCCGCTCCTGTTCCGTAAGTTCGCGGCCGATGTGGCGGTGCAGTATCGCATGCCTTCGATCGTGCTGGATGATTCGGCGCGCGAGATGCTGATGAACTACTATTGGCGAGGGAACATCCGTCAGTTGAAGAACGTGGCGGAGCAGATCTCGGCCATCGAACCGGTACGCACGATTACGGCCGACGTGCTGGCAAAGTACCTGCCAGAGGTGCACACCAAGCCGATGACGATGCATACCTCGACGGGATCGGCTAACGACTTCGCAAATGAGCGTGAGCTGCTCTATAAGTTACTCTTCGATATGCGCTCCGAGATCGGCGATCTGAAACGGATGGTGACGGAGTTGATGCACCGCACTGGAGGAGCCCCGATGGAGCGAGCGAGCGATATCAAGGCGCTGCTGCCGAGCGTCAAGCCGCACTACGAAGAGCCTTTCGAGGAGGGGTTTGCCGAGACCGAAGAGGTGGAGGAGGAGCCCCGACAGCGCACCAAGGCCGATGTGCAGCGCGAGGAGATTGTGCGGGCATTGCGTCGCAACAATGGCCGTCGCAAGGATGCTGCTGCCGATCTGTTTATCTCCGAGCGGACGCTCTATCGTAAAATTAAAGAGTTAGGAATTGAAGAATAAACGCATATGTTGAAACGAATCATAGCCTTTGTGGCGGCGGCCGTCTTGATGACCAGCTGTGGCGTGGCCATCAAATACTCCCTCTCGGGAGCCTCGATCCCGCCCGATGCAAAGACCTTTTCGGTGGCTTATTTCCCGAATAATGCGACGATGGTGTCGCCCATCCTGTCATCGACCCTGACCGATGCCCTGGTCGATATCTTCTCGCGCCGTACGCGCCTGCAACAGGTGGAGGAGGGTGGCGATTTCGCCTTCGAGGGTGAGATTACGAATTATACCTCGACTACGGCCTCCGTATCGTCGGATGATTACGCGTTGTTGAACCGCCTGACGATTACCGTTAAGGTGCGTTTTACCAATGCGTTGGATGATACGATGTCGTTCAATCAGACCTTTACCGCCTACGAGGATTATGACTCGACACAGCTGCTGACCGAGGTGGAGGGTACGCTGATCCCCGAGATTGTCGATAAATTGGTGACCGATATCTTCATGGCTGCGGCCTCGAACTGGTAGTCTATGGCCGAGTTGCGTGAATTATTTGCCGACCCGCAGCGCGTGCGGGAGTTGAGCGAGGAGGCTTTCGGTCAATTGTATGGGGCCTTCCCGTGGTATCGTCCGTTGCAGTGCGAAGCACGTCGCCGTGGGGTAGGGATGCACCCTTCGACAACAATCGTTATGCCGTGGCGTGCCGAGGGACTGGTATCGGGTTCCGTGTATGATGCGGCCGCTTTGCGTTACCTCTCGACCGATGACGTAATCGATAAATTCTTGCAGACGGAAGATCTACGCATCGTGGCCGAGGCGGGAGAACCTGAGGAGGAGATCCGATTGGATGCCGATTTGGAGGAGGAAGATGAGCTGGTGAGCGAGGAATTGGCCGAAATTTACCTGGCACAGGGACTTCAAAAGGAGGCAAAATCAATTTATCGCAAATTAAGTTTGCTAAATCCCGAAAAAAGTGTTTACTTTGCCGAGTTAATTGCCAAATTAGAAAACAATAATTAAAATTTAACAATATGTTATACACGATTTGCATTGTTCTGATCCTGATTGCCAGCGTGCTGATTATCCTGGCTGTATTGGTTCAGAGTCCGAAGAGCGGCATGGCCGCCAATTTTGGCGCATCGAACCAGGTGATGGGCGTGCGTGAGACGACGAATTTCTTGGAGAAGTTTACTTGGACGATGGCTGTGGCTATCCTGGTACTGAGCCTGGTAGCTACGACGGCCATGGACAGCAACCGCGTAGCCGAGTCGAACAGCTCGATCTCGAAGGACGCTGCTGCACTGCAGGAGCGCGTGCTGGAGGCTGAGACGGCTATCCCGCAGGCTGAGATTCCGGCCGAGGCTGCTGAGGTGGTTGAGACGCCGGCCGAGTAAGTTCTTGCTCGAAGCGATGTGGGGAGGAATCGACGATTCTTCCCCACTTTTTTTTATGCGTTTGTTGCCCCTTTGAGCGCAAGTTTTTTTCCTTTGGAGGATAGCGAAACGGATTTTTGCGTACTTTTGCCTTCGCGATGGAGAACTTTGCAGCCATAGACTTTGAGACGGCCAACGGCTCACGTTCGAGCGTCTGCTCGGTGGGTGTGGTTGTGGTGCGTGAAGGGGAGGTTGTGGATCGCTACTACAGCTTGATTCGCCCCGAACCGGACTACTACGCCTACTTCTGTCAGCGTGTGCATGGCCTTTCGCGGCGCGATACTTGCAACGCTCCCACATTCCCCGAGGTGTGGGCCGAGATAGAGGAGCGCATCGATGGGCTTCCGCTTGTGGCGCATAATGCCCGTTTCGATGAGAGTTGTCTGCGTGCCGTCTTCGACTGCTACGGGATGCGCTACCCGGGTTATACGTTTTACGATACGTTGGCCGCTTCGCGTCAAACGCTGAAGGGCCAAGTCGAGAACCACCAGCTCCACACCGTGGCCGCTGCGTGTGGCTATTGCCTGGAGGATCACCACCATGCGCTTGCCGATGCCGAGGCGTGTGCAGCGATTGCATTAAAATTGTTGTAAATTGAACGAACGCAGGATGACGACAATGCAGGAAAAATTGTGGAATCGGAACTATTTGAAGGTCTGGAGTGCCAACTTCATGACCTTCTTCTCGTTTATGCTCCTTACGCCACTCTTGCCGCTCTACCTGGCCGATACCTTCTCGGCCGATAAGGAGATGATCGGTTTTGTGCTGTCTGGCTACACGCTGACGGCGCTTTTGATTCGTCCCTTTAGTGGTTACTTTGTCGATACGTTTCCTCGCCGCACGGTGCTGTTGGTGAGCTACTTTTTGTTTGCCGCCCTTTTTGCGGGCTATTTGGTGGCCGGATCGCTCCTCTTGTTTGCCATTGTACGTACGTTGCACGGTGCGCCGTTTGGGGCTTCGACCGTCTCGAACAGCACTGTGGCCATTGATGTGCTGCACCCCACGCGTCGCGCCGAGGGTATCGGCTACTACGGCCTTTCGAACAACATCGCCACGGCCATCGGCCCGACCGTCGCACTCGTGATCTACGGCATGTGCCATAGCTACGATGTACTCTTTTGGATCGCGCTGGTGGTAGCCTTTATCGGCTTTGGTATTAACTCGACCCTAGAGCTGAAACCGCGCCCCAAGGTGGAGAATAAAGCCCCGATTTCGCTCGACCACTTTGTCCTGAAGAAGGGGTGGAGTGCCGGTATCTGCATGGTCGGCTTTGCCGTTTCGTATGGTATTCTTTCGACTTACCTGGCCATTTACGGCAAGGAGGAGTTGGGTATCACGCAGGGATCGGGATTCTTCTTTATGTTGCTCTCGATCGGTCTGATCCTGTCGCGCCTGGCGGGAGGTCGCACCCTCAGCCGTGGCCTGATTCATCAGAATGCCGCTATTGGCGTTTCGGTGGCTCTGTGTGGCTACCTGCTCTTTGCCGGTGTACATCATCCGTGGGGATTCTATGGCGCGGCCTTGATTATCGGCCTCGGTAACGGCCACCTCTTTCCCGCCTTCCAGACCATGTTTCTCAACCTCGCCACGAACGATCAGCGCGGTACGGCCAACTCTACGTTCCTCGTCTCGTGGGATATCGGCATCGGTATCGGCATCATCCTTGGCGGCTCGATCGCCGAGCATCTGGGCTATCATGCCGCCTTCTGGGTCGCTGCAGCTGCCAATGCCGTGGCAGTTGCGAACTATTTTCTGCATACACACGGCTACTTTGAACGCAATAAATTGCGCTAAAAATGAAGCGGGGCTGTTCATCGAACAGCCCCGCTTTCGTTATCTGTGGTCGTGCTATCTTCCACTTTCGGCAATCTTGCGACGGATCATGGCGTTCATGTCATCCGCAGCCAAGAGCTCCTCCAGGGTCATGTGCATACGGTAACGCCAGTAGTGGCGCGAGTTGGCCGGCACATTGATACGCTCCTCGTTCGGGTTCTCGCGGCGCAGCTTGCCATCCATAGCGACCCAATCCTGCCAGGGCAGAATCGTGAGCATGGCGGGCGACTTGAGGTGTTGCTCCACAATCAGCTCGCAAATCCACGGCTCGCAATAGTAGGGAGCCTCGCCCCAGGCACCCAGCACCTGGTTGTAGAAGCGCTGCGAGAGTGCGCGATCCTCCTCCCACCAAGCACGCACGGGGTTCATGTCGTGGGTCGAGGTGGTGCAAACCGAGAGGTAGGGGTAGTGCTGCGTAGCACCAAACTCTACGCTCGGGTCTTTGGGCATACGCTGAATCTCGAGCGAGAGAATCTGCTCGCCCTCCATCACGGCAGGTACGCAGTGGGGGATCATACCGAGGTCCTCACCGCACACCAGCATACCCGTAGCCTCGATCAGCGCGGGGAGCTTGCGCATCGCCTCGCCATACCAGAAGTCGTTATGGCGGTAGTAGAAGAAGTCGTTGTAGAGATGGTTATAGGCATCTTTCTGGTCCTGCGACAGGTTCTTGTAGCACTCGCTCGACTGCGATGAGATGCGCGGATGGTAGTGGCCGGGCTTGTACTTATCCTCGATGAAGAGGACGTTGTCCGTCATCGAAATCGGCGCCGTGTGCCAATCCTTGTTGAACCAGAAGCCATAGGAGCGAATCTCCTCCTCGGAGAAGGGCAGGGCAGGGTTGAAGCGACCCAGGAGGGCATTGACAGCCTCCAGGGGTACCTCCCAGATGCGGAAGAAGCCCAGGATGTGGTCGATGCGGTAGGCATCGAAATACTCGGCCATCTTCACGAAGCGCGCCTTCCACCAGGCAAAGCCGTCCTCGGCCATCTTCTGCCAATTGTAGGTCGGGAAGCCCCAGTTCTGACCCATCACTGAGAAATCATCGGGCGGAGCACCCGCCGACGAGTCCATGTTGAAGAGCTCGGGATAGACCCAGGCATCGACGCTCGTGCGCGAGATACCGATCGGAATGTCGCCTTTCAGCACCACGCCGCGCGAGTGTGCGTAGTCGCGTACCTTACGTAGCTGGCGATCGAGATGGAACTGCACGAAGTGGTTATAGGCCACCTCCTCGGGGTGAGCAGCCTCATACTCGGCAGCCTTCTCGGGAGTATAGTCGGCCCACTTGCCCCACTCCTTGAAGTCGGGGGTCGAGTAGGCATCGCGCAGGGCGCAGAAGACCGCGTAGGGGCGCAGCCAATGCTCGTTCGAGGCCATGAAGGCCTTGAACTCCTTCGAGGCGAAGCACTTCTTGCCCTCCTGGACGTAGAGCGCGCGGAGGTACTCGTTCTTCGTATTATTGACCTTCTCGTAGTCGATCTCGGCGAGGGCATTGAGCTCACGACCCAGCTTCTCGAAACGGGCTGCAGCTTTCTTGTCCTTGAGCTTGCCCACATCGGGCAGGTGCAGGAACTGCGGGTGCAGGGCGAAGGTCGAGTTGGCGTTGTAGGGGTAGGAGTCCTGCCACGTGCCGGTCATCGTCGTGTCGTTCACGGGCAGAATCTGGATAATCGACTGACCCGTCGAGGCGGCCCAATCAATCATCAGCTTCAGGTCGTTGAACTCACCCACACCGAAACTATCGTTCGAGCGGAGGGCAAAGACCGGAATCGCCACACCGGCACCGCGCCAGGGATTCATGTGGAAGCGGGGACGCAGCGAGTCAATTACCACGCACTCGCCCTCCTTCAACGGACGGTCGAAGAAGTTGTTCTCGCCGGCCTCCCAAGCCACGGTCTCACCCGATGCGGTATCGACGATGACGAACTTATAGGTAAAGGGGGTCGAGAGCTTCTCGCGCGGGATGTGGGCCGTCCATACGGGGGCCTCCGAGTCACTCATCACCACGCCCTTCTTGACCTCCCAGTTGCCCAGCACCTTCTGGTCGCCAACGAGGATAACCTGTTGCGTGGAACGTACTACGGGAATCTCGGCGCGGATCATCACCTCATCGGCCGACAGCGGGGTGGCCTTCTTCGTCTTCGGGCGGGCAAAGACACCCTCGGTGAACATCGACGAACGGAACGAACGATCCGAGGGCATATCGTGCCAACGGTCGTAGAGCGCAATGGTGGTCACACCTTTGTCGGTCGTGAGGGTGTGTCCCTTGCCCCACTCCTTGCGGATCGGAGCGCCGTCGCGGTGCAGCTCGTAGTGGTAACGGAGCGTGCGGGTCGTTGCGGCGGTCTTGAAGGAGCACTCCCAAATGTTGCCACCGATGTAGCGCATCGGCTCCATTTTAGGGTGTGCTCCGTCGATCACGAGGATCAGCTCCTCGCCGTAGACAGTCGCGTACTCCAGTCTGAATTTAACAGTCATGGTTCTTTGTATTTTATGTTAGTTTGTTTCGCTTTTGGGGATCGTACCCATTCATTCGGATATAATCCCTCTATACAAAGATACGAATAAGCGAGCAAGAAATAAGAAGCTTGCTTCATTTATTTCTTTCAGCGAGCGCCAGTATCTTCGAGGCTTGCCTCAAAGATAACAAATTTTCGGAGCTATTCTCTTTTGTTGCGCTCTTTTTCCGCCGAATGGTCATATTCGACCGACGAATGGCTGAAATCGCCCCAAACACGGCAAAAAAAATCCCCGCAACTTGTGTTGCGGGGAGTGAAAGGAAATAGTTTTGAACTATTTGTAGATGTTGTTGCTCATGCCACTCATTCGGGCCGAAAGAGTCTTCTTCATCTGCTCTACTGCAGCATCAAAGGTCATACCCTCGTCACCGCAGAAGCCGGCATTGCCAAATCCACCACCGATACCATACTTAGTGCCTCGGAGTTGTCCGCCGAGAGCAGACAATCCGGTCTTTTTACTATCTACTGGCCACATCTTGGCGTTCTCGGCCTCCGACTTGGCAATCTGAGCCTTTACCTCGTCGATGTGAGCGAGCACCTCGCTCAACTGACCCTGTACACCGGCCCAACGCTGAGCTGCAACTTGCATGAACTCACTGCTGGCCATTAGGCGCGGATACCAAATGTAGTTCTCGTCGCTCGTGCTTGGGCTGCTCTGAGCACTATTCTGGTAGCTCCACGAACCATACGATACAATCGATTTCGTGTACGAGTAACCCTCTTCCGAGTAGCTGGTGCTGGTGGGCAGCGTATTCCAGTCGAAATCCCAAACCGGACCTGCGTAAAGCTTGCCGTTGTTGATGTAACTGTAGCAGCTCTTCGGATGCTTCATCTCGCTGTTCATCATCAGATCCTGCACAAGGAGGAAATCAACGAACGAGGTAATGTCCATAGTTGCATATGCGCCCGAGAAATCTTTGCTATTCAATTTGTCCTCAATGCCCTGTACGAGCGACGAAGCGTAGGTCAACATATCGGCCGTACCATCGTCCTTGAAGAGGAACGGAATGCGTGCGCGCGTCGTGAACTGATATGCCTCATCGTAGCCGTCGTCGCTCTCCATCAGGATACCGCAAGCCTCGGCTGCTACTGCATTGTCCTCTGCATCATACGGCTCGTTGATAGCCAGGCGGTTCTCGTCGATCTTGACCTGCTCGCAGAGGTAGTAGTTACCAACATATACACCGTTGTAAACCAGCTCAACATGCTGTCCCGACGGCGTCCATGCCATACCATCGTTCGGATAGACTGTCTTGAATGCCTTGGCAATCTCAAAGGCCACCTCGTTACGCATTAGCGTGCGGTCCTTCCAGTTGGCGAGCAGTACCCAACGCTTGTGTGCGGGCATGTCGAGTACGGCGTGCTTCTTGTCGAGTTTCACGGCGAAGGGTTTCTTGGGCATCTGCTGTGTTACATTGCCACGCACGCGAGTCGAGGCAAGTACAGGCTCGGTTACCGTGGCTCCGTTCTTGTCCTTCAGTGCCGACGTACCATCGGCATTGTAAATCATGAAGCTGTCGCCATCCTCCATCGACCAGTCACTATCCTTGGGCTGGAAGTAGGTGCCCGTAGCATCAATCCAAGCCTTGGTAGCCTTCTGATAGTCGCTGTCATCCTGCGACGATGAGGTCATCAAACCGCTCTGCTGGTTGATCACCACTACCGGCAGACCCGTGTTGGTCAGCTCTACTGTGTAAATTACGCCTTCCTCTGCAGTATTAATAACTCCAATTTCCTTGCATGTGCTGAAGTCAACGATTGTTTGATCGCTTGTTATAATACCATTTTTTTCTGTTAGTACATACAAACCCTCTTCAACTTCAAATGTTGGTATGAGCTTGCGATTATTTAGATATGGAATGTAGGCCTTGATGGTTCGAGCCTCGTTATCCACCTCGCAAACTACCTCAGTGCTCGTCGATGTCGATACTGTGAACGACGAATTGTGCGTGAAACTTCGCGGCAGAATTTTGCCGGGATTGTTCGCTACCGTAAATTTGAAGCTATTAATCTTCAGCTCAACTGCTTCGGGAGTTTCCGGAGTCTCGGGCTCTTCCTCTTTCAACGATGTATAGACTACATCACTCATGTCGGCCAACGGCATTGCGTAGTTGACTAAGAGATTGGCTTCGTAATTTACCTCCGAGGTGCGGCTGAATGTGGCCGTATAGTTCTCGGTTTTAATCGTAAAATCAATAACATCACCCTTTTTGACCAACGGAGCAGCGGCTACATAACCTGTTACCGTGTAATCGGCTGCCATGGTCGGCGTGTTGGTCCAATTCAGTGCCAGGATGTTCGACTCTTCACCTGCAGCATCCAACGTCAGTGCATTGTTTGCCGACTGCGTGAGATCCATCGAGAAGTCTCCGTTAATCTGTCTGGGCTGACCATTAGCCGTCTTAACCGTCATCGTGATGCGCTGTAACTTCTCATCCTGCAGTACCGTGCCGGTAGCGTCGATAGTGTGCTTTACGAAGGTGATTACCGGCGTAAAGGTAAAGTTGTAACCCGTCCACGAACGTGATTTATAGGTGCCGATTTTATAATCTGCCGTCATTACCTTGTTCGAGGTGTGCCAGCTCTGCGATTTAGGCAACGTGCCACGTACAGCCGTTTGTGCGTTGCCGCTATTATCTGCGCTGTAAGGATAGTAGGCATACTTGGGCGTCGAGAAGAGCGAGCTACCCGAGAAGGTCGTCGTCGCGGCATTCTTGTATCTGTTCGTACCTGTGAACTTGGCATTCTTCAGGTTGTTGCCATAGACACCGATCGACTCCTTGGTTCTCCACCATACCTCGATCTCATCGCCATCCTCAACGATCAGACCGCGCGTAGTGTTGTAACCCTCTACCTCTACGGGGATTTCGGTAACAGCCTCAACATCCTCCATTGTCGATGTAGCCGTTTCGTCTTGCGTACACGATGTTACTGAAAACATCGCTATTGCTGCACTTAACAGCAACCAAAAATTCTTTTTCATACTACTTAAGTTTATGGATTGGTGTATAGATGTTAATTTGTCCAATTTTTGTCGAAAAGTATCCAAATAGTTGTATTTTGTGTTCAATTCCGAAAACAAATATAGACAAATTTTGTCACGATCCAAAATATTTGTACAAAAAATTAACTTTTTTGGTTGTTTTAGTGGACAATCGTTGAATATTGGCGGATTCTACATATAAGTTTTGTCAATTTTTTATGAATCAACAAAATAAAAAAACGCCCCTCTTTTGAGGAGCGTTTTTTTACATGCGAAGAACAATTACTCGGCCAACGAGAACTTGTAATTGTTCGAGATAATCTTACCGATAACCTCCATGCCCGGTACTATGCGGTCCATCAGGATAATACCCGTAGGACCGGTCGTCTGCTCAAAGCCTGACTTCGCTACGAAATCCGAGAACTCCGGATTCATATAAGCGGCCAAGCCGGCAATGTTACCACCCGAACCACCATAGGCGTTACCCGTAGATAATTGACCGCTATCCGATGGAGTGCCACTAATATAGAAACCACACAACGAGTTGATGTAAATGGTGTTGCCGGTCGAATCATTGATAGCTTTAATAAAAGTCTGTTCGGCATTGTCTAACTTCTCCTCCTTCGATGCAAACCAATAGGGGTTGCTGGTGGTGGCTGTTTCGCATACGCGTTGCCACTCTTGGAACCACACCTTTACGTTTGCATCATCCGTTTCAAACTCAAAGTTCAGGAGGTTATAATCTCCACCCATCGGGCGCATCACCGTATAATCGCCACTGGTATATGTGTCATATCCACCTTCGTCCGTGTAGGTGTCAAAACCGAGTACATTGGAGGTCATATAGCTCTCAATGATCATGCTTGAGTTATATGCCGTACCATCAGTAGTTGTATAATCGCTAGGACTATTGCTCTGATCCAACATCGGATACTCGTTGCCGCCGGTCTTGATCTTATATCCACGGGCACCCCAACGATCTTTAGCTGTACCACAACCATCAATAACCACAAAAGGACATGATGACAGAGTCGTGCATGCTGTCGTGAAGCTGCCGCTATCTTTCTCGTGCTTTTGATTCATACGTGCTAATACCATGATGTGGCCACGTGCTCCAGTGCCATCTGTAGTGGTTCCGGTTGCTAATTCACTACCCTTAGGGCCAAGCTCAAGATTTGGTGTGTATTTCATGAATACCTTTTTGTCATCGGCACTCAATGCATTATACCATTGTTGTAGTGAGCTGGCATATTTTGAGCAATTTCGCTCTTTTCCAACATCACCAAGAGATGCCTCTGACTGGTATGTGAATACAACTACGGCACATTCGTCAGTATTTTTAACTTTTTTAATGAGCTCAGACATTGCTGTTGCAACAGTGATACTTACGCTGGTTTTATTGCAAGTGATGTCTGCACCACCCAGTGATTCTGCACTATCCCACAGCCAGTGACTAGCTCGGTCACTCACAATCTCGAAGGCGCGAATACCGGCATTCCACTGTGCATTGAAATCCATTTTCGCAGGAGTCGTTCCATCCGCAGCCGTTGTACTACCCGTGTGCTGTTCGGCGTAGTAGTCCGCATTGCTACCCGTGTAGTTGTACGAGAACGAACCACCCGTACCAGGCAGCGAAAGGCGCTTCATCGTAAAGTTGTTATCAAGCTGCTCCATCCACCTCGACAGGTCATACGTTACACCTGCAGCCGGCAGGGCCACATTCTTAAGACGGTTTTTGCAGAACGGCTTGATGAAGTTTTCACCATCAGCTGCCTTCAGCGTGCGAGACTGGAATACACCCGAACTGGTAAACTTAACCTTGAGGTTCGACAAATCGGCCGTCGGCGACATAAATACCGTGAACGTAAGCGTCTCGCCAGCCTTCATCGTTACTTTCTCGCTCAGCGGCATCGTGATTACATCGGTCACATGTTCCGGCGTACACACAGGATAGCCGGTACCCGACCAACTTGCAAGGTTGGCCTTGAAATCACCAGCAATACCCGTACCCTCTACCTGGAGGTCGGTGATATCGATCGATTGACTGGTTGAGCCATTGGTAGCAGTCTTACTCAACGTGAACTGAATCTGCACGGCCGTGACTACAGGAACAAACGTCAGGTTAACACCCTGCGAGCTATCAGTTGCCTGGGGTGTAGTCGTAGTCTTTGCCGCCATGTAAGCATAGCGCATGTCGGGGTTGATAACCTTGTCGGTCGCATTTGCATTAACAACCGTACCGGGCTGACTTACCGGGATCTCACCGTGCATCATGCCATCCTCGTCGATTTCTACACCTTGAACAACCGTAATTGCGCCATTTGCATCAGCAAACATCTTTGACGAAGGATACATGGCATAGAAGGTGTGCTCATCGTTATTAGCCCACTGCAAGGCTGCCTCTCCCTCCTGCTTGCTGAGATAAGCGTAGTCGTTTTGTTCACCAGCTTCCTTGTTGTGGTACACATCGTAGTGAGCGCGCGTTTGAGCCAGATCGCAGTAGATCTCAATCTGGTCGTACAGCGTGTTGCTTCCTTCCGTCTTGTCTACCCAGTCGATACGCTGGAATGTAGTTGTTGTGCCATTGGGATTCTTGATCTCGTAGGTCTCGTCCGAATATACCGTACGGGAGTCGGGATTTCCATTCTCGAAACCGGCGCGAGCACCGAACAAAATTTCATCACCTACAGCTGCGGGTGTAAATTGAGGTTGCAAGGTCTCGTCCTTGGTACATGCAGCCATCAAAATGGCCATGCCGAACAATGCGGCCATGAATTTGTATGTCTTTCTCATAGCTTCCAATTTTTTATTCCTGACCCCAATCGCTGTCCGTTTCCCAACTCCATTCAACATCGTTGATCTCATGGCCGGTCGTCTCAATTGATCCGGTCGTAACGTCCGTACCCGTCGCCGAGCTGGCAAAAGTGCCCTCCAGTTCGACCCTGAAGAGCTCAGTGCGGGGTGTTGTGTAAATTTTGCGTTTCATTTGCGTGTTATTTTTTTGTTCTCAATTTTACTTCGTAAAAAACTCTTAACCTAACCTTTTAGTAATTTGGTAAATATTTGATATATAATAGTTTATGCAATTCTCGCGATGTAAAATATCACTATCGCCAAGAAATTCAATTCGTTACAAGTCCACTTTCGGGACAAAGTTAGACAACAAATTGGCAAAAAACAAACGTTTTTGGCGATTTTTTTTTACGTTTTGGCGAATTTTTTTCGGATTTCCTCTTTGAACTCTTTTTGACAAGTTTGGTGGATTTCTCCGATTGGTCTTGAAACTCTATTTTGGGCAGGGAAATGAATGCTTCTGCATAGGTGAAATGGTTGAAAAATACGCTAAAATACCTACTTCTTCGCCTGCCCGATGCATGAAAAAGAGAGAGCAAGGTCTCGACTTTTTGACCGATACTTATATTTATATATTACGGTTGGATGATGAATCTCGCGAATACCTCTCCTCAATCGCGTCGGCGATTTTCGACCGTGCAACCGAGTTTTGAAAAGGGTTACTTTCCGATGCAGAAATGGCCGAAGAGGTGGCCGAGGATCTCGGTGGGGAGGATTTCGCCGCGGGCAGTGATAGAGCCGATAGCGGTGATGACACTGCGGATCTCCTCACTCAGCAAATCGGTCGGAAGGTTTGAATCAAGGCCCGAGAGGGCGCGAGTAAGTGCTTCAGAGGCTGTCGTCAGTGCCTCGTAGTGGCGGGCATTGGAGACGATGGTCTGCTCCTCATCATCGCGCACGGCGGCACGCAACGCTTGGCGAAGGCGATCGATTCCCTCACCCGTACGGGCGACGATGGGTATAACGTGATCGGGTGCGGTGAAATCGGTTACCAGGTCGGTTTTGTTACAAATTGAAAGGAGCGTCTGATCCTCACGAATTGGGAAATCTGGGGTCGGAAGAGAGCCTTGAACGGCCTCACGCGCATCCCAGAGATGGAGGATGATCATCGCGCGACGAATGCTTTGGTGGGTACGCTCGATGCCCATCTGCTCCAAGCGATCCTCCGTGTGGTGGAGACCGGCCGTGTCGAGGATGCGGAAACGAACGCCGTCGATGGTCAGGTACTCCTCGATGACATCACGCGTTGTGCCGGCAATCTCCGAGACCATGGCGCGATCCTCTTGCAATAGTTGATTCAGCAGCGTCGATTTTCCGACATTTGGCGCGCCGACAATCGCTACGGGAACACCCTCCTTGAGGGCATTACCCAAGGCGAACGAGTGGCGTAAACGTTCGATTTCGGCACTGATGGCCTGCATGGTGGTTCGGAGTTGTGTGCGGTCGGCAAATTCAACATCCTCCTCGCCGAAATCCAGTTCCAACTCCAGCAGGGCGGTCAGTGAGAGCAATTCGTCGCGGAGCTTATCGAGTGCCGAGGAGTAGCCGCCACGCATTTGGTGCGTAGCAATGCGATGTGCTGCCTGCGAGTTGGCGGCAATCAGATCGGCTACGGCCTCGGCCTGTGCCAAATCCAGGTGGCCCGACAGATAGGCGCGGCGGGTAAATTCGCCTGGCTCGGCCATGCGGGCTCCGGCCTCAATGGCGAGGCGAAGCACTTCGCGAAGGATGTATGCTGAACCGTGGCAGGAAAACTCCACGGTGTCGTCTCCGGTATAGCTTTGGGGGGCGCGGAAGAGGGTAGCGACCACCTCGTCGATCACGCGTCCTTCAACTTCGATCGTGCCGAAGTGGGCCGTGTGGCTCTTGCAATCAGCCAGCGGCCGACGACCCCGAAAGAGGTGATCGGCAATCGCAACAGCATCCGCCCCCGAGAGTCGGATGATGGTAAGCGCACCGCCCGATGCGGTGGCCGGAGCTACGATGGTATCGTGGTCGATATACATTATTTCTCGATGCGCAGGCGTTGACCCTCGCGGATACGACCTGCATTCTTGATGCCGTTCCATCGCATCAACTGATTGACCGTCACGCCATAACGACGAGCAATGCCGCCCAGCGTCTCACCACGCTTGATGCGGTGATAGGTGGTGCGTTTTTCCAGGCGTTTCTTGTCCAGATTGACCGGATTGAGGTACTCCTTGAGGTAGGTCGAATCCTTAGCCATGATCTCGGCCTCGCGCTCGATATACTGATTGACGTGGCGTTGCGGCAGAATCAGCGTGTAGGGTTTCGTCGAGGCGGGGATGATATCCATGCGGTACTGCGGATTCAGCAGACGCAGGGTCTCCATGTCGACATCAATTGTCGAGGCGATCTGCTCGAGGTGCATGACGCGATTGACATGAATCGTATCCAGCGCGAGCGGAATCGGGGCTTTGGTCATCTCGATGTTGTGCTCGCGGTGGTAGTTGAAGGCGTAGGTGGCGGCGATGAAGGCCGGCACGTAGCCTCGTGTCTCGCGCGGCAAGTAGTCGTAGATCTCCCAGAAACTCTTACCTCCCGAGCGGGCGATGGCCTTGTTTACGTTGCCAGGGCCGCAGTTATAGGCGGCAATGGCCAACGTCCAGTCGCCGAAGATGCGGTAGAGATCCTTCATGAAGCGGATTGCAGCCTGTGTCGAGCGAATCGGGTCACGGCGCTCATCAACGAGCGTGTTGACCTCCAAGCCGTAGCTCTTACCTGTCGAGGGCATGAACTGCCACAGACCCACGGCACCGGCACGCGACACAGCATTGACCTGCAGCGCCGACTCGATGATCGGCAGGGCGCGCAACTCGATGGGCATATCGGCGGCCAAAAGCTCATTCTCGATGAGCGGGAAGTAGACCTGCGAGAGGCCCAGGATACGGCTCATCGTCCCCGGGGCGGTATCGACGTAGCGGTTGATGTGGCCGCGGACGATGTAGTTATAGGCCAGTGGAATGGTCGATACGAGATTCTTCAGGCGCTTGGCATAGAGCGTATCGCGCTGGCGATCGGCCACGGAGTCCTTGCCGATAATCTGCACCGAGTCGGAGAGGATATAGTGACGGAAATATTCATCATACTTGATCTCCTGGCGCAGTTCGTGCCACTCGGCGATGAGCGAATCGACCTGAGCGGGCGAGAGGTTGAGCGTGAGGTCGTTGATGACGGGCTTTTCGGTAACCGTGTCCTGCTCCATGACGGGCTCCACGATGGGTTTTTTCTCATCGGCGGGCACTTTGACTGCCTCCACCTGCTCCGTCTTACGCTTGCGTTTGCGCTCTTTTTTGCGGTTGAAAAGGCCATCTGCGGCAAAGGCCGTATCGGTCAAGATTGCCGCAAAGAGCAGCAGCGTAAGGAGTTTTTTCATGGTGCTTGGGTCTCGAAAAGTGTTGGTTAAAAATCGAATGAAATTAGAAAGTCAGGCCGATGTTAAATCCGATCACGGGGCGATGATTCCCCTCCGTCGGCACAAAGGCATAATCGACCATCGGCTCGATATTCATCGAGAGGTCGTCCGAGATGTCGTAGTCGCGCAGGTGGGCATCGACATGGGCGTCGACAATCTGCAGGATATACAGACCGCCCGTGAGGATGATACACAGGTCGCGATTACGGCGATAGTTGTTGCGTAGATTCTTAATGAAGTTGGCCGAGTAGCGCCCTCGGAACTCGTCGGTCGGGCCATTGGGGTAGTTCTCGGGGTGTTGTTCGTAGTCCGCCAAGAGCGAGTAGGCCTTCTTGAAGCGTTGGAAACCGCGGTTGTTCCAGTCAATGCAGTAGCCCAGAGTAGCAAAGCCACCAATCACAAAGGGCACCTTCCAATAGCTCTTGTTGTAGATCTGACCTGCGCCCGGACAGATGCAGGCCAATGTGGTTGCCTTCTTGACGGTCGAAACCTCGTTGGTCGAGTAGTTGACGGCCGCATCACCGATGAAATAGATGTAGGAGGCGATCGTCAATCCCAAATAGAGCTGGCGCTTGGTGTTGCTACGGATCATCTTGGTCTGCAGGGCATCCAGCTCCGGTGTGCGGGTTGTCGAGACGTCGGTCAGTTGGTCATACGTGCGCTTGAGTGGCTTGTAGACGCTGTTTTCGTGGATAAACATACCCAATCCGGCACCGAGCGTGGTGTAGAGAATCGGCAGCTTCCAATATTGTTTGTTGTAGATCTGGCCGTAACCCGGTACGATGGCCGACATCCAGCTTACGCGCGAAAGGCCCATCGAATCGCTCATGAACCACCCCTTGTGGAAGAAACGCTTCGTGGTGTCGCGCTGTACGCCCTCCATCAACACCTCGGCCATGGCGATCGAGTCGAGGGTTGTCAAGTCGTCCGTACGCAGGTCGCGCAGAGCCACCGAGTCGGCCTCAAACTCGGCCAGGAAGATCGAATCGATCTCTCCGTAGAAGGCTTCGTGGATCAGTGAATCGGCTTTGACGCGTAACGAGTCGGCCTGCTGTTGCAGACCTTGACGGATGATCGTGCGTCGGCTGCGCGGCATGTTGAGCGAGGGTTTGATACCCGTTTGGCGATACTGTTCGGCCAGTTGTTGCAGGGTTTGTGCTTCGGCGGACATGCCAAATGCGGTGACGAACAAAATCGCCACCAGCATGCACCATCTGCGTATGATCTCCCTGCTGTGTCTCATGGCTATGTTATTTGCTCAAGCGGGCGATGATCTGCTCGATCTCCTCGTCGCTCGTGAAACCAATCGTAATCTTGCCGCCACCGCTCTTTGAGCGCTTGATGGCGATCTCCGAGGTGAAGAGCTGTTCGAGACGCTCCACCAGACGCGAGTAGCTCTCGGGATACTCCTCCTCCTCGCTTTCGCGTATGGGCTTGGTCTGTGCTTCATTCATGGTGCGTACCAGCTCCTCGATCTGACGCACCGACAGTGCCTTTTTGATGCACTTCTTGACCAGGCGAACCTGCTCCTCCTCGGGTGCACCGGCGATGGCTTTGGCGTGACCCATCGAGATCAGCCCCTCCTTCAGGGCCAGCTGTACCTCGTTCGGGAGCTTCAGTAGACGCAAATAGTTTGCCACCGACGAGCGCTTCTTACCCACCTTCTCCGAGAGGGCATCCTGCGTGAGGTTGCACTCCTCCAGCAGGCGCTGCATGCCGAGTGCAATCTCAATGGCATTCAGGTCCTGGCGCTGGATATTCTCCACAAGAGCCATGGCGTGCAGATTCTCATCGTCCACCTCGCGCACGTAGGCGGGCAGGCACTTCAGATCGGCACGTTGTGCCGCACGCCAACGACGCTCACCGCTGATGATGATGTACTTCTCATCCTCGGCTTTGCGGACGGTGATGGGCTGAATGATACCCAGTTGACGAATCGAGTCGGCCAACTCGTCGAGCGCCTCCTCGTCGAACTCCGTACGGGGCTGCGTGGGGTTGGGGATGATCTTCTCCACCTCGATTTCGAGCATCTTGCTCATCGGTGCGGCCTTCAGGTCGATCTTTTCGGTGCCGAAGATGGCATCCAAGCCACGGCCTAATCCCTTCTGCTTCTTCATGGTTTATGCTTCTTGTTCGTTTTTCTTGGTTTTGGCGGCACGGCGGTTGCGCTTCAGAAACTCGCGTGCCAATTGCAGGTAGCTCACCGAGCCGCTTGCCGAGGCGTCGTACAACATCACCGGTTTGCCGTGCGAGGGGGCCTCGCCGAGGCGGATGTTGCGCTGGATGATCGTCTCGTAGGCCAGCTCGCCGAAGTGGTTGCGGACCTCGCTTACCACCTGGTTGTTCAGGCGGTTGCGCATGTACATCGTGAGGAGGAAGCCCTCAATCTCGAGAGCCGGATTGAGCGATGACTTTACCTTGCGAATCGTCGAAAGCAGTTTCGAGAGACCCTCCAGGGCGAGGTATTCGCACTGCACGGGAATCAGGACCGAATCGGCCGCCGTGAGGATGTTGAGGGTCGTGTAACCCAGCGAGGGTGAGCAGTCGATGAAGATGTAGTCAAACTTCTCGCGGACGCTCTCGACAATCTGCTTGATCACGTGGTGGGCATTCTCCATCGCCGCCAGCTCCGTCTCGGCAGCCACGAGGTCGATCGACGAGGGCAGCACCCAGAGGTTCTTCACATCCTCGCTCTTGAGGATCACCTCCTCGGCACGACGTTGTCCCGTGATGCACTCGTAGATGCCCTCCAGGTCGATATCAAATCCCAATCCGGAGGTAGCATTGGCCTGCGGATCGGCGTCGAGCAGCAGGACTTTCTTGCCCAGCAGGGCCAGCGATGCAGCCAGGTTAATGGCTGTCGTGGTCTTGCCGACGCCTCCTTTTTGGTTTGCCAGTGCGATTACTTTTGCCATATCGTATTTATACTCTTTTCGTAACGTAGTTTGAACTTATTTTGCAGGACGGCAAACAAGGCCATAATGCGGGACAAAATTACACAATTTCCGCGAATATTCCAGCATTAAAACGGAAAACTAACCGAAAATTATGTACCTTTGAAGCGAAATAACCTTCGAATCAATTGCCTATGGATACAACGAAGCAAGAAAACCCGCAAGCGGAGTGGATGATCAATCGACGTTTCCCGACCTATGGCGACCTGTTGGCCATGTTCGGTATCTTTATCGCCGTGCAGATTGTCGTAACACTGATCGGCTCGATCGCACTGCTCTTTACGGGACAGGGAATCATCGATCTGGAGCCCTTTGCCAAGGGGCGTTTCCTGGCCCTTACGAGTCTTGTCGCATTGACCCTTACGGCTCTGCTAATCTGGTGGTATCGCCGACTGCGCAAGGCGCAGACAATCCACATCGGATTGGGCTATAAAGGGCTGAAACCCCTGCTGATCGGGTGGTGCTTTCTCCTGATGCTGGCCGCCTCGATTGTGCTCGAACCGTTGTATGAGTTGATGCCCACGCCGAACCAGGATTTTGGTCGCGGTTGGTGGTCGTTTTTGGCCGTTGTTGTGATCGCTCCCTGCTTTGAGGAGTGGATCTGCCGCGGTCAGATTTACGGATCGCTCCGTACACGCTATGGCGTAGCCCGTTCGATGGTGCTTTCGGCCCTTGTTTTCGGCTTGATGCACGTGCAGCCCGTGCCGGTCGTTAATGCCTTTGTACTGGGTCTTGTGCTTGCATTTATCTATCATGTATGCAATACGTTATGGGCACCGATCATCCTGCATGCACTCAATAACGCCATTGCCTATTTTATGACCTTGGCAGGCTATGGTGATCAGACCTTCCGTTCGCTCTTTGGCGAGTCGCAAACGGGCTATTTGATCTTCTATGCTACAGCGTTGGTGTTGTGTGTCGGCTCGCTGATTCGGATCTGGCGACTCCTGCAAGCGGAGCAATCGCGGTCGACAACCTCCGTAGAATCGCCGCAAAATGCTTCCGAGGAGCAGAAAATTAGCTCCGAAAAGCAATAATCCCCCTCAGGCGCGCGTTATTTCACCGAAAAAATAGTATCTTTGCCCTTTGGTATGCAACGCACGAACCGATATTTGATTTTGCTGATGGCGTTGCTCCTGGCTGCATGTCAGGAGCTTCCGCGTTATTTTGCAGGGTCGGAACTGCTGGCAGAGGTGGGCGATAAGGAGCTCACTGTCGAAGAGTTGCGTCGTTCGATCCCGAGTGGATTGTCGGCCGCCGACTCCTCGGCCTATGCCCATGTCTTTGTGGATCGTTGGGTGCGTCGCCAACTGAAGTTGCAGGAGGCCGAGCAGCTCTTCTCGTCGTCGGTAGCCGATATCGACCGCCAGGTGGAGGAGTATCGCCAATCGCTTTTGATCCGCAAACTTGATCAGTTCTACGTCGATCGCTTGGTCGATACGACCTTTACCGAGGAGGAGTTGGCCGCCTACTACAACAGCAACAAAGGCGATTTCAGACTCGATCGCACGATTGTAAAGGGTTGCGTGGTGCGTGTGCCGAAGAGCTATCGCCAGCGAACTCGTCTGAAGGAGTTGATGGCCTCGACCCAGGAGTCGCGCCAGCAGGATTTTCGTGATATTTGCCTCAAGCAGGAGTTTGTCTTGTCGGATTACACCGAGACGTGGGTCGATTGGGCCGATTTTCTGAATCACCTGCCGACCTTCCGCTCGGAGAGTTACGATGCTTTGTTGCAGAAATCGGGCATCCAGGAGATGAACGACCGCGATGCCTATTACTATTTCCGCATCGATAAGGTGAGCCGCGTGGGAGATGTGGTGCCCTTTGAACAGTTGCGCCCGACGATTCGCCGCATTCTCTTCAACGGTCGTCAGCAGCGTGTGATCCGCGAACATGAGGAACAACTCTACCAAACCTCGATGGAGGAGGGGACGATTCGTCTGCATGAGACAAAAGGGGAGGAGGAAACGATCCCCGAAGAGGTGAAAGAATAAAACAGAAAAACAGATATGTCGAAAAAAATTCTTCTTATGATGATGGCGGCCGTTGTGTGCATGACGGCCGTATGGGCACAAAAGCGTCAGGTGATGCTCGATAAGGTGGTGGCTGTGGTCGGCGCTTCGTCGATCCTGCACTCCGAGGTGTCGGAGTATGCCCGCCAGCTGGTTGAGCAGCGTCGTGCCGAGGGCTACACGTCGGACCGTGACCCGATGAACGAGGCGCTGGAGGCCATGATGACGCAGAAGTTGCTCTATCACCAGGGTCAGATCGACTCGGTATCGGTCAACGAGGGCGATATCCTCACGCGTGTTGAGGATCAGGTGCAGTCGATGATTACCGAGGTGGGTTCGATCTCCAAGGTGGAGACCATGTACCACATGCCGATCTTCAACATCCGCGAGATGTTGCAGCAGCGCGCCCGCGAGCAGTCGTTTGCCCAGTCGATGCGTTACGAGGTGGAGAGCAAGGTCTCGGTCATCCCGGGCGAGGTGGAGCACTACTACAATTCGCTCTCGAAGGATAGCCTGCCGACCGTGGCCGAGCAGTATGTCTATGCCCACATCACGAAGTATCCCAAGTCGATCAAGGAGGCCAAGCAGCGTACCAAGGAGCGTCTGTTGGAGATGCGCGAGCGTATCATCAACGGGCAGGCTAAGTTTGCCAACCTGGCGCGTATGTATTCGCAGGATGGTACGGCCATGCGCGGTGGTGAGATGGATCCCACGCCGCTGTCGGGTCTCGATCCCGCCTTCGGTGACGCTTTGGAGCAGCTGCGTGTAGGCCAGATCTCGGAGGTGGTGGAGTCGCAGTTCGGCTTCCACATCATCGAGCTGCTGGGCAAGCAGGGGCAGCTCTATCATTTCCGCCACATCATCCTCAAGCCCTCCTACACGTCGGAGGAGTTGACCGAGTCGCTCACGACGCTCGATAGCCTGGTGCGTTTGATCCGCGTCGATTCGCTCACCTTCGAGCAGGCGGCTTTGGAGCACTCGGATGATAAGACCTCGAAGATGAATGGCGGTATCGTCTCGAACCAGGCGATTCTGGAGCGCTACCAGGCCTTCGATGCCAACCTGATGGTGACGAAGTTCCTGCGCGAGGATTTTGCCCAGTTCAGTGCTCTTGACGACTACAACCACCTGATCATGATGAAGGAGGGTGATGTTTCGGATTCGTTCCTCACGACCGACGCCCTGCAGGATCAGCTGGCCAAGGTTGTAAAGTTGGTGAAGGTCATCCCGACCCACACGGCATCGCTGGCCGATGACTACCTGCGCCTCGAGCAGTTGGCTCTGCAGGCGAAGAAGGAGCGCGTCTTCAACGAGTGGCTGTCGGAGAAGATTCAGGGCATGTATGTCTACATTGCCCCCGAATTCCGCGACGGCGAGTTTGAGAACAAAAATTGGGTGAAGTAGTCGTGCGTAGCCGAATCGGAATATTGCTGGCACTGGTGGTGTGCTGCTCGCTGCTCTTTGCACAGGGTGGCAGGGAGCGTGCGGCCGCGGATCATCAGGAGGCCGAAAAGAAGATCATTCACCTCAAATCGGATCTCTCGGGCCCTATCGCCCCGGGAGATTCTGTCTTGTTCCTGGTGGGCAATGTGGCTGCTCAGCACAATGGGGCCGTGATTACGTGTGATAGTGCCGTGCGCTATTCGGATACGCGTATCGAGTGCTTCGGCAACGTGTTGATCAACAAGAACACGACCTACATGTATGGCGATCGAGCCGACTACGACGGCATCCTGAACGAGGTGCAGGTCTACTCGCACATCGTGAAGGTGATCGACGGCGATGCCACGCTCTATACCTATAACTTCAGCTTCAATACGAAGGATAATATCGGTCGTTTCTGGGATGGCGGTGTACTGACGAACCGCGATAACGTGGTGGAGTCGGAGCGCGGCTACTACTACTCGAACGAGAAGAATCTCATTGCCGTCGAGAATGTCGAGATGCACAACGACGAGTATGACATGCGCGGTGACTCGGTCTGCTACAATACGGCGAGCGATCACGCCTATTTTTATAATAACACCCACATCTGGGATGCCGACGGCAACTACCTCTACGGCAATCGTGGTGAGTACAGCAAGGCTGAGCAGCGTTACATGGTGACCGAGAACAGCTACCTGCTGACCGAGACGCAGGAGATGTGGAGCGATACACTCGATTACTTCCGTGCCGATCAGTATGTGGTGATGCGCAATAACCTGCAAATCAATGAGACGGAGCATAAGAACCTGATTTTTGGCGACTACGGCGAGTATTGGGAGGCGACGGGCAAGGGCTTCCTAACGAAGGATCCCGTGCTGATCAACTACGATACGGAGCGTAATGCCGACTCGATCTTTATGCGAAGCGATTCGCTCTATCTCTACCTGTTGAAGATCGGAGATCCGATTCCGAACGAGTATGCGGTGGAGGAGCCGATGGCCGATTCGTTGTCCATGCAGCAGGCGGATTCCGTGGCGAGTGATTCGGAGCAGGTGACACCTGTGGAGGAGCCCGTAGCAGCGTTGTCGCAAACGACGGATGCTCCGGCGGATGATGTCGTGGAGTCGGATACGGAACCGACGACCCAGCAACCGACTTTGCGCCCGAACGGGGAGCAAACACCCGCTCAGCAGGCCGAAAAACAGGCCGATAAGCAAGCTACACCCTCGCTGCCGACAGCTCGTAAGGGCTTTGCCGAGCAGATGCAACAGAAGCGTCAGGAGGCTGCTGCCAAAGAGGAAGCCAAGCGTGAAGCCGAGGCCGAGCAGTCGGAGAACGATGGTGAGGATACGCCTGCTCCCGAGACGGTGGAGGTACCCGATTCGGTGCAGGTGGCTGGAGCGGATACGATTCCGGCCGATACCCTTTCGCCCAAGGAGCGCCTGGCTTTGGAGAAGCAACGACTCAAGGAGGCGGCCCGTGCTGCAGCCGAGGCAAAACGTGCCGAGAAGGCCGCCGCCAAGAAGATCCTGCTCGATTCGATTGGTGAGGAGCGTCAGCGTAGAGCCAATATTAAGTTGCGCGCTATCGAGGAGCGTGACTCGATCAAGCAGGCTGCCCGCAAGGAGAAGGCACGTGCCAAGATGCAGGCCCGCATGGAGCGTGATCGACGGAAGGGCATTGTCCATCTGATCGATTCGGCCACCTTCCGCCAGGTAGATTCGCTGGTGCCTATCGACCTGAATTTTGTCGATTCGATCATGGGTCGTTTTGCCGATTCGCTTGATTCGTTACACCGCATTACACTCTTGATTACCCCAACCGATACGACACAGGTGATCGACAGCATGTATCGCTTCGTGAAGGGCTTCCGCAACGTGAAGATCTACCGCACCGACTTCCAGGCTGTGTGCGACTCGCTGACGGCGCGTTCACTTGACTCGACGGCTCACCTCTATCTGAAGCCTGTCTTGTGGAACGAGACGAACCAGATCACCTCCGAGGTGATGGATATCTATACGGCCAACAGTCAGATCGAGCATGCCGAGTTTGTCGGTACGCCGATGATGGCCTCGCAGTTCGATACGGTCTACTACGATCAGATTCGTGGCAAGGAGATGTTTGCCTATTTTGCCGACAACGACCTCTACCGCGTCGATGTGAACGGCAACGTGCAGACGATCTTCTTCCAGAAGGATGGTATGCCGCAACAGGTGGTGATGATGGCTGTGATCGAGAGTGGCGATGCAACCTTCTACATCGAGGAGCGCCAGCTCGCCAAGATTGTCTATCGCACCAACCCCGTCTGGCCGATCTACCCGATTGACCGCATTCCGGCCGATGTCTCGATGTATCTCGAGGGTTTCAAGTGGGAGGGCGAGCGCCGTCCGACACGCAACGAGATATTCAACCGTACGGAGCGTCCCTCGCAGCGCGAGGAGAATGAGCAACAACCGTTGCCGGAGTTCCCGATTCGCCAATTCATCGATGCACAGCGCGAGCGCTATGTGAAGGCGGGTATGTGGGCCGATCGCAACGAGGAGGTCGATATCCAGACCGTAGAGTGGATGCGCTCACTCGGCTTCGAGGTGGGGCAACCCTATCCCGAGCGATAGAGGGGGAGCGAAATACCCACGAAAGAACGTGTACAGCCAAAGAAAAAGAGCGAGGCCAATCGGGGCTTCGCTCTTTGTTTTATGGGCTTTACGTTGTTTGTTCGTGTTGAAAGTCGTTATAACATCAACATTAAGACCAGCTGCACAATCACCACGCGCAGGAACATGCAGACGGGGTAGACCGTAGCGTAGGCCACCGAGGGATTGTCGCCCTCGATCGTGTCGTTGGCGTAGTTTAGGGCCATTGGGTTGGCCATCGATCCACACAGCAGGCCGCAAATTGAGCCGAAGTCGAGTTTCCACCAGCGCAGGGCTGCAAGGCCTACCAGGAGGACCGGCAGTAGCGTAAGCACAAAGCCCAATCCCAGCCACAGCATACCCTCAGGACGGACAATCGTCTCAAAGAAGCGGGCACCCGACGAGAGTCCAAGACAGGCGAGGTAGAGGTCCAAACCCAGCGCGCGGAGCATCATGTTGGCGCTCTGCGTCGTGTAGGTGATCATGTGCAGACGGGGACCGAACGTACCGATCAGAATACCCACCAGGATCGGGCCACCGGCCAGACCCAGGCGCACGGGAATCGAAATACCCGGCACCGAGAAGGGGATATAACCCAGCATCAGACCCAGGATCATGCCGATAAAGACCGAGACCAGGTTTGGCTCGTTGAGGCTCTTTACGGCGTTACCGAGGATCTTCTCGACGTGCTTGATGTCGGCCGCTTCGCCCACGACGGTCAGACGGTCGCCGAGTTGCAGAATCAGATCGGGCGTAGCCAGAAGTTGCACTCCAGAACGGTAAACACGCGAGATGTTGATGCCGTAGTTGTTCCTCAGACGCAACGAAGAGAGGCGCTTGCCGTTGATCTCGGGGCGTGTGACAAGGATGCGTTGCGAGATCAGCTGGCTGTCGATCTTGTTCCAATCGATGTTCTCCGCATTCCAATCCTTGGCCTCCTGCTCACCGAAAATCAGGCGCAGGGCATCCACCTCCTGCGGGGTGGTGATGACCATCAGTACATCCCCCTCCAGCAGCTGCTTATCCGAGGTCGGAATCGAGACCCGTCCCTGGCGCCAGATACGCGAGATGACGAAGTGGTGATGACTTTCGGCAGCCACCTCCGAGACGGTCTTGCCGAAGACGGCGGGGTTCGTGAGACGGAAGCTGGCGATGAAGATGTTTTTGCGGTGCTCGGCATCGGGGCCGGTCAGGTCGCTCGGGCGGACGAAGAATTTGCGCAGCAGGACTATGGCCAGGATGACACCCACCACACCGAGTGGGTAGGTGAGGGCACAACTGAGTGCCGCACTGCTGGCATCCATGCCCATCTGCACCAGGGTCTGCTGGGCAGCACCGAGTGCTGGCGTGTTGGTCGTCGCACCACACAGAATACCCGCCATGTCGGACATCGGAACGTCGCACAGAAAGCTCAAGACTACGGCCAAGAGCGTGCCGATAAGGAGAATGGCCAGCGAAGGGACGAGCAGCCGTACACCCTCGGTGCGCATCGAGGAGAAGAATCCGGGACCTACCTGCAGGCCGAGTGCATAGACAAAGAGCACCAAGCCAAATGACTCGGCGTATTTGAGCATTTGGGGATCGATTGAAAGGCCGAGGTGTCCCGCCAGAATGCCCACGAAGAAGATGAAGGCCGTGCCGAGCGAGATACCGAAGAGCTTGATGCGTCCCAATAGAACACCCATCGCCGAGATGAGCGACAGAACGATAATCGCCTGCAAGGCAGAATGTTCGATGAAAAGTAGTCGAATGTAATCCATAAACCTAACCCAAAACGGAAGGGCAAAGATAGTGCAAGCCGAGCGCAATGCCAAATAAAATGGGATTAAAGGAGACTAAAAACTGAAAAGGTAATAGGCAATGCGGAAACCCCTTTGCATGCTCCGAGCCCTTCCAACAACTGAAAGCCCCGATCCAAAAAGGTCGGGGCTTTCAGTTGTTTACTTCTTAGCCATCTTGGCTTCAATGCACTCCGTGGCGTGGGGTACCTTCATCAGTCGCTCCTTCGGGATCAGCTTACCGGTCGTTTTGCAGATGCCGTAGGTCTTATTCTCGATGCGTATCAGCGCCATTTCGAGGTTGCGGATGAACTTCATCTGGTGCATGGCCAAACGTCCGTTCTCCTCCTTCGAAAGGGTCGCTGCACCCTCCTCGAGCACCTTGTAGGTGGGCGATGTGTCCTCCGTATCGTTGCCCGACTGATGGGTGACGGCCGCGCGCAGCAACTCATAATCGGCGCGTGCGCTCTCCAATTTTTTCAAGATTAGCTCTTTGAACTCGGCGAGTTCAGCGTCGCTGTAACGGGTTCTCTCTTCAGCCATAGTCGTTATAGGTCTATTGGTTATAATGTAAAATTACGCAATCTTTACCACATAACCAAATTTTACATCCAAAAATTATGCCCGAGACTGACAATTTGTAACCCAATCCCCGTTGTAGGGGGCTACAGGCGCGTTACGGCAATCTTAAGCGGCTCCTCGTCCAGGTCGCTATCCATGACCACGGCACCCGTCGGCTCGGCTACGGCCTTCACCTCGAGGGCGAGCGTCTGCTGACCCACGAAGTCGGCCCATACGGCGAGCGAATCGACCACGGCCTCCTTGGCCTCGATCTCGACACGGATCTTGTCCGTCACGGCGAAGTCGGCCTCCTTGCGAATGTTCTGGATGCGGTTTACCAGCTCGCGGGCTACGCCCTCACGCTTGAGCTCCTCGGTGACGGTGATGTCGAGCGCTACGGTCAGCTTACCTTCGGTGGCTACCAACCAGCCCGGCATATCCTCCGACGTGATGATGAAATCGGCAGACGTTACGGTCAGCTCCTCGCCATCGATCGTGATGCGGCTCTCCTCCGAGGTCTCGATCGCGGTGATCTGCTCCTGCGTGAACGAAGCCAAGAGGGCAGCCATCTGCTTCGAGTAGCGGGCGTAGCGCGTACAGAAGTTCTTGAAGTTGAGCTTGATATGCTTCGTGATGATGCCTGCCGTGTCGTGCAGCAGCTCGATCGACTTCACGTTTACCTCATTCTCTACGAGCGTTTTGATCGCCTCGATGTGGGCGGCCATGGCCTGATCCAGGACGGGGATCATGATCTTCTGCAGCGGCTGGCGCACCTTGATCGACACCTTGCGGCGCAGGGCGAGGGTCATCGAGGTGAGCTGCTGGGCGATGGCCATCATCTCCTCCAGGTCGCGGTTGATCAGCCCCTCGTCGGCCTTCGGGAAGTCGGCCACGTGTACCGAGCACTCCGCGTGGCGACCACTCACGGCATTCAGGTCCGTGAAGATGCGATCCGCAATGAAGGGGGCAAACGGTGCTGCGAGCTTTACGACCGTCTCCAAACAGGTGTAGAGGGTCTGGTAAGCAGCCAGCTTATCCTCGGTCATCTCACCACCCCAGAAACGCTTGCGGTTCAGACGAACATACCAATTCGAGAGGTTGCGATCGACAAACTCCTGGATGGCGCGTGCGGCGGGTGTCGGATCGTAATCCTCCAGGTAGCGCGTCACGGTCTTGACGAGCGAGTTGAGCTCCGAGAGAATCCAGCGGTCGATCTCCGGTCGGCGCTCGATGGCGATCTCCTCCTCACGACCCGTGAAGCCATCCACATTGGCGTAGAGGGCAAAGAATGAGTAGGTGTTGTAGAGTGTGCCGAAGAACTTGTTGCGTACCTCCTTCACACCCTCGACGTCGAACTTCAGGTTATCCCACGGCTGCGAGTTCGAGATCATGTACCAGCGCGTAGCGTCGGCACCGTAGGTCTTGAGCACCTCAAACGGATCGACGGCATTACCCAGGCGCTTCGACATCTTGTTGCCGTTCTTGTCAAGCACCAGGCCATTCGAGATGATGTGCTTGAAGGCCACCGAGTCGAAGAGCATCGTAGCCAGCGCGTGGAGCGTGAAGAACCAACCGCGCGTCTGATCTACACCCTCGGCCACAAAGTCGGCGGGGTAGACCTCCGTGAAGCCCTCCTTCTTCTCAAAGGGGTAGTGCTGCTGGGCATAGGGCATGGCTCCCGAATCGAACCATACGTCGATCAGGTCCGTATCGCGGCGCATCGGCTCACCCTTCGACGAGGTGAGGATGATATTATCCACATAGGGACGGTGCAGGTCGATGTTCTCGACCGAGTAGTTCTCCTTCGACATGTCGCCCACCTTGAAGTTGGGGAAGGGATTCTCGGTCATGTGACCCGCTGCGATCGACTTCTCGATCTCGGCGATGAGCTCCTCCACCGAACCGATGCAGCGCACCTCCGAGCGATCCTCCGTAGCCCAGATCGGGAGCGGTGTGCCCCAGAAGCGCGAGCGCGAGAGGTTCCAATCGTTCAGATTCTCCAGCCACTTGCCAAAGCGACCCGTACCGGTCGATTCGGGCTTCCACTGGATCGTCTTGTTGAGCTCCATCATGCGCTCCTTCATCGCCGTCGAGCGGATGAACCACGAGTCGAGCGGGTAGTACAACACCGGCTTATCCGTGCGCCAGCAGTGGGGGTAGTTGTGTACATGCTTCTCGATTTTGAAGGCTTTGTTGACCTCCTTGAGTCGGATGGCGATATAGACATCGAGCGTCTCGGCAGCCGCAGCGGCCTTCTCGTCATACTTGCCATCGGGGTTGAACTGCGGATCGTAGGCGTTCTTCACGTAGCGACCTGCATACTCGCCATAGGTAGCCATATCGACACACTCCTTGACGAACTGCTCGTCCAGCTCCTCCGTGAGGTAGAACTTACCCGTCAGGTCGACCATCGGGCGCGTCTCACCGCGCTTGTTAATGAGGTAGAGGGCCGGAACGCCTGCAGCACGTGCCACGAAGGCATCATCGGCACCAAACGTCGGGGCGATGTGTACGATACCCGTACCATCCTCGGTCGTTACGTAGTCACCCGGAATAACGCGGAAGGCCTTCTCCGAGGCTACCTGCCACTCCTTGTCCGAAATCATCTCCACGGGCTTCACCCAGGGAATGAGTTGCTCGTAGCGCATGCCGACGAGATCCGTACCCTTGTACTCGCCCACCACGCGGTAGGGGATGAGCTTGTCGCCCGCCTTGTAATCCTCCAACTTCAGGTCGGCAGCCTTCGGGTTGAAGTGGTTCTTCACGAGATCCTTGGCCAGGACCACCGTGATCTTCTCGCCCGTGTAACCGTTGAAGGTCTCGACGGCCACGTAGTCGATCTTCGGGCCTACGCAGAGGGCCGTGTTCGAGGGCAACGTCCAGGGGGTCGTCGTCCAAGCGATGAAGTAGGGTGTACCCCACTTGGCCATCTCGGGCTTCGGATCAACCATCTTGAACTGCGCCACCATCGTCGTATCCTTCACGTCGCGGTAGCAACCCGGCTGGTTCAGCTCGTGCGACGAGAGACCCGTACCGGCTGCGGGGGAGTAGGGCTGAATCGTGTAACCCTTATACAGCAGGCCCTTCTCGTAGAGCTGCTTGAGCATCCACCACAGGGTCTCGATGTACTTGTTGTCGTAGGTGATGTAGGGGTCCTGCATATTGACCCAGTAGCCCATCTTGCGCGTGAGATCCTCCCACACGCCCGTGAACTCCATCACCGCCTCGCGGCAGGTGCGGTTGTACTCCTCGATCGAGATCGTCTTGCCGATCGCCTCCTTCGTGATGCCGAGCTTCTTCTCTACGCCCAACTCCACCGGAAGACCGTGCGTATCCCAACCCGCCTTGCGGTGCACCTGGAAGCCCTGCTGCGTCTTGTAGCGGCAGAAGACATCCTTGATCGTGCGAGCCATGACGTGGTGAATACCCGGCATACCGTTGGCCGAGGGGGGACCCTCAAAGAAGACAAACGAGGGGTGTCCCTCGCGGGTCGAGAGACTCTTTTCGAAGGTGTTGTCCTCGTCCCAACGGGCGAGCACCTCATCGGCAACTTGGGCTAAATCCAAGCCTTTGTACTCCTTGAATTTCATGGTTGTATCGTGTTTTTTAATCGTTTTCTGCTTTAACGGACAAAGATACGAATATAATTCAGAATTTAGAATTCAAAATTCAAAATTATTTATCAAAGGCTTAGGAGTAACCTTTCGTAACAAAGTAACAGCGTAACGAAGGTGTACTCCCTGTTACGCTGTTACTTTGTTGCGATGTTATTCCGTTATGCGAAGCTCTGCATCTCGATCAGGTGGGCGTAGATGCCTCCCTTCTTGACCAGCTCGTCGTGCGTACCCTGCTCGGCAATGCGGCCTTCGCTCACTACGAGGATACGATCGGCATCCTGGATCGTCGAGAGACGGTGGGCGATGACTACCGACGTACGTCCCTTGAGGAGCTTATTCAGTGCCTCCTGCACCAGCTTCTCGCTCTCGGTATCGAGGGCCGAGGTGGCCTCGTCGAGAATCAGAATTTCGGGATTCTTCAGCACGGCACGGGCAATCGAAAGGCGCTGACGCTGACCGCCCGAGAGTTTCGAGCCTCGGTCGCCGATGTTGGTTTGATACCCCTCGGGAGCCTGCTCGATAAAGTCGTGGGCATTGGCTACGCGGGCTGCCGCTACGATCTCCTCGTGCGTGGCTGTGGGTTTACCCATGCGAAGGTTCCCCTCGATCGTGTCGTTGAACAGGACGGTCTCCTGCGCCACGATGCTCAGGTGCTCGCGGAGCGACTCCTGCGTGTAGGCCGCCAGGGGCACGCCGTCAATCAGAATCTCGCCTACCTGCGGGTCGTAGAAGCGCGGAATGAGCTCCGAGAGGGTCGATTTACCACCCCCCGACGGACCTACGAGGGCCACGGTCTCCCCGCGCTTAATCTCAAACGAAACACTCTCAATTACCTCACGCTGACCGTCATACGAGAAGTGTACATTGCGGAATTCGATACTCTTCTTGAGCCCTTCGAACTTGCGGGCATTCGGTTTATCTTCGATCGCGGGTACCGAGTCGATGATCTCGAAGATACGCTCACCTGCTGCAATACCCTGGTTGATGTTGGCAAATTGATCCACGAAGTGGCGCACGGGGCGGGTGATCTGCGAGAAGATCGCCACGAAGGCGATGAACGAACCCGGGTCGAGCGATCCGTTGCCGACCAAAATACCGCCAAAGACCAGCACCACACCCACGGCTGCGATGCCGAGGAACTCGCTCATCGGCGAGGCCAACTGCTGGCGACGCGCCATCGAGAGGGTCAACTCCGCGACGTCGGAGTTGATGCCGTAGAAGTTCTTCTTGACATAGTCCGTGGCGTTGTAGCTCTTGATCACCTTCACACCTGCCAGCGACTCGTCGAGAGCCGAAACCATCTCACCCAGACGCTGTTGGTTGGTGCGTGCCGGATGGCGTAGACGCTTCACGATGCTACCAATGAGCAGTGCCACCAACGGCAGGAACAGCACCGAGAAGATCGACAGTTCCCACGAGAGCATGATCATCATGGCGATATAACCGATGATGAGGAACGGCTCGCGGAAGGCCACCAAGAGGGTATTCGTGATGCAGAACTGCACGACATTCACGTCGGCCGTGATGCGCGAGATGATGTCGCCCTTCTGCTGGTCGCTGAAGTAACCTACGTGCATATCCATCACGCGCGAGAACATCGCATCGCGCATGCGCTGCAGGGTGCGGGCACGCATCGACTCCACGGTCCAGGCTCCGAGGTAGCGGAAGAGGTTGCTCAGGAAACTGATGAAGATCGTGAACAGAGCCAGCATGATAAGTACCTTTTGGCGATCGTACTCGGGGTAGATCATCGAGTACATGTAGTTGAAGAAGGTCGTGAGGTACTCCGTGTTCATTTCAAACGGCGGCAGCTGGGTTACCCGCTCAAAGGTATAGTCGGGGTCGAACATCGTGTTCATGATCGGGACGATCAGCACGAAGGTCAGCGAGTTGAACACCGCGTAGAAGAGCGAGTAGAAGAAGTAGGGTATGGCGTACTTTTCGATCGGGCGGGCAAAGCCCAAGAGTCGAAGGTAGGTCTTAAACATGTCGGGATGTAGCTTTGTTATTCAACAAATATACCAATAAAAAGTGCTTTTTCCAAATTGGGACCCCTATTCGGGTTGATATCCGCAATCTTCGAGGAGATTTTGACCACCTGCAGCTGCTACGGCCAGCTGGTCGCAACGATTGTTTTCGACGGTCTCGGCATGGCCTTTGACCCAAACAAAACGGACGCGATGGCGACGATAAATCCTCAAGAAACGCATCCACAAGTCGGGGTTCTTCTTGCCCTGGAAGCGCTTCTTCTCCCAGCCGAAGACCCACCCCTTGGTGACGGCGTCGATCACATACTTCGAGTCGGAGTAGAGGGTCACCTCCGAGCCCTCGTTTTTGAGTGCCTCCAACGCCACGCAGACGGCCATGAGCTCCATGCGGTTGTTGGTCGTGAGTCGGTAACCCTGGGCGATCTCCTTGCGGTAAGGCCCTGCCAGCAGGACACACCCGAAGCCTCCGGGCCCGGGATTGCCCAGCGACGAACCGTCGGTATAGATCGTGATTGGCAACATGCGTTGCAAATTCAAAATTTAGAATTCAAAATTAAAAATTGGGGTGAGCGACCTTGTGTCGTCCCCCCAATCTTCCTTTCTCACGTGGTGGACTATTTCAAAGCTGCAAGCTGCTCTTTGATGGCCGTAATCTTGGCCTCGGCATCGGCCTGCTTGGCGCGCTCGTTGGCAACCACCTTCTCGGGAGCATTCTGTACGAAACGCTCGTTCGAGAGCTTGGCCATGACGCTCTTCAGGAAGCCCTCGTAGTACTTCAGGTCCTCCTCCAGCTTCTTCACCTCGGCCTCCGTGTCGATCATGCCTGCCAGCGGTACGAAGTACTGCGTCGTCTTGACGATAAAGGCGGCTGCCGTCGGATCCTTCTCGGTGGTCGGCTCGATAGCGGTCAGGTTGGCCAGCTTTGCAACGACGGGGGCAAACTCCGCGGGGTAGTTCTCATCCTCCACCACCTTGAGCGTCAGCTGCTCCTTCTGCGGGAGGTTCTTCTGGTTGCGGATGTTGCGCACAGCCGAGATCACCTCACGAGCCAGCTCGAAGCGGGCGAGCATCGAAGGTTCCTCCTCCTTGGGGGTCGGCATTGCGGCTACGCAGATCGACTCCTCCTCCTTGCGGGGTGCGAGATCCTGCCAAATCTCCTCCGTGATGAAGGGCATGAAGGGGTGCAGCATACGCATCAGGGCGTTGAAGAAACGCTTCGTGGACTCCATCGTTACGGCATCAATCGGCTGACCGTAGGCGGGTTTGATCATTTCGAGGTAGGTGCCGCTGAACTCATCCCAGAAGAGCTTGTAGAGGCTCATGCAGGCCTCCGAGATGCGGTATTGGCGGAAGTCTGCCTCCACCTCGCGGAGCGTCTCCGAGAGCTTCTCCTCGAACCACGCTACCGACAGACGGTTGCACTCCGAGGGCTCCATCTCCTTCACCTCCCAACCGTTTACGAGGCGGTAGGCGTTCCAGATCTTGTTGCCGAAGTTGCGACCCTGCTCGCAGAGTGCCTCATCGAACATCACGTCGTTACCGGCCGACGAAGACATGAGCATCGCCAGACGGACACCGTCAGCGCCATACTTCTCGATCAGGTCGAGCGGATCGGGCGAGTTGCCCAGCTGCTTCGACATCTTGCGACCGATCTTGTCGCGGACGATACCCGTGAAGTAGACATTGCGGAAGGGCTCGGCCGAGCGATATTCGTAACCGGCCATGATCATACGAGCTACCCAGAAGAAGATGATATCGGGACCCGTCACCAGGTCGTTCGTCGGGTAGTAGTACTTGATCTCCTCGTTATCGGGGTTACGGATACCGTCGAAGACCGAAATAGGCCAGAGCCACGACGAGAACCACGTGTCGAGCACATCCTCGTCCTGACGCAGGTCGCTCAGCTGGAGCGTCTCATCGCCCGTCTTCTCGCGTGCCTTCTCCAAGGCCTCCTCGGCCGTGAGGGCTACCACATAGCCACCCTTCGGCAGGTAGTAGGCCGGAATGCGCTGACCCCACCACAGCTGACGCGAGATGCACCAATCCTTGATGTTCTCCATCCAGTGGCGGTAGGTGTTCTTGTACTTCTCGGGAACGAAACGGATGATATCCTCCAACACGGCCTTCGTGGCGGGCTTGGCGAGCTCCTCCATCGAGAGGAACCACTGCATCGAGAGCTTCGGCTCGATCGCTACACCCGTACGCTCCGAGTAGCCCACGTTGTTCGTGTAGTCCTCGGTCTTCTCCAGCAGCTCGGCCTCCTGCAGATCCTTCTCGATCTGCTTGCGCAGCTCGAAGCGATCCATGCCGACATAGATACCCACCTTGTCGTTGATCGTGCCATCGTCGTTGAAGATGTCGATCGTCTCGAGGTTGTACTTCTCGCCCAGCATGTAGTCGTTCACGTCGTGTGCCGGGGTTACCTTCAGGGCGCCCGTACCGAACTCGATATCGACATACTCGTCGCGAATGACGGGAATCGAGCGACCTACGAGCGGTACAATTACGCGGGCATCCTTCGAAAGGTGCTGGTAGCGCGGGTCGTTGGGATTCACGCACAAGGCCGTATCGCCTAAGATCGTCTCCGGACGGGTCGTGGCCACGATCAGCGCCTCGTCCGAACCCTCCACCTTATAGCGCAGGTAGTAGAGCTTGCCGTGCGACTCCTTGAAGATTACCTCCTCGTCCGACAGGGCCGTCTTGGCCGAGGGGTCCCAGTTCACCATGCGGACACCGCGGTAGATCTTGCCCTTCTCGTACAGATCGCAGAAGACACGCAGCACGCTTTCCGTGCGCTCGTCGTCCATCGTGAAGCAGGTACGATCCCAGTCGCACGAAGCACCCAGCTTGCGCAGCTGCTTGAGGATCACGCCGCCATACTTCTCTTTCCACTCCCAGGCATACTTCAGGAACTCCTCACGCGTGAGGTCGGCCTTCTCGATGCCCTGCTCGTGGAGCATGGCTACGACTTTGGCCTCCGTAGCGATCGAGGCGTGGTCCATGCCCGGCACCCAGCAGGCATTCTTGCCCGACATGCGGGCGCGACGGATCAGTACATCCTGCAACGTGTTGTTAAGCATGTGACCCATGTGGAGCATACCCGTCACGTTGGGGGGCGGAATCACGATCGTATAGGGTTCGCGGTGGTCGGGCTCCGAGTGGAACAGACCCTTGTCGATCCACGACTGATACCATTTGGCCTCCAACTGTTGGGGCGTGTATTTGTCTGCGATTTGCATAGTTTATGAATATAAAACGTTTATTTTTCTTGCGTTCGGTCGGCTTATGGCCGATTTAAGGCGCAAAGTTATTAACAATCTGCCAAAGTTAAAATAAAATCGACGAAAAAACGTTACCTTTGTGGCGCTATATTGTGTGAAAACTATGAGTAAGAAGACGAAAATAGAGAGTTTTGAATTGGAGGATGCCAATCTCGTGAGCGAGATGGCGGATGGCCGTCAGCGTGTGGTGCCGATCGTCGTGGGCGACGATGAGCCGCAGGAGGAGGTCGAGATCCCCGAGATTCTGCCTATTCTAACGTTGCGCTCCTCGGTGCTCTTTCCGGGAGCCATCACCCCCATCACGGTTGGACGCGATAAGTCGATCGCCTTGGTGCGTGCCGTGAATCAGGAGGGGGGTATGCTGGGTGCAGTCCTGCAGCGCGAGAGCGAGGTGGACGATCCCACACCGACCGATATGTACCGCGTAGGTACGGCGGCTCGTATCATCAAGATTTTGGAGATGCCCAACGGCAACCTGACGGTCATCCTGAATGGCTTGCAGAAGATTGAGGTGCATGAATATATTGCTACGCAACCCTACTTCAAGGCGCGTGTGAGTGCCCTGCGCGACTCGACGCCCGATCTGAAAAGCGTGGAGTTTGAGGCCCTGGTGGATTCGATCCGCGACACGGCCCTCGGTATCATCAATATCTCCCCCTCGATGCCCAAGGAGGCCGCTTTTGCAATCAAGAATATCGACTCGAAGCGCGGCATCATCAACTTCATCTGCTCGAATATGGAGCTGGCCGACGAGGATCGTCAGGCACTGTTGGAGGCCCCCGGTCTGTTGGCCCGTGCCCGTAAGTTACTCGAGATTTTGATCCGCGAGCAGCAACTGGCCGAGCTGAAGAACGAGATCCAGGAGCGTGTGAAACAGGAGATCGACAAGCAGCAGCGCGACTATTACCTGCAACAGCAGATGCGCACGATCCAGGAGGAGTTGGGCGACACGAACGATGCCGACCTGCAACGCCTCGAGGAGGCTGCTGCGAAGAAGAAGTGGCCCGAGGAGGTGGGTAAGCTCTTCCGCAAGGAGCTGCAGAAGCTGGAACGCATCAACCCCGCCGTGGCCGAATATACGGTGCAGATAACCTACCTGGAGTTGCTGTTGGAGCTGCCGTGGGAGGAGTACACCGAGGATAACCTCGACCTGAAGGCTGCCCGTGAGCAGCTTGACCGTGACCACTTCGGCTTGGAGGAGGTCAAGGACCGCATCCTGGAGCACCTGGCTGTGATTAAACTGAAGGGCGATTTGAAATCCCCGATTCTCTGCCTCTATGGCCCTCCGGGTGTGGGTAAGACCTCGCTCGGTAAGTCTGTGGCTGCTGCCCTGGGTCGTAAGTTCGGCCGTATCTCGTTGGGTGGTCTGCACGATGAGTCGGAGATTCGTGGCCACCGCCGTACCTATATCGGTGCCATGCCCGGACGTATCATCCAGACCATCAAGCGTTGCGGTTCGTCGAATCCGGTCATCATCCTTGATGAGGTTGATAAGCTGACTGTCTCGAACCACGGCGACCCGTCGAGTGCCCTGCTGGAGGTCTTGGATCCGGAGCAGAACACCACATTCCACGACAATTACATCGATATGGAGTATGACCTCTCGAAGGTGCTCTTTATCGCTACGGCCAACAATATCCAGCATATCGCTCCCGCCCTGCGTGACCGTATGGAGATGATCAACATCCCCGGCTACCTGATGGAGGAGAAGGTTTCGATTGCCCTGGATCACCTCGTGCAGAAGCAGCGCGAGGCGCATGGTATCGAGGCCGAGCAGATGACTCTGGCTCCTGCGACCGTTGAACAGATCATCAGCGGCTACACGCGTGAGGCGGGTGTCCGTTCGCTCGATAAGCAGTTGGCCAAGCTGGCCCGCTCGCGTGCCAAGCAGATCGCCTTCGAGGAGGAGTATTCGGCCGAGATCAGCACCGAGGAGGTGCAGCGCGTGCTGGGTATGCCGAAGTTCTTGAAGGATGAGTACGAGGTCGGCGGCATGACGGGTGTTGTGACCGGCCTTGCCTGGACCGAGGTGGGTGGCGACATCCTCTACATCGAATCGGTGCTCACCCCCGGTAAGGGTGCACTGAGTCTGACGGGTAACCTGGGCGATGTGATGAAGGAGTCGGCTACAATTGCTCACGAGTGGGTGAAGGCCCACCACGAGGAGCTGGGTATCGATCCTGCGTTGTTTGAGAAACACGACCTGAATATCCACGTTCCCGAAGGTGCTATTCCGAAGGATGGTCCCTCGGCCGGTATTACGATGGTGACCTCGATTGTCTCGACCTACACGAAACGTCAGGTCAAGGAGCGCATCGCCATGACGGGCGAGACGACCCTGCGCGGTCGCGTAACCCCGGTAGGTGGTGTGAAGGAGAAGATCCTGGCTGCCAAGCGCGCCGGCATTACCGAGCTGATCCTCTCGGAAGAGAATCGCAAGGATGTGGCCGAGATCAAGGCCGACTACATCGAGGGCCTGACGTTCCACTATGTACGAACCAACGACGAGGTATTGCGCCTCGCCCTTATATAATAGGTATGAAGTTTATAGCCATCATTCCTGCCCGCTATGCCTCGACCCGTTTCCCGGGTAAACCGTTGGCCGTGCTGGGTGGAAAGACGATGATTCAGCGCGTCTATGAGCAGGTCGTAGGTGTCTTGGATGATGCCGTGGTTGCTACCGACGATGAGCGCATCTACGAGGCTGTTAAGGCCTTCGGCGGCAAGGTGGAGATGACCTCCACGGCGCATCGCAGCGGTACGGATCGCTGCTGGGAGGCCTACTGCAAGCAGGGTTCGGAGTTTGATGTTGTGGTCAATGTACAGGGCGATGAGCCCTTTATCCAGGCGGCGCAGTTGGAGGCCCTTAAAGCCTGCTTTGAGAACCCCGCTACGCAGATCGCGACGCTCGTAAAGCCCTTCAAGGAGTCTGATGGCCTGGCCGCATTGGAGAATCCCAACTCCCCGAAGGTGGTGCTCGATGGCGAGCAACAGGCAATCTACTTCTCACGTTCGGTGATTCCCTACCTGCGTGGTGTGGAGCGTGAGGAGTGGCTCAAAACCCACACTTTCTACAAGCACATTGGCATCTACGCCTTCCGTACAGAGGTGTTGAAGGAGGTGACCTCGTTGCCGCAATCGACTCTCGAAAAGGCCGAGTCGCTCGAGCAGCTTCGCTGGCTGGAGAACGGCTATAGGATTGGTGTCGGCATCACCGATATCGAAACGATCGGTATCGACACGCCCGAGGATCTTGAGAAGGCTGAAGCTTTCCTGAAATTAAAAATTAAGAATGATGATTTTGAATTCTAAATTCTAAATTTTGAATTTGACTTACAACAAGAAAAATCCCCCGAACATTTCGTCCGGGGGATTTTTCTTGTAAGTTGCAAAAAACTTACTCGGCAACGATTGCCTCGGTGGGGCAAGCGCCTGCGCAGGTACCGCAGTCGATGCACTTATCGGGATCGATTACATAGATGTCGCCGGCCGAGATAGCCTCAACGGGGCACTCACCAATGCAGGTACCGCAAGCAACGCAAGCGTCAGTAATTCTGTAAGCCATAGTCTTGTTGTTTTAAGTTAATGTGTGTGTTGTTAATGCAAATGTAGTAATTTATTTGATAATATCAAATCCCGTGTAAGGAATTAACACCTCGGGGATGCGGATTCCATCCTCGGTCTGGTTATTCTCCAACAGGGCGGCTACAATGCGCGGCAATGCCAACGACGAACCGTTCAAAGTGTGTGCCAATTGGGTCTTCTTCTGCTCGTCGCGGTAGCGGAGCTTGAGGCGGTTGGCCTGGAACGACTCGAAATTCGATACCGACGATACCTCCAGCCAGCGCTGCTGAGCCTCCGAGTAAACCTCGAAATCGTACGTCAGAGCCGACGTGAAGGACATATCGCCACCGCACAGACGGAGGATACGGTACGGCAGACCGAGCGATTTGACGATCGACTCGACGTGTGCCACCATGCCGTCCAGGGCCTCATACGACTTCTCGGGATGGGCCACCTGCACGATCTCTACCTTGTCGAACTGGTGCAGACGGTTCAGGCCGCGTACATCCTTACCATACGAACCGGCCTCACGACGGAAGCAGGGGGTATAGGCCGTCATCTTGACGGGCAGCTCATCGGCCTGTAGAATCACATCGCGGAAAATATTAGTCACGGGCACCTCTGCCGTCGGCACGAGGTAGAAGTTGTCGGCCGTGGCGTGGTACATCTGACCCTCCTTATCGGGCAGCTGACCCGTGCCGAAGCCCGAAGCCTCATTGACCATGATGGGAGGCTCCACCTCCTGATAACCGGCCTTCGTGTTGCAGTCGAGGAAGTAGTTGATCAGCGCGCGCTGCAGACGAGCACCCTTACCCTTGTAAACGGGGAAACCGGCACCTGTGAGCTTCACGCCCAGGTCAAAGTCGATGATGTCGTACTTACGAGCCAACTCCCAGTGGGGCAGCGGATTCTCGGGCAACTGCGAGTAGTTCTCGTCGATCTTCACCACGAGGTTATCCTCGGCCGTGCGACCCTCGGGAACGATCTCGGCGGGGAAGTTCGGCAGCGATACGATGGCGGCATTGAGCTCCTCCTGTACCGTTGCGGACTCCTGCTGCAGCTCGGCCGACTTCTGTTTCATGGCGGCGACGTTGGCCTTGGCAGCCTCAGCCTCCTCTTTGCGGCCCTGGCCCATCAGCATGCCAATCTCCTTGGCGGCTTTGTTTTGGGCGGCCAGCGTGTTGTCCAACTCAACCTGAATGGCGCGACGACGATCGTCCAGCGCCTCGATCTTCTCGATGACGGGGGCTGCATCTACGCCCTTCTTGGCCAGCTTCTTGATCGCTGCGGCCTTGTCATCGCGGATTTGCTTGATTGTAAGCATATTGCTTGATCTTTTGTTTAGAATTAGCGTTCTTGAATCGCAAAAATACAAAACAATTCCCAAAAATGATTATTTTTGTGGAAAATTCTCGCACGAATGAAACGCATCGAACTTTTAGCTCCCGCCAAAGATTACGAAGCGGCCGTGGCGGCCGTGGAGTATGGAGCCGATGCCCTCTATATCGGGGGCTCGCGTTTCGGTGCGCGTCAGGGGGCTACGAATCCCGTGGAGGAGATCGCCCGCGTGGTGGCGTATGCCCACCGCTTTGGCGTGAAGGTCTATGCCACGATGAATACCCTCCTGTGGGATTCGGAGCTCGAGGCGGCCGAGAAGGAGGCGCGTGCCCTGCTTGCTGCGGGGGTGGATGCCCTCATAGTGCAGGATATGGCCTATTGCCGCATGGGGTTGGGGTGTGAACTCCACGCCTCAACCCAGGTGCAGGTGCGCACCCCCGAGGTGGCACAATTCCTCTCCGATGTGGGTTTTGCGCGCGTGATTCTGGAGCGTGCCCTCTCACTCGACGAGATTCGGGCGATCACCGCCTCGACCTCGGCCGAGGTGGAGTGCTTCGTGCATGGAGCGATCTGCGTGGGGTATAGCGGCCGTTGCTTCCTCTCGCGCTCGATGTCGTCGCGTAGCGGTAACCGTGGCGCCTGCAGCCAGCCCTGCCGCCTGAAGTGGAATCTCACGGATGGCAAAGGAAAGACCTACCTCAAAGATAAACACCTGCTGTCGGTCATCGACCTCTCGCTCAAAAATCGCCTGGGCGAGCTACTCGATGCCGGGGTCACCTCGTTTAAGATCGAGGGACGACTGAAAGATACCTCCTACATCAAAAATGTCGTGGCTGCCTACCGCGCAGCGCTCGATGCGGAGCTACGGAAACGTCCGCACCTCAGGCGCGCCTCGGTGGGGGAGTCGGTGACCGATTTTAAGCCCGATACGGCCAAGAGCTTCACGCGTGGCGAATCGACCTACTTCCTCGATGGCAAACGCCGTGGGGTCGCCTCGTTCGATACGCCGAAGGCGGTGGGCGAGTGGATCGGCAAGATCGTGGAGGTGAGCCGTCGCGGATGGCGCGTAGAGAGCACCAAGCCGCTGGCGGCCGGAGACGGTATCTGCCTCATCACCTCCGAGGGGTTGTTTGGTACGAATATCAACGCCGTGGACCGCGGCTGGGTCGTGCCCAATAAGCCGGCCAACGTGCCGATTGGAACGCCCGTGTATCGCAACTACGACCACCTGTTCCATAAGCAGTTAGCCGCTTCGCGTACGCGTCGTCAAGTGGGCGTGGAGGCCGAGGTGGCTTGTGCAGCAGAGGGACTTTCGCTGTGCCTGCGCGACGAGGAGGGGATGGAGGTGCGCGTGGAGCGTACCCTGCCGCTCGATCCGGCCAAGGATGTTGAGAAGAACCGCTCGTCGATCGAACGCCAGGTGATGCGTTCAGGCGATACGATTTTCCGCGTCGACAACGTGATGGTGGCGGGTGATGAGTGGTTTGCACCCGCCTCGGTGGTGGCGGATTTGAGACGCGAGGCGCTCGAAGAGTTGCTGCAACAGCGCATCCGTCGTCCACGTGCGCTGCGCATTTTTACCGAAGGTGATGCCCGCTATCCGCAACGAACCCTGCTGGCCGAGGAGAATGTGACAAACCGCCTCGCCGAGCAGTTCTACCGCGACCACGGCGTGGAGCGCATCGTCGAGCCGCTGGAGTTGGCCACAACCACTTCGGGGGCGCGTGTGATGCAGTCGGCTTACTGCCTCAGACGCGAAATGGGCGAGTGCCTGAAGGAGCATCCGCGCCTCAAAGGGGATCTCTACCTCGAGACGGGTGGCCATAAATACCGCTTGGAGTTCGACTGCAAGCGTTGTGAAATGAATTTGATCGATTGTACGAAATAGTATGCAGGAGCAACTGACACCCAATTTTCGGGATTATGAACTCATTGATTCGGGCGACTTCGAGAAGTTGGAGCGCTTCGGGCGCATCGTTACGCGTCGTCCCGAGCCGCAGGCTATCTGGCACAAGAGCCTCGCCGAGGCGGAGTGGCAACGCTTGGCCGATGCCTCGTTTTTGCGCGACGGAAAGAGTGAAGAGCGTGGTGAGTGGCGCGTAAAACCCCAAACGCCCGATCGCTGGACGGTTACCTATCGCTACAAGGAGATGCAGCTCAAGATGCGCTTGGCGATGACCTCGTTTAAGCATGTCGGTATCTTTCCCGAGCAGGCGGCCAACTGGAACTTTATCTACGATAACTGCCGCGCGCTTGCCGCAAAAGGCACGCCGCACGTACTGAATCTCTTCGCCTATACGGGTGGTGCTACGTTGGCAGCCCGTGCAGCAGGAGCCGAGGTGACGCATGTCGATTCGGTGAAGCAGGTCGTGACCTGGTCGCGCGAAAACATGGAGCAGAGCGGCCTGGAGGGGGTACGCTGGATGGTGGAGGATGCCCTGAAGTTTGTGCGCCGTGAGGTGCGCCGTGGCAACCGTTACGACGGCATCATCCTCGATCCGCCTGCCTATGGCCGTGGTGCCAATGGCGAGAAATGGGTGCTGGAGGAGAATATCGGCGAAATGCTTGCCTGCTGTGCGGAGTTGTTGGCCGAAAAGGATGCCTTCTTGGTACTGAATCTCTACTCGATGGGTCTCTCCTCGACGCTGGCTCGTACGGCGGTGCGTCAGGCCTTTGGCGTGCCCAAAACGGAACAATATGGCGAGCTGACCTTCACCGATCGTGCGGGGAAGGAGCTGCCGCTCGGCACCTACTACCGTTTCCAACGATAATGATAACTTTTAACACTTTATAGCTATGGTATTAGTACTGTTTTTTGCCCTGTTGAGTGGCTGTTTCCTAGCTGCCTTGGTCGGTATGCTGGGTCGACGTCGAACGATTGGTTTTGGCTGGCCGTTTCTGCTCAGCCTGATCTTTACGCCCCTGGTGGGTCTGATTATTGTGCTGCTCTCCGAGAAGTTGCCCGATGGTCAAAAGCAAGGCTTGGGCTGCATCGGCGGTGTTCTTGCCTTCCTGGGCTTTTTGTGCTTGATCGTCTTCTTGTTGCTGTTACTTGGCGGTGGAGCGATGATCGCAGCGCTGTAAACAAAAAAGAGGCTCAATCGAGTCTCTTTTTTTAATGATAAATCACCATTCCCGCCACGGCCGAGAGCACAATCAGTAGGATCGGATTGATCTTCTTCCACTGCCCGATCAGTACGCCGCCAAACAAGAGCCAGCTCCACAGATCAATAAAATTTTGTTCCCCCGGGTCGGTCGAGTGGGGAAAGATCAGAAGCAGTGCAGCGGCGGCAATCATGCCGATTACGACAGGTCGCATGCCACGCATGGCCCCCTCGATCAGCGGATTGTGCCTCAGACGCAGGAAGTAGCGCGTGATGAGTAACATAAGCGTCAGGGCAGGGAGGCAGACGGCAAAGGTGGCAATGAGCGATCCGAGAATGCCGTAGCCGACTCCTCCGGCCTGCAGGCCGACCGTGTAGCCGACGTAGGTGGCCGAGTTGATGGCGATTGGGCCGGGGGTGATTTGTGAGATGGCGACAATATCGGCAAACTCGCTGCCGGTCATCCATTGGTGCTGGACGACCACTTCGTTCTGGATGAGTGAGAGCATGGCATAACCGCCGCCAAAACCGAAGAATCCAATCTTCAGGTAGGATACAAAGAGTTGCCAGAAGATCATCGCTTGAGCTTTTTAAGTGAATATAACTCCCAAGCAATGCCTCCTATGGCTGCTGCGGCCAGGATACCGATGGGTGACCAACCCAATCCCCAAATCGCCACCGCCGAGGCGACAATCAAGAGGTAGAAGGCGGGGTGCATGCCGCGTGCGAGTTTCAGAACGGGCGCTACGATCAGCGCCACCACGGCAGGACGCATCCCCTTAAAGGCGGCATCGACCCACGTGTTGTGGCGAATGTCGGCAAAGAGGATGGCAATGAGCAGAATAATCGTGAAGGAGGGGATCACGATGCCTAAAATCGAGGCCAACGCACCGCGCATACCACCCGTCTTATACCCCACGAATACTGCCGTGTTGAGGGCAATGGGTCCCGGGGCGGATTGGGCCAGGGTCAGCAGGTCCAAAAACTCCTCACGTGCCACCCAGCCACGGCGGTCGATGACCTCGTGCTCGATGATCGGAATCATCGCATAGCCACCGCCGAAGGTGAATGCGCCGATCTTGAGAAAGCTTGTAAAGAGTGAGAGGGTGCGTCCCATACGGTTGCTATTGGTTGTTTACGACCGAAGTCATTGCCACGGCCACGACGGCAGCCGTCTCGGTGCGAAGTCGTTGCGTGCCGAGCGAGATCTCCTCGAACCCGATAGCTACGGCCGCACGAATCTCCTCGGGCGAAAAATCGCCCTCGGGACCAATCAAAATCAGTGCCGACTCGCCCTTGCGCAGGGTCGAGGCCAGGTAGCGTTTTCCCGCTTCGGTTTGGGGGGTATCGCAATGGGCAATCAATTTGCGCCCCTCAAACGGGGTTGCAATTAACTCCTGGAATTTGGTCATCGGGGCAAAGGCGGGCTTGAAGGCCTTGAGCGATTGCTTCATGGCCGCCACGATCACCTTCTCGCAACGCTCGCCCTTCAGGGTGCGGCGTTCGCTGTGCTCCGTCTCGAGCGGGATGAAGCGATCTACGCCGATCTCGGTCGCCTTCTCCAGAAACCATTCGTAGCGATCGGTATTCTTGGTGGGGGCTACGGCCATCGTGAGGTGATAGGGGAGCGGTTCGTATTGCTCCTCCGTGCGCTCAATCTCGACACGGCACCGCTTCGGGTGATCCTCTGCGACGCGACCATGATAGAGCGTTCCGCGACCATCCGTGAGGTGGATCACGTCACCGACCTTCAAACGCAAGACACGAACACCGTGTTTTGACTCCTCTTCCGACAAAGTGTAAGACGGAAGCGTAATTTCGGGGGCATAAAAGAGTTGCATGACGAATTTTTATTACCTTTGCCTGTTGACACGCGTAGCGTGTTGCAAAGTTACATAAAAAATAGATAAAAAATAACCGATGAAACGGATTGCTGCAATCTTTACGCTTTTACTCGCTATGATGAACCTTTCGTGTCAGTCGCAAAAAGCCGATGCGGAGAACCCGCTGCTTACGACCTGGACCACGCCGTATGGTGTGCCACCCTTTGATCAAATCGAACTGAAGCATTACATGCCCGCCTTCGAGCAGGCAATGGCTGCGCATGCGGCCGAGATCGAGGCCATCACCGCCTCGACCGAGGAGCCGACCTTCGAGAATACGATCCTTAAGTTCGACGAGTCGGGCCAGCTCTTGGAGCGCGTATCGCTCGTCTTTGGCATGTTGTCGGCTGCTGATACGAATCCCGAGATGCAACAGATCGAGGCCGAAGTGATGCCGCTGTTGGCTTCGCATAGCGATCACATCATGCTCAACGAAGCCCTCTTCGAGCGCATCAAGGGGGTCTACGACAAGCGCTCGACCCTCAAGTTAAATGCCGAGCAGCGTCGTTTGCTCGATAAGACCTACAACGAGTTCGTCCGTTCAGGTGCGCTGCTCGAGGGTGAAGCGCGTGAGCGCCTGAAGGCGATCAACGAGGAGCTTTCGGCCGTGTCGGTGAAGTATGGACAGAACATCCTGGCCGAGAATAATGCCTATACGTTGGTGCTGGAAGGTAAGGATCTGGATGGTATACCGAACAGCGTACGTGAGCAGGCGCGCGAGAAGGCCGTGTCGATGGAGCTGACCGGTAAGTATGTCTTTACGCTCCACAAACCGAGTCTGATCCCCTTCCTGACCTATTCGGCCAATCGCTCGTTGCGCGAGCAGATCTATAAGGCCTATCTGAGTCGTTGCAACAACGACAACGAGTTTGATAACAAGGCGCTGATCAACGACTTCATCCGCCTGCGTATCGAGAAGGCCAAGTTGCTGGGCTTTAAGTCCTATGCCGAGTATGTCATCGCCAACGAGATGGCCGGCTCGACGAAGGCCGTCTATGCGCTGCTCAACGAAATTTGGACACCGGCCGTCGAGCGCGCCAACGAAGAGATCGAGGCAATGCGCCCGTTGTTTGAGGCCGATCATCCGGGTGAAAAGTTCCAGCCGTGGGATTGGTGGTACTACGCCGAGAAGGTGCGTAAGCGCGACTATGCACTCGATGAGGAGATGCTGCGCCCCTACTTCTCGCTGGAGAATGTTCGTGGCGGTATCTTCTTCCTCGCCAACCGTCTCTATGGTGTGACGTTCCGCCCCATCTCTGTGCCCGTTTACCACGAGGAGGTGACCGCATACGAGGTGCTGGATCAGGATCAGTCGCACATCGGTGTGCTCTACTTCGACTACCATCCGCGTGATGGTAAGGGGCAAGGTGCCTGGTGTGGCAACTATGTCGAGCAGACGTACCGCGACGGGGAGCGTGTAGCCCCCGTGGTGGCCATCGTGTGCAACTTTACGCGTCCGACCTCCTCGACGCCCGCTCTGTTGACGGTCGATGAGACCGAGACGCTGTTCCATGAGTTCGGCCACGCCATGCACTTCCTGCTGCACGATGTGAAGTATCGCGGCCTTTCGGAGGTGGAGGGTGATTTTGTGGAGCTGCCGTCGCAGATCATGGAGAATTGGGCCTTCCATCCCGAGTTGCTGAAGAATTACGCGATCCACTACCGCACGAACGAGGTGATTCCGCAGCACATCATCAACAAACTCAAGCGCAGCGAGCTCTTCAACCAGGGCTTCATGACCACCGAGTTGGTGGCTGCCGCGCTGTCGGATCTCGATATTCACGCCATGGAGGAGTACACGTCGTTCAACCCGATGGATTTCGAGCACTATGCTCTCTACGAGAAGCGTGGCATGAATCCCGAGATCGAACCGCGTTACCACTATCCCTACTTCAGCCACATCTTCGATGGCGGTTACTCGGCCGGCTATTACTTCTACATCTGGGCCGAGGTGCTCGATAAGGATGCCTTTGCCGCCTTTGCCGAGAGTGGTGATTACTTCAACCGCGAGATTGCTGCCCGTTTCCGCAAATTGCTCGAGAGTGGTGGCTCGAAGGATGGTATGACCCTCTACCGCGAATTCCGTGGCCAGGATCCCGATAAAAAGGCGATGCTCTTGGGCCGTGGCCTGATCGAGGAGGAGGTCGAAGAGCCCGAGGAGGGTAGCGAGGCTTCGGAAGTCGATGAGGAGGTAACCGCCGAACCTGTCAAGCAGGCCGAGGTGAAGATCGACAACAACGGTTGGTTTTAGCAGTAAAAAGTCAAACAAAAAAATAGATTAGAGAGATGAAAAAGTTATTCATGATGGCACTTTCAGTTTTGGCCGTTTCGTGCGGTGATCAGTCGATCCCGCAGGCGGCATATCCGGAGTTGGATCTCAGCAACCCGTTGTTGGCTGAGTGGGAGACCCCTTACCAGACGCCTCCCTTCTCGCAGATCAAGCTCGAGCATTTCGAGCCGGCTATCGACGCTGCAATTGCTTGCGCTCGCGCCGAGATCGAGGCAATCGTAACGAACCCCGCCAAGCCGACCTTTGGCAATACGATCGTGGCGCTGGAGCGCAATGGCGAGCTGCTGGGTCGTGTATCGGGCGTGTTTTACAACCTGATGGGTACCGATGCTACGCCCGAGATGCAGGAGGTAGCGCAGCGCATCCAGCCCAAGCTGACCGAGCTGGGCAACGATATTTCGCTCAATCCTGTGTTGTTTGAGCGCGTGAAGGCGGTTTATGAGAAGCCCGGTTTTGGCCTTTCGAAGATCGACAAGAAACTCTTGGAGGATACCTATAAGGGTTTTGCCCGTGGTGGTGCTGCCCTCTCGGAGGAGGACAAGGAACTCTATCGCCAATACTCGAACGAGCTGGCTTCGCTGACGCTGCAGTTTGGCCAGAACGCCCTCAAGGCAACGAATGCCTATACGCTCAACATCACCGATCCGAAGCAGGTCGAGGAGTTGCCCGACTTCGTGAAGGAGGGTTTGGCCGCCGATGCCAAGGCCCGTGGCGAAAAGGGTTGGACCGTGACGCTGCAGGCTCCGAGCTATGTGCCGTTCCTGACCTACTCGTCGAACCGTGCCTTGAAGGAGCAGTTGTGGCGTGCCTCGAATTCGCGTGCCCTGGGCGGTGAGTTCGACAACTCGGAGGTGATCAAGGGCATCGTCAATACGCGCCTGAAGATTGCCAACCTCTTGGGCTATGAGACCTATGCCGACTACGTGTTGGAGGAGCGCATGGCCGAGAATAAGGCGACCGTAAACGGTTTCTTGGAGGAGCTGCTGACTGCTACGAAGGAGTATGCCGACAAGGATTACCAGACAATCTGCGAGTATGCCGCCTCGAAGGGCTTCGAGGGTAAACTCATGCCGTGGGATTGGGCCTACTACAACGAGCAGTACAAGGACGAGAAATACGCTCTGTCGGATGAGATCGTGAAGCCCTACTTCAAGCTCGAGAATGTGAAGAAGGGTGTCTTCCTGCTGGCCAATAAGCTCTATGGCTTGAACTTCACGGAGACGAAGGAGATCGAGGGTTACCATCCCGAGACGACGGTTTATGAGGTGACCGACAAGAACGGCCGCCACATGGCTGTTCTCTACCTCGACTTCCACCCCCGTGCTACAAAGCGTGCCGGTGCCTGGATGACCGACTTCCGCGGTTCGAAGATCGTTGATGGCGTGGAGACGCGTCCTTTGGTATCGCTCGTGATGAATTTCTCGAAGCCGACCGAGTCGAAGCCCGCACTCTTGACCTACGACGAGGTGGAGACCTTCCTGCATGAGTTCGGTCACGGCCTGCACGGCATCCTGGCCGAGGGCGAGTATGGTTCGATGACGGGTACGGCCGTTTACCGCGATTTCGTGGAGTTGCCGTCGCAGATCATGGAGAATTGGGCTACCGAGAAGGAGTTTCTCGACCTCTGGGCCGAGCACTATGAGACGGGTGAGAAGATGCCCGCCGAGATCATCGACCGCATCGTGGCAGCTCAGAACTACCTGGCCGCCTACGCCAACGTGCGCCAGCTCTCGTTCGGTATGAGCGACATGGCTTGGCATACGCTCACCGAGCCGTTTGAGGGTAATGTCGAGCAGTTCGAGCAGCAGGCCATGGCTCCGACGCAGGTGCTGCCCGTTGTGGAGGGTACGGCGATGGCGCCCGCCTTCACGCACATCTTCTCGGGTGGCTACGCAGCCGGCTACTATGGCTATAAGTGGGCCGAGGTACTGGAGGCCGATGCCTTCTCGATGTTCAAGGAGCAGGGTATCTTCAATGAGGAGGTGGCCACGTCGTTCCGCGAGAACATCCTCTCGAAGGGTGGCACGGAGCACCCGATGGACCTCTACGTGAAGTTCCGCGGTCACAAGCCCGCTACGCAGGCACTGATCGACAAGATGCAGCTGGGTAAGTAATCCCCGTTTGCGGATTGACCAAATGAGCGAGATGCCCCATCGGGTGGCGTCTCGCTTTTTTTTGCGCGGTACAGAAACGGTTCGTAGTAAATTTTGGCTGAAATGCCCTCGTGGGGTTTTATATTTTCATTCGATTTAGTATCTTTGTAAATAGACTAAACTTAAAACTATGAAAAGAATCTTCCTTTTATGCGCCTTTTTGTTGGGTACATGGGGCCTGATGGCCGGTGAAAAGTTCCCCGATGGAACGCCGATCGACGCGTGGTATCGTGACGTGAAACCGGTGGATGTCGCCGCATTGGGCGAAAAATTTGTAGTGACCGATTATGGTGTCAAGCAGGACAGCACGCTGATTCAGACCGAGGCCCTGCAGGCGGTCATTGATCGCGCAGCCGCACAAGGTGGCGTGGTGGTTATCCCGAAGGGTGTCTTTTTGAGCGGTTCGCTCTTCTTCAAGCAGGGTACGCACCTGCACCTGGAGGAGGGTGCCAAGTTGAAGGGTAGCGACGACATCTCCAACTTCCCGATCCTTGAGACCCGCATCGAGGGTCAGACGCTCAACTATTTTGCCGCTTTGGTCAATGCCGATGGCGTGGATGGTTTCACGATCACGGGTAAGGGTACGATCGACGGTAACGGTCTGCGCTATTGGAAGTCCTTCTGGCTGCGTCGCAAGGTGATTCCCAAGTGCACGAACATGGATGAGTTGCGTCCCCGCCTGCTCTACATCTCGAATGCGAAGAATGTGCGCCTTGAGGGTGTGACGCTGCAGAACTCGCCCTTCTGGACGAGCCACTACTACCGCGTGGAGCGCCTGAAGATCCTCGGCGTGCGCTTCTTTGCTCCTGCCGAGCCGGTTAAGGCTCCCAGCTCGGATGCCATCGACCTTGACGTTTGCCGCGATGTGCTGGTCAAGAATTGCTACCTCTCGGTAAACGACGATGCAATCGCCATGAAGGGCGGTAAGGGTCCCTGGGCCGATCAGGATCCCAACAACGGCATGAACGACCGCGTCATCATCGAGGATTGCACCTTTGGTTTCTGCCACAGCTGCCTGACCTGCGGTTCGGAGTCGATCCATAGCCGCAATATCATCATGCGTCGTATTCAGGTCGATAAGGCTACGCGCCTCTTGTGGCTCAAGATGCGCCCCGATACGCCGCAGAACTACGAGTATATCACCGTGGAGGATATTACGGGTAACGTGGGTTCGTTCCTCTATGTGCGTCCCTGGACGCAGTTCTTTGACCTGAAGGGCCGCAAGGATATGCCGATGTCGTATGGTCGCCATATCATCATGCGCAACATCGAGGCCGAGTGCAAGACCTTCTTCAACGTGAGCCGCGCCGATGATCAGTATCTCTTGTCGGATTTCTTGTTCGAGAACCTGAAGATCAAGGCCGAAAACATCGAGTGCGACCGCACGCAGATCGAGAACTTCAAGTGGAAGCATGTGAAACTGAATTAATCGTTCCCGATTGTAAAACAAAAGCAGGTGCCCAGCGGACACCTGCTTTTTTGTTTATAGGAATCAATAACCCAAATAATAGCACCACCCAAGGAGCGTAGCGACTAAGCCCGCCCTTTTCAAAGGGAGGGTTTGGGAGGTAATGTAGGTATTTATTATTTTAGTTTGATGCGATGCCCTCCCTTATTGCTCCTATTTCAGTCTTTTGTAGCCACTTTGTGGTTTGGGAAAAGTAAAACGCCACTGTTAAGCATGCTTGACAGTGGCGTTTATCTTTTTCTAATCATTGCCGCAGGTAATCAAAAGACTGCTCGGCTATCTTGCAACATGGCAATCGACTGCTACAACTTATAAATCTCTGAACCGGCCAGGAGGAAGCAGCCTACGCCGTAATCCTCAAAGTCGGGTTTCGAGTCGTAGGTCACCGGCTGACCATCCTTCGGCTCCTTGCCCGTGCCCTGCACGTAGCCCAGGAAACCGTTCGGATGTACCGCCTCGGTAGCCATGGCGTTCCAAGCCTTCGTGATGGCGGGCAGATATTCGGCACGATCCACCAATCCGTTGTTGATGGCCCACGCCATACCATAAATAAAGAGCGACGTGCCGGTCACCTCCTTGCCACCGTAGTTCGACTCATCATGCATGCTCACGTTCCAATAGCCATCCTTGCGCTGGCACGCCTTGGCGGCCTTGAGCATCGCCTTGAGGTCCTGGATGTAGAGGTCGCGGTGCGCAGCATCCTCGGGCAACTCTTGCAGCACGCGTACCAGCGCAGCCACTACCCAGCCGTTACCGCGCGACCAATAGCAATCCTCACCATTGGGCTCCTTGTAGGGAGGCACAAAGTCTTTGTCGCGCCACCAAAGGCCCTCCTTTTCGTTGTACAGACCACCGGCCAACGTGTTGCGGCTCCATGCGTACATCTCGTAGGCCTTCTCGTAGTAGCGATCGTCGCCCTTCAGCGTGCCGAGCTTGACCAGCACGGGCATACCCATCTGAATGGCATCGATCCAGGTCCAATCCTCGACCTGGGGCGTATTGACGAGCATGTCGCACAGCGCGATCGTCTTGCGGATGCGCTCGGGGTGCGGCTCGAGGCGGTAGAGGTCGATGTAGGTCTGCGAGCAGCAGTAGTTGTCGGCGTTGCGCGTCGTCGTGTCGTCGCGGCGCATGCCCCACTTGTGGAAATCGGCCCAACGTACGGCGTAGTCGTAGTAGCGGTTATCGGGGTGGATGGCGTAGAGTGCCATCAGACCCTCGTAATAGACGGCACGGGTCCAGATGTTCGACTCGTAGACCTTCTTGCGCGAGTAGTAGGGCATGACGGCCGTCGGGTCGGCGTGTTTCTTGGTCATCAGGTACTCATTGACACGCTTCGTCACCTCCAGACGCTCTTCGCGCGAAGGGAGTTCTTCGGCCATCAGGGGCGTAAAGCTCCAACCGAGGAGCACGGCCAGCAACAGAATTTTTTTCATGGAGTATGGGTGTATTAGTTATTTTCAAAGTGAATCGGGGTGAGGGTTACCGTCGAATTCAGACCGGCAGGATCGGTCGGCCAATCGCCGAACGAGAACTCCCTGGCTCCGGTTACGGAGGCGATGTTGGCATCCTTGAAGATACGCCAACGAACGCCGTTTCGCTCCATCTCGGCAATGCGGTTCGCGTGCAGATTCTTGACATCCACCTCCAGCAGGTTCTCGCCCTGCTTCAGCCAGCGACCGATCGTCGTGCGGTAGGGTATGGTGGCAAGGGTGGCGATGCGCTCACCGTTGAGGTGTACGATGGCACTTTCGCGTACATCACCCAAGTCGAGCATCCACTCATCGGCCTGCGTCGGATCCTCGATCGTGAAGCGGAGGGTATAGCGACCCGTTGCGCTGTTGATCTTCGTGCGCGGATCGGGGAGCGAAGTCCAGGCGGTCAGGTGATCGGTGTCGAAATGCTCTTCGATGGCGGGAACGCTCTGCGGGAAGGAGATCGACCAACCCCGTTCGAAGCAGATCGGCTCACCGTAGGAGCTGATGTAGGTCCAGCCTTCCGCCTCGATGGGCTTGTTGAAGGTCTTGAGCAGGATCGATTGCCCGGGCTCGAGTTGCAGACGCACGTCGATCGTACCCTGTTCGTTGGGACGGATCATCGCCTCACCCGTCTTGCCCGTCATCGGGTCGAAGATCATGACGGCACGTGCCGATGTGGCGAGCGTGATGTAACCATCCACCTTTTCGTTGCGGAGCATCGAGAGGAAGTAGTTGTGGCCACCTACCTCATTCTTGCGGCGCATCATCGTGCCGCCCATGTCGCGCTTGAAGGGTTCGGGACGCACGCCGGCCAGCTGAACCATCTCGTCGAACGATTCACCCGTGATGATGCGACCACGACCCAGCGAGAAACGCTCGGCCGTAGTAAACTCCTCATCGGTCGGCAGCAGGGCACGCAGGGCATCAAACTCCTCCCGCTCCTGTTCGCGGCCATAGCCCGGCAGATCGTCAGGATAGTTGTCGAGGAAGAGGATCGTGGCGCCCTTCTTGGCCAAATAGAGCAGGTGCTCGAGCGTCTCGGTCGGCAGCTTGTGGCAGGCAGGCATCAGCAGTGCGCGATAACGGGCACCGCCCTCCGAGATCAGCTCGCCGCGCTTGGTCGTGAGCGAACGCAGGAAGCGATCCGAGATGTAATCGGCATCGTAGCCGGCCGCTACCAGCTGATCCATCATCGCCTTGATGTGGGGGATCGTGCGGTCCATCTTGTGGATGTCGAAGATCAGGAACGGATTGCCCTGCTGCTCGTGCCAGATGTCGTATTGCGGCAGATAGAGCAGCAGATCATTATCTGGCTCACCGGCAGCCAGGAACGATTGACAACGGGTAATGTAGCGCGTCAAGGGGAATACATCCTCCCACAAGGCGGCCGTCGGGCTCATGTTGATCGAGGCGTAGAAGCGCCAGCCGGGAAACTCGACCCCCTTGGGCGAATAGGGTGCACCGTGGAAGACGAGGTGGTTTACACCTGCTGCCAACATCAGGTCGATCTCGGGTTTGCACTGTGCCCACGAAGTGCGGAAATGCTCCGTGAGCCACGTAAGCGCTTCGGCCGACGTGAGGGGCTTGCCGGCCAGGTGAGCCGCCGATGAGGCGAACTTCAAGACGGCAGGCGTACCATCGTTGGGCTTGCGGATCGAGTCGTAACGCAGCTGCGGCAGATCGAACTCCGAACGGCCGAACGACTCGCACTCGGGAATATCAACCGCACCGTAGAGGTCGATCAGGTTGCCCGGCGAACCGTGGGCCTGGTTGCGCGTCTTGACGCCGTGACGATGTGCCCATGCCGACCAGGGGCGCGTAAAATGGTTCAGCACCAACTTGGCGATCACCTCGCGGTAGTCGCTGACGATACGGGCCGAAAGTTCGGGATCTCCCTCACCGGCCAGCTCGGGCAGGTAGTCCAGCAGATCGTAGCCCCACTCCTCGCGGAAATGGTCGGGCAGCTTCTCGTCCCAATTCGAGCCATAAACCTCAAACGAGTCATTGAAGAAGGTGTCGGGATAGGGAGTGTCGCTCTCGTCAAAGGCCTCCTCGAAGCGCTTGAGGTAGTAGTTGAGGGTGCGACGGTCGTAGTGGTTCATCACCCAGCCTTCACCACCCGGTGCGGCACGCTTCACCTTTTGGAACGTGCGACCCAGGTAGAGCGCATAGAGCGTCCAATCCTCACCTGTGGGGGGCTGCCAGCGCAACGTGTCCTGCTCGACAAGCGACGTAAGGTCCAGTCGCTCGTCGCCACGTACGGCCTGCAGACGAATCAGTTCGGCCACCTCCTGCTGGCGTATATCGCCGGTGCGAATGGCGCCCACGAAGAGCGTATCGGCCGCTACGGGCAATTTCTCGAGGATATATTTTCGGGCCGAGTGTTTGGTCGAGATCGTGGGACCTCCAAAGGGCCAGCCCGTACCGTTGTTCATGTCAATGCCCAAGCCAAGACGCTCGCCCTCCTTCAGGGTGTGCTGCAACAGCTCCATCCAGCGCGGCGAGAGGTACTCTACGTCGTTTGCTTCGTTGTCCTGGACACCGTAGATCGGCGTGATTTCGACGCCGCCGAAGCCTTTGTCGGCAAATTGTTCGAGGTTGTAGGTCAGTCCCTCCTCATCGACGGCACTGCCCAACCACCACCAGCGGAGATAGGGACGATGCTCCTTGCGAATCGGGTACCAGCTATCGGCCCGATCGGGTAGGCAAGAAACGCAGAGGGTCAGGAGCACGGCTCCCAAAAGAAGTTTAAAATAGGTTGATGCGTGTTTCATGAATGCATGGGTTTTCCACAAAGATACAAAAAAAGACGCATACTTGCCAAGCATGCGTCTTGATTTTCATCCGCGGAGGGGTTATTTCTTGAGGAGAATACAAGCCTCTATCGGTGCGAGTGACAAGCCCTCCCCGTTTTGCAGGGTTTTTGTGGCAATTCCCGCAGCCGATACCTGCTCACCGTCGGCCAAAATCGTGTACGCACCATCGGGCACGGCAAACGGAACAGCCGTACGCTCGCCATTCATCAGGACGTAGATCTCTTGCTCCGAGTCGGGCGACGTGAGACGGAAACCGAGGGCCGAAGGCTGCTCGTTCTCGAGGAATGTGAGGTGCTTGCGAACCAGCTCCGCCTTGCCGAGGCAGAACTGTGGGTAGGCCTTGCGCAGTGCAATCAGCCCCTTGACATAGGCAACGAGGTTGCCGTATTGCTGCTTGAGTCCCCAATCGATGGCGTTGTACTTGTCGGGCATGTTGTAGGTGTTCTTCTCGCCCAACTTCGAGCGATACATCTCCTCACCGCAGAAGATAAAGGGCAGACCCTGCGACGTGAAGACACCTACGTGGGCCAGCTTGGCCATCTTGAGCAGCTCCTCCTCGTTCGCCTCGGGCGAGAGTAGCTCCAGACGATCGCGCAAGTTGTGGTCATCGTGGCACGTGACGTAGCTCATGTGCTGCGTCGGCTCGGCACACCAGGCGGCCTCCGTATGGGTTACGGCGGGGTGCTCCACGCCACCGGCGATACCAAACTTCACCCCCTCTTTGTTACCTGCTACACCGTGGATGAATCCACCCTGCGAGCAGTCGAGCGTACCGCGCAGCGCGTTGCGAATATCGTCGCTAAAGGCTGCCACACCCGGCATGCGGTGCGTGTAGCGCTTGAAGGCGAGCTGCTCGTTGTCGTAGGCGGGCGTCATGGCAGCCCAACCCTCGCCGTAGATCAGGATCGTCGGGTCGATGGCCGAAAGACGTTCGCGGATCAGGTTCATCGTCTCGATGTCGTGGATCGCCATCAGGTCGAAGCGGAAGCCATCGACGTGGTACTCCTTGACCCAATATTCGAGCGACTCGATCATGAATTTACGCATCATCGCCTTGTCCGATGCCGTCTCGTTGCCGCAACCCGAGCCGTTGGCAAACGAGCCGTCGGGATTGAAGCGGTAGTAGTAACCCGGCACGGTGAGTTCGAAGCCGCAACGCTCGACACTCGTCGTGTGGTTGTAGACCACATCCAGCACGACGCGCAGGCCGGCCTTGTGCATCGCCTGAATCAGCGTTTTCAGCTCGCGGATGCGGGCTGTCGGATCAGCCGGATCGGTCGAGTAGGTGCCTTCAGGAACGTTGAAATGCTGCGGTTCGTAGCCCCAGTTGTACTGCGTGTTGTTCTCCACCGTCTCGTCGATCGAACCAAAGTCGGCCGTCGGCAAGAGGTGTACGTGGCTTACGCCCAGTTCCACGAGGTGATCCAGGCTCGTAGCCAGGCCGTCGGGGCTCTGTGTGCCACGCTCGGCCATACCGAGGTATTTACCCGGATGGGCGCTACCGGCCGAAAGGTGTGCCGTCATGTCACGGTAGTGCATCTCGTAGACGGTGATTTGGTTGGCCGCTGTGAGTGCGGGACGCTGATCCTCGCTCCAACCCTCAGGATCGGTCTTACGCAGGTCGATGATGGCACCGCGCTCGCCATTCGGTGTCACGGCACGGGCAAAGATACCCGGCGTCTCGCCGAGCCACTCACCGGCCACTTTGACGCGGAACGTGTAGCTCTTGCCGAGCAGATTACCCTCCTTCTCGGCGCACCACATTGAGGCCTCGGCGGCTTGCATGGGGATGCGCTCCACCTCGTCGGTCGTATAGAGGCATACCTCTACCTCCTCGGCGGTGGGTGCCCAGAGCGCAAATTGTGTCTTCTCGGGCGTGTAGTTCATTTCACAGATGGGCTCTTCGGGGATCGGCCATTCGCCGGTCGTGTCGTTCGAGGAGCAGGCGGCCATGCCCATCAAGAGGAGGGCCGAGGCTGCCAGGCGCAAAGTTTTGTTCATGGTTGTTATATTTTTGTGTTATTGTTTTCGGCTAAATAACGAACAAAGTTAGCAAAAAAGTCCTAAATGGGGTATGCAAAATCGTTACACAAGGTGTTTTGGCGGATCAGTGGTGATTCTGCAACGACGAACGGAGCGAACGAATGGATGAGAAAAATAGCTTAAAAAGATGATTTTGAAGAAAAATTCGTATATTTGTAGTAGCAACGAACATTTATTAACCTTAAAATACGAAAGATCATGGGAAAATTTGTGATTACGAAGCGTAAGAACGGTGAGTTCCAGTTCAACCTGAAGGCCGGTAACGGTCAGACGATTCTCGCCAGCGAGGGCTACACGACGTTGGCTGCCTGCAAGAACGGCATCGAGTCGGTAAAGAAGAACGCTCCCGAGGATGCTCGCTACGAGCGCAAGGAGGCCAAGAACGGTGCTCCCTACTTCAACCTCAAGGCTGGTAATGGTCAGGTGATCGGTTCGAGCGAGATGTACTCGTCGGTTGCTGCCCGCGAGAACGGCATCGAGTCGGTGAAGAAGAACGCTCCCGACGCTGAGGTGGTAGACGAAACCGCTGAATAGGTTGTTTGTCGGCCTACGCGCATAGACGTCAGGTCGATATCCGCAAACCAAAAAAAGAAGGAGGCTTAAGCGGCCTCCTTCTTTTTTTGTTTGTGGTGGGCGCTTAACGCGGCATCACCTTCAGTACCATGAAACTTCTTCCGGCAATTTGGGTACGAATACCCTGCTCGTCGGCGGGAATCAGTTGGCTTTGCGGGACGATGCGTGTGGGATTGTCGAGCGTATTCTCGGCCATCGGATCATCGCACACGAGTGTGATGCACTCTGCCGTGGGGGCAAAGCGAACACCACGCTTCAGCCCCTCGAAGGCGATCTCCAGCTCCTGCGCCGTTTCGCTGAGGTTGGCCACCTTTACGATATACATGCCCGTCGCATCATCTTTGACAGCCGAGGCGTAGAGGCCGTGCTGGCCCTCCTTGCCCGCTGCCGGTACACCATCGAGCGTGATGGGCAGTGAAGCCGTACCGCGATTCGTGGCGTAGAGTTGCTGCACATAGTAGCTCGTCGAGCGCATCATGCGCAGGTTGTCGAACCACACAAGGTCGGGGCGCCACTGCCAACCCTCGATGTGCGCCAGGAGGGGGGCAAAGGTGGCCATGCGCACCACATCGGCATTGCGCTCCAGACCCGTCATAAAGGCCGCTTCGAGCAACGAAGCGTTGTAGTGGTTGAACTTCTTGCCATTGGCACCGTGGCAGGCATACTCGCCGGCAAAGACCTTCGGACCCGTACGCGGGTATTTGTCGTAGCGGTCGGCATTGTCTGTGAAGAAGGTCTCGGGTGCGTAGTAGTGCTCATCGACCAGATCGACCCCGATGCGGCGCATCTCCTGCCAGAGGTAGTCGAATCGTTCGCCACCGGCCGAGGGGCCCGACGTGCCGACAATCTGAATCTCGGGATGCTTCGCGCGTACCGCCTTTACGAAGGGCTCAAAGCGCACGATAAACTCCTCGCCCCACTGCTCGTTACCGATGCCGAGGTACTTCAGGTGGAAGGGGGCGGGGTGTCCCATCTCGGCACGCACCTTGCCCCAGGGGGTCGAGGTGTCCCCATTGGCAAACTCGATCAGATCCAGGGCCTCGTCGATAAAAACCTGCAGCTCCTCCATCGAGCAGTGAGCCGTCGAATCGTTCTGGAATTGGCACGCCAAGCCGCAACTTACCACGGGCAGCGGTTCGGCTCCAATCTGCTCCGAGAAGCAGAAGAACTCATAGAAGCCCAAGCCGTAGGATTGGTAATAGTCGGGGAAGAGGCGGTGACGAAAGGTGTAGTGCCAACGATTTTGATTGACGGGGCGGTTCTCCACCGGACCTACCGAGTTTTTCCAGTTATAGCGTGTTTCGAGCGTTGTACCCTCGATGATACAGCCGCCCGGGAAGCGGAAAATACCCGGTTTCAGTGCCGCCAGCGCCTCGGCCAAATCCTTGCGCAGGCCATTCTTCTCGCCGCGGAACGTATCGGTCGGGAAGAGCGAGATGTGCTCCAAATCAACACCCGTCGAGGTGCTGTAGTGTTTGCGATCGGGTTGCTCGAGGATCAGACGCAGACGACCCTTGCGGATCGTTGCCGGGGCAGTGAAGGTCACCTCATACTTCCTCCACTCGGGCGAGGTGATGCGGAGCTGAACGCGCTGGATGACCATATCTTCCAGTTCCGTATTGTCGCTCACGACATTGATCGAGATCTGTTGCTCGCCATTGTTATGCGTACGTGCCCAGACCGAAAAACGGTACTCGGCGCCCTCCTTCAGTGCGATGCCGAAGAAGCCCTCGTTTTCGAGACCCGTGTGGATGTCGCGGTGGCCCGAATAGGTCAGACGAACGTAGTGCGGATTGCGCTCAAAGGGGCCATCCTCACACAGCTCCACGTTGCCGAAGAGTTGCCAACCGGTCGTCGGGTGATCGAAATCGAACGAGCGATTCTTGATCAATTCGGCATACAAGCCGCCATCAGCCGCGTAGTTGATATCCTCGAAAAAGAGGCCATACATCGTCTTGGCTATCGGGTGCCCCTTCGAGGCGGCATCGACGGTGAGACGTGCAGGCTCTGCCGCTTGGACAGAGATTGAGGCCACGAGGCCCAAAATCAGGGTGAAGTATTTTTTCATCGTTGCTTAGGTGAGTTAGTTCGATTCCATCGGATTCCAGCCGTCGAGGACAAAGGCGGGATTCATGTAATTGGCAATCAGCTCTTTGTCCTTCTCGCCATCCAGACGGCGCGAACCCTTCAAACGCTGCGAGTAGTCGATCGGGTTACCCTCCGTATCGCGGCTGTCGTACTCCCAATAGCGCTGATCGACGAGCTTTTCGGGCAGACCGTACCAACCGATCGGCTGGATGTTGTTCATCGTGCAGTGGAGAAGCACCGCCTCGCAATAGTCGTATTTGGGGTTTGTGCGGGCAATGACGGCACGGTTGCCGACACCCTCGAAGTGACAACGCACGAAGACGTTGCCGTGGTTCTCGTTCGTGTTGCGGATCCACATGAAGGGACCGCCCGAGATAAGCTCACAACTGTCGTAGAAGCCCGGGCCACGACCCAGAATCGAGTCGCCATCACCCACCAGACGGCATTTGTGCAGATAGACCGAACCGTTGGCCTGCAGGGCATCACCCGAGCCGATGATTGTTACCTGATCCAGGAACATTCTTTCGCCCATCAGCAGCAGACCCTCGGCCTGACCCTTCAGGTCGGTGGCAATCGTGAGGTTACGCATCGTGAGATCGGTACAGTTGTCAGCCATGAAGGCGGCACGACGCGAGGGGAAGGTGCCCGGCCACTCGTTCGTGGCTACGTTCTTCGGATAGGGGTTGAAAACCTCGTTGTTGGGGTAGTGAACCTTCACACCTTCGCGACTTTCGCCCTCGATCGTCAAGTTACGCTTCGAGCGGAAGTAAACCAGCTCCTCGTAGTCGCCATTGTGGATGAAGATTGTGTAGGGCTCGGTGTTGAAGTCCGGAATGTAGTCCAAAGCCCCCTGCACGGTCGAGAAGTCGGCCGTGCCGTCGGCATTGACCGTCAGACGACGTTGATCGGCAGCAGGTCCCTCCTTCTTGGTCTTAAAGCGCCAACCGTCGGCTTTGGTAATCCCCTTGAACGAACCATCGGCCGTCGTGAGGACACCATCGTCGATCGTGACGTAGTACTCCTTGCCGTACGCAAGCAGGTTGTGGTGGAGGTAGATCTCGGCGCGGTTTTCACGCACCAGAATCGGGTGGAAGTGGAAGCCGTCCGTGAAACCGCCGATGATCGTGAGCTGATATTCGTCACTCGTCGGCTCGGCGACACCCGAGGGAGTGCCTGGCTTTGTGTCGGCATTCGTCTTTCGGGGCTGGTCGTAACTGTAAGGTTCCCAGGTGTAGGGGGCCTTGGGCAGCTTGCGCGGCTCGGTCGGACCGGCAGGAATTGAGAGGTCGAGGCTGTCTACCACGGTATCCGTGGCGGCATCCCAAACGCGGATCATGCCCGCCGCACCTACCGTGGGCTCGCTGTCGAAGAGGATCGAAAGGCGGGTGTCGGGATTGACGTTACGGGCACCTTGTGCCGGGAAGAGCTCCTGCTCCAGTTTCGGAGTGCAGGCCATCAGCGTAAGGCCGAGGGCAAAAGTAAAGAGGTGTTTCATGGTATTTGGAGTTTTAAGGTTAGTCTTTTGTTTAGCGGATGAGGTCGGCATGGAGGTGTTCGGGCAGTGATTGGGGTGCATCCAACCAGTAGCACATCGCCCGATCGCGTTCCGCAACGCCCGTACCGAAGTCGAAGTCGTCGCCCGTGGTGAAGTGTACGGGTAGGTCGCCCGTAAATCCCTCGCGGGCATATAGATCACGCAACGATTGGGTGGCCGGAATGAGGAATAGTGCTGCATCGCCGGCTGTGCGGCTTAAGTCGATGGCGCGGTGTAGAAGCTCGGTAGCGTATCCTCGTCCGCGATGTGCCGGGTCGGTCGCTACACCATAAATATAACGCATCGTGCCCCAAGCGGTCGCAAAGGGGATTAGGTGCAGCATAGCCACCACCTCACCCTCCACCTCGAGAGTCAGCATCCGCTCCTCGCGGTAGTGGCGAATGAGGAACTGCTCGATAAACGCGTCATCGTCCTGCGGAAAACATGCCCGCCAAAGGCGCTGGCAGGCGCGCTGGTGTGGTGTGGTCGTTTCGGCACGGTGTTTTGCCTGCAGAAAGGCGGGGTAATACGACAGCTTGGCTTTGCGCAGCCCTTCGATGCCCAGATCCTCCTCGCGGTTGAGGAGCGTAAAACGCTCGTCGAGTTGCTCGGCAAAGCGACGGTTGATAATCGTAAAGGCTCCGTCGTAGCGCGTGTCGGCCTTCTCGACGTGGATATCGAAGGTGTGGTCGTTGAGTGCCGATCCGTAGGTGAAGGCAACCAGCTGATCACCCACGTAGATGCATCCGCCCTGTAACCCCAGCACCTCGAAGTGGGCAAAGGCCTCTTGCATCGCCTCCCGCTCGGCGTTGAGTCCCTCCTCGATACACCCGTTGCGGTGGCGACACCACTCCAGCTCCAGGTGGATGCACTCGGCCATGTTGGCGCGCGTGAGCGGTTCGTAGCGGTAGGTCGGGTAGTTGCCGATGAAGCGGTTGATGTGGTTGCGCTTGGGTTGGTAATTTTTGCCTTGCAGACGGCTCAAATCCTCGCGCCGATAGAGGTAGTCGTGTGTGGCACGGTTATCGTCAAAGATAAATTGATCCGGAAACTCCTGCTCGAGTTGCGCTTTGGCCTCGTTCGTCAACCCAATCAGGCGCAAAGGCTCGCCCGCGGTATCGGCCTCGTTCATCAGGCAACGAATCACCGATGCGAAATCCCCCTCGCCGATCGGTTGCATGTAGCCCGTAGCACTTCCGCCGTCGATTCGGAAACGAATCACGAGGAAGCCCTCGACTTCGCACCATGCCGTTTGGTAGAACTTGCGCCAGCAGTAGATGTTGGCAAACGAGAGGTCGCAATTATACAGACCGCGCCGCATCGTATATGCTTCGATGCGGGCACGGTCTGCAAGGGTTATTGGCCGAAATTCAAGCATGCGGGTATCGGCTTGCAAGGTTCTCTATTCGCAGGCTTTGAGCGACATATCGAGCGACTTGATCTGGTGGGTCAGTGCGCCCACCGAGATGAAGTCCACACCGCACTCGGCATACGAGCGCATCGTCTCCAGCGTGATGCCGCCACTCGACTCCGTTTCGCAACGGCCGGCCACCTTCTTCACCGCCTCGCGCGTCATCTCGGGCGTGAAGTTGTCGAACATGATGCGATCGACACCACCTGCGGCGAAGACCTCGTCGATATCCTCCAAAGATCGTACCTCGCACTCGATCGGAATGTTTTTACCCTTCTCCTTCAGGTACTGCTTGGCACCCTCGACCGCCTGACGGATACCGCCCGCGAAGTCGATATGGTTGTCCTTTAAGAGAATCATGTCGAAGAGACCCATGCGGTGGTTCTCGCCACCACCGATCTTCACGGCCATCTTGTCCAGCACGCGCATACCGGGCGTGGTTTTGCGCGTATCGAGCACCTTCGTATGAAGACCCTCGAGGTGTTTTACGTAGAAGGCTGTCTGCGTAGCTACACCGCTCATGCGCTGCATGATGTTGAGGAGAATACGCTCGGCCTGCAGCAACGAACGCAAACCGCCCGAAACGTAGAAGGCTACATCGCCCGGCTTGACGCGATCGCCGTCGTGGAGTAGCTGCTCGAACTGCATCGTCGGATCGAGGCGCTCGAGTACGATCTGTGCAATCTCAATACCGGCAATCACACCCTCCTGCTTGCACAAAAGGCGCATGCGGCCCTGCTCCGAGGCAGGGATGCAGCAGAGCGACGTGTGGTCGCCATCGCCGATATCCTCCTTGATGGCCAACTCGATGAGTTCATCGACAAAAGGTTTGTATTCTGCTTTCATAATTGTATGTTATTGAATGTTAATACTCAACGTAATTCCCAACACACGCGGACGACCTCGCTGCACGAAGCGGTTGCCGATCGACTCGAAGTAGAAGATGTCGGCCTCCGTGTCCGAGAGATTCTCGCCCCAGAAGTCGAGCGAGTAGTTCTTATGCTCCAGACGCACCGATGCGTTGAAGGTCGTGTAGAAGGGCTGGCTGACGGTGTTGGCCTCGTTCCAATAGATCTTGCCAACCCCCTTCATGCCACCATGCAGCACCACATCGCCCAGCCACTTGACACCCGTCGGGATCGTCCAGGTAAGGCCGGCCGAGAGGGTGTGGCGCGGAGCAAAAGGCACGTAGTTGCCACGGTAATCGTTCTCGCCGTCGATGTAGTGGCGGAAGGTAGCCTCCGTGTAGCCATACGAGAGATCGATATCGAGCGCGCGCCACGGCTTGAACTGCATCGCCACCTCGCCACCGAGCGAACGTGTACGACCGGCGTTGGTCATCATGCGACCCGTAGCCGAGGCGTCGGCCAAAACCGTAAGCTGCTGATCGCGGCAGTCGATCATAAAGAGGGCAAAATCACCACGGATCGCCCCCTCGGCACACGAGAAGTGGCCTCCCAACTCGTAATTCCAGCTGTACTCAGGGTCGTACGACATGATGTCCTTCTCCTCGTATGCACCGCCCATGGCCTGTGCCTGAAGCATCTCCTTCAGCACATCGGAGTAGATCTGCGTATTGAATCCGCCCGCCTTGAAGCCACGCGAGAAGGAGGCGTAGAGGTTGCGGTTTTCGTCAAATCGGTAAATGAGCGAGAGCTTCGGCAGGATCTCCGTGAAGTCCTGCTTGTAGCTGCTTTCAGTCTCCAGCACCACGGGCTCCTGCTCCATCGGGAAGGGCATGGCGCCCACCTTGAGGGCATATTTCAGCGTGCCCGATCCGTGCGTGTCGAGGCTTACCTGCTCATGCTCGATGCGCACTCCCGCCTTGGCCTCAAACTTGCCGAAACGCAGGCTCGACTCGTGGTAGGCGGCAAAGCCGTAGGCCGGAGAGTCAAACTCCGAGTCGAGCGGCATATTCGCCAAGGCATGCATTTGCACGCGACCCCCCGTAGCCTGATTGGCAGCGGCGAAGATCATCGCATCGATGCCAGCCGGCTTGAAGACCACGGGCGCCTCCATCTGCTGGTCGCGGTAGAAACCGTAGAGACCGAAGAGGTAGTGGTAGCGGCGATCGCCCTTCGAGCGGAAGATCACATCTTCGGTCACGACGTGCTCCTTGATCTTCTGTTGTAGCGTGAAGTAATCGAGGGGCGTGAAGTCGTTGTCGAGGTGCATATCATCGTCCGTGAACTGGTACGAGGTGATCGAGGTCAGCGAGTAGCGCTCCGTCTCGTATTGGATCGTCAGTCCATCGCTCAACGTCAGGCGCTCGTAGCGGCATGAATCGTTGTAGGCGATTTGGCCCGGCGTTACGGCATAGCCGTCGGCGTTCGTGACGCCCTCCGAGCGACCACCGAGGAAAGCGTAGGGATAGCCGCCCTGTTTCGTCTCGGCGAAGGAGAGGGTATTCTCGATGCGCAACCCCTTATTGTTGCGGTAGAGGAGTTTCCAACGACCTCCGTCGCTCTTCTCCCAATCGGTGTCGGCCCCCGTCAACTCGTTTTTAAAGAAGCCGTCCGAGGTGGTGCGGTAGGCCGAAACGGAGGTGGCCCACTTGTCGTTGAACTGCTCGTAGAACGAGGCACGCAGGCGGAAGGTGTTGCCCGTGCTGTAACCCAGCTGCAGGCGGGCACCCTCATAGTGGAAGGGCGAGAGGGTATAGATATTCACCACGCCACCCATCGTGTTACGCCCGTAGAGGGTCGATTGCGGGCCGCGCAGCACCTCCACGCGCTCGATATCCGAGAGCTCCATGTCGAAGGCGTTCTTCTGCATCAAGGGAACGTTATCGATCGTCATACCCATCACGGGCTGGTCGATGCGGGCACCCAGGCCACGCACATAGATCGACGAGGTCATGCGCGAACCGTAGTCGGGGATATGGAGGTTGGGGACCATCTCGGCCAGGTTCTTTAGAGCCGAGATTTGGTTACGCGATACGGCACGCTCGCCCACGATGGTCGAGGCGATCGGCTCGGAGCGGAGTACCATGCCCTGCTTGACGGCCGTCACCTGCACACCGTCGACCAAAATGGTCGTGTCGGTGGCCTCGGTCTCGATCTCCTCGATCGGATGGGCTGCTGCGGTGAACGACAACAGCAGGAGTGCGAAAAGCATAATAAAGCGATTACAATGCGTCATGATCATTTGTGTTTTTACGGTTTCTTTCAAGGTGCAAAGTAAAAGGTTTATTATGGGCTTCTCAATCCTTATTTATGAGGAGATTTAGAGCGTTTCATGTTTGACGTATCCCGCATGCAGGGCGTAGAGCATCAGCTCGGCCACGGAGCGAACGCGCAACTTCTCCATCAGGTTGCGGCGGTGGGTGATGACGGTCGTGAGGGCAATGCCCAATTCGTCGGCAATCTCCTTGTTGATTTTTCCCTCCGCGATCAGGCGCAGGACATCCGCTTCACGTTCGGTGAGTTGGGCGGTGCGGGGTGCGGGGTCGGCCGTCGCCATGCCTCGATGGGGGTGTGCCCCGCGATGCATGGCCATTAGATCGTGGAGGAGTTGCTCCTCGCTGTGGCAGACATTGAGTTGGTGCATGCCCTCCTCCTCCTCGTGTTTCAGGCCGCTCGTGAGCAGAATCACGCGACGGCGTAGCGGGGCAAAGAATGCGGCGTGCAGGCGGTAGAGTTGTGCCGATATGAAGTAGTGCACGAAACGTTCGGGAGCAGCCGCCTGCAACTGCTCAAAATCGGCATAGAGCTCCACATCGGCCATCGGGATCACCTTCTCCAAAATGGCCTTCAGCCCGATACCCGTGAGGATATTGGGAGTCAGAACGGCTATGGAGGGACGGTGGGTCATGGAAATTCAAAATTATTATCAGGCGCAAAGGGATAACTCTTAACTTTTTATTTTTTAACTTTTAACTTTCAACTTTCAACTTTCAACTTACTCGTGGTGGTACGGCTCGTTGTTGAGGATCGTGAAGGCGCGGTAGATCTGCTCGGCAAAGATCGCACGGACGATTTGGTGCGAGAAGGTCATCTTCGAGAGCGACAGCTTGCTGTTGGCGCGTCGATAGACCTCTTCGGAGAATCCGTAGGGACCGCCGATGACAAAAACCAGGCGCTTCAGTCCGCTCACCATGCGCTTGCGAATCCATTGGGCAAAATCCATCGAACGCAACTCCTCGCCATGCTCGTCGAGCAACACGACGTAGTCGCTCTCGGTGAGTTGTGCCAAGATGCGCTCGCCCTCGCTTTGGTTCTGCTGGTTGGAGGAGAGGTTTTTCGTGTTACGCAGGTCGGGCAGGGTCGTGATCGAGAAACGGCAATAGTGGTTGATGCGCTTCTGGTACATCTCCACCAGCGCACTTACCTCCTTCGAATCGGTCTTGCCGACTACGATCAGTTCAATCTGCATAATCCCCTCAAAAAACGCTATAAATTCTTAATTTTTAATTCTTAATTCTCAATTCCCTAAAGGTCCGTATTCCATTCGCCGGCCGCATCATCATAGATGATCGGACGATCCTTTTCGACGCTCTTGAGCCACTCGTAGGCCTTGTACATGCAGTAACCGTTACCCGAGGGCGAACCGAGCGAGTAGGCGATTACCGAGGTGTAGTTGCGCGAACGATAATACATCGCCTTCACACGCTCGATATACTCCTCCACGAGCTGCGGATCGTTCGAGGGGGTGCCACCCACCTTGCGGTCGGTGCGCTTCTCGGGGGCAGCGATGGCGGGACAATCAATCACGTAGAGCCCCTGCTCGGTGCATAGCTCATAGAACCAGCGCGGTTGCGGATAGCTCGGACAGAGCGTGTTGAATCCTTTGACCTTGAGCGCCTTGATCTCGGCAAGGGTCGTGGCCTTGTCGGTTGCGGCGTTATAAACGGCTTTTTTCAACTCCAGCACCTTGTCGTGCAGCACGATTTTGCCGTTCTCGAGTTGCGCGCGGCCGAAACCGATCTTGAGCGGCATATACTCTTTGTAGGCGCCGTGGCGGCGCGAGAAGAGCATCACCTTATAGACGGGCGGCAGCTTGGCCGTGCTCTGCCAACGATTCTCGTTGACGTGGTAGATGAAGGGATCAAACTTCACCGTATCGAGCGAACGTCCGGGGACGGGAATGGTGCGGATGTTGAAGTCGAGCAGTTTGCCCTGCGGCGAGTAGATGTCGTAACCCATGTCGATCTGCTCCTCGTAGTTGTAGGCATTTTGGGTCACCATACGCAGACGCAGGATGCCGTCGCGGTGGAGCGAGTCGGGGATCAACTTCAACTCGAAATCACGCATCGAACGCTTCTCCTGGTAGTAGAGGTAGCTGTTTGTGAAGGCTGCTCGCTCGACGTGCGGTGCGGGATTGATCTCGGGCGTACGGCTGGGACGTAGGATCAGCTTCAGGCTGTTCTCGCCCTGACGAACGAGGGGCGTGAGGTGAAACTCGGCCGGCGTGAGCGGATCCTCGACATCTGCCACCTGCTGATCATTGACAAAGAGCGAGTAGGCCGAGCCTACGTTCTCCAGGTGGAGATAGACCACGCCATCGGTCCAGGCATAGGGAATCTCGAGCGTTTGGCCCACGATGGCCATCTCACCCGAGGCGGCAATGACGGTAGGGGCAAAGGCGATGCTGTAGCCCGAATTTTCGATTTTCCCCGCCTCGGCATCATGGCGCGTATCGAAGGGTACGACCTCCGTGCGGTAGATGCGGCGCGCCGAAAGATCGGCCGGTTGGGGATTCAGCTCCCAGAATTGCTGTGCCGAAGCTGTGAGCGATCCTGCGAGCAGGGCCAGTGAAAGAATATAGCGTTTCATGGTTTTTAATCTATATAGGTGCACAAAGGTACTTTTTTTTTGGCCAAATCACAAATAAATAGTACTTTTGTCAGCTACTTCACGCAAATACGAAAACACAATTATATGAAAACGCAACGCATTGTAGAAATTCTCAACGCCGGCGCCGTGGATACCGATGTGGTAGTCAAGGGCTGGGTGCGCACCAAGCGCGGAAACAAAAACGTAGCCTTTATTGCGCTTAACGACGGTTCGTGCATGCGCAATATTCAGGTGGTGGTCGATCTGCAGAAGATCTCGGATGAGTCGCTGAAGCCCATTACGACGGGCGCCTGCCTGCGCGTGGATGGCCGTCTGGTCGCTTCGCTCGGTGCCGGTCAGGGTGTCGAGGTACAGGCCGAGAAGATCGAGATCTACGGCACGGCCGATCCCGAGTCGTACCCCCTGCAGAAGAAGGGTCACTCGCTGGAGTTCCTGCGCGACATCGCCTACCTGCGCCCCCGCACCAACACCTTTGGTGCCGTGCTGCGTATCCGCCACGCGATGGCTTTCGCTATCCATGAGTATTTCAACAAGAAGGGCTTCTACTACCTGCATACGCCGCTGATCACCGCCTCGGACTGCGAGGGTGCCGGTGAGATGTTCCAGGTGACGACGCTCGATTTGAACAACGTTCCCAAGACGGAGCAGGGCGAGGTAGACTTCTCGCAGGATTTCTTCGGTAAGGCCTGCAACCTGACCGTTTCGGGTCAGCTGGAGGGCGAGCTGGGTGCGCTGTCGATGGGCCAGATCTACACGTTCGGTCCTACGTTCCGTGCCGAGAACTCGAACACGCCGCGCCATTTGGCCGAGTTCTGGATGATCGAGCCGGAGGCTGCTTTCTACGAGCTGGAGGATAATATGGAGATGGCCGAGGAGTTCCTCAAGTATCTGATTAACTACGCTCTGGAGAATTGCCGCGAGGATCTGGAGTTCATGAACAAGATGTGGGATCCGGAGCTGATCGAGCGCCTGAACTTTGTTGTAAAGAACGACTTCCAGCGCCTGACCTACACGGAGGGTATCGAGATTTTGAAGGCTTCGGGCCAGAAGTTCGAGTTCCCCGTGGAGTGGGGTTGTGACCTGCAGTCGGAGCATGAGCGCTACCTCGTGGAGAAGCACTTCAAGCGTCCTGTGATCCTGATCAACTACCCGAAGGAGATCAAGGCCTTCTACATGAAGCAGAACGAGGATGGCAAGACGGTACGCGCCATGGACGTATTGTTCCCCAAAATCGGCGAGATTATCGGCGGTTCGGAGCGTGAGGCCGACTATGGCAAGCTTTCTGCACGCGTAGCCGAATTGGGTATGAGCGAGAAGAGCCTCTGGTGGTATCTCGATACGCGCCGTTGGGGTTCGGCTCCGCACTCGGGCTTCGGTCTGGGCTTTGAGCGCCTGCTGATGTTCGTGACGGGTATGACCAACATCCGCGACGTGATCCCCTTCCCGCGTACCCCGCTGCACGCAGAATTCTAATCGGTCGAAAAAAGACTGAACGAAGACAAAATTTAATGGGACTTCTGCGCGTTTGTGTTACAGAGGTCCCATTAAATTTATAACCTATGGCACTGAGTCAAAAACAGATACTTTCGCTTCAGCAGAAGCTCTCTCCGCAACAGATCCAGATGATCAAGTTGCTGGAGCTGCCCACCGTGCAACTCGAGCAACGCATCAAGCAGGAGATCGAGGATAACATCGTCCTCGAGGAGGATGAGCGCCGCTCGGAGGAGGATGAGCCGAAGGAGATCTCGGTGGAGGAGTACCTCAAGGAGGATGATACACCGGCCTACAAGAGCCGACTGAACCACTTCTCGCGCGACGATAAGCAGCGCCCGATCTACCTCACGGAGGGGCGCTCGTTGCAGGAGTATCTGGTCGAGCAGCTCGGCTACCGCAACCTCTCGGAGCGGGAGATGCGCCTGGCGGTCTATCTGGTGGGTAGCATCGACGAGGATGGCTACTTAAGACGCGATCTGGAGTCGGTGGCTGATGATATTGCCTTCACGGTGGGTGTTGAGGTCCCGGTTGAGGAGTTGGAGCGCCTCTTAGGAATCATCCATGAGCTGGAGCCGGCCGGTGTTGGTGCGCGCAATTTGCAGGAGTGTCTCCTGCTGCAGGTTGAGCAATTGCCTCAAACGACCGCTACGCGCCGCCTGGCCAAAAAGATCCTGACCCACCATTTTGACGAGTTCGTCAAGAAGCATTACGAGCGTCTGATTGCCCGCCTGCAGGTCTCGGAGGAGGAGTTCCGCGAGGCCATTGCCGAGATTAAACGCCTCTCGCCCAAGCCCGGTAACCTCTATGCCGAGGGTGGCACGAATACGACACCCTATATCATCCCCGATTTCCTGCTCGACTATCAGGAGGGGGAGTTTCAGCTGACGCTCAACTCCTACAACGTACCCGAAGTGAAGGTCAATCGCCGCTATGTGGAGATGATCCGCGACATGGTGAAGGCCGACGGCAAGGTGCGCGAGGAGGATCGGGAGGCGTTACAATTCGTGAAGCAGAAGATCGATTCGGCCAAGTGGTTTATCTCGGCCATCAAGCAGCGCCACGATACGTTGATGCGAACCATGCAGACCATCCTGGATTACCAGCAGGAGTATTTCCGCACGGGCGACCGCTCGAAACTCCGACCGATGATCCTCAAGGATATTGCCGACCGCACGGGGCTCGATGTATCGACTATTTCGCGTGTCGTGAATAGCAAATATGTGCAGACGCAGTTCGGAATAATTCTGCTTAAGTCGCTCTTCTCGGAGGCGATGCAGACCGCTTCGGGCGAGGAGGTCTCCTCCTATGAGATCAAGACTCTCTTGCAGAAGTGCATCGACGAGGAGGATAAGCGCCATCCCTTAACCGACGAGACGTTGATGAATATGCTCAACGACCACGGCTATTGCATCGCAAGGCGCACGGTGGCCAAATACCGCGAGATGTTGAATATACCCGTGGCCCGCTTGCGCAAACAAATCTAAAAAAAGACGACCTGCTATGGGTCGTCTTTTTATTACTTCTCGATGTAGCTCCTGAGCGCCTCGACATAGTTTTCAAAGGCCCGAATCCCCTCCTCCGTAATGCGGCAAAGGGTGCAAGGCATCTTGCCACGGAAGGTCTTTTCAACGGCGATGTAGCCCGCCTTTTGGAGCTTGTCGAGTTGCACGCTCAAATTGCCCGCCGTGGCACCCGTCTCCTGGCGTAGGAAGACAAAGTCGGCCTCCTCGACCCCCAACAGGATCGACATCACCCCCAGGCGGAGCTCCGAGTGTAGCAGCGGATCGAGCGTCTTAAGCATGTTTGCGCGTTTTGGCGTTCAGGATGTGCCCCGGGATAATCATGCCGACGAGGAACAACACGGCAAAGATAAGAATTTCTGCCTTATATAAAAAGATGGCGTATTCGTTTACGTTCTCAACAACCACCGCGTGACGCATCGAGAACTGATGGATGGCCATCGCTAACGTGCCGCACATAAAGAAGATACCGCCCCACGTGACAGCTTTCATTGCGATGAGTCGTCCCGAAACGAGTGTGCCGATGCTGATAATCAGCGTCACGAGCGGCAGAATCGATACGCGATAGAACAGGGCAATCGCAAAGGCAGGAATCATCGCCACGGAGCAGGTGATCCAAACCGCCTCGACGGCGCGGTCGATGTAATTTTTTGGCTCGGTGGGCTTGTTGCGGCAGGTGAGGAGCATCAAGGGAAATCCCAGCAGGGGAATGAGCCACCAGGCAAACATCCAATAGAATGACCATCCGTTTACGACGACCAACCACTCGAAAATCGCGATCGTGAAGGTAAGGTAACCCCAAATGAGGTAGGGTTTACCGGCGTTGACCGTCAGGCGACGGTGGGTGTTTTGAATCATTTGGGTAATGAGGGCCAGGCTCTCGGCCTCGGTCAATTTGCGCTCTTGCATCGTTTTTGTTTTGTGTTAAGATTTGACTATTGAAATGTGATCACAATGCAAATATAAAGTAGTTTATAAAATAAACCAAATTTTTGAACAAATATTTTTTGATTCTTGTTATGAGGCTATTTATCGGGCGGATTGTTATGGAATGGACGAAAACCTGAATAAAATGTAAGGTGGGTTTATAAAAATGGAGGAGTGTGGTGATTTTTTTGTTTATTGTTTTTGCTAAACACTTTGTGCATAAGATAAATGTTTTTATTTTTGTATATCAAATTGGGTTAGAAGTTCATTCATGTAAGGACGTGGATTTTGACTCGTTTTGAGAGAAACGTAGTTGCTTATATGCAACATTAAATCAGTAGCTTAAAGGCATTGGTATGAAAAAATGGTGGCTAATTCTTTGTGTAGCTTTAACAGCTGGTTGCGAAAAGATGGAGGATCCTGCATCGACTACCTCGGTTGTTGGTAAGATCTATTATGCTTCGGTAGAGAGCAGCAATCCCGCTACGCGTACCTATTTAGATGAACAAAAGACAATGCGGTGGACGCAGGGGGACTGCATTTCGGTCTTTGCCGGAGATTTAATCAATCGCGCATACACCTTTACCGGTCAGACGGGTGACATTGAAGGATCTTTTGTGTCAGCTTCAACCGATCCTGTGGGTGCAGGTGTGAGCTATGCCGTCTATCCCTATGCCGATAAGCATACAATCGAATCAACCGGTGAGTTACGTATCACGATTCCGCAAACGCAAACCTATGCACCCGATACGTTCGGGCAGCAGGCAAATTATATGGTTGCCGTGACGGAGCATGCCGACGATGATTTCTTCTCCTTCAAGAATCTTGGTGGTTATATTAAATTCAGCCTCTATGGTGATAACGTGACCGTGAAACAGATTGCGTTTCAAGGTAACGAAGGTGAACCTTTGGCCGGTGTGATGCAGGTGAAACCGATCTATGGTGCTGAGCCGACCTGGAATTGGGATCAACAGACAACGCAACAAACCGTATTGCTCGATTGCGGCGAGGGTGTTAGGATAGGATCGACTGAGGAGGAGGCTACTCCCTTTTGGCTCGTTGTTCCTCCTACTGCCTTCACGAAGGGATTTACGTTGGTGGTGACTGATACGGAGGGAAATCGATTTGTGAGAACCTCATCGAAGAAACAAGAGGTGCTTCGAAATGTATGTAAAAATATGCCTGCATTGCAGGTGGAAATCGTAAACTCGCAATCGATTCCGACGAATCAGATTTGGTACACGGCCTCCTCAAAGGCGACACCCATGGCATCGGCTTTCGGCGCAACGATTACTAATCACAGTTACGATGCGGCTACCGGAAAGGGTATTATTACCTTTAGTAACCCGTTGAGAGCGCTGGATTCGTGGGCTTTTGAGTATAATCCGATGCTGAAAAGCGTGATTCTGCCGCGTAATATTTCCTCGATCGGAGAGGCTGCATTTCGTGATTGTTTTTATCTAACTACAATTGATTTGCCCGAATCGTTGGTGAGCCTGAAGCCATCAGCATTCAGTGGTTGTATGAATCTGCTGGATGTGAATCTTCACAATGCCAGTACGATTGCTTCCTCTGCATTCAGCCGTTGTGCGAGTCTGAATTCGTTCTACGGTAAGTTGGCTTCGGATGATGGCCGCTGTGTAATTTCAAATAATACGCTGGTTGCCTATGCTCCGGCCAATCAAACCTCCTTCGATGTCCCCCAAGGAATTCAGACCATTGGATCCGGCGTATTTGAGGAGTGTGTGAATCTGCAGCGGGTGACGTTGCCGAACACCGTAAAAGTCATTGACGAATATGCTTTCTATGGTTGCGAAAATCTGACGGAGATCGAGTTGCCCGATCAACTGACGACCATTGGAAATGGTGCGTTCTGGAATTGTCAGAAACTGAATCGCATGTTGATTCCGAACTCGGTACTTACGATTGGCGAGCAGGCATTCAATAATTGTCAAAGTATGACCGAGGTGGTCCTCCCATCCGGATTGACACTCATTGGCGCTTCGACCTTTGAGCGTTGCATGAATCTGGCTGCGATTACCCTTCCGGAATCAATTACCGAGATTGGAACCTATGCTTTCTATGGTTGCCAGAGTCTGACAACGGTGAGTATCCCGAAGGCAGTGGCAACGATTGGTACACGCGCTTTCTCGAACTGCACAAAGTTAGAGAGCGTTTATAGTCCACGCGTACGTCCTGCTACGGGTGGTGGTGCCATGTTCGATGATAATGCGCCCAATCGTAAGATATATGTCCTTAGCGGCTCGGTAAGAGTCTATCAGGCTGCCGAATTTTGGGATATGTATGCCTCTGATATTGTGGCGATGCCTTAGCGAGTGGTTCTAAACATGAAAATAAACGCGGAGGATTGAGTAGGATCCTCCGCGTGGTTTTTTTTGTCGAGCAGCCTGAGCAGCTGCATGCTATGGGAGATCCATTCGATAACAATTAGTCTCTTTTCGTTGAAATCCCATTTGTTGGTAGAGGCGGTTGGCTGCCACGCGCAGTGGATTGGAGGTAAGCATCAATTGCTCGACACCCGCTCGGCGAGCCGCTTCGATGGCATGCTCCACGAGCTGCTTACCGTAGCCGTGACCACGCGCTTCGCTATCCACTACGATATCCTCAATCCAGGCTTTCGATCCTGTGGGCGAAAGGTAGATGCCTAAGGTCAGCATGCCGACTATCGTGCCCTGCTCTTCCAGGAGATAGAGGTGGCTCGAGGGGTCGGCAATCAAGGCACGAAGCAACTCCTCGCTCAATGTGACAGGCGAGGGGGTGAGTTGATCAAGCAGTTGTTGTAGGCGCTGACGCAACGGCTCGGAGTAGTGGGTGGCTTCTGAAATCTGGGGCATGGTGTACTTTTTGAACGATTCGTGGGTAAAGGTACAATTTTTTCTCCTTTTCGGTGGCTTTCTCTGCGAAAATCGCTAATTTTGAGGCTGTAAAAGCGTACCCAACTATGCTCAAGCAACTTCCCACATACCTTTCACGCGCACTTTCGATGGCGCTTCATCCATTGGTGATGCCCCTCTATCTCGTGGCATTACTCTTTACGCAGACCTCCTTTGCCCTCTTTCCCTTGAAGGTAAAGTGGTATTTGGGAGGTGCTGTGGTGCTCTATGGTACATTGATTCCGATTCTTGTTATTGGGGTGTTGCGCTATTTCGGTAAACTCAGCAATCTCCACATCCACAATCGGCGTGAACGCACCTTGCTCCTTGGGGTGGGTATGGTGGCCTACTTGATTTGTGCATTTGTGGTGGCAAAGGTGCCTCAAGCCGACTTTTTGCGTAAGTTTGTGGTGGCTGCTGCTTGTTGCGAATTGCTCTGTCTGGTGGTGTCGAGTGCGTGGAAAATCAGCCTATTCATGACCTCGATCGGTGCTGCAGTAGCACTTTTTGTGGTAATGAATACACTGGGTATGACGCCACTCTTCCCGTGGCTGATCGGGTGTGTTTTGGCGGCCGGTCTGCTCGCCTCGGCACGCCTCTATCTCGGTTATCATAACCCGTGGCAGGTGCTGGCCGGTTTCTTGGCCGGTTTTGTGATTATGATGATTGCACTCCTCTTTTTGTAAAGGTCCGAATAGATAAAAAGAGTACGCGCCATCCTCGATTGCAGAGGGTGGCGCGTATCTCTTGATAGAGGACAGCTTGCCTATTTCTTGCTTTGGAAATGTTGCTTGAAGCGCTGCCAGAAACCCTTTGATTTCTCCTCGGCGTGATACCCGTAGCCATATCCGTACCCGTATCCATAGCCATAGCCGATGCGGTGTTGCTGGGTGCCGTTGAGCAGGATCGAGAGGTTGTGGAACTTCTTTTCGCGGTGCAGGCGCTCGATGTCGGGCAGCTGACGACGGTCGAGCAGTCCCTCGCGTACCACGTAGATCGTCAGGTCGGTCAGGCGGTCACAGATGACAGCATCGGCCACCGACATCGACGGCGTACAGTCGATCAGGATGTAGTCGTACTGCTTGCGCAGTTCGACCATGAGTTGGTCCAAGCGATCCGAGAGTAGCACCTCGGCCGGGTTAGGCGGCTGAATACCGGCATAAATCACATCCATCTTCGGATGCAGCTCCGTGTGGTGGATCAACTCGTCGATCGAGCCGATCCCCAGCAGATAGCTGGTGATACCATGCTGTTTGGCGCTGTATCCCAATTGGGTCGAGAGTACATGACGGCGCAAATCGAGGTCGATGAGCAAGACGCGCTTGTCGGTCGAAGCGATCGTCATCGCCAGGTTCATGGCGATGAAGGTCTTACCGGCATGGGGATTCGATGAGGTGAAAAGAATCGTCTGCAACGGTGTAGCGCGGTCTTGTCCTGCGATGCCCATGAAACTGATGTTCGAACGCAGGATGCGGAAGGCCTCCGAGGCGGCATCGCGTCCATCCTCGCGAACCACGATGCCGTGGCTCGATTGACCGGACATGTTGGTCTGCGGGATATCGCCCAAATAGGGGATGGTGGTGTATTGCTCGATCTCACGTCGGCCGTGAATCGAGGTGTCGAGGAGCATGCGGAGGAAGAGGATGCCGAATGGCAACGCAATGCCGATAAGAAGGGCAATACAGAAAATCAGCCCGGTGCGGGGAGCCACGGGGATATTGCTGCCGTAGGCCAGATCGATGATGCGCGAGTTGGGCTCGGCAATGACGAAGTTGAGTTGCGTCTCCTCCTGTTTGTTAAGAAGGTAGAGGTAAAGCTCCTCCTTGATCTTCTGTTGGCGTGCCACATCCAGCATTACCTTCTCCTGAGTCGGCATCGAGGAGATGCGGCGGTTGATCGTGTTTTCCTCCTTGCGCATCGCCTTGAGCTGCATCTCGAGTGTCTCGATATGCGAGTTGAGCGAGGCGATAATCGAATTGCGCGTGCCGGCCAAAATTGTGTTGAGTTGCTGGATCACGGGGCTGTTTTCCGAACTGTTTTGCAGCAGTTTTTGACGCTGCAGAATGGCCGTGTTGTAGTCGTTTACCTGGGTCGAAATGCCGTTGTTGGCAATCGAGGCCACCATCGGAATCAAGTCGTGCATCTTCGATTCATCCTGCAGGTAGGTGCGGATGTAGTCGGCCGTCGTGATCTGATTCTCGAGCGAGAGGCTTTCGGCCTTGTACTTCGAGCTTTCACCCACGGTGCGAGTCGCTTCGGATTGGATGTCGATGATGCGATTCGACTGCTTGAGCGAGGCGATGTCGTGATCGACCTTGCCCAATTCGTTGCCGATCACCTCCAGGCGTGATGCTACAAATTCGGCCGTGATTTGCGAAATACTCTGCTTGTCCTTGATGCCGTCCTCGTTGTAGACCTCGATGAGTGTGTTGATCACATCTTCGGCGCGACGCGGCGAGGGGGCATTTATCATAATCGAGACGACGGAGGCCAGTTTGTTGACAATGTTGCTGTGAACCGCCTTGCCGTAGCGATTGATGGTGCTCTCCAATGAATGCTTGACTACCTCGATCGGGCGATCCGTGTAGGTAGAATCCAGCAGCGGGGTTTTGTGTACGACGACTTGTCCGATCGGGGTGGCGATCGTGTCGCCGAACGATCCCGTCAACTCCATGTTGCGTTCGCGACGCTCCAGCTGACGTGCCTTAAAGTCCGATAGACGGAACGAATTATCCGTGATGAGAGTGAGCCGCAGGCAATGGCTCGATTGGGTGTTGTCGTTGATGAAGGTAACCTGAATCGGCGACTGTTTGTAGAGATCCTGCTTGCGAAACCCTTGTCGGGTGGTGTAGTCGGTAGTGAGGTTAAGCTGCTTAACCACTTCGGCCATCAGCCGTCGTGACCGCAGGATGTAGAGCTCGTTATCGACGTTGCGTCGATTTTGAAAACCGACCAGATCGCTGAAGGCCGCCATCTCCAGATCGCCACCCTTGCGGCTGTCCTTGATCAAGAGCATAGCCTCGCGCTTGTAGATATAGGGTGTGGAGGCCAGGTAGAGGTAGGCTACACCCACGCAGAGCAATACCGAGACCACAAACCAGCGTAGGTTAGTCTTGAAAATGTCAATAATATCGTGGAACGTAAAGTTCGCCAGCGGATGCTCTTCGTTGAACTGCGGACGATAGGGTTGTTCGGTCATACGGATGAAAGTCGATTATTTGGTAATGGTCACGATCAGCGTGGCTACCGAGATAGCTGTACCGATCAGCGAGAGGTAGAAACTGCGGTTTTGGTTGATCTCACCTGCCTGGGCCTTGTATTTGTTCGGCTTGACGTAGATGGCATCATTCTGCTGAATGTAGAAGGCGGGTGACGAGAAGATATCCTTCGACGTAAGATCCAGGTACTCGATATGGCGCTTGCCGTCCACTTCACGATAGACCATCACATCTTTGCGCTGACCATAGACCGTGAGGTCGCCGGCCAGAGCCAGGGCGTCGAAGATGGTGACTTTGTCGTGTGTAATGGCATAGGAGCCGGGGCGCAACACTTCGCCTAAAACCGAAATCTTCATGTCGGCAAACTGCACATTGACCGTCGGGTCGTTGATGTAGCCACCGGCGATGATCTTCGAGGCGATGAGTTGGGCGAGTTCGTTACGGGTCTTGCCGGCTACCTCGATCAGGCCGATGACGGGCATTTCGAGCATACCATGTTCATCAACGGTGCGAATCTGCAGGGCATTGCCGCTCGAAATATTACTCGAAGCCAACGGCGTGAGTGCCGTGTAGGAGGTGGCCGCATTGAATGGTACGGCCAATTCGGGATCTTTGCTGTTGACGACAATCGTCAGTCGATCGAGCGGTTGGATACGGATCTGTCCCTGTTGCTCGATCGCTTCGGGGTCGAACGTTTGGGCGTCCTGCAGATACCACACTCGTTTTTGCGAATTACAAGCGGCGAGCAGACACATGCTGGCCAATAAGAGGAAGAGACGTTGTTTCATATACGGAATCGAGCATCGATGTAATTTAGCTGTAAATAACATACAAAGGTATAAAAACATTTTGGGATTCGAAACAGGCAATTCGATTTTTGTGCTTTTGGCATATTCTTGCGTCTGTGTACGATATTTGCGAAAAAAAGTGTACCTTTGACCACCAAACTATTGCAAAAAGAGCACAATGATACATCCCGAATGGAGCCGCAAGGCACTGCTTTATGAAATGAATGTACGTCAGTTGACCCCGGCCGGAACGCTGCGGGCGGCTCAACGTCGCCTGAAGGGGCTGCGCGAACTGGGCGTAGATGCCGTGTGGTTGATGCCGATCCACCCGATTGGCGAGGAGGGACGCAAAGGGTCACTCGGCTCCTACTATTCGATTAGCGACTACTCAGCCGTCAATTCCGAGCTGGGTACGATGGCCGATCTGGATAATTTTGTGCGTGCTGCTCACCGCCTCGGCATGAAGGTATTGTTGGATTGGGTGGCCAACCATACGGCACGCGACCATCGTTGGATTAAGGAGTATCCCGACCGCTACGAATGGGAGAACGGAGCGCCGAAAGTGCCCTGCGACTGGACCGATACGGCGAAGCTCAACTACGCGAATCATGCCGTGTGGGAGGCACAGGTCGAAGCAATGAAGTTTTGGCTGACGGAGCACGCCATCGACGGTTTCCGTTGCGATATGGCGATGCTGGTGCCGACCGAGTTTTGGAATTATACGGCCACGGAGCTGCGCAAAGTAAAGGAGGACCTTTTCCTGCTTTGCGAGGCCGAACAGCGCGATCTTACGGAGCAGGCCTTCGATGCCCACTACGGCTGGCAACTGCACCACCTGATGAACGATGTGGCGCAGGGGAAGTGCCGCGTGACGGCGATTCGAGACTACCTCTATCAGGATCGCACGGAGTATCCCGCCACGACGATGCGGTTGGGCTTTACTTCGAACCACGACGAAAATTCGTGGAGCGGTACGGAGTTCCAACGCATGGGCGAGGCACATGAGGCGTTGTCGCTCTTTACCTTTGTGGCACCGCGCTCCCTGCCGCTTATCTACACGGGCCAGGAGATCGGATACGATCATGTCTTTGCCTTCTTCGATCGGGATCCGATTCAAAAATACAGCTTCAACGAGCACACGGAGCGGTACACGAAGTTTGCACGCCTGCACCGCGAGAACAGCGCCCTGTGGGCCGGCGAGGGGTCGTGGGTCGAGATTCGCAACAACGCGGAGGATTGCCTGATGATCCTGGTGCGCGAGACGGCGGATAACCGTGTGATTGCGGTGATGAACCTCTCGCCCTATACGATTCAGGCCGAGTACAATACGGGTATCTATGCCGGTCGTTACACCGACTTTATGGCCGAGCAGTCGTATGAACTTCCGACTGCTGTTAGCGAAATTATGGCACCCTGGAGCTACCGAGTGCTGACCCTGAAAAAATAACCTACAACGATGAAACGCGCGATCCGATATCTGTTGCTCTCCCTGCTCCTTGTGGTGGTGGGGTTGGCGGTGCATGCTGCGGCCTATACCGTAGCCGAGATTCCCCATGTACAGCTTGCGGATCGCACCCGTTATACGGCCAACCCCGACGGCATTTTGTCCGATGATGCGGTGCGCACGATCGACTTTATTTGCGACACGCTCTGCACGGGCGGCTATGCCGAGGTGGCGGTGGTGGCGGTGCGCGAGATCGCGTCGGACGATGTCTTTTCGTTCGCCATCGACCTCTTCTCGAAGTGGGGCGTAGGTCGCGCCGAGGGCGATAACGGACTCGGTATCCTGCTCGTTGAAGGGGTGCATGAGATTCGCTTCGTAACGGGCGATGGCCTGGAGGGTGTTTTGCCCGATGCCATCTGCAAGCGCATCCAACTGCAATACATGCTCCCGCACTTCCGTGAGGGGGATTATAGCACGGGTATGGTGGCCGGCGTGGAGGCCGTGGCGCGTGTGCTGGAGGGGTCGGAATCGTTCCCTGCGGAGGAGGGCGAGAATCCCGAGTTGTGGCTTATGCTCATCTACTTCCTCTTCCCCTTCATCGCCTTGTGCTTCTTGGCGTTGCTTCGCAGCCGTTGCCCGCAATGTGGACGACGCAAGCTGCAGTTGGTGGATCAACTCACGCTTGGCCACAACGACTACTACGAGTTGGTGGAGGATACTTATGTCTGCCAAAAGTGTGGGGCTACGGTGCGCAAGCGTCGTCGCGAATACTACGAGAATAACTCCGGTGGAGGTTCGCTCGGAGGTCCCTTCATCGGCGGTATGGGCGGTGGCTCGTTTGGTGGCGGCTCGATGGGCGGCGGCTTCGGTGGCGGTCACTTTGGTGGCGGTGGTGCCGGGTCGCGATGGTAATCTCGAAATTAAGAATGAAGAATTAAGAATTAATAAATAGAACAATAACTTAATACAAACAGCTATGAATAAATGGATGATTGCTTTGGGCGTTGCTACGCTCCTGGCTATTTTTTGCTACAAGACCTACAATGGTCTGGTGGAGAAGGATGAGGCGGTAGCTACCGCATGGTCGAATGTCGAGACGCAGTATCAGCGCCGTGCCGACCTGATTCCCAACCTGGTAAATACCGTGAAGGGCTACGCGGCTCACGAGAGCGAGACCCTCGAGTCGGTCATCGCTGCCCGCTCGGCTGCCACCTCGATTAACCTGACGGCTGACGAGCTGACGCCCGAGAAGATGGCCGAGTACCAGGCTGCCCAGCAGCAGGTGCGCTCGGCCTTGGGTCGTCTGATCGCCATTGCCGAGAACTATCCCGACCTGAAGGCCAACCAGAACTTCCTGGAGTTGCAGGCGCAGTTGGAGGGTACGGAGAACCGCATCGCCGTTTCGCGCAAGGAGTTCAACGAGATTGCCCGAACCTACAACGTGGCCGTTCGTCGTTTCCCTGCCAACCTCGTGGCTTCGATCTTCGGCTTCGACACGAAGGCCTACTTTGAGGCAGATGAGGCTGCGGCACAGGCACCCGTCGTGCAGTTCTAAACCTGCATTGAAAAATCGAGAGGAGGGTTGTCCCATTGGGGCGACCCTCCTTCTCTTTGAACCAACTATTAACCAACGCTTAAGGTTTTCTTATTACAATCGTCCCTCGTCAGCCTTCTCCAGCGTGCGCTGACGGAAGGCTTTGCCGCTCTTAAAGTTCCAAGTAAGGCCAAAGCTAAATTGGCGTTCGCTCCAGAACTGATTGAGCGTGTAGTGGCGATCAAACTGCTCGTTGCGGGCGTTGAGGTCCTGCTGCGAGTTGAAGAGGTTACGCACACCAAAGACAAGTGTGAAGCGGTCGCCAAAGCGTTTTTTGAGCTGTGCATTGACCATGTGTGCCGCTCCGATCTCGGCATTACCCATGCGGATTCGATTGTGGTAGTTCCACGAAAGGTCGATGTAGAACTTCGCCGGAAGCGTGAAGGTCGTCGATGCATAGGTCATCAACATATGGTGCAGGCGGACGGGTGCGTCGATTGTCACGCGCTGCTCCCACGCAACGTAGGTCAGGTTGGCGTTGGCCTCCCACCACTTCGTGAGCTGCAACGGGGCGTTCAGATTGACATAATACTGCTTCGTGTCCTTGTAGTTGATGTGGTTGATATAGATGATGTTCGGGTCATTCGGGTCGGACATGAAGTTCTGCTGAATCTCATCCGTCTGGAGCGTTACACCGACCGAGAGGGCATATTTGTACCACGCAACATACGTCAGGTCGATGCTGTGCGTAAACGAGGGGTCGAGCAGCGGGTTACCCGTCTGATAGGTGTAGTCCGAAATCTGCTGTCGCTGGGGGTTGAGCTGCCAGAACGAGGGGCGCGAAATCTTACGGGCATACTGACCGATGAGCATGTGTTTACCCTCCTTATTGAGCTTGTACGACAGATTCAGGTTCGGGAAGAGCGAGAAGTAATCCTTGCCGAGTTTCGTGCCGTCGCTCTCGGTGCGGGTGTATTCGCCACGCAGACCTGCCACAAAGCCCCAACGGTCGAAATTACCACGCACAATGCCGTAGGCGGCAGCAATCTGCTCGTCGTAGTCGATCGAGAAGCTCTCGCGCTCGTTTTTGAGCCAAGTGTTCCCCTGCTCATACTCGAACAGGGCATCCGACTGCATGCGGTAGTAGGTGTATTTTCCGCCCGCCTGAAGGACGATTTTGGGCGATAGGTGTTGCTCCCAGCTGAGCGAGGCGGTCGCCATGCGGTACTTCGAGTCGGTGTTGTCCCGATAGAGTGAGTCGATCGAGTTTACCACGCTGTGGTTGTCGTGGCCGTTTCCGTTGGTGCGTACCTGATAGTCGGCCAGGAATTTCAGCGTCGAGCCGAGTGTGTCGATCTTCCAGACGTAGTTAAATGTACCCTTTACATCCTGCTGCTCGTCGTTGCCGAGGAAGAGGCTCCGGGTCTGCTGCTCAAACGCCTCGCCACGCAGGAGCGAGTGGGAGTTGTTGGTGCTGTTTTCCTCGGTTTGGGTAAAGCGACCGCCCAAGCCGATCGAGTGGTTTTTCGTCAGTTCATAGACGGCATCGAGGCGACCGCCATAGTCTTGACGCACTTCGTCGAGGTGCGATTGCGATTCGAGTTGTGTCGAGTTACTAAGGTAGGAGGTCTGCTCGGTAGCGTGCGCCTCGGCAGTTTGGTCGGTAAACCAGGCGGCTGCATTGAGGTCCAATTTCCCGCTATGTAGGGCGATGTTGGCCGAAGGGTTGAGGGCGAGTCCGTAGCGGTTTGCAGTAGTCCACATCTGCACCGAACCCTGCGTGCCGTTCTCGCGCTGACGGCGTAGCGTGATCTTGATCACACCCCCTGCCGAATCGGCATCGTAGTCGGCTCCCGAGGTGGGGATGACCTCGATTTTCTGGATCTCCTCCGCGCGTAAAGTTTTAATATAGGTAATCAGTTGATCGCCGCTCATTTTCAATTCTCTATCATTGACATAAACTTTCGATCCCGACTTACCGTTTACCGAGATTTTCTCGTCCGTAATCCATACGCCGGGGGCGCGTTCGAGCAATTCTACGCCATCTTTGCCCAAGGCGGCGACCGAATTGGCCACATCGACCACAAAACGGTCGGCTTCGCGGCGTACCAACTGCCCCTTTACGACCACCTCGTCTATTTTTGTAGCCGAAGATTTTAATACAATGTTACCCAAATCGGTGCCGTTGGTTATCTCAACCTCTTTCGAGTAGTTTTCGTAGCTCAGGTGCTGCACCGAAAGGGTATAGTGGCCGGCCTGGATCGAGAGCGAAAAACAACCCTCCTCGTCGGTTGTTGTACCGGCCACCTGTTCGGTGCCCGCAAGGAGCACGACGGTAGCAAATTCGATGGGGGAGTTTTGTTCATCCACGACACGGCCGTAGGTCGGGTTTTGACGTGCGGCCCATGTCGGGACGAGTGCCAGAAAAGTGAATGCGAGAGTTAGAAAAGTGTGTTTCATACTATTTGGTGTTTTGGATTTGTTTCACGATGCAAAGATATACAAAATAATCGGTACTATGCAAGACAAAGAACCAAAATTTTTCAAAAAATATTTCGCTTTTGGATTTTCCCCTTTGGGGAAGTAGAGTAGATTGTTGATAACTTTCTTGGGTCGGATGCTTCAAAAATGGCCGAAATTTTTGTAAATTTGCCGAATAAATCCCCTTTTCGGCCTCTGGAAGAGGGGAGTCGCCACAACAAAAACGCAACTAAAACAAACAAAATAGCTATGTTAAGCCTGATTTACTGGATTTGGATTCTGATTTCGTGCCTGGTATTTACGCTGTTATCGGCGATTGCCTGGGTTGTGTGCTACCCCTTCGATAAGCGTCGCACGGTGGTGCATGCCCTGTCGCGCTACCTCGTGTGGTGCATTCACGGCGTGCCTTTCCTGACGCGCCATCGCATCGAGGGGCTGGAGAAGTTCGACCCTAAGAAGGCCTACGTTATCATGGCCAATCACAACTCGATGTTCGACATTACCTCGATGTACTACCTGCCGCTCAACTTCCGTTGGGTTACGAAGCGCGAGGTGATGAAGACCCCCTTCTTCGGTCAGTTGATCTTTATGCACGGCGATATCATGATCAACCGCGGTCGTGCAGCCCAGGCGATGGAGCAGATGCTCCGTGAGGGTAAGATGTGGCTCGACAGAGGTGTCTCGGTGGCCGTATTCCCCGAGGGTACGCGCTCGAAGACGGGCGAGATGGCTCGTTTCAAGGCGGGTGGCTTTATGATGGCCAAGGAGCTGAAGGCAACAATCCTGCCCGTGGTGATGGATGGTACGAATCGCGTCGTGAAGCCCAAGTCGTTCCTCTTCAACTGGAAGAACCGCATCACGGTGCGCGTGCTGGATCCCATTCCGGCCGAGGAGGTCATGTCGGCCGATACGCGTGTGCTGATGGAGAAGGTCGAAACACAGATCCGCGAGGAGCTGGCAGCAATTCGCCAAGGTAAATAATCATTGATCAACGCTTAAAACGAAAACCTGCGAAAAAGTGGCAGATTTACTCAATACAACCCAACAGAATTACGGCGACGATGCGATTCAAACCCTCTCGCCGCGTGAACATGTCCGCCTGCGCCCCGGTATGTATATCGGCAAGTTGGGCGACGGTACCCAGTCCGATGACGGTATCTATGTCCTGATCAAGGAGGTGACGGACAACTCGATCGACGAGTACATGAACGGCTTTGGTCGCCAGATCGAGATCACGATCGAGGATAAGACCGTGACGGTGCGTGACTACGGCCGCGGTATTCCGCTCGGTGCTTTGTCGGCAGCTGTGAGTGTGATGAACACGGGCGGTAAGTACAACGACGACGAGGAGAATGCCGCCTTCAAGAAGACGGTGGGTCTGAACGGTGTCGGTGTGAAGGCCGTGAACTACCTCTCGAGCGACTTTATGGCACGCTCGGTGCGTGACGGCGAGGCGCATACGGTCTACTTCAAGCAGGGCTTGGAGGAGTCGGATCGCTGGGAGAGCGGCGTTCAAGAGAAGAACGGCACGATGATCCGCTTTACGGTCGATGAGGAGGTCTTCGGACCCTACAGCTACAACCTGGAGTATGTCGAGCAGTTGGTGCGCAACTACACCTACCTGAACAAGGGGCTCATGGTGAAGCTCAACGGACAGAACTACGTCTCGAAGAATGGTCTGCTCGACCTCTTGAACGAGAATATGTCCGAGGATCCGCTCTACGCGCCAATCCACCTTTCGGGCGAGGATATCGAGGTGGCTATTGCCCACGGCTCGGGCTATGGCGAGAGCTACTACTCGTTCGTCAATGGCCAGTACACCTCGCAGGGCGGTACGCATCAGGCGGCCTTCCGTGAGGCGATTGCCAAGACGCTGAAGGAGTTCTACCACAAGGATTACGACCCGTCGGATATCCGCACCTCGATCGTGGCGGCCATTTCGCTCAAGGTCTCCTCGCCGATCTTCGAGTCGCAGACCAAAACGAAGCTCGGTTCGCGCGATATGTCGAAGTCGGGCCCCTCGGTGCGCAACTTCGTGGTCGATTTCCTCGCAAAGCACCTCGACGACTTCCTGCATAAGAATCCCGAGACGGCCCAAGCCATCCAGCGCAAGATCGTGGAGAACGAGAAGGAGCGCAAGGCGATTTCGGGCGTGCAGAAGAAGGCCCGTGAGACGGCCAAGAAGGTGTCGCTCAACAACAAGAAGCTGCGCGATTGCAAGATTCACCGCGGCGATAAGAACGAGCTGGCCGACCAGACGATGATCTTCATCACGGAGGGTCTTTCGGCTTCGTCGTCGGTGACCAAGTGCCGCGATGCCCGCACGCAGGCGGTCTTCTCGTTGCGCGGTAAACCGCTCAACTGCTATGGTCTGACGAAGAAGGTGGTCTACCTGAACGAGGAGTTTAACCTGCTGCAGGCAGCGCTGAATATCGAGGAGGATATCGAGAACCTGCGCTATGAGAAGGTGATCGTGGCAACCGATGCCGATGTGGACGGTATGCACATCCGACTGCTGATCACGTCCTTCTTCCTGCAGTTCTTCCCCGAGGTGATTCGTCGTGGTCACCTCTACATCCTGCAGACGCCCTTGTTCCGTGTCCGCAACAAGAAGGAGACCCACTATTGCTACTCGGAGGAGGAGCGCCAGGCGGCGGTCAAGAAGTGCGGATCGACGGCTGAGATTACCCGATTCAAAGGTTTGGGTGAGATCTCGGACTCGGAGTTCAAACACTTCATCGGCGAGACGATGCGCCTCGACAAAGTACGCATCACGAAGGATGACCCGATTCACGACCTCTTGGAGTTCTACATGGGTAAGAATACCTTTGAGCGTCAAGGCTTTATTATTAACAACCTGCGCATCGAGGAGGACCTCGTGGAAGCCGATTTGAATTAAACGACTATGGCAAAAGAGAAAGAGATAATCGAGCAGGAGGAGCTGCTCGAGGGTGCCCCCGAGGCTGAGGTGGTCGAGACGGAGGAGGTGGAAGCCCCTGCGACGGTGTCGGCCAAGGCGCAGAAGTTCGAGCGTCTGATGCAGGACGAGAGCGGTGTGCGTCGCCTGATGGGCATGTATAAAAACTGGTTTTTGGATTACGCCTCGTATGTGATCCTGGAACGTGCTGTGCCCCACATTGAGGATGGTCTGAAGCCCGTGCAGCGTCGTATTCTGCATGCGATGCGCCTCATGGAGGATGGCCGCTACAACAAGGTGGCCAACATCGTGGGTCAGACGATGGCCTACCACCCGCACGGTGATGCCTCGATCGAGTCGGCACTGGTGACGATGGGTCAGAAGGATCTATTGATCGACTGCCAGGGTTCGTGGGGTAACATCCTCACGGGTGACGATGCCGCTGCTGCTCGTTATATCGAGGCGCGTCTGTCGAAATTTGCCCTCGATGTGGTTTTCAATAAGAAGACAACCGAGTGGATGATGGCCTACGACGGCCGCAAGGAGGAACCGGTGACCCTGCCCGTGAAGTTCCCGCTCTTGTTGGCACAGGGTACGGAGGGTATTGCCGTAGGTTTGGCTTCGAAGATTTTGCCGCACAACTTTGTGGAGCTCATTCACGCCTGTATCGCCCATTTGGAGGGGCGCGACTTCCAGCTCTATCCCGACTTCCCGACGGGTGGTTTGGCTGACGTAAGCCGCTATAACGACGGTCTGCGTGGAGGTGCGGTGCGAGTGCGTGCCCGCATCTCGAAGATCGATAAACGTACGCTGGCCATTACCGAGATCCCCTTTACGACCACTTCGGAGTCGATCAAGGAGTCGATCATCAAGGCCAACGAGCGCGGCAAGATCAAGATCCGCAAGGTGGATGACCTGACGGCCGACAAGGTGGAGATCGTGATTCAGGTGGCCCCCGACGAGTCGTCGGATAAGACCATCGATGCACTCTACGCCTTTACCGATTGCGAGGTGTCGATCTCGCCCAATGCGTGTGTGATTTGGGACGAGAAGCCCCACTTCCTGGGGGTGAGCGAGATTTTGCGTCGCTCGGCCGACCATACGCGTTACCTCTTGGGACGTGAGCTGGAGATCAAGCTCGACGAGCTGAATGCCGCCTGGCATACCGCCTCGTTGGAGCGTATCTTTATCGAGAATAAACTCTACCAGCTCATCGAGGGTTGCCGCACGCGTGAGGCGGCCTATGAGGCAGTGGATAAGGGGTTGGAGCCCTTCAAAACACTGCTGCGCAAGGAGGTAACGCTCGAAGATGTGCAGCACCTGACAGAACTGAAGTTTATCCGCATCTCGCGCTACGATTCGGAGAAGGCCGACAACGAGATTAAGCAGATCGAGAAGGATATCAAGGAGACGAAGCACCACCTGGCCCACCTGACGGAGTACGCCGTGGCCTACTACGAGCGTATTTTGGAGAAGTACGGCAAGGGGCGTGAGCGTAAGACCGAGCTGAGAACCTTCGACCAGATTGAGGCTACGAAGGTGGCCGTGACGAATGCCAAACTCTACGTCGATCGTGCCGAGGGCTTCTTCGGTACGGGTAAGTCGATGAAGGATGCGGAGTTTGTCTGCGATTGCTCGGATATTGACGATGTGATTGTCTTCACGAAGGATGGCCGCTATGTGATCACGAAGGTTTCGGAAAAGGCCTTCTTCGAGAAGAACATCTACTACATCGGCGTCTTCAAGCGTGGCGATGAGCGTACGATCTATAACGTCCTCTATCGCGATGGTAAGAATGGCCCGATCATGATGAAACGTTGCGCCATCAAGTCTGTGACGCGCGATAAGTGTTACGACATGACGAAGGGTACGCCCAAGAGCGAGATTCTCTACATGTCGGTCAACCCGAATGGTGAGGCCGAGGTGCTGAAGGTCTACTTCAAACCCCGTCCGCGTCTGAAGCGTGTGATTGTCGATCTGGACTTCGCTACGCTGGCGATCAAGGGACGTCAGAGCCAGGGCAACCTCTTCTCGCGCTATGGCATCCACAAGATTGTCCTCAAGGAGCGCGGTACATCAACCCTCGGCGGACAGAACATCTGGTACGACGAGGATATCCGTCGCCTCAATGCCGACGGCCGTGGCCGCCTGTTGGGTGAGTTCAAGGGGGATGATAAGCTGATTGTCTGGACGGCCAAGAACCAGTTCTATGTCTCGGGATTCGACCTCGGACAGCACTTCCCCGACGATACGATTCATGTGTCGCGTTTCCGCCCCGAGGCGATTTATGCCCTTTGCTACTACGATAACGAGCAGCAGTACTACTACCTGAAACGTTTCTCGATCAAGCTTTCCGAGAAGTTGCAGTCGTTCCTCGACGAAGGGTGTCGCTACGTCTGCCTCACGGAGTGTGAGGGTGCTATGGTGGAGTTGACCTATCAGGGCGCGCACGAGCACCGTCCGGCCGATCAACTGGATGTTGATTCGTTCGTAGGCGTGAAGAGCCCGCAGGCAAAGGGTAAGCGTCTTTCGACCTTCGATGTGGCGACGGTACGTTTCATCGAACCCGAACGACCCGAACCGGAACCCGAGGAGGCGGAGGAGCCGATCGAGGGTGCTGAGGAGGCCTTTACGGAGGAGGTCGAGATCGAGGAGACGACGATCGAGATCGAACCCGAATCGCCCGCTTTGACCCCCGTGGAGCCGATTGCTCCGTCGGGTGTGCCACTCGAAATCGAGCGCGCCAAGGGTGATGAGGAGGATCTCGTGGATGAACCGCAGTTGAATCTTTTTTAAGTGCACGAAAGTAGATGAAACCGCTCTTTTTGGTGGGATATATGGGGTGCGGTAAGAGCACCATCGGCCGCAAGTTAGCACGGGCGCTGCACCTCCCGTTTGTCGATACGGATAATTGTGTCGAGGAGCGCGAGGGGGCAACGGTCTTCGATATCTTCCACTACGAAGGCGAGGAGCGCTTTCGCGAAATTGAGCGCGCGGTGCTTGAGGAGGTGGCCCGGGCGCAGACCTCGATTATCTCCACGGGAGGCGGTCTGCCTGCCTGGGGGGACAACATGGCGCGCATGAACGAGTTGGGCAGAACGATCTACCTGAAACGTTCGGCCGAGAATATCGCTTCGCGCCTCAGCCCCTATGGACGACAGAAACGTCCCCGTCTGCGTGGGCTGAATGATGAGGAGTTGGTGGTATTCATGCGTGAGGATATGGCGCGCCGCGACCCCTTCTATAGCCAGGCAACGCAGGTGGTTGCGTGCGAGGGCAAGAGCGACGACGAGATTATTCGCGAAATTATCGAGTTTAAAGAGATAGTAGAGCGGTAATTTATACTGTTTTATTTTGAATTTGGAATTGTGTCCAACAACGCTCCCATAGGCATTTTTGATTCCGGGATGGGTGGTCTGACCATCTATCGGGCGGTACGACGTGCGCTGCCCGATGAGTCGATTCTCTACCTCGGCGATGGCAAGAATTGCCCCTATGGTGAACGTCCGGTGGAGGAGATTCGTCAGCTCTCGGAGGCGGCCGTGGAGTTGTTGTTGCAACGGGGCTGCAAGCTGATTGTCGTGGCTTGCAATACGGCTACGGCAGCAGCGATTGATACGTTGCGGGCCAAATATCCCCACATTCCGATTGTCGGTATGGAACCGGCCGTAAAACCCGCTTGCCTTCGAACGAAGAGCCGCGTGGTGGGGGTGCTGGCTACGGAACGATCATTGGATGGCGATCTGTTTCGGCGTACGGCAGCACGCTATGGGGCCGATATCGAGGTAATTGCGGCCGCAGGACGAGGTTTTGTAGAGTTGGTCGAGTCGGATCAGGAGCAGACCGAAGAGGCTGTAGAACGGGTGCGCACGGTGATTCGACCGATGCTCGAGCGTGGTGCGGATCAGATTGTCTTGGGGTGTACGCATTACCCCTTCCTGCTCGATGCCTTAAAAAAGGCAGCAACGGGCTATGCGGTTGAGTTTGTCGATCCGTCGGATGCCGTGGCACGTCGAGTGGGGCAACTCTTGGATGAAAACAACCTGCGAGCCGATGCAGGACATCGGGCACAGGATGAGATTGAAACCTTTGCAGGTGAGGCGTACCGCGGGCTGCTGGCACGAAAAGCGGCGGGTACGAAATAGTCGCCTCCCTGCGTTATATATAAAAGTAAAGTATGGCAAGCAATAAACGATCCTCGAACAATCGACAGCAAGTCGAGCGAACCGACCGCGACAGCGCGCGTTGGATCGCCGGCTTGGTGATTATCTTTATCGGCTTCTTCATGGCCGCCTCGGTGCTCTTCTCCTACTTTGGCTGGGAGGGCGACCAGAGCGGTTTGCGCCTGACACCCGAAGAGCGCGAAACGCTCGGCGTCACACCTGAAAATATGTGCGGATGGCTGGGTGCGCGCATCGGTATGTTGCTGGTTGATCAGTCGTTTGGCGTGTTTGGTATGCTGCTGCCGATCATGGTGTTGCTGCTTGGTATTCGCGTGATTCGTAAGCGCCCGTTGTTGGTGAACCACATGGCCTTGTCGTTGGTGCTGGTGATGATTCTCGGTTCGCTCACGCTCGGCTTTATCTTCGGCACGAAGTGGAGCCTCTGCGCATCGACCGGATGGGGTGGTGCGTTTGGTATCGAGGTAGCTAAGATCCTGCAAGGCCATACGGGTAGCCTTGGAACGATTATCTTGCTGTTGGGCGGTTGGATCTTGACGGGTGTCTTTATCAACCGTAACTTCATCAATACGGTGAACGATGCCACCAATGTGCTGGTCGATAAGGGTGGCCAGGTGGTCGATCTGTTGCGCCACCGCGAACGAGCCGAGGTCTTGGCTGAAGAGGTCGAGGAGGACGAGGAGTTGTTGGATGAGGAGACTGCCGAGGAGGAGCAGCCGACGAAGACGATCGTTGAACTGACGCCGACACCTGCCCCGACACCTGCCCCGACACCTGCCCTTGCCCCCAATAAGGAGGAGCACGTGGCAGAGCGCTCGAATCTGCGTGCGGCCGTGCAGCGTGAGCTGCAAAAGCGTGAGGATGATCCCTTTGAGGAGGTTGATCTGTCGCAACCCAAACCCGAACAGCGCGTGGTGATGGGTAGCGGTGGGCTGGTTGAGTTGGATCGCACCACACCGCGCCGTGTACAGCAAGGTCCCTTCGAGGAGATCGATTTGAGCCGGCCTACGCCCGTCGAGCCGATGGAGGAGCAGCCGATGCAACCTGCCGAGGAGCAGTTGCCTCCCGTGGAGGGCTTCGAGCTGGTAGACCCTGCCCCGAAACCTGCGCCGCAGCCGATTCCCACACCGACTCCGCAGCCGATCTTGGAGGATCAACCGACCGAGGGTTTGGTCGTGTTGGTCGAGACTCCGAAAGAGGAGGAGGCCGCCAAGAAGGTGTCGGAGTTGTACGACCCGACGAAGGATCTTTTGACTTATAAAAAACCGCCCTTTGCTCTCTTGGAGGATTACCAATCCGACATGGAGGTATCGGAGGATGAGATTTTTGAGAACAAGTGCAAAATCGAGGAGACACTCAAGACCTTCGGTATTCCGATTCAGAAGATCAAGGCGACGGTCGGCCCGACGGTGACCCTCTACGAGATTGTCCAGGCGCAGGGTGTGAAGATCGCCAAGATTCAGGGCCTGGAGCAGGATATCGCGCAGAGCCTCAAGGCTTCGGGTATCCGCATCATCGCCCCCATTCCGGGCAAGGGTACGATCGGTATCGAGGTGCCGAATCGCAACAAGCGCATCGTCTCGATGTACTCGGCCATCCGCTCGAAGCGTTTCCACGAGACAAAGGCGGAGCTGCCGGTAGTAATAGGTCGCACAATCCAGAACGAGAATTATGTTTTCGACCTGGCGAAAATGCCTCACCTCTTGGTGGCTGGTTCGACCGGTACGGGTAAGTCGGTGGGTCTGAATGCGATTATTACGTCGCTGTTGTACCGCAAGCACCCCTCGGAGCTGAAGCTCGTGATGATCGACCCCAAGATGGTCGAGTTTTCGCTCTACGGTAAGCTGGAGCGCCACTTCCTGGCCAAGATGGAGTCCGAGGATAAGGTGATTATCACCGATCCGATGAAGGCCGTCTATACGCTCAACTCGCTCTGTACGGAGATGGAGAACCGTCTGGAACTCTTGAGTAAAGCGGGTACGCGTAATATCGTCGAGTATAACCAGAAGTTCACCGCGCGCAGGCTGAACCCCGAGAAGGGACACCGATTCCTGCCCTATGTGGTGGTGGTGATCGATGAGTTCGCCGATCTGATTATGATGGCCAAGGAGGTTGAGCGTCCCGTGATGCGTCTGGCGCAAAAGGCACGTGCTGTGGGCATTCACCTCATTGTGGCGACGCAGCGACCCGACGTGAAGGTCATCACGGGTGGTATCAAGGCCAACTTCCCGGCCCGTATCGCTTTCCGTGTGATTCAGATGATCGACTCGCGTACGATCCTCGACCGTCCGGGTGCCGAGCAACTGATCGGTCGTGGCGATATGCTCTTCTCGCTCAATGGCGATGTGACCCGCGTGCAGTGTGCGCTGGTCGAAACGGAGGAGGTGGAGCGTATCGTGGAGCACATCTCGAAGCAGCAGGGCTATACCTCGGCCTACCTCTTGCCCGACTACGTGCCCGAGGGAAGTGATGCCGCGATGGGTAGCGAGGAGCAGGATATGGCCCCCAAGAAGTACGACTCGCTCTTTGCCGAGATCGCGCGCGATGCAGTGCAGAACGGTTCGATCTCAACCTCGATGATTCAGCGTAATTATGAGGTGGGCTTCAACCGCGCAGGACGAATCATGATGCAGCTGGAGCGTGCCGGTATCGTGGGACGTGCCCAGGGTGCCAAGCCGCGTGATGTGCTGTTCCATGACTCGCAATCGCTCGAAGCGAAGTTGCAGGAGTTGGGGCTCTTCTAACGAAATACAAAACATGGCATGCAAAAGATGAAAAATTATAAAGTTCTCTTCTTCATGGCGCTGGGCGCTCTGCTCTCTCCTTTCGGCTCTTTCGGACAGGATCGTGCGGCAGAGCTGTTGCGCAAGATGAGCGACGAAATGCGCTCGCTGGGTGGTTACCGAGCCGCTTTTTCGATCTCGGCCGACGAGGAGCAGCTGCTCGGTTCGTTTGCTGTCGAGGGGGAGCGTTACCGCATTGAGCTGGCCGACGTGGAGGTCTATGGCGAGGCGACGGAGCGTTACGAAGTCAATAAGACGCGCCGCGAGGTGACGATCATGCAGACCGATACCGCTTCGGTCGATATCCTCTCCAACCCCGCCCATGCCTTTGACCTGGTGGGTCGGCAATATAAGCCCGTCTTGTTGAGCGAGTCGGCCGGTGAGGCTACGTTGAGCCTGCAAGAGGGGGCCAATCCGCGCGTGAAGATTCGCCTGACGATGGATGTGAAGAATAACCGCCCTACGGCGATCATCTACGGGATGGATGGGTTGGAGATGAAGATTCAGATTCATGCCATCACGCCGCTCAAGGAGTCGCTCTCTGCCTTCGATCGGGCACAGTATGAGGCGTACGAACTGATTGATTTTAGATAACTTATAAACTCAAACCGATGAAACGAATTGTGTTGACGCTTACCGCGTTGGTATTGGCCTTGACCTGCACGATGAGTGCAATGGGACAGCAGGCACCGAAGGTTATTAAACTGAATACGCCGACCTTTACGGAGGGTATGGGGTTGATGGAGGCGCTGAAAAACCGCAAATCATCCTCCGGTTTTACCAACAAAGAGATTCCGTTGCAGGATATCTCTAACCTGATGTGGGCTGCGCTGGGCGTGAATCGTCCCGATGGCAAGCGTACGGCACCGACGGGTTCGAACCGTCAGGAGATCGAGTTGTATGCCTTCTTCGAGTTTGGCGCCTATTATTACAACTACAAGAACCACACGCTGGAGCTGGTAGCCGAAGGTGACCATCGCGCCATTACGGGCCGAGCCAATGTGCAGGATGCCTATTTGAATCTGTTGTTCATTGCCGATACCGACAAGACGGGCCCGGGCCATCGTCCGGGTGATGCCAATACGGTCTCCTACGTGAATGTGGGCTATGTGTCACAGAATGTCTATCTGTATTGCGCCAGTGCCGGTTTGGGTAGCCGTGCCCGTGGCGGCTGGAATCAGCAGCAGGTGGTCAAGACGCTCGGCTTGAAGGAGTCGATGATCGTCGTACTTGGCCAGACGGTGGGTTATTGTGAGTAGATGCAGTAGCCTTTCTTAGATCGGTTGCAAGTCGCCGTAACGAAAAAACCGAGTAACGGGTCGAAAGCCTGTTACTCGGTTGTTTTTTTTGTCCGACGGGGTGTCGAAGGAAAAATTAAATGCCGCAGAATCGCCTAAAAAGGGCCGAAAAACGAAAATTTCTCGCGCGCGTGAGCGAAAAAGCACCTCAAAAATTGCTAAAACGCAAAATAAAGCCTATTTTTGTACGTTGGTAAAGTATCAAAACAAGCAACAAACTGATTGAATCATGATAACTGAAGAAGAGAAGAATGCCGGTTTGGTCGGACGTATTGTTCCGGTCAATATCGAAGAGCAGATGAAATCGGCCTACATCGACTACTCGATGTCGGTCATCGTTTCGCGCGCCCTTCCCGACGTGCGCGACGGTCTGAAACCCGTACACCGCCGTATCCTGTACGATATGTCGGCCGAGCTGGGTCTGACCCACGATAAACCGACCCGTAAGTCGGCCCGTATCGTCGGTGACGTGCTCGGTAAGTTCCACCCCCACGGCGACTCGTCGGTCTATGAGGCGATGGTGCGTCTGGCACAAGAGTGGGCCATGCGTTATCCGCTCGTAGAGGGCCAGGGTAACTTCGGTTCGATGGACGGTGACTCGGCGGCAGCTATGCGTTATACGGAGGCCCGTATGCGCAAGATTACCGACGAGGTGATGGCCGATATCGACAAGGAGACGATCGATTGGACGCTCAACTTTGACGATACGATCCAGGAGCCGACGGTGCTGCCGACGAAGATTCCGCTGCTGATCGTGAATGGTGCGAGCGGTATCGCTGTAGGTATGGCAACGAACATGGCTCCGCACAACCTCTCGGAGGTGGTGGATGCCTGCTGCGCCTATATCGACAATCCCGAAATTACGGGCGAGGATATGCTGCAATATATCAAGGCTCCCGACTTCCCGACCGGTGCCCAGATCTACGGCTACGAGGGCGTGAAGGAGGCGATGCTGACGGGTCGCGGCCGCGTTGTGATGCGTGCCAAGACCGAGATCGAGACCACTCCGTCGGGACGCGAGTGCATCGTCGTGACGGAGATTCCCTACATGGTCAATAAGGCGGAGATGATCAAGAAGATCGCCGACATGATCAACGACAAGAAGTTGGAGGGTATCTCGTACATCAACGACGAGTCGGACCGCACGGGTCTGCGTATTGTGATCATCGTCAAGCAGGATGCCCTGGCTAGCGTGGTATTGAACAACCTCTATAAGAACACGCCGCTGCAGACCTCGTTTGCCGTGAATAATATTGCTCTTGTGAATGGTCGTCCGCAGCTGCTGCCGATGCGCGACCTGGTGATGCACTTTGTGAACCACCGTCACGACGTGGTGGTACGCCGCACGCAATACGACAAGCGCAAGGCCGAGGAGCGTCTGCACATCGTGCAGGGTCTCTTGGTTGCACAGGACAACATCGACGAGATTGTTCACATCATCCGTTCGTCGCGTACGCCCGATGAGGCGAAGCAGCGCATGATGGAGCGCTTCGGCTTGGACGAGATTCAGGTGTCGGCCATCATCGAGATGCGCCTGCGCGCCCTGACGGGTCTGGAGCATGGCAAGCTGATCGCCGAGCGCGACGAGCTGATGGCCTTCATCCAGCGCATGACCGACATCCTGGGCAGCGAGGAGTTGCAGCTGGAGGTGGTCAAGAACGAGCTCTTGGAGATCAAGGAAAAGTATGGCGACGAGCGCCGCACGGAGATCGTTTATGCTGCCGAGGAGTTCAACCCCGAGGATTTCTACGCCAACGAGGATGTGGTGATTACCATTTCGCACATGGGTTACATCAAGCGTACGCCGCTGGCCGAGTACCGTGCCCAGCATCGTGGCGGTATCGGTGTGAAGGGTAGCGCTACGCGTGATGCCGATTTTATCGAGCATATTTACGTGGCCAAGATGCACAATACGATGCTCTTCTTTACCGAGCAGGGTAGATGTTATTGGCTCAAGGTATACGAAATTCCCGAAGGAACACGTTCTTCTAAGGGAAGAGCCATCCAAAACGTTATCCAGATTGCCCAGAATGATAAGGTTCGCGCCTATATCAATGTGTGGAATCTGCAGGACGAGGAGTTCCAGAACAACTACTATATCGTGATGTGTACGCGTCGCGGTACGATTAAGAAGACGTTGGTGGAGGCTTACTCGCGTCCGCGTCAGAACGGTATCAACGCCATCGTGGTACGTGAGGGTGATGAGCTGCTCGACGCCAAGATTACGAGCGGAAATGCCGAGATTCTGATCGCAGCTCGCGAGGGTAAGGCAATCCGCTTCAACGAGCAGACCGTACGTGCCATTGGCCGTGTAGGTGCCGGTGTTCGCGGTATCTCGATCGAGGATGACGACGAGGTGGTAGGTATGATTGCCATCGAGCCGGACGATAAGAAGGATGTCCTCGTGGTGAGCGAGAATGGTTTCGGTAAGCGTACCGACCTCGATGAGTACCGCATTACGAACCGTGGCGGTAAGGGTGTGAAGACGATCAACGTGACGGAGAAGACCGGTAAGCTGGTGTCGATCCAGGCTGTGGGTGACGACAACGACTTGATGGTGATTAACCGTTCGGGTGTGGTGATCCGCACCGCTGTTGATCAGATTCGTCTGGCAGGCCGTGCTACGCAGGGTGTGAAGGTGATCAACCTCCGTGAGGGCGACTCGATCGCTTCGGTGGTGGTTGTTCCGAAGACCGAGGAGGCCGACGAGCCGACCGAGGGCGTGGTAACCGAGGGCGCCGAGGGTAGCGAGAATCCCGCTGTGGAGGCTCCTGCAACCGAAGCTCCTGCGACTGAAACGCCTGCACCTGCAACCGAGGAGTAAACGATCGGAGGAGTTGGTCGACGAATCGTTGATGTTGTAACTTATCCGCGAATCGTTTTGCAGAATAAAAATTTGTAGTTACATTTGCATAAGGAGGTGACTCCTTGGAGGTGAAACCGAAACTTAAAAACAGAACAACAAAACCTTAAATTCATACAATGATGAAAAGAATGATTTTGGTAGCTTTGGCTGCCGTGCTGCTGGCCGTACCGGCCGCTGAGGCACAGAAGGTAAACAAGACGGCAATCATGGCTAAGCTCCAGAAGAGCGATGCCGATATTCAGGATGCCAAGAAGAATGTGAAGGCCGCTACGTGGGTAAACCGCGGTAAGGCTTACTACGAGGCAGCCGTAGCTCCGACGAAGGATATCTTCGTAGGTATGGAGGCTATGATGCTCAAGATGACGATGGGTGAGGCTCAGTCGGTCGGCGAGGAGGTAATCGCAGGCGTAGCTTATGAGGCTTGGTCGTATCCCTACGTGACGATTTATCTGCAGGGTGGCAAGGTAGCTACCTGGACCGAGAAGCAGGTGGTATTCGAGGATGCCGGTAAGGTGGCTTTCGAGGCCTACAAGAAGGCTATCGAGATCGACCCCAAGCAGGCCGAGAAGGTAAAGGAGGGTCTGAAGCAGCTGGGTAACTACTACTCGCAGCTGGGTAACACGTCGCTCGACGCTGCCCGCTATGCTGACGCTGCCGATGGCTACATCGCCGCTCACGAAATTCTTTCGACCCCCGCTGTAGGTGAGCCGCAGGATGGTACGCTGGTTTACTATGCCGGTTACCTTCGCACGATGGATGGCGCCAACAACCCCGAGTCGTTCGTAATCGGTGCCAAGCACCTGGAGGACGCGCTGGCTATGAACTACGCCGATGAGGAGGGTAACATTTACTACTACCTCTTCCACTGCTACTATGGCCAGAAGGCTGCCGATAAGGCTTTCTTGATGAAGGCTAAGGAGGCCCTCTTGACCGGTATCGAGAAGTTCCCGAAGAACGATCGTATCCTGGAGGGTCTGATGTCGCTCTACACCACCGAGGAGGGTATTGGTGATCCGCAGGATCTGGTTGCTATGCTGGATAGTCAGCTGGCCGAGAATCCCCAGAACGTAGACCTGTGGTTTGGTCGTGGTCGTCTGTTCTATGCCCTGAAGGATTATGACAAGTCGATCGAGTCGTTCCAGAAGGTTGCCGAGCTGAAGCCCGATATGTATGAGGGTTGGTTCTACCTGGGTCTCTTCTACACGCTGAAGGGTGACCAGCAGAATCAGGTGATTAACGACAAGCAGTACACCTCGCAGGCTGCTTATGACGCTGACCTGGAGGCTGTAAACGACATCTATCGTCAGGCTATCCCCGCCTTCGAGAAGGCTCTGGAGATCCGCGCTAACGACGTTGATTCGCTCGAGTCGCTGAAGGCTCTCTGCTTCCGTCTGCGCGACGATGCCGGCATGATGGATAAGTACAATAAGTACAACGAGGCCTGGAAGGCTGCCAAGGGCCAGTAATTCCTCTGATTTGTAGGGCGGTTTAGCCCGCACATGCAAGCCCCGAATGGGATGTACGTCAAGTATTACCCATTCGGGGCTTACTTTGTTTATAGCACAAATTTGCGCCTCTAAAATCAGTAACGGGTCATGGGGTGGCTGGTGCATTTGCAAAAGTCGGCTCTTGGCCGATCTTTTTTTATTGCTAAAGCAATAAATTTCATTATCTTTGCATGATATAGTGACTATAGCGTGACTACTATGGCAGAGAAAAACGAAAAAGAGATATTGCAAGACCTTACGGGTGAGGAGTATAAATACGGTTTTACGACCGATATTGAGACAGAAATCATCGAAAAAGGCCTCTCGGAGGAGGTCGTACGCCTCATCTCCGAAAAGAAGGGCGAACCGGAGTGGATGACCGAACGTCGTCTGGAGGCTTACCGCTATTGGCTGACGTTGGAGCATCCGACGTGGGCTCACCTCGACATTCCCGAAATCGACTTTCAGGCGATCAGCTACTATGCCGCCCCGAAGCCTAAGAAACAACTTGGCTCGATGGACGAGGTCGATCCTGAACTAAAGCGCACCTTCGATAAGTTGGGTATTCCGCTCGAGGAGCAGATGGCCCTTGCGGGTGTGGCTGTGGATGCCGTGATGGACTCGGTGTCCGTAAAGACCACCTTCCGCGAGACGCTCAAGGAGAAGGGCATCATCTTCTGCTCGATCTCCGAGGCAATCAAGGAACACCCCGATCTGGTGAAAAAGTATTTGGGTAGTGTCGTGCCCTACAAGGATAACTTCTATGCGGCACTCAATGCGGCTGTCTTCTCGGACGGTTCGTTCTGCTACATCCCCAAAGGGGTGCGTTGCCCGATGGAGCTTTCGACCTACTTCCGCATCAATGCGGCAGGTACGGGTCAGTTTGAGCGCACGCTCATCGTGGCCGATGAGGGGTCGTATGTGAGCTACCTGGAGGGTTGCACCGCTCCGCAGCGCGACGAGAACCAGTTGCACGCCGCCGTGGTGGAGATTGTCGTGGAGCGGAATGCCGAGGTGAAGTACTCGACGGTGCAGAATTGGTACCCGGGCGACAAGGAGGGCAAGGGCGGAGTCTATAACTTCGTCACGAAGCGTGGCCTTTGCCGCGAGCATGCCCGCCTTTCGTGGACGCAGGTCGAGACCGGCTCGGCCATCACGTGGAAATACCCGAGCTGTGTGCTCCTGGGCGATAACTCGGTGGGCGAGTTTTACTCGGTGGCCATGACTAACAACTTCCAGCAGGCCGATACGGGTACGAAGATGATCCACATCGGCAAGAATACCCGTTCACGCATCGTATCGAAGGGTATCTCGGCCGGTAAGAGCCAGAATGCCTATCGCGGTCTGGTACGCGTAAATCCGGGTGCGGAGAATGCCCGTAACTATTCGCAGTGCGATTCGCTCTTGATCGGCGATCAGTGCGGCGCGCACACCTTCCCTGTGGTGGATTGCCGCAACCGCACGGCGATCCTGGAGCATGAGGCAACCACCTCGAAGATTTCCGATGATCAGCTCTTCTACTGCAACCAGCGCGGCCTCTCGACTGAGGATGCCGTGGGGTTGATTGTTAATGGCTATGCCCGCGAGGTGTTGGCCAAGCTCCCCATGGAGTTTGCCGTTGAGGCACAAAAACTGCTTGCGCTGCAGTTGGAGGGTAGTGTAGGTTAGAAGGTTGAACCTACGAGATAAAATATTGAATAGAAAAAATAAAAAACAAAACAAGTATATGCTAAAAGTTAAAAATTTACACGCAGCGGTCGATGGTAAGGAGATCCTTCGCGGCATCAACCTGGAGGTGAAGGCGGGTGAGGTGCACGCCATCATGGGGCCCAACGGTTCGGGTAAATCGACCCTGGCCTCGGTCCTGGCAGGTAACGAGAAGTTTACCGTCACGGAGGGCGAAGTGGAGTTCGAGGGGCAGAACCTGCTCGAAAGCTCGATCGAGGATCGTGCCCGCATGGGTCTCTTCCTCGGCTTCCAGTATCCGGTCGAGATTCCGGGTGTGACGATGGCCAACTTTATGAAGATCGCCGTCAACGAGCAGCGCAAGTTCCGCGGTGAAGAGCCTTTGACGGCCGGCGAGTTCTTGAAACTCATGCGTGAGAAGGCGAAGGTCGTGGAGCTCGATACGAAGATGACTTCGCGTGCCGTGAACGAGGGCTTCTCGGGTGGCGAGAAGAAGAAGAACGAGATTTTCCAAATGGCGATGCTCGATCCGAAGTTGGCGATCCTCGACGAAACGGATTCGGGTCTCGATATTGACGCCCTGCGCATCGTGGCTACGGGCGTGACGAAGCTCCATACGGAGGAGAACGCCACGGTGGTCATTACCCACTACCAGCGTCTGTTGGACTACATCGTGCCTGACTATGTACATGTCCTCTATAAGGGCCGCATCATCTATACGGGTGATCGGTCGCTTGCGCTCAAGCTCGAGAAAGAGGGCTACGATTGGTTGATTAACGACTATAAGGAGTAGCGATGGAGTTGCGTGATTTGATACGCGAGATGGCGCCCGTGAAGGAGCAGCTGCGCATCGAAGGAGTTACGGAGCGTCCCTTTGTGGCCACGAATCCTGCACACCTCGAAGTGGAGGTGGCAGCGGGCGGTGCGGGTCATCTGGTGATTCTGCACGAGGAGCCTCGCACGGCCGAGCTCTCGATCCGATTGGGAGAGGGCGCATCGCTGACCGTGAATGAACTCTTTATGGCCGAGGCTTTTGCGACGGTGCAGGTGCAGCAGCAGGCCGCCAGCCACCTGAAATTGACCTCGGTGGAGCTGGGCTCGGCCAACGTCGCCTATACGATTGATCTGTGTGGTGCGGAGGCCGAGAGCGAAGTCAATGGCGTCTTCTTGACCGCCGATGGTGAGCATGCTGAACTTTCGATCCGCACGAACCACCTTTCGGCCGATTGCCGCAGTCGCTCGATTGCGCGTGGTGTGGCAGGTGGTAAGTCGGTGGGACGCTTCGAGGGTATGGTCTATGTGGCAAAAGATGCCCAGCGTACCGATGCCGAGCAGCAAAACCGCAACCTCCTCCTCTCGGAGAATGCCCGCATCGAGACGATGCCCCAGCTGGAGATCTACGCCGACGACGTGAAGTGTTCGCACGGCGCTACGGTGGGCCAGATGGACCAGGAGGCCGTTTACTACATGCGTCAGCGCGGCCTTGATGAGCAGCAGGCGCGCCGTCTGCAGATTGTCGGCTTTGTGGGCGATCTGGTGATGCACTGCGAGGAGGATGGCCTGTGTGGTGCGGTGTTGGAGCTTATGGAGCAGAAATTAAAAACGATGTAACGTTATGTTTGACGTTGAAGCCATACGCAAAGAGTTTCCGATCCTGGAGCGCAAGGTCTATGATCGGCCGCTCGTCTACCTCGATAGCGGAGCTACGGCACAGAAACCCGAAGTGGTGATTCGTACGGTGGATCGTCTGCACCGCGAACTCAACGCCAACATCCATCGCGGAGTCCACTACCTTTCGGAGGTGGCGACCGAGCAGTATGAGGAGGCGCGCGCCGAGGTGGCTCGTTTTATTGGGGCCAAGGAGAAGGAGGAGATCATCTTCACGGCCGGTGCGACGGCCTCGATCAACCTGGTGGCTTACGCTTGGAGCGAACAGTTTCTCCATGCGGGCGATAATATCCTCATCAGCGAGCTGGAACACCATTCGAATATCGTTCCCTGGCAGTTGGCTGCCGAGCGCAAGGGTGCCGAGATTCGTGTACTGCCCTTTGATGACGAGGGGCGCTTACGGGTCGAGTTGCTGCCCGAACTGCTGGACGAGCACACCAAAATGGTGGCCGTGACGCAGGCATCGAATACGCTCGGCACACGTCCCGATTTGAAACCGATCATCGAGGCAGCCCATGCCGTGGGTGCCGTAGTGCTGGTCGATGGATGTCAGGGTGTGGTGCATGGTGGGGTGGATGTCGTTGCGCTGGATTGTGATTTCTATGCCTTCTCGGGACATAAACTCTACGGTCCGACAGGTATCGGTGTCCTGTATGGCAAGCGTGCCCTACTCGAGGCAATACCTCCGTTTATGGGAGGTGGCGACATGGTTGATCGCGTCTCGTTCGAGAAGACCACTTACGCCCCCGTGCCGCTGAAGTTTGAGGCGGGTACGGCCAACTACATCGGAGCAATCGGTCTCAAGGAGGCAATCCGTTTCCTCGAACAGTTCGACGCGGAGGCGATCGAAAAGCATGAACAAAAGTTGCTGCGCTATGCCACCGAACGCTTGGAGCAGATCGAGGGGCTGCGAATTTATGGCAAGACACCTAATAAATGCGCCATTTTGGCGTTTAATATTGAGGGGGTACACGGATACGACCTGGGTATGATCCTCGATAAATTGGGCATCGCCGTCCGCACGGGTCAACATTGTGCCGAGCCGGTGATGCAGCACTTCGGTGTGCAAGGCATGTGCCGTGCATCGCTGGCGATGTACAACACCGAACAAGAGATTGACGCCCTCGTCAAGGGGGTGGAGCGAGCCGTCCGCATGTTGCGCGGATAGCCGCTAAATGAACAACAAAGAGAGAACCCAAACACGTTTTAATTCATGTTTATCGTACTCGAAGGTTTGGACGGGGCGGGAAAATCGACCCAGATCAAGCAACTGACACGCCTCTTTGAGGAGCGCGGTCAGGAGTGTGCTTTCTTGCACTTCCCGCGTTTCGATGCACCGATCTATGGCGAACTGATCGCACGCTTCCTGCGTGGCGAATTTGGCTCGGCCTCGGAGGTGGATCCCTATCTCGTGGCGCTGATCTATGCCGGCGATCGTGCCGATGCAGCCCGAATGATTCAGGGTTGGCTCGATGAGGGCAAGGTGGTGATTTTAGACCGCTATGTCTACTCGAACGTCGGTTACCAATGCGCCAAACTGGAGGCCGGCGCGGAGCGTGATCGCCTGATGCAGTGGATCCTCGATCTGGAGTTTGGCTACCATCGGATTCCGAAGCCCGATTTGTCGCTCTTCTTGGACGTTCCTTTTGCTTTCACTGAGCGAAAGTTGACCGAGCAGCGCGAGGGCGATGATCGCAACTACCTGCAGGGTGGCAAGGATATTCATGAGGCGTCGTTGAGCCTGCAGCAACGCGTACGCGAGGTCTATTTGGCCTGTGCCGAGCGTGACGAGCAGTTCCAGGTGGTGGATTGCAGCACGGCAACGGGTGAAATGGAGAGCCCCGAGGGGATTTTCCAAAAAATCAAACAACTCGTAACCCCTCTTTTGTAGCCTATGCGAACGAAGCGAGCCTTTAAAAATCTGACACACGTGTGTCGCATCCTGCTGGCCATCACCTTCATCTTTTCGGGCGTGGTCAAGACGGTCGATCCGTGGGGTACGGCTCTCAAGGTGAGCGAATACCTCACGATCTACGGATGGGATTCGTTGCAGCCCTACGTGATGCCCTTCTCGATTTGGCTGTGCGGTGCGGAGCTAATGATGGGTTTGATGCTCCTGTTCAAGGTGCGTATCCGTCTGATTTCGATCTTTGCCGTCTGCTCGATGCTGATCTTCACGACGATTACCTTCCTTAGCGCCACGGTGCTGCCGGTGGAGGATTGCGGGTGCTTCGGTGAGGCAATGAAGCTGACGCCGTGGGAAACCTTCATCAAGAACCTTTGCCTGCTGCCGATGGCCGTGATTGTCTGGTGGCGTTATCGTCCTGATCGTATCCTTTCGTTCTCGAAGTTGGAGTTGGCGCTGACCGTCTTATTCTTCTCGGTAGCGATGGGATTGGGTACCTATTGCTACTACCACCTGCCGGTGCTTGACTTCCTGCCCTACAAGGAGGGTGTCAATATCCGTGAGGCGATGCTCGAGGAGCAGGCGATGCAGGACGAGGAGGTTGAGACCGTGCTCGTCTATCGCAACCTGAAGAGCGGCAAGCTGAAGGAGTTCTCGCTGGAGGATACCGAGTGGCAGGACGAGACGAAGTGGGAGTGGGTAGAGACCCGCACCGCGAGTGAGCACAATGTGGTCAAGGCGCTCATCAGCGAATTTACGGTCTATAATGCCAAAGGCGATGCGACGGAGTACCTGCTGACCCTGCCCGGACGACTCTATCTGTTCTGCATCACCGACCTGAATGCCATCCCGGAGCGTTGCCGACTGAAGTTGGGCGATTTGGCCGATCGTGCCGCCATGCTGGGACAGAGTACCGTGGTGCTGACGCCCGATCCGCTCTATGAGCAGTCTTCGGTGCGTATGGGCAGTGTCTTGGTACCCTGCTTCAACATCGATGCATCGACGATGAAGACCATGCTTCGAGCACGCAATGGTGTGGTTGTGTTGGACAACGGCACCATTACGGGTAAGTATAACTGCTTGACGCTGCGCCTGCAATAGGAGTTGCCGTCGGCACGAAAAAGATACGCGTATGCGAAAATTCTTATTTTTAATCTGGGGTATTTGCTGTTCGCTTTCGCTTTGGGCACAGCCCTCCGAAGCGACTTATGCTACCCTGCAACGGGGGCGCCAGCTCTTTGAGTTTGGCCGCTGGAGCGATGCCCGCCACGAGTTCCGCTCGCTGCAGGCCGCTACGCCGCGCGGTGAGACGGCCCTGCACGAGGAGATCGATTACTACCTGGCTGCATGTGCCGTGGAGTTGGGCACGGAGAACGCCCGAGGTGCTCTGCAGGAGTTTATGCGCCGTTACCCTCAATCTACCTTCAATAATCAGGTGCGTTTTTCGCTCGGTTCGTTGGCTTGCGCCGAGGGGGATATGGCGGCAGCTCGTCGCCACTTCTCGCAGTGCGTTTATAAGAGTCTGACGCGCCAGGAGCGCGAACGCTACGATATCCGCATGGGTTACGTGGCCTTCTCCGAGCGTAACTATGCCGAGGCCTATCAATACTTCAACCGCATTGACCCGAAGAGCGAGTACCGCGACCACTCCACCTACTATAAGGCCTATATGGATTACGTCGGTGGACGCAATGAGGTTGCGCGTGCACAATTTACGCAGTTGCTCGCATCGCCCGCCTATGGCGAGTTGGTCCCCTATTATCTGCTGCAGATCGAGTTCCGCGAGGGTAATTATCGCTACGTGGTGGAGCATGGTGAGGCGCTGGCTGCACAAGCCGTTCCGGCACGACGTGCCGAGTTGGAGCGTGTGATTGCCGAGTCGTGGTTCCGTCTCGACGATTATGGCCGCACATTGCAACACCTCGAAGCTTTCGAGGCGGCAGGTGGTAAGCTGGATCGCGATGGCGCTTACCTCAAAGGTTTCTCACTCTATCGCCAGGCACGCTATGAGGCCGCTACACCGTGGTTGCGCCAGGCGTGTGGCCCGCAGGATGCCCTGACGCAAAACGCTTCGTACCATTTGGCCGATTGCTACCTGCGTCAAGGCAAGAAGGAGTTGGCGCAACAAGCCTTTGCCATGGCGACCGACCACGAGCTGGATGCCGAGATTGCCGAGGATGCACTTTTCAACTGCGCCAAACTGCAATACGAATTGGGTGGAGGCCTGTTCAACGGCGCAATCAACCTCTTGAGCCGTTATATGACGACCTATCCGCGCTCGAAGCGTCTGGACGAGGCGCGCACGTTGCTTATTGCCGCCTACTACAATTCACGCGATTACGATGCCGCCTATCGCGCCATTAAGGCGATGCCGAATGCTGATGCCGAACTGCGCACCGTCTTGCAGAAGATTACCTATTTCCGCGCGTTGGATGCCTATAAGGCGGGTAACCTGCGAACGGCACACAGCGCATTGGCCGAGTCGGCCCAGCTGGGTGTCTCGCCGCGCTATTCGGCATTATGCCAATTCTGGCAGGGCGAGATTGCCTATGCCGAGGGGGATTTTGCGTCGGCCGCCAGCCGCTTCAATAATTACTTGAAGTTGGCTCCCAAGAACGAACGCGAATATGCCCTTTCGTGGTACAACCTCGGCTATTGCCACTACCAGCAGGAGCAGATGTCGGCTGCCGAGCAGGCCTTTACGCAGTTCATTGCCAACTATACGACCCGCGATGGCTATCGTGGTGATGCCCTGAATCGTTTGGGCGATACGGCCTATGCCGATCGTCGTTTCGAGGATGCGTTGGTGCGCTACAACCAATCCATCGCACTCGGTGGCGCGACCCAACACTATGCCGCCTATAAACGAGCCATTACGCTCGGCATTGTGGGGCAGGTGACGGAAAAGCAGCAGGCGCTGCAGCAGATTGTTCGCGGTGGAGTGGGTGGCTACCAAGAGGAGGCACACTACGAGTTGGCGCGTACCTACATTGCACAGGAGCGTTATACGGATGGTGCTGCGGAGTTGGAGCGTTTCGTACAACGTTATCCCTCCTCGTCTCACCGTGCGCAGGCCTATGCCGATATGGGTTTAGCCTACCTCAATATGGGCGACAAGCAGCGCTCGCTGGCTGCCTACAACCGTGTGGTGGAATCTGCACCGCAGTCGGCCGAGGCGCGCGAAGCGATGCAGGGTATTCGTGATATCTATGTCTCGGAGGGTAACGTGGATGGCTACTTCGCCTATGCCGAGCGCGTGGGTGTCGAGAGCGATCTGACCGCAGTGTCGCGCGATTCGCTCTCCTTTACGGCGGCCCAAAAGCTCTATTTGAGTGAGGGTCGTTCGGAGGATGCCGCCCGCTCGTTGCGTAGCTACCTGAAGAGCTACCCGAAGGGCTCGTACCGTATCGATGCACTCTATTACCTCTCGACGATCTACCTGCAGGAGGAGAATACGACGGGTGCAATCGAAGTCTTGACCGAACTGACCAACCTGGGTACAAACCAATATACGGTCGAGTCGCTGAAGCATCTGACGACTCTGACCACGACCGAAGGACGCTATGCCGAGGCGGCTGCGGCCTATCGAAAACTCTACGACGTGGTAACCTCGCCCGCCGATCGTGAGGCGGCTATGACGGGCTACGTGCGTTCAACCATCGTAACGGGCGACAAGGAGGCGATTGCCGCGATGGCAGCCGATGTGGTGGCGAAGGAGGATGCCGGCGCGACCGCTACGCGCGAAGCTAAATTTGCCTGGGCCGAGCAGATGCGCCATGAGGGACGCCGCGATGCAGCTCACCTGCTCTATAAACAGCTCGCCTCGGAGGTAAAGAGCGTCGAGGGATCGGCTGCTGCCTACTACGTCATGGAGTACGACTTTGCCGAGGGTACGGGCGATCTGGATCGGGTCGAGCAGGCGATCTTTGCCTACTCGGAGAAGAGTCCCAAAGCCTACTACCTGGCTAAGGCCTACCTGCTGTTGGGCGATCTCTATGTCAAGAAGGGTGATCTGTTCCAGGCACGTGCAACCTACCAAAGTGTGGCCGATGGCTATTCGCCGCAGGATGACGGCATTGTTGCCGAGGCCAAAGCACGCATCGAAAAATTGAGCGAGTCATGAAAAAGAGTTGGATAGTAAGTCTTGTGACCATGTTGGCGGCGATGACCGCTACGGCCCAAGTGGAGAAGCAGGTGGAGGTGACGAAGGCCTATGTCCCCTCGTTGGAGCAGGCTACCAAGCTGAAGATCGAGCCGGATATGACCGACACGATGACCCTGCGTCCCGAGATCGATTATACGATTACCCCCCTTACGTTGCAAACGACGTTGGCTACGCGCCCGATTCGTCCCGTGACGGTGACCTATTGGGAGTTTAATCGTCCGCGCCCCTTCTACCTCAAGGCGGGTGTCGGTATGCCTATGCAGTCGGAGGTGGATTTCTACGCCTCGACCCAAAATCCCGGTACAGGTTATGCCCTCGGCTACCTGCATCACGTGGGGCGTTATGGTCAGATCGAGAATGAATTTGGGTATAACAATCGTGCGATCCGGATGACCAACGAGGTGGGAGCCGCTGCCGGTAAGTACCTCGGTCGCAGAATCGTGGAGGGCGATCTGTCGTATCGGAATCGTCAGGATTGTCGTTACGGAATGTATTATCCCAAGAGCGTCACGTTGCCGGGCGATCAGATCGGCTATTCGGACGTGAACCTGAATCTGCGTATCGGCGATGATTTTGTTGATTTGAGCCGCTTTAATTTCGATGTGGCGTTGGAGGGTGCGATGTTCTTCGACCACTCCGATCCGATCGAGGTGGAGGAGACGGGCAACCAGCTCACCTTGGGCGCACGTGCCCGTCTGGCGCGCGCCTGGCGTCATCATAACGTATGGTTCGAGGCCGGATATCGCTATCTGGCGGGTAGTAAGGCGCTGGTGGATGTGCGCGAGCAACAGCTCTACGCAGGATTGCGTTATAGCATGGAGAATCCGCGCATGAAGATGGCATTGGGGTTGGACTTCTACCATGACTACGTCCAAAACCCGCTTTCGTTCAGTGCAGTCGAGAACGAGGCCGGCAATTATCTGCTGCCGAAAGCCTCGTTGGAGTTTCGACGCAATCGCCCGATCCACTACTTCGTGGAGCTTGACAGCCGTCTTGAGAGCAACGATTTCAGTTCGCTCAGCGAGCGTAACCCCTACCTGATGACCACCATGTGGGGTGTCGCTCCGACGGTGGAGTATGAGTTGATGGCGGGTCTGAAGGGGGCGTTTGGGCGCGATCGCTTCGCCTACTCGGTCTATGCCGCAGTGGAGTATGAACTGAATCATCGCTTTTGGGCCATCCCGGCGCTGCACGCAAGCCTTGCCGAGCACTACTATGCCGGCTGGAGCGCCTTTGTGCAGGATGAACTTGCATCGTTTGGCGTTGGGGCTACGTTGACCTATCGCCCCATGTCGTCGCTGCTGTTTGAAGCTGCGGCTCGTTTCCGCGTCTTCGGGGGTGATGGCACCAAGGTCGACCATATGACGCTCGACGAACCGCAAGTGACGGGCCATTTCGCAGCGCGTTACGAGCATCGCAAATTCCGCATCGGGGTGCGTGCCGTCGCCGAGTCGGAACGCCGCTGGGCTATTCTAGCGAGCACCTCACCCCTCGTCGTGGCAGGCACGATGGAGGCTCCCTTTGCGGTGGATCTACGACTCGATTTCGAGTGGATTCTCTCGTCGTCGATGAGTCTCTACCTTGAGGGCCGCAACCTGGCTAATCAGCCACTCTATCGCTTTGCAGGCTATCGCGAGTACGGTATCAATGGATTGGTCGGTGTGCGCATGAACTTTTAGCACTGACAGGTGAGTAGGGGAGGGCTTGCAGCCTATTGATTGCCTGCTCCCGCAGCCCGAACAATGAAAAGACCCTCGGCCGCATTGGTCGAGGGTCTCATTTTGTTGGTTTGAACGGATTATTTTTGCTCGCTCAGGATGCGCATTGCAACATCGAGAATCGTCGTGTCGTCCAACGTAACAACACCACCATCCGGTCCCGGCTCAAAGTGAACACCTACACACTCCTTGGCTACATGGCTGCCACCAAAGTAGTTACGTACGGTCTCAACATCCAGACCCAGTTCATCTGCAATACGCTGCGAGCTACCGCTCGGCAATTTGTCCTTGATACGACGCAGTTCGTTAAATGTGATAATCATATCCGTATAAGTTTTAGTTGATAAATTCGCATCACTAAATTAAGCAAAAATTCCCAACGCGCCAAATATTTCTAAAAAAAAAAGAGAAAAAGGGTCAAAACAACACCTTTTTCTCTTTTGTTTGCTTTTCAGATAAAGACCTACTCCTCTTCCGGCTCGATGTAGAACTCGAAAATCAACGGCGAGTAGGAGGGAATCTCGGTCGAAGTCGTGACGGTCGTCACCGTGTCTTCGGTCGAGGTGCCGTAGTAGTTACCGAAGTAGCCGCTGTAGTAGGGATCGTAGTAACCACCACCGTAGTACGAATCGTAGTAATTACCATAGTAGCCACCGTAGCCGCCATAGCCACCATAACCGCCCATACCGCCGTAGCCGTAGTAGGAGTTGTAGTAGTTATAATAATTAAGGTAGTTCAGGTAGTCGTAGTAATCCGACGAGTAACCCGATGTGGAGCTGCTGGTCGAACCATTCTGACCCGAGGCACCATAGGCGTGGGTCGAGGAGGTGACGAGCGCACCCCACTGGCCGAAACGCATCGTGGGGATCACGTAGTAGAAGGCGTTGATCAGACCGCCCTCTTCCGGACAATACTCCAGAGCCGTACCTGCCGAAGCTACCTCGCCATAGACGATCTCCTTCACCTCGTCGATGTTCGTATCGAAGATAAAGCCATCGAGGAAACGACCAATGTACCAAATCTTTGCTTTGCCCGTCAGACCTACCGAGTCGGCACCGTCGGCCACCAGTTTCTCGACGCCGGCGTAGGGCTCCTCGTTGTGGAAACGCTTCTTTAGTGCATCGGCAATCTTGCGGTTGATCTCCGCTACCGAACCCTCGTTGACGTAAGGCTCAATACCCACGTGGTAGGGACCATACTTCACCTGGTTGTAGGTGGGGTATTTGTTCTCCACGGTGGTTACCTTCTGGTTGAAATCGAGGTCATAGACCATCTCCTCGGGGTTGTTCGTGGGGTCGAAACGGTGGTTCGAGTAGAGCTGCGCAATCGTGTCGCAGGCACTTACCCAACGATTCGCCGTCTTGTGGGGATGATACTGATCCTCCATCGTGGTCGGAATTGCCACAGCTTCGATAGCCTCCACCTCGGTCGTCTGCTTCTTTTTACCCTCGTCGTCCGTGGTCGTGTAGATCACCACACCGCCGTTGGCCTTGCAGAAAGCATCTACATCCAGCGCCTCGCGCTGCAGGGGGTTCTTCACCGTATCGCAAATCTCAAGTGTGGCGATGAGCGGCTTGCCATCTTCGAGCGAATATTGACCCTCATAACCGCCATCACCCTTCAGACCGGAGCCCACCACGCGCGAAGGCATATAGAGCGTTACCTCCGAGCCCATGCGCAGGCTGTATTTCTCGCTATCCAGGTCGAGCGACTCCTTCATGGCGGCATAATAGGCGGCGCCGAGCGTCTGCTCCTTCTGCATCGCCAACCACGTACCCTCCATGAGCGTATAGTAGGCATCGCCGCAATACATGTAGCAGGGGATGTAGTGGGTGTACTTGGTGAACGTACCGGCCAACTCGGCCTCACGGGCATTGCGCGAGAGGATGATGTTACCCTGCATGTCGCGTGCCGATACGTTGAAACGTACCCAGCAGATGGTATCGTTCAGCGGCTTGGCGTCTTTGGCTCCGGCATCGAGAATCTCGAGGTAGTAGCCACGGCCGTCAAAATTCTGGTAGTTGTCCTTCAATTCGGGGCGATGTTGGGCGATCCACGCCTTCAGCGAGAGATCCTCAAAGGTGTCGTACTCGTTGCTGATCTCCTTTGCACAAGCAGTGGCAAGAAGTGCGACCATCGCGGCCATCATCAATTGTTTCAGCTTCATATCGTGTTGTTCTCTTTTATTCTACGTGGTCAATCGTGAAGAAGAAGGCGATCGGCGACTCCTTCTCGATGATGTTGATCAGGTGCTTATCTCCGTAGGCCATGTTGTAGGTCATGAAGGCCTCGACCGAATCCAACTCACGGCAGCCGATCAGCGCGAGGCGCAGACCGCGAATGAGCGAGTCGTGTTTCAGATCGATCACCAGCGGCTCGAAGGTCCAAGCACCCGGTGTAAGGCCGACATTCTCCGAGAAGAAAGCCTCCTCGAGCAGCGGGTCGTTGGTCCAGAAGGGCATCGTCAGGCGGTTACCGTCGGTCTGGATGTTCTGGAAGTTGAAGAGGTAGGCGCGGAACGTAATCGTCACGACCGACGTCTCGGTAACCTCCTTGCGCGTGGCACGATCGGGGTTGTAAGCACCGTCGATATAGCGATAGAGCGAACGGTCAAAAACCTCGTAATAGGGTTGTTCGGTACCTGCCTCCACGTTCTCTTTGGCCACCAATTTCGGCTGGTGGGTCGAGGTGAGGTAGGTGACCATCTTCTCCTGCTGTTTGGGCAGTACCTCCTCCTCTTGCGAGCAGGCCAGGCAGAACAGCAGCGTGGCTATGAGGGCTAATTGACGCATCTTTTTGGTTCGTTTTACCGTATATAACATGCAAAGTTACGAAAAACAATCTGCATTTCCGCATGATGAACGTAAAAAAACACCCCTTTCGTATACGAAGGGGTGAAAAATGGTCGAATTTAAGGATCGGATTACTTGCCGAATCGAATCGGATCAGAGGCGTTTTAGCGCGGCACGAATCAACTCCTCGACCGTGGCATCGGGTTGCTCTTTGAGGATCGCCTTGAGCGCCTTCTCCGAGGCCGCCTTTTGGAATCCGAGCGCCTGCAGCGCCTCCATTGCCTCCTCCTGCTCGTGGCTGATCGAAGCGGCACCCATAGCCTGCTCGAAAGCCTCGGCCTGGGCATTGCGAATTGTCATCACCTTGCCGGCCAGATCGACGATGATCTTTTGTGCTGTTTTGAGGCCTAACCCCTTGACATTCTTGAGTAGTACGGCATTGCCCGAGGAGATGATCTGTTGCAATTCGCGCGGTGTGTAGGTCGAGAGAATCATGCGGGCCGTGCCGCCACCCACACCCGATACACCGATCAACAGACGGAACAGTTCGCGCTCCTCGCGTGAGGCGAATCCATAGAGCAATTGTGCATCTTCGCGCACAATGTGGTGGGCCCACAATTTGGCCTCGGCCGCATGTTCGATGGCGGTGTAGGTTTCGAGCGAAATATGGAGAAAATAACCAACTCCGCCGGCATCGATCACGGCGTACGTCGGGGTTGCTTCGGCAACCTTTCCACAGATGTAATCGTACATACTTTCAGGTATTTAGCACTCCTCAAAGAGGCATATAAGGCGCAAAAGTGGCCCTATCTTGCCTTTTTGGGTGTAAATTTTATGCTTTTCAAGGCAAAAATAAAGAAATTTTCTTACCTTTGTAAATCTTTTGACGATAAACAACGAATTAGACAACAAAAAATAGAGTAACATGAAAAAAATCTTTGTAATGGCGCTGGCTGCGGCTTGCGCATTGACGGCCTGCACCACGAATACCGCAACGGATGCTGCCACGACGAATGAGGTAGCTACGGTAGGTGGCTCGGATATTGCTTATGTAAGCGTTGAGCAGGTGCTCGCCGAGTGCGACCTGATGCAGGGCGAGGGCCAGGCTTTGGCCGATAAGACGCAGAAGGCACAGGAGAGCTGGGCCAAGAAGGAGCAGTCGCTGGCTGCCGAGGCTGCCCAGTTGCAGGAGAAGTATGAGAAGGGTCTGATCACGACGCGTGACGCCCAGGCCAAGCAGGAGAGCATTCAGAAGCGTGCCAACTCGTTCCAGACGACGGCTCAGCGTGAGGCTGCTACCTTGGATGAGGAGAACCGCGTATTCACGAACCGTCTGCAGGATCTGGTGATGCGTGCCGTGCAGGAGATCAACGCCGACAAGCAGTACAAGATGATCGTAAATGCCAACTCGCTGCTCGACGCCGATACGACGCTCAACATTACGCCGATGGTGCTGGAGAAGGTAAACGAGCTCTACGCTGCCGAGAAGAGCGAGGCTAAATAGAGGCCTGAACCTATAACCCTTTAACGCCGGCCCGAAACCGGCGTTTTTTTGAATCTTTCGGTAAAATAAGGAGTTGAAATTATGGATTTTATTCCCTTTACCCTGATTGATCTGATTGATATCGTCCTCGTGGCGGCAATCATGTATTGGATCTACCGTATGACCCGCGGTACAAATGCACCGTACATCTTCTCGGGCATCATCGCTATCTACCTGCTGTGGGTGGTGACGCGCGCGCTGAATATGGAGCTGTTGTCGTCGATGCTCGGTCAGGTGATTTCGGTCGGTGTGATTGCACTGATTATCCTCTTTCAGCCCGAGCTACGCCGCTTCCTGCAGCTGATCGGCTTGCGTCAGAAGCATTTTAACTTCATCACCCGCATCTTCTCGGTGGGGGAGGAGGAGCAGGCTTCGCTTAATATTGAGCCGATCGTGAGCGCCTGCCGCGATATGGCCGAGACGAAGACCGGCGCGCTGATTGTGATTCGCCAGGAGAGCGATCTGCGCCTCATTGCCGAGGGAGGTATTGCGATGGATGCCAAGACCTCGGTGTCGCTCTTGAAGAACATCTTCTTCAAGAATGCCCCGTTGCACGACGGCGCTGTCTTGATTGAGGGGGATCGTATCGTGGCAGCCAAATGTATCCTGCCCGTGACCCAGGCTGATGTGCCGAAGGATTATGGTACGCGCCACCGTGCAGCCATCGGCATGAGTGAGATCTCGGATGCCATCATCGTAATCGTGTCGGAGGAGACCGGCGGTATCTCGATTGCACAGGGTGGTGAGTTGCGTCGCAATATTGAGCCGGCACGCCTGCATCAGACACTGCAGCGCTACCTGGTGCGCAACGAGGGTCGTCGAGCCAAGCGCCAAGCCGATGAGGCGCGTAAGCATGGCCTGCGTCGCTTGTGGAATAATACATTCCATAGCAAACAGGAATAGCCGAAGCGTTATTTGTTCAACACGAAAAAAAGGTGCCCACCACGGTGGACACCTTTTTTATATGCTTGTTTCGCAGTTGCGACCAGCGGTCGTTTACTTGAAGAAGATCGACGAGATCTCTTTGTAATTGTGTACGCGCTCAATGACGTTGGCGAAGATGTCGGCCACCGAAAGCACCGTAAACTTGTGCAGATCCTTGTCGGGGTTGAGCGGAATGGTATCCGTTACGATCACCTCCTGCAGGGCGCTCTCGTTGATGCGCTCATAGGCGGGACCCGACAGCACGGGGTGCGTGATGGCGGCACGTACGCTCTTGGCACCACGGGCCATCAGCATATCGGCAGCCATGCAGATCGTACCGGCCGTATCGATCATGTCGTCTACGATCAGGATGTTGCGACCCTCGACCTCACCAATGGCGGTCATCTTGCCTACCACGTTGGCCTTGGCGCGCTCCTTGTGCGAGATGATGATCGGCGTACCGAGGTACTTGGCGTAGGTGTTGGCACGCTTGGCACCACCCATATCGGGAGCTGCAATCGAGAGGTTCTCGATGTGGAGCGACTCGATGTAGGGGACGAAGATACCGCTGGCGTAGAGCGCGTCAACAGGGATGTCAAAGAAACCCTGAATCTGATCGGCATGCAGGTCCATGGTCATAATGCGGTCAGCACCTGCAGCCTTCAGCATGTTGGCCACCAACTTGGCACCAATCGGCACGCGGGGACGATCCTTGCGATCTTGACGCGCCCAACCGAAGTAGGGCATCACGGCTACCACCTGATAGGCCGAGGCGCGCTTGGCGGCATCAATCATCATCAACAGCTCCATCAGGTTGTCCGTCGGCGGGAAGGTTGATTGAATGCAGAAGACCGTGCAACCACGGATCGACTCGTTGTAGGTAGGCTGGAACTCACCGTCGCTGAAATTCAAGATCTCCGACTGACCGAGCGTAGTACCGAAGCTCGCTGCGATCTTTTCGGCCAAGGGACGGGTGGCACGGCCGGCGAAGATTTTAATTTTATGAATAGCCATAGTAGGTACGGGATTTTTTAGCTTGTGCAAAGATAGAATAATCGGACGAAAAAAGAGCCTTTTCGAAGGCCCTTTTTTTACTTTTTTGCAATTATTTTCCTTCGGCGAGGCATTTTTCGATAAAATCGAGGATATCCTCACGCCCGATACGCTTTTCGGACGAACTGATGAAGTAGGGAGGTAGCTCTTCCCACTGCTCGGAGAGGGTTGCCGTGTAGCGGGCAATCGAGTGCTTACGCTGTGCAGCGGAGAGCTTGTCGGCCTTCGTGAAGATCAATCCGAAGGGGATGCCGTGCTCGCCGAGCAGGGTGATGAATTCGAGGTCGATCTTCTGCGGTTCGAGGCGAATATCGAGGAGCACAAACAGGAAGTGCATCTTCTCGCACTTGAAGATGTAGTCGGTGATAATCTTTGCAAACGAGCCGCGCAGCTGCTTCGAGGTACGCGCGTAGCCGTAACCCGGCAGATCGACCAGGTACCAGTTGTCGTTGATCAGAAAGTGGTTGATCAGGCGCGTCTTGCCGGGGGTGGCTGAGACTTTGGCCAGACCGTTATGCTGCGTGAGCATGTTGATCAGCGACGACTTGCCGACGTTGCTTCGTCCGATAAAGGCAATATCGCACAATGCATCCTTCGGAACCTGCGAAATGCGCTCCGAACTGCATTTGAATATGGCCTTTGTAATGTTCATAACACCTTCAGTGGAAAGAGTTGAAAGTTGAAAGTTGAAAGTTGAAATCCCCTTTGGTAACCCTTATTTCCCTTTAGCAACCTTTCTGCCCTTTTCGCCTTTCTCGCCCTTCTATTTCTGTCTAAAGTAAATTTGCATCGGTACGCCCTTTTTAAGCCTCCCTTATCAAAGGGAGGTTTGGAGGGATTGTCTATACCGGATTTTTCGGGTTCGATTTCGTTCGTTAGCGTACTTAGGTTAATTACTTTTGACGGAAGTAAATTTGCATCGGTACACCCGAAAAATCCCACTGTTCGCGCATGTTGTTCTCCAGGAAACGACGATACGGCTCACGGATATACTGCGGCAGATTTACGAAGAAGGCGAACTGCGGCGTGGGGGTCGGTAGCTGCGTTACATACTTGATCTTGATGTACTTGCCCTTCGTTGCGGGGGGCGGGTAGTTCTCGATCAGCGGCAGGAGGAACTCGTTGAGCTCCGAGGTGGCGATGCGACGCTTGCGAGCCTCGTGTACGCGAATGGCGGTCTTCAGCACATCCAGGATGCGCTGCTTCTCGATCACCGAGGTGAAGATGATCGGAATGTCGTTGAACGGAGCCAGACGTTTCTTGAGGAACTCGATCCACTCCTTCATCGTGTTGTTGTCCTTCTCGATGAGGTCCCACTTGTTGACTACGATCACACAACCCTTGCGGTTGCGGACAATGAGGTTGTGGATGTTCAGATCCTGCTGCTCCAGGCCCTGCACAGCATCGAGCATCAGGATGCAGACATCCGAGTTCTCGATGGCGCGGATCGAACGCATCACGGAGTAGAACTCCAGATCCTCCATCTCCTTGCCCTTTTTGCGCATACCGGCCGTATCGACGAGGTAGAAGTCCATGCCGAATTTGTTGTAGCGCGTACGGATCGAATCGCGCGTCGTGCCGGCAATCGAGGTAACGATGTTGCGATCCTCACCCAGCAGGGCGTTGGTCATCGACGACTTACCTACGTTCGGACGGCCCACGATCGTGATACGCGGCAGCGACTCATCCTCCTCGGCGTAGGTCTCCTCGGGCAACGCCGCGAGAATGGCGTCCATCAAATCGCCCGTGCCGCTACCCGACATCGACGAGATGCAGTAGGGATCGCCCAGACCGAACGAGTAGAACTCGTGCGAGGAGTAGATCTGGTCGTTGTTGTCGACCTTGTTGCAGACCAACAGCACCTTCTTCGAGGTGCGGCGCAGGATGTCGGCCATCATCATATCGAGGTCCGTGATACCGGTCGTCACCTCCACCAAGAAGAGAATCACATCCGCCTCGTCGATGGCCAAAAGTACCTGACGACGAATCTCGTCCTCGAAGATATCCTCCGAATTGACCGTGTAACCGCCCGTGTCGATCACCGAAAACTCCTTGCCGTTCCAATCCGTCTTGCCGTAGTGGCGGTCGCGGGTCGTGCCGGCCGTCGCATCGACGATGGCCTGACGTTGACCCACCAAACGGTTGAAGAGGGTCGATTTGCCGACATTGGGTCGGCCTACAATTGCTACCAAACTCATATTTTGTGTCGTTTATTTGCCTAGTTGAGGGTGCAAAGATAGTAATTAATTTTATTAATTAAAATAGCGCTTCTCGCTCTCGCTACCTGCCTGTACGGGGTAGAGCAGAATATGGTTGTTTTTTGCGAAATGCTCCTCGATGTAGGCCGGAATGCGGTACATCGCCGTGTGGTAGGAGATGCGGTCGCGGCGACTCATGATGACCCACACCGAATCATCCTCCCTAACCTCGCCGAAGAGACGCTTCAGATCCTCCCAGCTCTGCTCCGAAGAGACGTAGTCGGCGATATCGACCTTACGCGGTTTGCGCCTGAGGTAGGCGATCGTGGCGTCGGTAGCGTAGAAGATCAACTTGGCTCCCGTGTCGTGGGCCAGGTGGCGGATACGCAGCACCCAGGTCTCGAAGCCCGGCTCTAACTCGGCGCGTGGCGGGATGTAGACCAGGTGACGTTTGATGGTCGATAGGGGCTGCACGGCATGGTAGATGTAGGTGGTGACGTTGGTGCGCGATAGTACAGCCGGGATCGTCATACCCATGACACCTGTACCCAACGTATTGAAGGCATTGGCATGTTCGGGAGCTTGGTGCATACCGAGCACCAGATCGGTGATGTTGCGCTCGCGGACCACGCTGACAATGGCATTGACGATGTTTACGTCGTAGCGCAGGAGGGTATGCATATGGATGCCGGCCGCTGCCGAGGCGTCAGCCGCCACGTGCAACATCTTTTCGGCGTTGGCCACCTCCTCCTCCGAAGCCGATTGGTTGTCGATCGCCTTCAGTGCATAGAGGCTGCGATGTTTTTGTTTTGTGACAGCAATACCCAGTCCCACGGCCTCGGCGACCGTTTTGGGGTGAGAGACGGGAATCAACACGTGCTCACCCGTCTCGGCACGACGCTCCGCCTGCGGACCCTCGATGGCGATGCGGTGAGCTGCGCGCTGGGTCGTAAAGGTTGAGATGGTGCAGGTGACCAGGATCATCAGAATTGTGCCGTTCAGTACCGCCTCGCCCAGCAAGCGGATCGGTGTACCGTCAGCCTCGTAACCCAGGATGAGGTTGTAACCCACCATCACAACGGCCAGCGTACCTGCCACGTGCGCCACGCTCAAACCGAAGAGCATCTGCATCTGCTGTTTCGAGAGGCGGAAACTTTTGGCTGTCAGCACAGCCGCGAGGTACTTTGAGAGGGTCACCATCACGATCATCACGGCGGCCACCTCCAACGTCTCCCAGCCCGAGAAGATGGCACGGTAGTCGATCAGCATGCCGACACTCAAGAGGAAGAAGGGAATGAAGATGGCGTTGCCGACAAATTCTACGCGGTTCATCAGGGGTGACGTGCTGGGAATCAGTCGATTCATCGCCAAACCCGAAAGGAAGGCTCCGATGATCGGCTCCAGACCCGCCAACTGCGTCAGAAAGGCACCCGAAAAGACGATAACCAGGACAAAAACATACTGCGAAACATTGTCGCTGCATCGCTTGAAAAACCAGCGCCCAAGGCGCGGGAAAAACCATAAAATCACGAAACTACAAGCCGCAATCGAGGCACCGAGCCGATACCAAAAGGTCGCATCGGTGCTTCCCGTGGCAAGACCCGTAACCACCGTGAGGGTGACAAGGGCCAGGATATCGACGATGATCGTACCGCCGACGGCAATCGTGACGGCCTTGTCGCGCGTGATACCGAGCTTTGAGATGATCGGGTAAGCAATCAGCGTTTGCGAAGCAAAGAGCGCACCCAAGAGGAGCGACGAGGGGAGCGAATAGCCTAAAATGCCGTATCCTGCCACCAAACCGAACAGCATCGGCAGGATGTAGGTGTAGAGGCCAAAGGCCAATGAGCGGACGGAGCTCTGCTTGAAGTCGGCCATATCCATCTCCAGACCGGCCGTAAAGAGGATGTAGAGCATGCCCGCCGAGCCGGAAAGAATAATACTGCTGTCGCGCAAAACGAGGTTCAGACCATGTGGGCCGATGACCGCACCGGCGATGATCAAACCCAGCAGGTAGGGGATCTTCAGCTTGTTGAGAATGAGCGGCGTACCCAGAATAATCGTCATGATCAAAAGAAACTTCAGAATCGGATCTTCGATCGGCGTAGTGAGGGCTATATGGGAAGCGAGTGTCAGCATCTTTTCGTTTTCCTTTTTTACAAATATAGGTAAAAATATACGGAATCTCGCAAAAAAAATGTATCTTTGAAAAATTGTTAATCGAAAAAGTTATGATGAAACGTCTTATTATGCTCGCATTGGCGGCCATCCTGCTGATGACGGCATCCACGTTGAAGGCACAGAATCTCAATGTGCAATGGGGTATTACGGCCGGTGTGAACATGGCCGACTATTCGGTCAAGGCACTCAAAGGTCAGTCGATCTCCTACGATAAGGTGAAGAACGACCTGGGTTGGCAGGTGGGTCTGATGGCCTCGGTCAACATTGGCCGCCTGGCTATCGAGCCGCAGATCCTCTACGTGCGCCACTCGACCGAGCTGACGCATGGCACGACGAAGAACGCGCTGAAGAGCAACTCGCTCGACGTCCCCCTCTTGGTTTCGTTCCGCCTGATCGGCCCGCTGCGTGTGATGGCCGGTCCGGTCTTTACGGTGTTGAACGATAATACGGGTTTGAAGGACCTCTCGATCGATCAGCTGCGTTCGACCTGCTCCTATGCGTTGGGTGTTGAGGCTCGCATCCTGCAGAAATTGCGCCTGGATGTACGCTACAACGGCCAGTTCAAGAAGAAGGAGACGATCATCGGTGAGGTGGGAGTGAATACCTTCGCCCTCAATATCGGCTATTATTTTTAATCTATGACCGAAGGAGTTGGTAAAGAGATTGCAGTCGAGGGGGTAGATCCTCGCGAACTGTATGGTCCGCAGAACGCCTACCTGGACGAGATTCGTGCGAAGTGCCCTTCGCTGAAGATTATTGCACGTGGTTCATCGCTCAAGGTGCTCGGTTCGGATCAGGAGGTGATTCGTTTTGAGAAACATTTTGGCGCACTTGTTGCCTATTATGCCAAGTATGGCCATCTCTCGTCGCAGGTCATTGATCAATGCTTTGCCGAGGGGTATTCGGCGGCCGATAAGCCGATGGATAAGGATGTGTTGGTTTATGGTAACAACGGCATGATTATCCGTGCCCGTACGGCCAACCAGCAGCGACTGGTCGATCTGTATGAGAAGAATGACCTGCTGTTTGCCATCGGCCCTGCCGGATCGGGTAAAACCTATACGGCCATTGCTTTGGCGGTACGTGCGCTGAAGGAGAAGGAGGTACGTCGCATTATCCTGACACGTCCGGCTGTGGAGGCAGGCGAGAAACTCGGTTTTCTGCCCGGTGATATGAAGGAGAAACTCGATCCCTATCTGCAGCCGTTGTACGATGCGCTGAACGATATGATTCCGCCCTTGAAGCTGCAGAAGTTTATCGAGGATGGTACGGTGCAGATCGCTCCGCTGGCCTACATGCGTGGTCGCACGCTCGATAACGCCTTCGTGATTCTGGACGAGGCGCAGAATACCACCTTGTCGCAGATTAAGATGTTCCTGACGCGTATGGGTCGCAATGCCCGCTTTATCGTGACGGGCGATGTGACGCAGATCGACCTGCCTCGCCGCTCGGATAGCGGACTGACGCGCGCCATGCAGATCCTGGAGGAGGTCAAGGGGATCGGTCGCGTGACCTTCGATAAGGGCGATATTGTTCGCCACCCGCTTGTGAAGGATATCGTCGAGGCCTTTGATCGGAGGGCTCAACGCGAGGAGCTGGAGAAAAAATTGATTGAACCTAAAAAAGAATAGATCGTTATGGACAAGAACTTAACCGCGCTCAAACCCGCATTGGTTTGGAAACATTTCGCCCAGATCGTGAATATTCCCCGTCCGTCGGGCCATGAGGAGGCGATTCGTCAGTATATCATCGACTTTGCGAAGGCCCAGGGGCTGGAGTGGAAGGAGGATGAAGGCCACAATGTCTATGTACGCAAGCCCGCCTCGGAGGGGATGGAGAACCGCGTGGGCGTGGTGATTCAGGCTCACCTGGATATGGTGCCGCAGAAGAACAACGACAAGGAGTTCGACTTCGAGAAGGATCCCATTGAGGCCTACATCGACGGCGAGTGGGTGACGGCAAACGGTACGACGCTGGGTGCCGACAACGGCATCGGTGCGGCGGCTATCCTGGCCGTGTTGGAGGATAAGACACTCGTGCATGGTCCCGTGGAGGCGCTCTTCACGGCTACCGAGGAGACGGGTATGGATGGCGCTTTCGGTCTCGAGGGCGGCATGCTGCAGGGCGATATCCTTTTGAACCTCGACTCGGAGACCGAGGGCGAGCTCTATGTAGGTTGCGCCGGTGGTCTGGATGCTACGACGACCTTTGAGTATGTGGCCGAGGAGGCTCCTGCCTGCAACTGCGTAGCGCTGAAACTGACGGCCAAGGGTATGAAGGGTGGCCACTCGGGTATTCAGATCGGCTACCAGCGCGCCAACGCCAACAAGGTGCTGTTCCGCTTCCTGGATGCGATTTCGGCCGATTATAAGTTCCGCATCGCTTCGGTCGATGGCGGTGGTCTGCGTAACGCCATTCCGCGCGAGGCAGAGGCCGTGGTGCTCTTCGCAAAGGAGCAGCAGGAGGCCGTCGTAGCTGCATTGGCTGCCTATGAAAAGATGATCATCAAGGAGTTTGAGGATATCGAGGATAACATCCAAATCTCGGCCGAGGAGGTGGCTATGCCGCAGGAGGTGATGCCCGCCACGCTGTCGGCAAACCTCGTGAAGGCGATCATCGCCTGCCCCGATGGTGTGCAAAAGATGTCGATCTCGATGGAGGGGCTGGTGCAGACCTCGACCAACATGGCGCGTGTCGTATCGGATGGCAAGACGGTCAAGGTGCAGTGCCTGCTGCGCTCGTCGGTGCGCTCGGAGAAGGAGTTCCTGGGTGCCCGCATGGCAGCCGTATTTAGCCTGGCAGGGGGTGTGACGGAGCTTTCGGGCTCGTATGATGGTTGGAATCCCAACATGAAGTCGCCCATCCTGGCCGCCATGACCGCTTCGTATGAGCAGCTCTATGGCAAGCGTCCCGCTGTGACGGCGATCCATGCCGGTCTGGAGTGCGGTATCATCGGCAGCAAGTACCCGAACCTCGATATGATCTCGTTCGGCCCGACGATCTGCTACCCCCACTCGCCCGACGAGAAGGTGGAGATCGCCTCGGTGGAGAAGTTCTACGACTTCCTGCTGCGCACGTTGGAGAATATCCCCGTAAAGGCTTAAGCTGTGGGCTTCGCCGACGAAAAATGGTTTGTGATTGTCAATCCCGTGGCCGGAGGAGGTCGCGGGCTTGACCACTTTCCGCTCATCTCGCGCCTGCTGCGTGAGGCGGGTGTGCATGCCGAGCCGGTCTTCACGGAGCATAAGTTCCACGCCGTGGAGCTGACTGTGTCGGCCGTTAAGGAGGGCTACCGCCATATTATCGTGGTGGGTGGCGACGGTACGCTGCACGAGGTGGTGAACGGCCTCTTCATTCAGCAGGAGGTGGCACCCGATGCCGTGTTGCTGGCGATGATCCCCGTGGGTACGGGTAACGACTGGGCGCGCTCGTTCGGCACCTCGAACCGCTACCAGGATGCCGTGCGGAATATCGTGGAGGGCGAGGCCTTCCTGCAGGATGTGGGGCAGGTGAGCTACGAGGAGTCGCAATACCGCCAGACACGCTATGTGGCCAATGTGGCGGGTGTGGGGTTCGATGCCCATGTCATTCGTCAAATCTCCCATCAGGAGAAGCGTGGCTTCACGCGCCGTTGGCACTATACGATCAACCTCCTGCGCTCCTACTTCGGCTATAAATCGACCGGCATCAAGATTTGGGTCGATGACAAGCGGGTCTTCAACGGCCTCTTGTTCTCGATTGCACTCGGTATCTGTAAGTACAACGGAGGCGGTATTCAGCAGCTGCCCGATGCGGTGGCCGATGACGGCATGTGGGATGTGACGCTCGTCAAGCCGATCCATATTTGGCATGTCTTGTTCCGCCTGAAGTACCTCTACAATGGCGGTATCTACCGCATCGGCCATGTGCGCCATGCGCGCGGTTCGAAGATCCGCATCGAATCCACGCCCGAGGTCTCGCTCGAGGCCGATGGCGAGTTGCTGGGCGAAACACCGCTCGAGTTCACGATCCTGCCCCGCGCCATTCGCGTGGTGGTGAGCAAGGAGTTTGCCGAGAATTTGAAAGTTAAAAGTTGAGAGTTGAAAGTTTTTTCGTGCTTTTATCCGCTTAACAAAAAAATAAGGAGATAGCCTGAAACGTTGGCTATCTCCTTTTTGTTGAGCTAACTTTCAACTTTTAACTCTCAACTTTCAACTTACTCCACGATGTCCACCTCCGTGACTACCCAGCCGAAGAGCGTGTTGGCACAACCGTTCTCGATTTGACGGATTTGCGAGTTGGCGGTCGTGTCGGCCAGGATGGCGCTGACGAAGTTATCCATGGTGATAAACTCGTTGTTGACCTGCTGGGCGAAGCAGGAGTAGAATTGACGTTGCTGTCGCATGTCCAACCCTGCTGGCAGGACTCCCTCGGCTACGAGGTAGGAGTAGGGGTAGATGTGGCGCATGTTGTGGGCATCGGCGTTGAGGTAATCGACGATGGTCTCCACCACCACCAGATCGATCGTATCTTCCACGCCCGGCATCTCGATGAAGGTCGTATAGACAGGGTAGGCCGTCTCCAAGTCGGTGGCTACTTCATCCGTGAAGATGAGGTACTCGGCATCCGTCAGGTCGTTCAGATAGACCATGTCGCGGTATTCGCGCAGTGCCTGACGCATCGCTTGTCGTTGTTGGTGATTCCATTCGCGCTTTTGGGAGCATCCGATGAAACCGATTGCTGCAATCGCCAATAGGGGCAGATAGAGGAGAAATCTTTTCATTGCTTCAATTTTTTTATGGTTAATCAGCCCTCTATACGGCAAAGGGCGTGCCAAAATAAATCAGCAAAGATCATTCGATAAAGAAGAACGTCATCCTTTGGAAGTGCTCCATGGATGACGTTCTTTGTTTTGAAATTGAATTTTAATATTCAAATATTGAACATCGTGTTCTTGAATTTTGAATTCTAAATTTTAGATTTTGAATTTTCGACCTCTTTTCGCCAGCGCAGGTAACCCGCCACGGCCAACACGGTGTAGAGCCCGTAGAGGCATGCGGTGAGGGGAATCCCTTTGTAGAGATACAATCCGACGGTGATTACGTCCACCACGCCCCAAATGATCCACTGCTCGATGAGTTTGCGCGAGAGCATCCACATCGCCACGACCGAAAGAGCCGTTGTGAGCGAATCCCAGAAGGGGACTGTGCTGTTGGTGCAGTGGGTGAGGAAGAGGTAGATCAGCCCATGAGCCACGGCGTAGACCGTAACGAGGGGCGCGATCCACTGCAGCGGGGTGTGTTGAATCTGCCGTGCCGTAGAGTCCTTTTTGCGCGGAGCGTTGTGCCAGACAATCCAGCCGTAAAGGCCTGCCAGAATGTAGTAGAGCTGCATCGAGAAGTCGGCATAAAGGCCCGCCTTGAAGTACAAGAGACCATGTACGCAGGGCATGATCAGCCCCACCACCCAGAGGCGAATATCGGCCTTGTACTCTAAGTAGAGGTACAACAGTCCGAGCACGACGCCCACGATTTGCAAAAAGAGTTTCAGATCCATCGTCTATTCCGTTTTTTTAGAATTTGATCGTTACATTGGCCAGCACGTGGAGCGGCGCCTGCGGGAAGTAGTAGGCGTAGTCCGAACGCTCCCCCTCGTAGGCCTCCGACCAGCCGTAGCCGTTTGACTCGTACAGCGTGTTGAAGAGGTTGTAGATCGTAACACCGATGCGCACCGACTTCGCACGGCGGGTCGAGAAGGTGTACGAAAGGTCGAGGTCGCTCACGCAGTAGCTGTCAAGCTTCATGTTGTCGTTCTCGAAGTTCGTGAAGTACTGCTCACCCACATAGCGACCCGTCAGGACGGCGGCAAAACCCTTGTGGTGGAAGTCGAGCGACCACGAGGCCATCACGTTGGGCGAGTAGCTGATCTGCGTGTCGCCCATCTCCGTCACGAGGTAGTCATAAGCACCTGCCACGTTGCCCTCCAGGGCATAATCCACCACCTTGTCGATGTAGTTTTTGATCTTGTTCTCGGAGAAGGTGGCGTTGGCCGAGGCGGTCAGCCACGAAGCTGCTTTCCAAGCCAGCGATAACTCCACACCACGGCGGTAGCTGTCGGGGACGTTGATGTTCAGCGCATCGTAGTTGTCGTTGATCTGTCCCGTCTTTACGAGCTGATCCTTATAATACATGTAGTAGAGGTTCACGCCTGCCGTGAAGCGGGGTGCCGTGTAGGTGTAGCCCAGCTCCAGGTCGTAGAGTTTCTCGGAGGTGGGGTAGTCGTCAGCCGCAGCAAAGCGGTAGCGATCCGTGAAGTCGCCGCGCGTAGGCTCCTTTTGTGCAATAGCTGCCGAGAGGAAGAACGACGAGCGCTCCGAGGCGTTCCAATTCATGCCCACGCGTGGGTTGAAGAAGTGGTACTTCTTGTCCACATCGATCGGCTGCATCTGGCTCGTGGCCCAGTCGTAGTTGTCGTTGACGCCCCACGCCTTGTAGCTCACGTAGCGGTATTGCAGGTCGGCAAACAGACGCACCTTCTTATGTGCCAGCCACGAGGCACGGGCAAAGAGGTTGCCGTCGTGTTTCTCCACATCGTTGTCGTACCAGCGACCGGCGAGTTTGTCCGAGCCCAGGCCATCGACCCAATCCAGCTCGCCCCAGTGAGGGCAGGTGTAGTAGCTCCACGAAGCACCAAACGAGAGATCGAGCCGGTCGGAGGTGTAGTTGGCTACCCCCTGAAGGCCGCCTAGGTGGTTGCGCATGAGCTTCTCGCGGATCAGGTCAGCTTCCACCGAGTCGTCCTGCGTAAGGCCATACTCGAGGAGCGTTGCATCGTCCTTGTACTGCTTGTAGTAACCGTAGCCGTAGGTGTAGAAGAGGACGGTCGAGAGCGACCAACGATTGTTGAAGCGGTGCGAGAGGAGGAGCTGGTTGTTGAGCTGCAGGTAGTTGTCCGTCTGGTCGTCGTAGTAATTGACCTTCGAGCCGTCAGCCAGCGTGAAAGGACCGTCCGAGGTGTAGTATTGGCCGCTGTCGTGGTAGCGACGACCGTAGAGGACCATATCCTCCTTCGTGACACCGTTGTAGGTGAGGTAGGTCTTGGCCTGACCGCCGAACGAGAGGAGCTTCAGCACCGTGTTGCCGTTGTAGTAAGCCCCCTGCAGGAGGTAGGATTTCAGATCCGTCGCACCGCGGTTGATGTAGCCGTCCGAAGCGATGTGCGTCAGTCGTGCATCCACGGCCCAATGGCCACCCATCAGACCCGACGAGATGCCTACGGCCTGCTTTTGGGTGTTGTACGAACCGTAGGAGAGCGAGGCATCGCCCTCAAACTCCGACGAGAGCGGAGCGGTGGTCATCGAAACCGAACCACCGAAAGCACCTGTGCCGTTGGTCGAAAGACCTGCACCGCGCTGCACCTGCACCGACCCGACGGCCGAAATCAGGTCGGGCGTGTCGTACCAATACATCGCGTGCGAGTCGGGGTTGTTCATCGAAACGCCGTTGATCGTCACATTGAGGCGCGTAGCATCCGTACCGCGCAGGCGCATCGATGTACCGCCGATGCCGATACCCGTCTCGTTCGTAGCGATCATCGAGGGAGTGAGTGCCAACACCGTGGGCATGTCCGTACCATAGGCGTTGCGCGTAAGCTCCTCCGCCGAGAGGTTATCATACGCTACGGGTGTCGCCTTCGTGGCGCGTGTACCCTTAATTTCGATCTGTTGCAGGTGGTAGAGGGAGAGTGAATCATCCCCCTCGGCTTGTGCGGTAAAGGCCGTTACGGCTGCCGCCAAAAAAAGAAAAAACCTTTTCATCGTTTAACTTTTAGAAGTTGAAAACCTGAAAAGGGGTATACGATATTGATTATGCTTTCCCGGTCTCGGCATTACCCGTATCCGGTACAATGGGTATAATCTCAGCCCAAACAACCCGCCCGATTTGTTGCGCACCAAATCCTTGTTCCACGGCCGTCCATTACCCGACCCTGACAGCGAGCTGCTCTGTAGGCACCCCTTTTATCGCTGCAAAGATATAAATAAAACTATAAGAGATGAAAATAAATATACTATTTTTGATGAATATATTAGCAGAAGGAGGATTTTAATCAATAGCACTTATCCATGACACCGCTTAACATGTGGTAGGCCTTTGTGACTGCACGACGACAGGATTGTCCCTCGGCAAGGGCTTGGGCGATGCGTTGTACATGTCGTTGCATGGTATGGTACTCTGCGAGGGTGAGTTGCTCCAGTCGTCTTTCCACTTCACCGAGCGTGTCAACCACGATTCCGAGCCCTTCCTGCTCGATGACAGCAGCCATGGCCGCATGTCGCCAAATGATAATCGGGGTGCCGCAACGCAGGTAGAGCGAGAGTTTATGGGGTGTATTGATCGCCATGTATTCACCCTGGTGACCCGCTGCCGTCTCGCAGGATTCGCCGTACCAACACAGCCCAAAGTCGCCGTGGTGGGTCGTGATCAGATCGGTGTCTTTTGTGAAACCGATCCAACGAAGGGTCGATTCATCGCCTGCTGCCGAGCGATCAAATCCTTTCCCGTATAGGAAAATTTCGGTGTGCTGCATCTGTCGTCCCAGCGTGTAGAGATAACGATTGTTGCGAGACGTAAGGTCACCGACAAAGTAGAGCGAAAAATGGGGTTTGCCTAATGGGGTATATGGTGGAGTCGTATGGTTGGCCGGAAGGTTTATGGTGGTCAGATAGTCATGCAATCCATAGACCGTCATCATGGCCTGGCAACCCTTTTCTTGCAGCCATTTATGCTGGTGATCGTTGGCTGCGATGACTATATCGGCGTGGTTAAGTCGGGTAATCTCTTCTCGAATGGTAAGACGACGGCGGCGAAAGGCTCCGAGGTCATGGATGATGGCAATAATTTTTGCTCCTCGTCGATGGGCCGTGCGACAAATCAGCGTAAAGTATTTCTTGACGGGGTATTGTAAGACCACCACATCCCCGTGCCGCACGCTCCAAAGAGCCTTCACAACGCTCCCCAATGTGCGGAAGAAATCGTACGTTTTGCTGCTGCAAGTGGTGCGTGTTAAGCCAATATTGATTGCTCCCATTGAGGCGAGTGTCTGCTCAATGTCGCTTTTTGCCTTGCCGCCTCCCGATGCAGGGGCTTTGTAATTTCGTGAAATGTAGCAAAGTCTCATCGCTATACACATAAAGGGATTTGGAGAAAACTCCAAAACCGATAAACGGGTGCATATAAAAAAAGAGAAAGTGTGGAGCTGCTCGTTTATCTGAAGATAGGCATTTGGCGTGGCCCGGATACAAATAAACAAAACCCCACACCGAATAGTGCATACAGAAAGTATGCCTATATACGGCGATGAGTGTCTTTGCCTCCTTGTATCCTTAAAATCGCCAAATTTTATCTTCAAGGATTAGCGAAACACTTTCACTAATAAATATGTATGCAATCATTTTTTTGATTGCTATACAAAATTAAGAACTATTTTTCAAACCGCCAACTTGATAACCTGTTTTTATCATGGGTTGTATCGTTGCAAGCCATAAAAAAGGCGTAAAGGAAAATCCTCTACGCCTTTCTTAACCCTTCAAATTTTTTTGTTACGCTACTGCAGCGAAATCAGGTAGTAGAGGTAACAGATAAACGAAAGGAGCATCACGGAGCCCGACATGCGCGAGATTTTGCCCTTGAGGCTGACCACAAAGAGCAGCACCACGGCGGCAATCATCACAGCGTAGTCCACCACCGTAATACCGCCACCCGAGAGGGGCGAGAGCTGCGAGCTCAGGCCGAGGATGAAGAGGATGTTGAAGATGTTCGAGCCTACGACATTACCCAGCGCGAGCTGCGTATTGCGCTTGAAGGCGGCCGTTAAGGAGGCGGCCAGCTCGGGCAGCGACGTACCGCAGGCGATGAGCGTAATGGAGATAAAGGCCTCATCCACACCCAGCATCAGGGCCACCTGCTCCGCCTCATCGACAAAGAATTGGCAACCCGTAACGAGCACAGCCAGACCCACTACGACCTTCGCAATCGAGAGCCACAGCCTTTCGCTCGGGGTCTCGTTCTTGTCGGACGAGGGCTGCACGGGGTTGTTCTTCCTGTCGCGCAGGAACGAAACATAGATGTAGAGCGCGAAGCCCACGAGGAATACCAAGCCGTCGAGGCGGTTGATGGCGACGGGCTGCCCGTTGAAGAAGTTGAAGGCCAAGAGAATCGCCAGGATCGAAACACCGATGCAGACCGGCAGGTCGAACTTCAGGTTCTCGCGGCTCACCGAGATCGGCCACAGCATAGCCGTCAGGCCGAGGATGCAGAGCACGTTGAAGATGTTCGAGCCTACGACATTGCCAATCGCCACATCCACGTTGCCCTGCAACGCGCCATAGGAGCTTACGACCAGCTCGGGACACGACGTACCGATGCCGACAATTACGGCACCGATCACAAAATCAGAGATGCGGTAGCGACGAGCAATGGCTACCGAGCCGTTCACGAGCGTGTCGGCACCCCAAACAATCGCTGCGAGCGCGACGAGCATAATGAGTACAGATAACATGATGATGATGGGTTTTGTTTCACTGTATGCAAAAGTAGCGACAAAAGCGATGCGATGTGCGAAATGAGTGTTACCATATTGTTAAAAGAAAAAAAGGAGGCCGAAACGGAACCTCCTTTTTTCTAATATAGGTATTGGTAGAAACTATTTCTTCCACAGCTTCGACATCTCCTCCAGCGTCTTGCCCTTCGTTTCGGGTACCCACTTCCAGACGAAGATGGCCGAGGCGAGCGACATGAGTGCGTAGATGCAGTAGGTGCCGCCGACGCTCCAAGCCGAGAGCGAGGGGAAGGTGGCCGAAACCAGGAAGTTGGCAATCCACTGCGCCGCTACGGCGATAGCCACGGCCTGCGAGCGAATCGTGTTGGGGAAGATCTCCGAGATCAATACCCAGCAGATCGGGCCCCACGACATCATGAACGAGGCGGTGTAGATGATGATGAAGATGAGGGCCGTCAGACCGATCGTGTCGGTGAACGAGAGTACGGCCAATGCCACCATACCGATCATCATACCCAACGAACCGATGATCAGGAGCGGCTTGCGACCCACTTTATCGACCGTGAAGATGGCTACAACCGTGAAGATAATGTTCACAATACCCATCACGACGGTCTGAATCATCGAGGCATCGCCCGAAGCGCCCATGTTCTCGAAGATGCGCGGTGCGTAGTAGAGCACGACATTGATGCCCACGGCCTGCTGGAAGAACGAGAGTAGTACACCAATCACGATTACGGCGAGGCCGTAGGTGAGGAGCTTCTCGCGCTTCTCGTGTACCGTGGATTTGATCTCGGCGAGGATGCTTTTGGCAGCCTCCGTGCCGTTGATGCGCTCCAGGATCGAGAAGGCACGCTCATCGTGACCCTTGAGCGCCAAGAAGCGTGGGGTCTCGGGTACCAGCAGGATCAATAGGGCAAAGGTACCGGCCGGTACAGCCTCGCTGAGGAACATTCTGCGCCAACCGATCTCGACCATGGCTGTCTGAATCATCTCGGCCGTGTCGCCCAGCGCGTTGCGGATCATGTAATTGACAAAATAGACCACCAGCATACCGAAGATGATGGCAAACTGGTTGCACGATACGAGCGTGCCACGGATGCGTGCCGGCGAGATCTCGGCGATGTACATCGGGCAGACTGCCGAAGCCAAGCCGACACCTACACCGCCCAATACACGGTAGAGGTTGAAGACCACCAGCAGGGTCATCGAGGGCTCGCCATAGGGGAGAATGCCACTCTCGGGCATCCACGAACCGACAGCCGAGATGAAGAACATCAGGGCGGCGGCAATCAGCGAACGCTTACGGCCCAGGTGCGAGGCCATGAAGCCCGAAATAGCACCACCGATCACACAACCCAGGAGGGCACTCGAGGCGGTAAAGCCGTGCCAGCCGGCGGTGTAGAGCTCGCCCAGCCCTGAGCGGAAGAAACTTTCGAGCGCCTTCTCGGCACCCGACACTACCGCCGTGTCGTAGCCGAAGAGCAGACCGCCAATAATCGTAACGAGCACGATCGAAATCAGGTAAAGGCGGCTGCCTTGTGTTTGTTGTTTCATAGGTTAAGTAGTGTAAAACGATAAAAAAGGCTGTTCGAGTTGCCCCGAACAGCCTTCGCGTGGTTTGGTTTAGATATACATGCTAACGATAGCCTCGTAGAGCTCCTGCTTGCCGCTCTTCTGTACGGGCTCGTGCTCGTGGGCGTATGCAACCACCTCCTCGAGCGTCAGCTCACCATTCTCGAACTTCTTACCCATACCCTCGTCATACGAAGCGTAGCGGTCGGTAACCATCTGCTGGTAGGGCGAGTTCTCCAGGATGTCGGCAGCGATCAACAGGGCGCGAGCCATTACATCCATACCGGCGATGTGGGCGATGAAGAGATCCTCGGGATCGGTCGAGTTACGACGCACCTTGGCATCGAAGTTCGTACCGCCGCCCTGCAGACCGCCACCGCGCACGATCACGATCATAGCCTGAACCAGCTCGTAGAGGTCGATGGGGAACTGGTCGGTATCCCAACCGTTCTGGTAGTCACCGCGGTTAGCGTCGATCGAACCGAGCATGCCGGCATCTACGGCGCACTGCAGCTCATGCTCGAAGGTGTGACCGGCCAGCGTAGCGTGGTTCACCTCGATATTTACCTTGAAGTCCTTATCCAGACCATTGGCACGCAGGAAACCAACGACGGTCTCCGTATCCACGTCGTACTGGTGCTTCATCGGCTCCATGGGCTTCGGCTCGATGAGGAACGTGCCCTTGAAGCCCTGCTTGCGAGCGTAGTCGCGAGCCATCTTCAGCATCGTAGCCATGTGGCTCTTCTCACGCTTCATGTCGGTGTTCAGCAGCGACATGTAACCCTCGCGGCCACCCCAGAATACATAGTTCTCACCACCCAGCGCGATCGTTGCGTCGATGGCGTTCTTGATCTGCAGCATAGCGCGGGCTGCCGTGTCGAAATCGGGGTTCGTCGAAGCACCGTTCATGTAACGAGCGTTGCCGAATACGTTGGCCGTACCCCAGAGGAGCTTGATGCCCGTCTCGGCCTGCTTCTCCTTGGCATAAGCCACAATAGCCTTCAGGTTCTCCTCATACTTCTTCGGATCGGGATCCTCGTCGATGAGGTCTACATCGTGGAAGCAGTAGTACTCGATGCCCATCTTCTGCATGAACTCGAAACCGGCATCCATCTTGGCCTTGGCGCGCTCCAGCGGGCAGGCCGACTCGTTCCAGGGGAACTTCTTCGTGCCACCACCAAACTGATCGGCACCCTCGGCGCAGAGCGTGTGCCACCAGGCCATCGAGAAGCGCAGCCAATCCTTCATCTTGCGGCCGGCTACCACCTGCTCGGGGTTGTAGTAATGGAATGCCATCGGGTTCTTCGACTCCTTGCCCTCGAACTGGATCTTACCAATCTCGGGGAAATACTGTTTTGCCATAGTTTTTGAATTGTTTTAAGTTGTTTGGTTATAATTGTTTATCTTTCACGTTAATGCTTCATGCGCATCTCGACCTCGGCCTTCCACTGCTCGTAGCTCTTCTCGAGGGCCTCGCGATCCTCCTCACGCGGCTCTACGACCTCCAGGCATTTGAGCGACGCAAAGGCCTCCTCGCGCGAAGCGTAGAAACCGGCACCCAGGGCAGCACCACGGGCAGCACCTAACGAACCGTCCGTATTGAAGAGCTCGATGCGGGCACCCGTCAGCGTCGAGAGGGTCTGACGGAAGAGGGGCGAGAGGAAGAGGTTGGCCTTGCCGGCACGGATCACATCGGGCTTCAGACCCAGCTCGCGCATCAGGTCGATACCGTAGCGGAACGAGAAGGCGATACCCTCCTGCGTGGCGCGCAGGATGTGAGCCGTCGAGTGACGATTCAGATCGATGCCTACCACTGCTGCACCCGTCGTGCGGTTTTCCAGCACGCGCTCCGCACCATTACCGAAGGGGAGTACCACCAGTCCATCCGAACCTACGGGAGCCTGCTCGGCGAGGGCGTTCATCTCTACATAGTCGAGCGTCTGCTGTGTGACGTTACGACGCATCCACGAATTGAGAATACCCGTACCGTTGATGCAGAGCAGAATGCCGTAGCGCGGCGTCTCGGGCGAGTGGTTGACATGTACAAAGGTATTCACGCGCGAGAGCGAGTCGGCTTTGGGGGTATCTACCACACCATAAACCACGCCACTCGTACCACCCGTGGCGGCAATCTCACCGGCCTCCATGACGTTGAGTGAGAAGGCGTTGTTGGGCTGGTCGCCTGCGCGGTAGGAAATGGGTGTACCCTCGGGAATACCCAGCTCCTCCTCCGTAGCCTTGTCGGTCGTAGCCTCCACACCGATCGAAACACCAGCCTCGGGGATGATCTCCTTCGGAATGCCGTAGTAGTCGGCCACGAAGTCGGCACGCTTCTCCTCCTTGAAGTCCCATAGGATCTGCTCCGAAAGACCGCTCACCGAGGTTGAAACCTTGCCCGAGAGGCGGTAGGCGATGTAATCACCCGGGAGGATGAATTGATCGATTTGAGCAAACAGCTCCGGCTCGTTGCGCTTTACCCAAGCCAATTTTGAGGCGGTAAAGTTACCCGGCGAGTTGAGAGCATGCTCCAGGCAGAAATCGCGACCGATCGCTTCCAACGCCTCGGCACCGATCTCCACGGCACGCGAGTCGCACCAGATAATCGCTTTACGCAGGGGTTTCTGCTCCTTGTCGAGACACACCAGACCGTGCATCTGGTAGGTAATACCGATCGAGGCTACCTCGCTCATCGGGTGTTCCGCAGCAATTTTTCGGATACCCTCGACAGCATATTTCCACCACATTTCGGGATCTTGCTCGGCCCAACCGCTCTTGACGGCGTCAATGGGCATCTCCTGGCTCGGGTTGGTCGACGAGGCAACGCAGGCGCCCGTTTCGATATCCATCAGCGACACCTTCACCGACGAGGAGCCGACGTCAATACCTAAACTTTTCTTGCTCATAGGTTGTAGTTCTATATATGGTTTATCTATTTTTAAGTTGCTATACCCAATTCATGCGCAGCTTATCCTTCACAGCGCGACGGTAGGCCTGACGGTCGAAGATATAATACTCGGCCGGTTTGTGGGCCACCCCTTGCTCCTTTTCGCCTGTAGGGTGTAGGAACCCGGACGAGAGCATCTTCTTGCGAAAATTGCGGTTGTCGATCTCGATGCCGAGCGCAGCCTCGAAGAGGCGTTGCAGGGCGCGAATCGTAAACTTCTTCGGCAGTAGCTCAAACGCGACGGGCGACTGCTGCATCTCGCGGCAGAGGTGTCCCAGGGCGGTTGAAAGAATCTCCTTATGGTCCATCGCCAAGCGCTGAATCGCATCCACAGCCATCCATCGAGCCCCTTTCGAGGAGGTGTAGTCGATGGTGCGGTGGTCGAGCTTCAAAAGCGCGTAGAATCCTACCGTCACGACGCGTACTGTGCGGATGCCGTGACGGCGATTGATCCACTCCAACTCATCGCCACTCACGCGATTCGGATCGGAGAAAATCTCCATCTGCTTGAGATACAAATCCCGCTTCCGCAATCCCGTCGCCTCCTCCAATACGCGGTAGGCCGCCTCGGGCAGGGTCTCGTTTTCCAGGATCATCGACCCCGGCAACTTCAATCGATCGAGCGAATGATCTACCGGACGCTCGATGAGGAGTGCCTTCAGGGTCTCGCCATCAAATCCAAAGACGGCGCAATCGACCGATAACGATTGGTTGGTCTGTACGGGCATCGGATTGCACGTTTTTCGCTATGTAAAATTAGCAGAATATTTTTGTTTTTGCAAACTTATCGTCATTTCTACGCTAACTCACCTGCCGAATACCCTCTTCAATGCTCTCTGCGCTTGTTTTTGATAGGGTAGATTATACGCTAAGCAAAAAGGCTGCCCCGTTATTGGGAGCAGCCTTCTCGCTGATATTTTACGCGCACACCTTATTAAAAGGTCTCGAAGCGGTAGACGATCTTTTCGCAGTAGAGTTCGCCCGGCTTGAGGTAAGCGTTCGGGAACGAGGGTTGATTCGGTGCATCGGGGTAGTTCTGACACTCGATGGCTACACCTGCATAGTCCTCGTAGTAGCCGCCCGACTTCTTTTCGGGCGAACCGGCGAGCCAGTTACCTGTGTAGATCATGACGCTCGGCTGCGACGAGAATACCTTGACCAATCGGCCCGACTTTTGCGAACGGAGGGCACCCACTTCGCCGAGGATGTGCTTCTTCCAGCCGTCGATCGGGAAGGGGTGGTCGTAGCCCTTGAAGTCGCGGATGTGGTTGAACTCCGACTCCAGGCCATTGCCCAGACGACGGAACTCCAGGAAATCCTGCGCCGTACCCTTCACGTCGAGCCACTCGCCCGTCGGAATCTGGAAGTCGTTCATCTCCAGCGTGCGCGAGGTGTTGAGCTGCAGCTCATGGTCATGAATCGTACCGGCATCCTCGCCATCGAGGTTGAAGTAGATGTGGTTCGTCAGGTTGACGACCGTCGTGCGGTCGGTCTTGGCCAGGTAGGTGATCTCGAGTTGATTCTCCTCGTCGAAATCAAAGATTGCCTCTACGTTCAGCTCACCCGGGAACTTCTGGTCGCCATCCTCCGACGTGAGCGACATCACGACGCGATTTGTCTCCACGCGGCTCTCCCAGACGCGGTTGGCAAAGTTCTTCGTGCCACCGTGCAAGTGGTTGCGGCCGTTGTTGATCTCCAGCTGGTACTTTTCTCCATCAATCTCCAGACGACCATAGGCGATGCGGTTGGCGAAACGCCCTACGCTCTTACCCATGGCAGGACCATCGAAAAAGTAACCTTCAGGATTCTTGTAACCCAGGCATACATCGGCCAACTTGCCCTCGCGGTCGGGTACTACCACCGAAAGGATCGTAGCGCCGTAGTTTGAGAGTTGTACCGAAGCACCCTGCTCGTTGCGCATCGTGTAGCGGATGATGCCTTCACCCTCCGCTGTCATGCCCCAAACCTCTTGCTCGATCGTGATCATGTTACTCTGCAGGTGTTAAGTTCTCAAACAGGTTGTCGATACGCTTCAGACACTCCTCCTTACCGATGAAGGCCGTCACGTCGTACATGCCCGGGCCCTTGCCCGCGCCTACGAGCGCCAGACGCAGCGTATTCATCACCTGGCCCATGCCGTAGCCCTTCTCCTGAATCCAAGCGTGAACCACCTCCTCGGTGTGCTCCAGCGAGAAGTCGTCGATCGAGGCCAGTACGTCGCGTACCTCCTTCAGGATGCGGGGATTCTCCCCCTTCCAATACTTCTTGGCCTGCTTCTCCTCGTACGTGGTCGGAGCCACAAAGAAGAACGACGTGAGGTCCCACAGATCGGTCACAAGCTGCGCACGCTCCTTCATGATGCCTGCAGCCTTACCGGCCAACTCGTCCGACACCTCAATGCCGTGCTCGCGGAGAATCGGCTGATAGATCGCGGCCAACTCCTCGTTCGACTTGTGGTGCATGTATTGGGCGTTGAACCACTTCGCCTTATCGGGCTGGAAGCGGGCTCCCGACTTCGATACACGGTCGAGCGAGAAACCCTCGACGAGCTCCTGCATCGAGAAGATCTCCTGCTCCGTACCGGGATTCCATCCCAGGAGGGCCAGCATGTTGATAAAGGCCTCGGGGAAGTAGCCATCCTCGCGATAACCACGCGCCGTCTCACCCGTCGTGGGCGAGGTCCAGAAGAGCGGGAATACGGGGAAACCCATCTTGTCGCCATCGCGCTTCGAGAGCTTACCGCCACCCGTCGGCTTCAGCAAGAGGGGCAGGTGGGCAAACTCGGGCTGCAAATCCTGCCAACCAAAGGCGCGGTAGAGCAGGTAGTGCAGCGGTAACGAAGGCAGCCACTCCTCGCCACGGATTACGTGCGAGATCTCCATCAAGTGGTCATCGACGATGTTCGCGAGGTGGTAGGTGGGCAGCTGATCAGCCGATTTATAGAGCACCTTGTCGTCGAGCGTCGAGGTGTTCACCTCTACGTGACCGCGAATCAGGTCATCCATCTTGACGATCTCATCCACGGGCATCTTGAAGCGGATTACATACTGATCGCCACGGGCGATGCGCTCCTCGACCTCCTCCTTCGAAAGGCGGAGCGAGGTCTCCAGCTCCTCGCGTACCTCGTGGTTGTAGGCGAAGGCACGGCCTGCCTCCTCGGCCTCCTTGCGACGGGCATCGAGCGACTCGGCCGAATCAAAGGCGTAGTAGGCCCAACCCGCCTCGACGAGCTGCAGGGCATACTTCAGGTAGAGATCACGACGCTCGCTCTGGCGGTAGGGTGCATGCGGGCCACCGACACCGACGCCCTCGTCGATCTCGATGCCACACCACTTCAGCGACTCGAGGATGTACTCCTCGGCACCGGGAACGAAACGCTGCGAGTCGGTATCTTCGATGCGTAGAATCATCTTGCCGCCATGCTTGCGGGCAAAGAGGTAGTTGTAGAGTGCCGTACGGACACCGCCAATGTGGAGCGGGCCGGTGGGGCTGGGTGCAAAACGCACGCGAACAGGTCTGTTCATCATCATATCTCGTTTGTTTTTTCTGTTTATACGTTAAAGAGGAAGTGCATAATGTCGCCATCCTGTACGACATACTCCTTACCCTCGATGCTCAGTTTGCCTACATCGCGGCAAGCCTTCTCCGAGCCGAGCGTAACGTAATCCTCGTACTTGATCACCTCGGCACGGATGAAGCCACGCTCAAAGTCGGTGTGAATCACACCAGCCGTCTGCGGTGCCTTCATGCCCTTGACGTAGGTCCAGGCACGGCTCTCATCGGCACCCGTCGTGAAGAAGGTCTCCAGGTTCAGAAGCTTGTAGGCGGCCTTGATCAGACGCGCTACACCCGATTCCTGCAGCCCCAGGTCCTCGAGGAACATCTGACGCTCCTCGTAGGTCTCCAGTTCGGCAATGTCGGCCTCCGTGGCAGCGGCTACGATCAACATCTCGGCCTTCTCGCCGGCGATCGCCTTTTTGACGGCCTCCGTATGCTCGTTACCCGTGACGGCCGACTTCTCGTCCACGTTGCAGACATAGAGCACCGGCTTGTTGGTCAAGAGGCACAACTCGGCCACGATCTTCTTATCCTCAGGCTCTACCTCCAGCTCGCGGGCATTCTTGCCCTGCTCCAGGAGCGCCTTGTACTGCAATAACAATTCCACGGCGCGCTTGGCCTGACGATCGCCGCCCACGGCAGCCTGCTTCTGCGTCTTGGCCAGACGGTTTTCGATCGTCTCGAGGTCCTTGAGCTGCAGCTCGGTGTCGATCACCTCCTTGTCGCGCACGGGATCAATCGAACCATCGACATGCGTGATGTTGCCATTCTCGAAGCAACGCAAGACGTGGATAATGGCGTGTGTGGTGCGGATGTTGCCCAGGAACTTGTTGCCCAGACCCTCACCCTTCGATGCACCCTTCACGAGACCTGCGATATCGACAATCTCGATCGTCGTCGGGATGACGCGCTTCGGGTTATCGATCTCGGCCAGACGTACCAGACGCTCATCGGGTACGGTGATGACGCCCACGTTGGGTTCGATCGTACAGAAGGGAAAGTTAGCTGCCTGTGCCTTGGCGTTGGACAGACAGTTGAACAGGGTCGATTTACCGACGTTCGGCAGACCCACAATGCCGCATTGTAATGCCATGATTATTTCGTTTTGTTTGTTATCTTAAATTTTACGCGTGCAAATATAAGGTATAATTTTGAATTTTGAATCCCGAATGTCGAATTACTCTGCAATCGTGATACCCATAATACCGATCACCACATCGTTCGAAAGGGTCTCCAGCTGGAGCGATTGCAGCTCCTTCATGGGGTTGATCTCCATCTCAACCAGCGTAGCTGCACCGCCCGGAATCATGCGGTTGATGCCCTCGATGCCCATATCCTTGTCCAGCGTGCGACTCAGTGTGCCGTTTTGGAGCGAAAGACGCCACAGGGCAGGTGCGCGGTACGAATAGCCGTCGTTGATACCCACCTGCTCGATCGAGGCCCAGTTGTCGGGATTCACAAGGTCGAGCGTGGAGGTCGTGCCATCGGTATAGTGTACCGTCAGGCGGCCGTTGGCGATGTGGCTCTGCATGTGGTTCGTCGATCCGGCCATCATCAGCAAGAGCTTTTGACCGCGTCCCGTGAGGGGAACTTCGGCCGTCGTGGGGTAGTTGTCCCACAGCGAGGTGAAGAGAACGTTTTTGCCCGTGTGAGCCATCTGCATCGGGATTTGGTTGCGCTTGATCTTTCCCGTGCGCGTATCGACTGCGTTTTGGCGCAGGATATCGCGAAGTCCCTGATCATCAATTTCGGCCATCGCCTGCGGGTGGCACCAATCGCCATAGCCCTGCTTCGGGATTTGGAGCGTGGTAGCCTTCGGACGAGGCGAAAGATATTCGTTGCGGTAAATGTCGTTCACCGAGGCGTTGTAGTGTGCCGAGAGGTCGATCGTGCGATAGGATGTCGGCGCGGGGTGCTCGATGACGGGCGTAGGACGATATACGCCATTTTGTAACGGCTCATAGAAGGAGAGGTTGTTCTGCTCACCGATGCGGAAGCCCTTCGGGCCTTGGGCATAGGTGGTGGCCGACTGCGCCGCATGGTGTGTGATCACCACATTGTAGTGATTCTTCCACCCCAGGCGGATGCGGATACGGGGTTTGCCGTAGGCGTATTCCACCTCCTCGAAGGTAACCTTTTTGCCGTTGACCCTCACCTCGGCCACCTGCGCACCCTCCACAACGAGGTGAATAGCCGTTTCGGTGGGGTAATTGTGTCGGATCGTGTAGGTGCTCTCCAGCCCCTTGCGGGCGAACGAATAGGAGAGATCGCGGTGGCGAATCGAGGCTTCGTTCCATGTCGCAGGGAAACCGGGTTGGAGAGTCACCTCGCCGGCCAGGAGGTCGGGACGGATACCGTAAAGACCCTCGGTGAGGGCACGCGACCAGACGCCGATCGGGTCGGCAAAGTCGCGGTAACACTCGCCGCGGGCTGCATCGAGGTAGCTGATCTGGCCGAAGTTGAGGGGCGTAGTGCCGAGGTACATGTTGTCCATCACGACACCCTTCATCAGGTGGAAGGCCTCCTCGTTCATGCCCGCCTGCCAATAGGCCAGCGCAGCGTGCATCACTTCGGCGATCGCCACGTTGTTGATCGACCAAATATAGGGCTGCCAATCGGAGGTGGCGGGGAGCAGATACTCCTCCTCGAAATCGGTCGAGCGGACGGGAAGCAGCGGCAGCTCGCGTTGGGCGTAGAGGGCCGAGGCGGCTGCATGGAGCGGCGTTCCAACCTCCGAGTCGATGGCGTGATAGATGCTCCACATGGCGGCCGATGTATGAAGACGCTTGTGGCCCATCGCATCGCGGTATTCGGCCCAATGGTTACCCTTCGTGTCCCACAGTTGATCGAGCATCGCCTTTTCGATCGCTTCGGCCTCCTGACGATAGGGGGCAGGATCTTCACCGATGCGTTCGGCGATACGAGCTACCTCGCGGTTGGCGAAGTAGTTGTATGCCGAGGAGTGAGTGGCCGCACCGCTGTTGTAATAGAGGGCATCGCTCGCCCATATGCAGCAGTAACCATCGTAGAGGTGGTCGCCATCGGGGTCGAAGTTGCGCTTCTCCCACTCGAGGTGGAGCTTGAGGGTCGGGAACATCTCGCGCATGAACGCCTCATCGCCCGTTGCGCGGATATGGCGCAGCAGGGCATCGATATAGACCAGGTTCATGTCGTAGTGCGACATCTCGCGCTTGCTCGGACGACGGCAGATGTAGCCGTTGCTGTACATGGGTGTTCCCCACTTCTTCTCGGCGCGAGCCAGGTTCAGGGTCGAGTCCTGACGCGGGTGGTCGTAGATAGGCTCTACGTCGCGCACCATGTTGGCGGCATAGGTACGGAAGTGGGTTTGTGCACGGTCGTGCCAGCCGAGCGATGTGCCGACATAAGCACCTCGCCAACCGAGGTGTTCGGTACGCCAACCAATCGCGCCATGCAGCCAGGTGCGACCACTCCAGATGCCGTCGGCGGCGATCGCCATCGCCTCGCCCACGGGGTTGAGCCACGGGTCGGGCGTCGAGATCGAGAGGTCCGAGGTGAGTGCCTTGCGTTGCTGCTCGGCTTTCGTGAAGAGGGCTTTCAGTTTACGTTGCGTGTGCTCCTTCTCGTTGCGCGGGAAGTAGGCGATATAGCGCGTCTCTTTCGGCCGCAGTACGACCTGACCCGTTACATGAGGTAGGCGACTTAACTTCATGTTGTCAAACGGGATAATCAGCGTCACTTCGCCCGGCGTTTTAGCCTCGTAGCTCACGCCGATTCGATCACCTTCCCAGGTGTATTGATTCGTCGTACAACCAGCCGGATCGAACGAAAAAGCCTCGGGGTCATCCACGCCGAGATCACCGTTACGGTAGAACTTCTTGCCGCTTACCGAACCAAATTGTACGCCGATGGTTTGAACTTGTCGGGTGGTGTTCTTGATGCGCCAAATCGCCGCATCGGCCCCCTCGCGGATGACCTGTACTTCGATTTCGATACCTCCCTGACAGTAGTTCATCTTGCCCGGGGTGTAGCGCGCCTCGCAACTTCCCTCGGGGAGCGAAAGTTGCAGATTGCCTCCCATGCCCGGCAGGTATATGCCGAACTCGGGGCAGTCGCTGCACTCGACACGGAAGCCCGTATGTGCGCCATAGAGTGCACGGTTAAAGCGTGCCTTGCCCTCTACCACAACGGCGCTGTTTCCGTCGGGACGGTAGTGGAGCGGACGCGGGGCAAACGTGGTTGTGTTGAAGGTGTAATCTTCGTTCAATTGCGGCTTCTGTTGTTGTTGGGCCGTCGCACTTGTGGCCAGCAACAACAATCCCAGGCAAAGTTTCTTCATATTCAAAAATTGAATATATGTTTATTTATTGAATATAAATATTATATTTTTGAATTTAAGGCAACGGCTTAATGCCCTCCCAACGAACATCCCACTCGCCATTCTTCGGGAAGCCGGGATTCTTCTCGTCGCAACCATCCCAACCGGCGCACATCAAGGCTACGGCGGTCAGCAGACCTCCGTTACCGGGCAGGTAGCAGCGCAGACGGGCATCCTGGAAGTTATGGCCGTTCTTGAGACAGGTATTCGTGCGCTTCGACATCAAGAGGGCAGCAACGGCATTTTCTCTTTCGCCCAGACGCGTCGCGTTCATCGAAACCATCGGGTAGTCCCAACCCCAGGTCTTCTCCCAATTCCATTTATCCCAGATCCACTCCTGGGTCTGCTTCATGATGGCGGGATCTACCAGACGTGAGTGGGGGAAGATGCCCACTGCACCCAGCACGGCAGGGTGGTCGGAGGTGAAACGGATATCCTCGTAGGTCTGCGGTGCGGTCTCGGCAGCGAGGTAGAGGCCATCCTTCGAGGCCAGAGGCGAGAGTTTGGCCAAGAGGTCATCCCAGTCGGCGTTGCGTTCCTTGCCGAGGCGCTCGCGCCACTGCTGCGCCATCGAGAGTACACAGTGCCACTGCGAAAGCTCGAAGGGAGGATTGATCGTCTCGGCTGCACGCAGGGTCTCCTGAGCGGGGATCACACCACGCAACTCGTAGCGATCCAATTCGGGGTTGTAGTCGGCAAAGTCGTACATAAATTTGGCGGTCTCCTCCACCAGCTCGGCATACTCGTTTAAGAGCTCCTCCGAGGGGTTGGCACGGTAGCAAAGCTCCAGGAGGTAGATCAGGTGCGGCTGCTGCCAGATGAGGAACGAACCCGTCTTCGAGGGGGCCTCCATGGCCGTCGGGTCAGTCATCTTCATCCAACGCACGCCGTCGAAGCCCTGACGCTGGGCGATATGGCGAGCACCATCGGCTGCCGAGTGGTACCAGTTGAGGGTACGCAGCAACAGATCCTCATGGCCGTAGAGGGCGAATTGGGCTTGGTGCCAATAGATCATCTCGAGGTGGAATTTGCCGAACCACGAGTTGTACGTAAGGCCCGTCTCCTGCGGAGGGGTCGAACCGGCACACTGCACGGCGAGCAAGTACTGCGAGAGGACGACACGACGCTCCAGCTCCTTGGCGCGCGGGTCGGTGCAGTGGCTGAAGTCAACCACGCCACCCTTCATCCAGAAGTTGTTCCAGAACGAGGTGGCAGCACCCTCGACAGCGAGAATGTCCTGCTGCTCGGCCGTGGCCTTCTTCTCCTGCGGGGTGAAGTGGGCAGCCAGCGTCCACTGATCCTCCTCGGGGGTCAGCGTGAAGTGGTTGCGACCCTTCTGAGCAAGCGTGGCCTTGCCCGTCCAATCGAGACGGACGTAGTAGCGAGCCGTGTCGATCGTGCGCAGCAGCGTAGCCGACTGCTCGGTCGAAGCTACCAGCTCGGTCGAGTGCTTCTCGTCAGCCTGCCAATTGCATGCATCGTCTGTATGCACACCCGTGGGGTAGGCGAAACGGATTGCGATGGGCAGGTGCTTCTTGCCCGTAATCGAAGCCGTAAAGCGGTCGGCATCGGGATCGCAGGCGGTCGTGACGGCGATCTTCTCACCCTCGGTCGTGAACGAAGAGCGAATAACGCCATCCATCAGGTCGAGCGTCTGATCGATCTCGGTCAGCTCCGTCGGGTTCAAACCCTCGAAACCGATCACACCGAGGTGCAGACGGTGGGGATTCACGCGATACCAGTCGGCAGCATCCTTGCCACGTCCCTCCTTGGGCTGGGTGGCATAAGGCTCAATCTGGCCGTGACCGAAGTCGTAGTCGCGGAGGGTCTCCTCGTGGCGGTAGTTCTCGGGATTCTCAAAGGCATGCCAACCCCAGCCGCTCTGTGTGCCGAGGGGCAGACCTTTGCTGTAAAATTCGGGGAAGGATTGCAGGCCCGTCACATCGACCGTTACGGCAAAATCGCCGTTGCCGACGGTGAGCGAGTTGAGTGTGTCAACCTCTTCCAGGTGGGGGTTGTTGCGCTCCAAAAGCGCTACGCGGTCAATCTTTTCGGGTGCGGTGCAGCTGGCCAGAAAGAGGGCGGCTGCGAAGAGTAGTTTTTTCATTGGTATGTAGTTTTTGTTGTTATTTGCGATTTGCCTCCATTAAGAAGGTGTAGTTTTCGATGTTTGAGTAGCCGTTTTCAGCAATCCGGGCAGCATCCGATGCGTCGTTTTTATTGAGTCCATACTGCTCTTCGATTGTGTCGGGGATGCCATCCTTGTCGCTGTCCGTCGGCCGGTTGTCTGTGGTGTTGATCTGTTGCCACGAGTTGGCCAGGGGGTATTGCAACTCCTTGCGTTGATCGCGGAAGATTGTGCCTTTTGTACCCAGCGAGGTGAGCTCTTCGATCATGTAACCATCGACCTTGTCGCGTGCGGGCAACGAAGCACCAACGTATTTTACTATCCAGTTGTAGGCCTCCGTGGCTGAGCTCTTTTCGTCAAGTGCAGGGTGCAGGGTCGAGGGCGATGAGCGAAACGTGGGCGTACCGCTGCAATAGGTTGCGAAGTTTTCCGTGGTCAGCTCGATGCCGTTCAACGCACCATCCAGGTTGCTGTCGAAATAGTTGCCTGCGAAGTAGGTCTCGAAATTGGCGTTGCCTCGCGTGAAGGGCTTGGTGGGCTTCTCCTGTGAGAGAATCTCGTAATATTTATGTCCAGGGCCCGTCGGTGAGCAGATCGCAGGATTGTTGTATGTCTCGTCGCTCACCTTCTCGGCCGGCGTATTTCGCCATACATAGCAGGGGCCTTGGATGAAGTAGTTGTTTTCGATCTGCGTGTCGGAGTGCCCCTCGGAATTACTCATATCGTAGCAACTCGATGATCCCCAGTTGTAGACCACATTGTTGACATATTGGTTGAGTCCCTTAACCTTGAAGTTGCGGGCACCATTGTCGATCAGTAGGTTGCGGTAGATCGTCACGCCCTCCGTGTCCGAGGTCTGAATCAGTCCTCCGGCCGAGTGATTCATACACCCCTGGCCGATGATTGAGTTCTGGAGGGTGATACGTTGCGGGCGCGTACCTTTGTTGTCGGTGTTGATCGAGAAACATTCGTCCGTGGCCCAAGTGAAAGAGCAGTGGTCGTAGATGACATCCGCACCGCTTGAAAGGCCACCCGCGTCCATGTTGTCTTGGCCCGAGGCTTGGCGACCTGTGCGAACACGCATGTAACGTACAATAAGGTTCGATGCACCCGACGAGGCCACGCGATTGTTGTAAATCTCGATGCCGTCACCCGGAGCAGTTTGGAACAAGAGCGTTTGGTTGCTTTTGAGCACCAAGACCGATTTGAGCGTGATGACACCTGTCACATCAAAGACGATCGTGCGGTTTGATTGGCTTACGGCATCGCGCAGTGATCCTGTGCCCGAATCGTTGAGATTCGTGACATGGTAGATCTCGCCACCACGACCACCCGTAGCCTGGCGGCCATGTCCGACTGCAGTCGGGAAGGCCTTTACCGCGCCATAGTCCGGAAACTTTTCGGCTGTGGGCGGAGTCGGAGGTGTGGGCGGAGTGGGCTCGGGTTCAGGTGCCGGTTCGGGAGTGGGTTGCTCCGTCTCGGGCTGATCCGGCTCTTGGGATGGCTTGTCGTCTCCTCCACAAGCGATGAAGCCGAAGAGGACGGCGCAGAGCAATAGATGTAACCAATATTTACGCATGATGGGGAGGTTGTGTAGCGCTATTTGGCCAATTCCAAACAGCCCATGATGAAGGGGCCCGTAGCTTTGGCGTCGTTGTCGCGGATGCGCTCACCGATGTAGTACTCAAACGAACCGTCGCGGTAGGGATTGCCACCCAGACCACCCACGGCACAGCAGCGCGTCAGCGAGAGCACTCCGTTTTCGTCCTCGAAAATCAGATCGCGGCAGAGGGCACGGTAGGCATCAACGGCCACCTTGCGGTAACGACGATGGAGGTAACCCTTATTGACCGCCTTGGCGATGGCGTACATACATTGCGCCGTCACCGAGGCCTCGGGGTAGTTGCCCTCGCGCTCGGGGCAGTCGAGTACCTGGTACCAATGACCCTCGCGCTGATACTTCATCAAGGCGTCGGTCAACCCCTGGATGTAGCCGATGATCTCCTCGCGGGCGGGGTGGTCCGTAGGCAGGAAGTCGAGGTTATCGACCAGAGCCATGAACCACCAACCGATCGAACGCCCCCAGAACGAGGGCGAGTGGCCCGTTTCGGGGTTAGCCCAGCGCTGCGAGCGACTCTCGTCCCAGGCGTGGTGGTAAAGACCTGTCACGGGATCATGGGTATGCTTGTGGCAGAGTTTGATCTGCTTTACGGCCTCCTCGACCCACTCGGGTTGGTTGAACGTGACGCCATACTCCATTAAGACAGGCGAACACATGTAGAGTCCGTCAAGCCACATCTGGTGCGTGTAGCGGAGTTTGTGCCAGAAACCACCATCCGAGGTGCGGGGCTGCTCGCGGAGCTGATCCACCAACAGATCGAGCGCCTTGCGGTACTTCTCCTTGCCCGTTTTGGCGTAGCAGTCGAAGAGGTACTTGCCCGAATTGATGAAGTCGAGGTTGTACTTGTCGCGCTCATAGAGGTGAATTTCGCCTGCTTCGTTGACAAGCGTATCGGCCAACTCCTCGACGTAACGGAAGTAGTCCTCGTCGCCCGTGGTGTGGTAGATCTCCAGCATGGCGCAGCAACCGACTCCCTGCGAGTAGCCGAAGAAGGGGGCTTTGCAGAAGTCGATCATCCATGCCTCAGGGAAACGGGCACGTTCCGAGGCGGCAAAGCGGCGAGCCATTTCGCCGTAAGGCAGGATTTTGGCCGAGGCAGTCAGTGTGGCCAGCAGAGTCAGCAGGAGACAAAAGGTGCGTTTCATGGTATTGAGCGATTGGTTCACGGTAAGGTTTGTATTAAAATACAAATTTAAGTAAATAAACCCGTTTTTGCAAGCGGGTTTTCCGAATAAAAATCACTATATTTGTCCCATGCTATAAACATACCTGAACTATGGAATTGAAAACTTTGCAAGCCGAGCTGCAGCGGTTGAGCTTGTTGGTCAATGGTTGGCAGCATGCGGATGAGATAACGACCATCGAACGCGAGTTGGTGCTGGCTCGTCTGAGAGATCTCTATGAAGCGGTGCGCTTCGGGCTGGAGAGCCATCCCGATGTAGAGCCCGTAGCACCTTTTGCGGCATTGCCCGCCGAGGAGCCTGCACCTGTGGAGGAGGAGCCGATCGAGAGCGAGCCTTTTGCCCTGGAGGGGGAGGATTTCTTCTCGCTCGATGCTATCAGCCCCGTGGAGGAGTTTGCTGCCTCGGAGGAGGAAACGATGGGTGAGCCGGAGATGGAAGAGATACCGATGGCTGAGGAGTCTGCAACCGAGGAGGTTGTCGAGCCGATTGCCGAGGAAGAACCGATTGCTGTGCCTGAGGAGAAACCGGAAATTGAACCCGAACCGATCGTGGAGGAGCCGAAGGCTGAACCCGAGCCGATCGTGACACCCGAACCCGAAAAGCCCGTGGAGAAAAGCGCGCCGAATCCCTTTGCAACACTCTTTGGGGATGAACCGGCAGAGGATCGTCATCGTCGCAAGCAGCGCGTCATCATGTCGCTCTACGATGCCCCCGAAGAGGAGGAGAAGAGCCCTGCGCCGATCGTTGAGCCCGAGCCTGAACCGATGGTAGAGGAGCGTGCGGCGATCGAGCGCGAACCTGCCGAGGAGTCGACCGAGCAGGTCGATTCGCTGATTCTGCCCGTGGAGGAGGATGCCGATCCCGAGGAGGTGATCGAGATCTCGGAGGAGGAGCTGGAAGAGTCGGCCGAAGAGGTGGTCGAGGAGCTTGTCGAGGAGGAAATCCTCGAGGAAAAGGTTGCGGAGGAGACCATCGATGAAGAGCCTGTCGAGGAGGAGAATCCTGCCGAACTTCCGACGATCGAGCAACCGACGATCGAAGAGCCTACTGTGCTGGGTGAGGCGATTCGCCCGCAGCAGACGTTGGGTGATCAGTTGGCAGCCCGTCAGACGGTCAATGATCTGCGCCCGCGCGTGACGGACCTGCGTCGTGCCGTGGGTTTGAACGATAAGTTCCTGCTTATTCGTGACCTCTTTGGCGGAAATGGTTCGCTCTACGAGATTACGATCCGCAAACTCAACGAATTTGACAACTTCGACGACTGCATGATCTACATCGCCGAACACTTTGCCTGGAATCCCAATTCGGACGGTGCGAAGTTGATGTTGGAGCTTCTGGAACGTAAATTTGAAGAACAATAGACGGCATGGCTAAACTCTATTTGGTGCCGACTCCGATCGGCAATCTGGACGATATTACGCTGCGTGCCGTGGAGGTGCTGCGCTCGGTCGATCTGATTCTGGCCGAGGATACACGTACGACCTCCTTCCTGTTGCGCCATTTGGGGATCGAAAAGCCCCTCAAATCGCACCATAAATTCAACGAACACGCCACGGCCCAGTTCTTCATGGAGACGGTTGCTGCGGGGCAGAATGTGGCCCTGGTGTCGGATGCCGGAACACCCGGTATCTCCGATCCTGGTTTCTTGCTTGTGCGCACCTGTGTTGAGCAGGGAATCGAGGTGGAGACCCTGCCCGGCGCTACGGCCTTGATTCCGGCGCTGGTCAACAGCGGTTTCCCGTGTGATCGCTTCTGCTTCGAGGGCTTTCTGCCTCAGAAAAAGGGGCGTATGAAGCACCTGGAGCGTTGTCGCGAGGAGGAGCGCACGATGATTTTCTACGAGTCGCCTTACCGCGTCGTGAAATGCTTGGAGCAGTTTGCCGAATTCTTTGGTGAGGACCGTCCGATCAGCGTATCGCGCGAGCTGACCAAGAAGTTCGAGGAGACCGTACGCGGTACGATTGCCGAGGTGCTTGAGCATTTCCGCGCGCATGAGCCCAAAGGCGAGTTTGTCCTGGTTGTGGCGGGTAAGCCGCGCAAGGGCAAGCACGAAATAACCGAAACTGAAGACGATGATTAAACTTGAAGATCTCTCGTGGGGCCAGCGCATAGGCCTCGAGTTGCTGTGGTGGGGAGCGAAGGGATTTGCCATCCTGCCTTATTGGTTTAAGTTTTATGTGGTGGAGCCGATGCTCTATTTCCTGCTCTGCCACGTTGCGCATTACCGCCAAAAGGTGGTGATGGAGAACCTGCGTCGATCGTTTCCCGAAAAGAGCGAGGAGGAGCTGAAACGGATCAAGCGAGGCTTCTACCACAACCTAGCCGAGGTCTTTATCGGTACGTTCAATATGGCACATCTGACCGATCAAAAGATTCGTCGTTATTTCCGTCTGCGTAACTTTAAGGAGATGAAGGCGGCGATGCCCGATGAGCATATCATCGTCCTCTTTGCCCATCACGGATTGTGGGAGCTGGGTGCCTTTTGGACGATGGAGGATCCGACCCATGAGTCGCTCGGCATCTATCACCAGCTGCGCTCGAAGGTGGTCGATCTGTTCTATCAGCGTCTGCGTACCACAGCCTATTCGACCCCCGTACAGAAGAAGGAGTCGATGCGTTTCCTACTGACGCACTTCAAGGAGGGTGTTCGAGGTCGCAAGATGGCGATGGGTCTGATTGCCGATCAGCACCCCAATATCCCTGTCAACGAGGATACTCATTGGTTCCGTTTCCTGAATCAGGATTCGGTCTTTTTCGATGGCGGCGAGCAGTTGGCTACGCGGTACCACATGCCGGTCTATTTCGCACCGATGTTCCGCGTAGGCCGTGGCCGTTATGAGATGGAATTTCATATGATCTACGATGGTAAAGAGGAGGTCGAGAAACATGCGATTACGGAGCGATATGTGCGCCGTTTGGAGCAGATGATCGTCGAGGCACCCGAATTGTGGATGTGGTCGCATCGTCGTTGGAAACATAAGAAAAAGTAATGACCACCACGAAGATTGTCATACTGAATTGGAACGGGGAGGCTCACTTGAAGCGCTTCCTGCCTTCGGTGGTGGAGTCGATCGAAGGGCTCGACGGGGTTACCGTGGTGGTGGCTGACAACGGCTCGACGGATCGGTCGTTAAACTATGTGCGGCAGGAATTCCCGATGGTGGAGCTGGTCTGCCTGGATCACAACTACGGTTTTGCCGAGGGCTACAACCGCGCCCTGCAGGAGGTGGAGGCGGAGTATGTCGTATTGCTGAACTCCGATGTGGAGACTCCGAGAGGGTGGATCGAGCCGCTTATTCGCTGCCTGGACGAAAACCCCGAAGTGGCGGCTTGTGCCCCGAAACTACGCTATGCGGAGTGTCGTGAGGAGTTTGAGTATGCCGGTGCGGCGGGTGGTTATATCGACTTTCTGGGTTATCCCTTCTGTCGCGGACGCGTGTTACGCGCGATAGAGGAGGATACAGGGCAGTATGACGACGAGCGTGATCTGTTCTGGGTTTCGGGGGCAGCCTATTGTTGTCGTTTGGCTACGTTCCGTGCGATGGGTGGTTTTGATGGCGACTTCTTTGCTCATATGGAGGAGATCGACCTCTCGTGGCGCATGCAGCTCGAGGGGTGGCGGATCCGTATCGTGCCGCTAAGTGTGGTCTATCACCTCGGTGGAGGTACGTTGGCGACCGATTCACCGCGTAAGATTCTGCTTAACCACCGAAATAACCTCGCCATGCTCCTTAAATGTGCACCGTGGCAACAGCTGGCGGTGGTGGCTGTGTTGCGCCCCGCACTTGATTTGATGGCGGCATTGAGCTATCTGCTGCAAGGGCATACGGCCAATTTCAAGGCAGTATTTCAGGCTTGGTGGGAATTCCTGGGATCGTATGGACGGCTGTGCGAGAAGCGCCGTGAGGTGCGCGCAAAGGTTAAAAGGGAGTCGCGGACGATTTATCGCGGGTCGATCTTGTGGTGTTATGCGATCGGCAAACGACGTACATCGCTCTTGCGATTACCGAAGGAGCAATAAAAAAGAGGAGGGTGTGGAACTCTCCTCTTTTCTTTTTTTTATTCGTGTTGTAGCTCGATGAGGGCTTGGACCAGCGAGTCGCGCAACATCCTCCAGGTGGAGTCGGGGAGCGAGATGCCGTTTTTGTCGAGGCGGGCCATCGTCTCGATGGCGGTCATCTCTGCCTTTTTGCGGTAGTATTCGTCGAGCGATACGCGGAGAGCAATCTCATGGTCGGGGCGCAGTGTTACGTGTTGCGTCAGGCTGCAACAGGGAATCTCGACCGTGGCTGCGAGTTGGCGTTGGGCAACCTCCGTCTGTAGCTTAAAGCGATTCTCACTCACGACGCAGGAGTCGAGTACGCCTTGCTCATCGCGCAGATAGACCCAGCTATAATCCACGCCCGTCAGTTCGTCGGGAAAGGAACCGCTGACGGTGGCCGTGTGGCTGTTGCGGCTCACCATCCAGGGAATCAGGCCGATTAAGGCAATCAGGGCGAGGAGTAGAATTGTGTTACGCATAGCGGTCGGTGTGAAAGAAAAGGGGAGGTGGAACTTTTAGCTCACCCTCCCCTTCATCCTATAATTCTTAATTTTGAATTCTGAATTTACTTGTTAATCTTGGCCCACGAGTCCTTGAGGGTTACCGTGCGGTTGAATACCAGCTTTTCGGGGGTCGAGTCGGTGTCGGGGCAGAAATAACCCACGCGCTCGAACTGCACCGCCTTGCCGATCGGGGTCTCCTTCAACGAAGGCTCGAGGTAGCCCGTGATCTTAACCAGCGACTCGGGGTTGAGGTTGTCTTCCCAGGTCTTGCCGCCCTCCTCGCAACCCTCGTTCGGGTCCTCGGTCGTAAAGAGCGGGTTGAAGAGACGTACCTCGGCCTCGACTGCATCCTCGGCCGAAACCCAGTGGATGACACCCTTCACGCGGCGGCCGTCGCTCGACGAGCCACCACCCGACATCGGGTCATACGAGCAACGCAGCTCCGTGATGTTGCCCTCCTCATCCTTGATAACCTCCTCGCACTTGATGAGGTAGGCATAGCGCAGACGCACCTCGCCACCCGGCTGGAGACGGAAGAACTTCTTGGGAGGATTCTCCATGAAGTCGTCACGCTCGATATAAAGCACCTTCGAGAAGGGAACCTGGCGCGTGCCGGCAGCCTCATCCTCGGGATTGTTGATGGCCGTGAAGTACTCCTTGCGGCCCTCCTCGTAGTTCGTGATCACCACCTTCAGGGGGTTCAGTACGGCCATGCGGCGCTCGGCGATCTTGTTCAGGTCCTCGCGTACGCAGTACTCCAATTTGCCCAAGTCAATCACGTTGTCGCGTTTCGCTACGCCCACCATCTCGGCGAAGTTGCGCACCGAAGCGGGGGTGTAACCCTTACGACGCAGAGCGCAGATGGTCGGCATGCGGGGATCGTCCCAACCCATCACGGCACCCTCCTGAACGAGCTTCAGCAGGCGACGCTTCGACATCATCGTATAGGTGAGGTTCAGACGGGCAAACTCGTACTGGTGCGAGGGGTAGATCTCCAGTGCCTGGATAAACCAATCGTAAAGCGGGCGGTGTACGTCAAACTCCAGCGTACAGATCGAGTGGGTAATCTGCTCGATCGAGTCGCACTGACCGTGGGCGTAGTCGTACATCGGGTAGATGCACCACTTGTCACCCGTGCGGTGGTGGTCAGCGTGCAGGATGCGGTACATAATCGGGTCACGGAAGAGCATGTTGGGGTGTGCCATATCGATCTTGGCGCGCAATACCTTCTCGCCATCGGCAAACTCACCGTTCTTCATGCGCTCAAACAGATCGAGGTTCTCCTCCACCGAGCGATCGCGCCACGGCGAGGGAGTACCCGGTACCGAAACAGTACCGCGGTTCTCGCGAATCTGCTCCTGGGTCTGGTCATCGACATAGGCCAGGCCCTTCTTGATCAATACCACGGCCCACTCGTAGAGCTGGTCGAAGTAGTCCGATGCGTAGCGCTCCTCGGCCCATTGGAAGCCGAGCCATTGGATATCGCGCTTGATCGAATCCACGTACTCGGTATCCTCCTTGACGGGGTTCGTGTCGTCGAAGCGCAGATTGCACTTGCCGCCATACTTTTTAGCCATGCCGAAGTTGATGCAGATCGACTTCGCGTGGCCGATGTGCAGGTAGCCGTTCGGCTCGGGCGGGAAACGGGTCTGTACGCGTTTTTCGCCTTTGGCGATAGACTCTTCGATGATCTCTTCGATGAAGTTCAACGACTTCTCCTTGATTTCGGTGCTCTCGATTGCCATATCTTGTCTTGTTATTTTTGATTTTCGATTGAGGTTCGACCGACAAAAATAGGGAAAAGATTTTAATTTTATGTACTTTTGTGGCCAAGAATCACTTTTGATATGCGAAAAATTACCAATGAAGAGCTGAGGCGCCCCTCCGTGGAGGAGTTTGGGGCGATGGCGAAGATGCCCGTAGTGGTGGTCTTGGACAATGTGCGCTCGATGCAGAATGTCGGTTCATTTTTCCGTACGGGCGATGCCTTTGCCGTGGAGAAAATCTTGCTGTGCGGCATTACGGCAACTCCGCCGGCACGCGATATCCACAAAACGGCCCTTGGCGCCGAGATGACCGTCGAGTGGGAGTACCACGCGAAGACGGCCGATGCGGTCACAAAACTCAAGGAAGAGGGGTATCGTATCCTTTCGATTGAGCAGGTCGAAGGGGCACTGATGCTCAACGACTTTCGCGCCGACGAGGGGGTGAAATATGCCCTTGTGTTCGGCAATGAGGTGGAGGGCGTGGCGCAGGAGGTGGTCGACCTCGCGGATGGAGCGATCGAGATTCCGCAGATCGGCACGAAACATTCGCTCAACGTCTCGGTGTCGGGTGGTGTGGTTTTGTGGAATTTCTTTTGCCAAATTGCGCCGAAATAATTAACTTTGTCTTTTTAGAAGAATCTTTTCAGAAACTTAACAAACAATACTATGTCGGTTGAAAGTAAAGTGCGCGCCGTGACAACGACGGCGTTGGCTGAAATGAAACAGCAGGGCGAGAAGATCGCCATGCTTACTTCGTATGATTATACGATGGCCAAAATTGTCGATGGGGCCGGTATCGATATTATCTTGGTGGGCGACTCGGCGGCCAATGTGATGGCCGGTTATACGACGACGCTCCCCATCACGCTTGACGAGATGATCTATCACGCTAAGTCGGTGGTGCGTGGCGTGGAGCGTGCCTTCGTGGTGGTCGATATGCCCTTCGGAACGTGCAGCGGCAATGTGGAGGTGGCCCTCGAGGCGGCAATCCGCATCATGAAAGAGACGGGTGCCGATGGCGTGAAGATCGAAGGCGGTGAGGAGATGCTGCCCTCGATCCAAAAGATCATCGCTGCGGGTATTCCCGTGATGGGTCACCTGGGCCTGACGCCGCAGTCGATCCATCAGCTGGGTGGCTACGGACTGCGTGCCAAGGAGGAGGCTGAGGCTGCGAAGTTGTTGAAGGATGCCAGGTTGTTGGCCGAGGCGGGTTGCTTTGCCCTGGTAATGGAGAAGATCCCTGCACCGCTGGCTGCAAAGGTGACGAAAGAGATCGCTATTCCGACGATCGGTATCGGTGCCGGTGCGGAGTGTGACGGTCAGGTGCTCGTAGTGCACGATATGCTGGGCATGAACAAGGGCTTTAAGCCTAAATTCCTGCGTCGCTATGCCGACCTGCATACGGTGATGACCGAGGCTGTGGAGCACTACATTTCCGATGTGCGCGGCGGTGAGTATCCCAATGCCGACGAGCAGTGGAATTAGACGAATTAAAATTAGAAATTTCCGATTTCTAATCAATACAACCCAAAACACTTTTCTATGAACCTTCGTAAACTGCGTGTCGTGGTGGCGGCGTTGATGCTCGTCGCAGCGACACTCCTTTTCCTCGATTTCACGGGGACGGCCCATCGCTTTCTGGGGTGGGTGGCCAAGGTGCAGCTGTTGCCTGCCTTGCTGGCTGTGAATGTCGGTGTGGTGGCGGTGCTGGTGGTACTGACGCTCCTCTTTGGACGCCTTTATTGCTCGGTGATCTGCCCGCTGGGTCTGATGCAGGATCTTTTTGCCCGCTTGGGGCGTAAAGCCAAGCGAAATCGCTACGCCTATTCGCCTGCCAAGCAGGTGCTGCGTTACGGTTTTTTGGCCGCGTTTGTGGCGCTGATGGTGGCAGGTGTCGGGCAGATTGCTGCCTGGATTGCTCCGTATAGCGCCTTTGGTCGTATCGTTTCGACGCTCTTTGCTCCCTTGTGGCAACTCGCCAATAACGGCCTGGCATGGCTCGCTGAGCGAGGTGGCAGTTACGCCTTCTACACGGTGGAGATCTGGTGGAAGGGGGCTGCGTTGGTAGGGCTCTCGGCCGTTACGCTTATCGTGGTGGCGGTGCTGGCTTGGCGCAATGGTCGTACGTGGTGCAATACGGTCTGCCCCGTGGGTACGGTACTGGGACTCCTGTCGCGCTATTCGTGGTTGCGTCCCGTGATCGATACCGAGAAGTGCAACGGTTGCGGCCTCTGTGCCCGTAACTGTAAGGCGGCCTGCATCAACCAGAAAACCCATGAAATTGACCTCTCGCGTTGCGTGGTTTGCTTCGATTGCATCGATAGCTGCAAGCAGGGTGCAGTGAGCTATGCGCCCCGCAAAAGAGCAACAAAAGTGATCGCAAAGAGTGAAAACACCGACTCGTCGCGTCGTCAGTTTCTGACCGTTGCTGCCTTGATGGCCGGAACGGCTGCAGCCGAGGCGAAGCGCCAAAAGGTGGATGGCGGCTTGGCGGTGATCGTCGATAAGAAGAATCCCGTCCGCAAGACGCCCATCGTGCCTGCAGGTGCCGGTTCGTGGAAGCGATTTACGCAGCACTGCACCGCCTGTCAGCTCTGTGTGACGGCTTGTCCGAATGGCGTGTTGCGCCCCTCGGGCGGTGTGATGACCCTCCTGCAGCCCGAAATGGGGTATGAGAAGGGGTATTGTCGTCCCGAGTGTACGAAGTGTGCGGAGGTCTGCCCGACGGGTGCCATTCGTCCCATCACGCGCGAGGAGAAGTCCTCGGAGCAGATCGGTCGTGCTGTCTGGGTGAAGGAGAACTGCCTGCCCGCTACGGAAGGTGTGAAGTGTGATAACTGCGCGCGTCACTGCCCGACGGGGGCAATTCAGATGATCGAAAAGGATGGTAAACGCATCCCCTCGATCGATACGACGAAGTGCATCGGTTGCGGAGCGTGTGAAAACCTCTGCCCGTCGCGCCCCTTCTCGGCAATCTATGTCGAGGGCAACCTGCAACACGAAACCCTTTAACCCTTCCCTGACCATGAAAAACGACAACCTGATTTCGCGCCGCGAATTTCTCAAGCGTTTAGGGCTGGGAGCGGCTGTAACGACGGCAGCCTTGACGGGCTGTGCGCCGAAAAACAAACAAGCGGGTACGACGGAGGCTTCGGCCGAACCGGATGCCTCGCAGATGACCTACCGTACAACCCCCACGACGGGCGATCGTGTCTCGCTCTTGGGCTACGGTTGTATGCGTTGGCCTTTGGAGGATGCGAAGGATCGCAACTCGCCGATCGACCAGGAGGCTACGAATGCCCTGGTGGATTATGCCATCGAGCATGGCGTTAATTATTTCGATACGGCACCCGTTTATGGACGTGGCCTCTCGGAGCGTGTGACGGGCATTGCGCTGAAGCGACATCCGCGTGAGAAGTGGTTCATCGCCACGAAACTCTCGAACATGCGCGACTTCTCGTTTGCGGCAGCCGAGGCGATGTATCGCAACTCGTTCAAGGAGTTGCAGGTTGAGGTGATTGACTACTACCTCCTCCATTCGATCGGTGGCGGCAAGGGAATCGAGACCTTCAAAGAGCGTTTTATTGACAACGGCGTGATGGATTTCCTGCTCAAGGAGCGCGAGGCAGGGCGTATTCGCAACCTCGGTTTTTCGTTCCACGGCGATGTCAAGACCTTCGATTATGCCCTCTCGTTGCACGATCAGTATAAGTGGGATTTCGTCCAGATTCAGCTCAATTACGTCGATTGGCGTCATGCCGGCAGCCGCAATGTCAATGCCGACTACCTCTACGACGAATTGGCGAAGCGTAATATTCCGTCGGTGATTATGGAGCCGCTGTTGGGCGGTCGTCTGGCTTCGCTCAATGACCATCTTACGGAGCGTCTGCGTCAGTTGCGTCCCGAGTCATCGACCGCCTCGTGGGCCTTCCGCTTTGCGGGTACGCCTGAGCATATTCTTACGGTTCTGAGCGGTATGACCTTCCAGCACCACTTGGAGGAGAATTTGCGTACCTATTCGCCTCTCGAACCCTGTACGGAGGAGGAGTTGGCTCTGTTGGAGGATACGGCCCAGCGTTATCTGAAGTATCCGATGGTCAACTGCACCGATTGTCAATATTGTATGCCGTGCCCCTACGGTATTGATATTCCGGGTATCTTCAAGCATTATAATAAATGTATCAACGAGGGTAACGTCTCCACCTCGTCGGGTGATGAGAACTACCGCAAGGCAAGGCGCGCGTTCTTGGTAGGCTACAACCGTTCGGTGCCCAAACTGCGCCAGGCGGCGCACTGCATCGGGTGCGAGGAGTGTCTTGAGCACTGCCCGCAGCGTATCAATATTCCGCGTCAGTTGCAGAAAATCGACGCATATGTCGAGGCGCTGAAGCAGGGAAAGGAGTTGGCGGAGTAGTCTTGAATAATCCAATATAGGCCCTTATAATTTTAGCATAGATTGCGGGACGGTGGAAGCATCGTTCCGCAGTTTTTTTTTGCGCGACGAATACTATTTTATATACGCATAGAATTTAGTTGATATAGCATGATGTAAAACTTTGGGAATAATGATAATGAATATATTTATTATATCGTCTTAATGGTGTCTTTTTCATGGTTTGCGATATTCCCATGATTCCTATTTTTTTACCCCGACCGGAAGTCGTTTTCTGAGGAGAATTTAGGTAAGTTTCGAGTTTGCAAATGGATTGTTGCCAAGCCGCTGAAAAGACGCATGATTATCCCGTTTTGCGCCTTGACCGGCTCCCGTGTTGCGGGGCGCTTTTTCTAAAGAAAAACTTTCTCGTTTTCTCTTGGTGCTTTGCGCTTAATTTTGTACCTTTGTGTGCCCAAAAACGGATTTGGACGAACAACATTCACAAAATATTAATCATCTAAAACTATTTTCATTATGAAAGTATCTCACATTGAGCACCTTGGCGTTGCAGTCAAGAGCCTTGAGGAGGCAATTCCCTACTGGGAGAATGTATTGGGTCTGAAGTGTTACGCCATTGAGGAGGTCGCTGACCAGAAGGTAAAGACGGCCTTCTTCCAGCTCGGCCAGACGAAGATCGAGCTGCTGGAGCCCACTTCGGAGGATTCGACCATCGCCAAGTACATCGAGAACAAGGGCGTAGGTATCCACCACATGGCTCTCGCTTGCGAGGATATCGAGGCGCAGCTGGCTGATGCCGAGGAGAAGGGTATTCGCCTCATCGACAAGACTCCGCGCAAGGGCGCCGAGGGTCTGACGATCGCCTTCCTGCACCCGAAATCGACGCAGGGCATCCTCACCGAGCTGTGCGAGAATAAGAACAAATAAACCCAACAAAATTCAATAACAACACATTTAGCAATGAGCGAAATTCAAGCTAAAATCAACAAACTGATCGAAAACCGCGAGACGGCTCGCATGGGTGGCGGTCAGAAGCGCATCGAGGCGCAGCATGCCAAAGGCAAGTACACGGCTCGTGAGCGTATCGAGATGCTCCTGGACGAGGGCTCGTTCGAGGAGTTCGACATGTTCGTAACGCATCGCTGTTACGACTTCGGTATGGACAAGAGCCATACGTTTGGTGACGGTGTGGTAACCGGTTACGGTACGATCGCCGGTCGCCTGGTTTATGTATTTGCACAGGACTTTACCGTAACGGCAGGTTCGCTGTCGCTCTCGATGGCCGACAAGATCTGCAAGATTATGGATATGGCCATGCGCAACGGTGCCCCCTGCATTGGTCTGAATGACTCGGGTGGTGCCCGTATCCAGGAGGGTGTGAACGCCCTGGCCGGTTACGCCAACATCTTCCAGCGCAACGTGATGGCTTCGGGTGTGATTCCCCAGATTTCGGCCATCTTTGGTCCTTGCGCCGGTGGTGCCGTTTACTCGCCCGCACTGACCGACTTCATCATCATGAAGAAGGAGACGTCGAACATGTTCCTCACGGGTCCGAAGGTTGTTAAGACCGTGACGGGTGAGGATGTAACGCAGGAGCAGCTGGGTGGTGCTACGATGCACACGACGCGCTCGGGTGTTGCCCAGTTCGCTGTTGACACCGAGGAGGAGGGTATCAAGATCATCAAGGATCTGCTCTCGTACATGCCGCAGAACAACATGGAGGATACGCCGCTGGCCGTATGCACCGACCTGCCGACCCGTCTGGAGGACTCGCTCAACGAGATCATTCCCGATAACATCAACAAGCCCTACGACATGACCGAGGTGATCAAGGCCATCGTCGATAACGGTGAGTACCTGGAGCAGGCTGCAGGCTATGCCAAGAATATCATCACCTGCTTCGCTCGCTTCAATGGTCAGGCCGTAGGTATCATCGCCAACCAGCCCAAGTTCATGGCCGGTGTGCTCGACATCAACGCTTCGCGCAAGGCTGCCCGCTTCGTGCGTTTCTGCGATGCATTCAACATTCCGCTCGTGACGCTCGTTGACGTGCCGGGCTTCCTGCCGGGTACGACCCAGGAGTATGGTGGTGTGATTACGCACGGTGCAAAGCTCCTCTTCGCCTACTGCGAGGCTACGGTGCCCAAGGTGACCGTGACGCTGCGTAAGGCTTATGGTGGTGCCTATATCGTGATGTCGTCGAAGCACATCCGCGGTGATATCAACTACGCTTGGCCGTCGGCCGAGATCGCCGTAATGGGTGCCAGCGGTGCTGTCGAGGTATTGTATGGCAAGGAGCTCAAGGAGCTGGCCGACAAGCCCGAGGAGAAGGCTAAGTTCATCGCCGAGAAGGAGGCTGAGTACAACGAGAAGTTCTCGAACCCCTACAACGCTGCCCGCTATGGCTACATCGACGATGTAATCGAGCCGCGCAATACGCGTTTCCGCATCATTCGCGCTCTCCAGTCGCTCTCGACGAAGCGTCTGCAGAACCCCGCGAAGAAACACTCGAACATTCCTTTGTAATCCCGTTAGGCTATGATGAATATGTTAGCTGTTACAGGCTGGGGATGGTCGGAGATGATCTGGTGTACGGTGATCAGCATTTGCCTGGTATTCACCGTGCTGGTTCTTCTGGTCTTCGTCATGAAGCTCTTCGGTGTGATCTTCACCGCTCAGCCGAAGCGCAAGATGGCCGCCGTGGAGTCGAAGCCCGTTTCGGACGCACAGCTCCATGAAGAGGAGATCGCCGCCATTACCGCCGCTTTGAAGCTCTACAAGAGCGCCCTGCACGACCGTGAGTCGGAGGTGCTTACGATCATGAGCGCGAAGCGTGCCTACTCGCCGTGGAACTCGAAGATTCACGGCTTAACCCAGTTACCCGATAGAAAATAAGCAAAACTATGAAAGACTACACATTGAAAATCAACGGTCATACCTACAACGTCCAGATCGACGAAGTGAATGAGGCTTCGACGCTGGCTCGTGTGACTGTAAACGGTACGCACTACGAGGTAGAGATCGAGGGTGGTAAGGCTGCACCGGCTGTGAAGCCCCAGGTGGCTGCCGCTCCCAAGACGGCCAATAGTGCCCAGATCACGCCCCAGACGGCCGCTCCGTCGGCTCCCGTACAGCGTCCCGCTGCCGCTGCTGCAGGCGCAATCAAGTGCCCGCTGCCCGGTACGGTGATGGCCGTGAAGGTAGCCGTGGGTGACACGGTAGCCGTAGGCCAGACGCTGCTGGTACTGGAGGCTATGAAGATGGAGAACAACATTGACTCGGACCGCGCCGGTGTCGTTAAGCAGATCTGCGTTCAGCAGGGTGCTACGGTGATGGAGGGTGACAACTTAATCGTGATCGAGTAAGCTATGTTGAATCTCCTGCAATCGAATTTCGCGCTGGAGAGCCTGGAGAAGTTCCTTTCGTCGATGGGTTTCACCGCCTTCTTCTCGGAGATGGGCTGGGGTAACCTGGTGATGATTCTGATCGCCTTCTTCCTGCTCTACCTGGCCATTAAGAAGGAGTATGAGCCGATGCTGATGATGACCATCGCCTTCGGTATGCTCCTGACGAACCTCCCCGGTGCGGGTCTCTTCCATGAGGAGCTCTTTGCCGGTGGCCATGTGCATTGGGATGTCTTCACTTCGCATGACGGCCCGATCGCTCCCGGCCTTTTGGACTACCTCTACCTGGGTGTTAAGCTCGGTATCTATCCCTGTTTGATCTTCGTGGGTGTGGGTGCTATGACCGACTTCGGCCCGCTGATCGCCAACCCCAAGAGCTTCCTGTTGGGTGCTGCTGCCCAGATCGGTATCTTCGCTACGTTCCTGGCCGCTTACGCCATGGGCTTCACGCCCGAGCAGGCCGGTTCGATCGGTATCATCGGTGGTGCCGACGGCCCGACGGCGATCTTCCTGACGGCGAAGCTCGCTCCCGAGTTGCTCGGCCCGATCGCTGTGGCTGCCTACTCGTATATGGCCCTCGTGCCGGTGATTCAGCCTCCTATCATGCGTGCGCTGACCACCAAGAAGGAGCGCCAGATCAAGATGAGCACCCTGCGTCAGGTGTCGAAGAAGGAGCGTATCCTCTTCCCGATCGTGATCGCTTCGATCATCTCGCTGCTGCTGCCCGATGCTGCTCCGCTGATTGGTTGCCTCATGCTGGGTAACCTGATGAAGGAGTCGGGTGTGGTAGATCGTCTGTCGAAGACCGTGCAGAACGAGCTGATGAATATCGTGGTAATCTTCCTGGGCCTTACGGTAGGTGCTACGGCTACGGCCAACACCTTCCTTAGCCCCGCCACCATCAAGATTATGGTGATGGGTGTGGTTGCCTTCGGTGTAGCTTCGGCTTGCGGTGTGCTCTTCGCTAAGCTGATGAACTGCTTCCTCAAGGAGGGTAACAAGATCAACCCGCTGATTGGTTCGGCCGGTGTGTCGGCTGTGCCGATGGCTGCCCGTGTGTCGCAGAAGGTGGGTCAGGAGGAGAATCCTTCGAACTTCCTCTTGATGCACGCCATGGGCCCGAACGTTGCCGGTGTGGTTGGTTCGGCTGTGGCGGCAGGTTTGTTGCTGTCGTTCCTCGGATAGTTTCCGATTTTTGCGGAATCTTCCGCACTTTACTCGCAAGCCCCGAATGGGACGTACGTCAGTACTACCCATCCGGGGCTTACTTCATAAATTGCGAAATCTTCTCACCTAAAATCAAAAACCGGCGGTGGGGTTGATGCCCAATCTCAAAAGCGGCTTCTTTCTATCTCGCAATGAAGCTTCGCGACTAAGCCCCTGTCCGAGGCGTGAGGAAATAACTGAACATGGCGCCGAAGACGACGGATATCACCCTGCTGAAAGCATCCCAAACGGTAAAAATGATTAATTCTTAATTTATTTTGTAAATCCAAAACTTTTTCGTACCTTTGCGCACCCGCAAAGTGCGGGATTAGGATTACAACAAGTTAAATTAAACGTAAAACACAGTGGATTCATTAAGCTACAAGACTATCTCGGCCACTGCAGAGGGCGTTACCAAGGAGTGGTACGTTATCGATGCAACGAACGAGGTACTGGGACGTCTTGCATCGCAGATCGCGAAGATCCTCCGAGGCAAGAACAAGCCCTGCTTTACTCCCCACGCTGATTGTGGTGACTACGTCATCGTAATCAACGCTGACAAGGTGAAGCTTACGGGCAAGAAGATGACCGATAAGGTCTATGTGCGTCACACGGGTTATCCCGGTGGTCAGCGTTTCGCTACCCCCGCCGATTACCTCGCAAAGAAGCCGACCTTCGTAATTGAGAAGGCCGTAAAGGGTATGCTCCCCAAGACGCGTCTGGGCGAGCACATTATCAAGAACCTGAAGGTTTATGCCGGTGAGGAGCATCCCCACGCAGCACAGAACCCCAAGGCTATTAAGTTAAACGAGATTAAGTAAGAAAGAAGATGGAAGTTGTAAACACCGTAGGTCGCCGTAAGGCAGCTGTGGCTCGCGTATACGTGAAGCCGGGTAATGGTCAGATTACAATCAACCACAAGGCATTGGCCGAGTACTTCTCGCTCGACATCCTGCGTTTCCAGGTGAAGCAGCCCCTGCTGGCTACCAACACGCTGGAGAACTACGACATCACGATCAACCTCGTTGGTGGTGGTATCAAGGGTCAGGCCGAGGCTGCCCGTCTGGGTATTGCCCGCGCCCTCTGCGAGATCGACGCTGAGATGCGTCCGGTACTGAAGAAGGCTGGTTTCCTGACGCGTGATTCGCGCGTTGTTGAGCGTAAGAAGCCCGGTCAGCCCGGAGCACGTCGCAAGTTCCAGTTCAGCAAGCGTTAATATTTATCGCCCTGGACCGAATTTCGGCAAAGCACGGAACGAGTTCCCAAACGACGAGGATTACACCTTATATATTATATACGTACTGCCCCGTTGTTGCTCGTCCGCGGAAAATCGTCGGAGACTCACCTCGTGAAGAGGCCGCTACTCTGTCGATTGAAGAAAAGAGAATTAAAATTTATAACCATTTGAATTAAAATGTCACGTACAGATTTTAATACATTACTGGAGGCCGGTGCACACTTCGGTCACCTGAAGCGTAAGTGGAACCCCAAAATGGCTCCCTACATCTTCATGGAGAAGAACGGCATCCACATCATCGACCTGCACAAGACCGTGCTCAAGCTCGATGAGGCTGCTGCAGCCATCAAGCAGATCGCCAAGAGCGGTCGCCGCGTGCTGTTCGTAGCCACCAAGAAACAAGCAAAGGATATCGTTGCCGAAAAGGTGGCAGCAGTAGGCATGCCTTACGTAACTGAGCGTTGGGCAGGCGGTATGCTGACGAACTTCCCCACCATACGTAAAGCCGTGAAGAAGATGGCCACCATCGATAAGATGGCCACCGACGGCACGTTCGATAATTTCTCGAAGCGAGAGAAGCTCCAGATCGAGCGCCAGCGCGCCAAGTTGGAGAAGAACCTCGGTTCGATCGCCGACCTGACCCGTCTGCCGGCAGCTCTGTTCGTAGTTGACGTACAGAAGGAGGCTAACGCCGTGAAGGAGGCTAAGCGACTCAACATCCCCGTATTTGCAATGGTAGATACTTGTTGTGATCCGACCAACATTGATTACGTGATCCCTGCAAACGATGATGCTTCGAAGTCGATTGCCGTTATCCTTGACGTGATGTGCGCTGCCATCGCCGAGGGTTCGGAGGAGCGTCGCCTGGAGAAGGAGAAGGAGGCTCAGGAGGCTGAGGCTGCTGCTCCCAAGAAGGAGGCTAAGCCCCGCATCAAGAAGGCCGTAAAGGCTACGGTTGATGCCGAGGAGGAGGCCGTAAAAGAGGTTGTAGCCGCTACGGAGGCTGATGCCGAGTAATTATTGACTTTACACAAAACCTTAAACACACAAAGACTATGGAAATCAAGGCTGCTGATGTCATGAAGCTCCGTAAGATGACGGGTGCCGGCATGATGGACTGCAAGAAGGCTCTGATGGAGGCTGAGGGTGATTTCGCCCGTGCCCAGGATATCATCCGCGAGAAGGGTAAGCTGGTTGTTGCCAAGCGTGCCGATCGCAACGCTACGGAGGGTGTTGTTGCCACGAAGGTTGTAGGCACGAAGGCCTATATCATCTGCTTGGCTTGCGAGACCGACTTCGTTGCTCAGAACGAGGAGTACTCGGCTTCGGTAAACGAGATGCTTGAGTTGGCTGTTGCTGCTGACGCTGCTGATCGTGACGCCCTGCTGGCTGTGAAGAACGCCGAGGGTCACACCGTAGAGGAGATGGTAACCGAGAAGTCGGGTCAGACGGGTGAGAAGATCGAGCTGGCATTCTATGCTCGCATCGAGGCTCCCTACTGCAACGCATACGTACACTTCAACAAGAAGCTCGGTACGGTGCTTGGCTTCAACAAGGAGGTTCCCGAGGAGGTGGCTCACACCGTTGCTATGCAGGCTACGGCTATGGCTCCCATCTCGATCGACGTAGCTGACTGCCCCGCTGAGACGGTTGAGCATGAGCGCAAGATCGCTATCGAGGCTATGAAGCAGGATCCGAAGAACGCCAACAAGCCGGAGGCTATTCTGGAGAAGATCGCTGAGGGTAAGATGCGCAAGTTCTTCGAGGAGAACACGCTGCTGAACCAGTGCGTAGTAGGCGAGAAGGAGTCGATCGCCGAGTTCATCCACAAGGCCGATAAGGAGGCTACGGTAGTTGCTTACAAGCGTTTCGCGCTGGGTGAGTAATTTCTGAAACTTCCATAAAGAAAACCGAGGTTCGCAAGAACCTCGGTTTTTTGTTTTTAACGCGTGAAGTGTATGTGCATGTTATGCTTGCCACCAACCGATCAGGTTTGTTTTATCTGCGCACGATGCGGCGTCGAATGGCCAGTATGATGCGTCGCACGATGGCAGGCAGCAGACACCACGCATGCGATGCGATGCGCCAACGGCGGCTTTGGCAGTCGATAATGCGTCCCGAGGGACGATGCACGGCCACGAGGCGACCTACGATGTCCTCCGTGCGACAGACCTCGCGTTGGAGGTAGTTGCCGTCGCCAGCCAGGATGTAAACCTCCTCCTCTTTGCCGATAACACGGTGCAGCAGGTGGATGCCGCGAAAACGAAAGAGTAGTACATCCCCCACGTGAATGGGGCGTTCGTCAAGCGGCGCTACGACCACGCAGTCACGCCCGTCGCGGAGCAGGGGCAACATGCTGTCACCACGCAGCGTAAATTCGGCAGGTGTACCCTCCTGCAAGAGTTGTTCGATCTGTTCGAAGAAGAGTTCGTTACTGATTTTCATGGTCGTGGGGGTAGAGGGTTTCGTGTGCCAACAGAGCTGCTTCAGCATTCGGAAGGCAATTCAGGCGATAGACTTCGGTGTTTTTTAGGAGTACGGAAAGCAATCCATGCAGGCGATCGGTCAGCTGCTCATCGTGCATGAACGAAGGCGGGAACGAGGGTTGCAGTGCTGCGTAGGCTGCGAGAGTCGAGAGCCGTCCGATGCTGTTTTCGGGTGCTTGCTTTAGGCGCAGAAAGGCGCGAATGGGGTAGTGCTCCGTGTGGTAGCAGGGCGTTTTACCGCTCCAGGGCGAGCCGTAGACCATAATCCGGTCACCCTCTTGCCGCAGCAAGGGCGAGTCGTCGTTGAGTAGCTCCGTGGCAGCGATATGTTCGCACCAGAGGCGTGTGTGGGTGCTTTTGCCCGTTCCCGATTCGCCCAAGCAAAGCACAGCCTTACCGCCGTGAATGAGTGTCGAGGAGTGGATAGCCAATACCCCTTCGGACGAAGCACGCAGGTTGAAGGCCATCCAAAACCCGAAACGAAAGAGCGAAGGGTCCTGCCCGGGAGCATAGTTGGTCGTGATGATCCCCCGATCGGGAATCCGAAACAGCACCTCTACGTCTGATGCGGTTGTCATCTTAAAAAGAAAACCCTCCTCCGTGCGATAGAGCCTGCAAATGGCCTCAGCATCAGGAAAATCGAATGTGTCAATCGCCTCGCTGAGCTGCTGCGGAGTCGTGAGTGCAGGGTCGTAGGCCACTTCGTGCCGTGGTTCGGTCGCGGTGGACTCCACGGCAAAGGGCCTAAGCCCCGCAAAATGAAAGTGTGGAGCTTGCAGTCGCCAATAAAGCGAAGCGATGGAGTAGGTGTTATCCATGGTGGGTCGGAGGATCAAGTGTAATGATGCGGTCGCACCCTTCGAGCGAGGTTTCGCGGTGGGCAATCACCAAGAGCGTAAGTGACTTATCTTCCGTTGCCAGACGCGCAATCGAGTGGTTGATCTCCTGCTCGGTAGCCGCGTCGAGTGACGAAGTCGCCTCGTCGAAGAAGAGTACATCAGCCTTGCGGTAGAGGGCACGTGCGATGCCGATGCGTTGGCGTTGACCGCCCGAGAGACGGCAGCCGCACTCGCCGATGCGCGTATCAACTCCCTGCTTCAGCCCGCGCACAAAGTCGCCTAATTGAGCCATTTCGAGTACCTGCATCACCCGCTCGCGGTCGATTTCGGGGCTTGGCGTTCCGAGGGCCACATTCTCGGCAAAGGTGCCGTCCGTAAGGAAGAGGCTTTGCGACACGTAACCCACACGCTGCTGCCAACGCTTGCGAGTTGAATCGTTGAGTAGCTCCCCGTCGATGCGGATCTCGCCCTCGGTGGGGGTGTAGAAACCCAGCAGCAGGTTGAAAAGGGTTGTTTTGCCGACACCCGAAACGCCTCTGAAGCCAATGTGCTCGCCCTTGCGGATCGTGAGATTCAGTCCGTCGAAAAGCTCCTCCTCGCCGTCCCAGAAACGGAAACGGAGGTCGCTCACCGTAATCGCATGGGCGAAGGGCAGCGGGTCGATCTCCTCGCTCGGTTGTGCTTGCAGCTCCTCGGTCGGAGCCTCCTTCAGAATGCCGATCGTGTAGCGATTATAGCGAATCGTTGTCCAACTCGAGAGAATATTTCTTACCGACGGCATCAGTCGAATGGCTGCCACGGCAAAGATGCCGAAAATCAGTTGCGAAGCACCATCGCCCATTCCGAGCGTAAGCGACAAGGCAGCCAAAAGGGCGATGCCGATTGCCAATCCAAGTTCGGTGACCATCTGCGGTAAGAGGGCGATATCGGCCTCCCTCGAGCGGGTACGCACTACCTCGTGCATCGCTTCATCGAAGCGGCGCAGCATCATCGGGAAGGCGTTGTTGAGCTCCACGTCCGTAAAGCCTCGGAACGTCTCGGCTACCACCCGAGACTTCTCGCGCTGCGCCCGATTCTCCTCCTCGCCATAGCGGTTAATGCGCTGACGGACACAACGATAGTATCCCCACATTGATGGGAGGAAGATAAACGCTGTGAGGAGCGAAGCCCACGGCGCAACGAGTGCCAACGCTCCGAAAATCAAGATCAACAGTAAGACCTCGGAGAGGATCGTGGCGGCCGGTTTCAGCACACCCGCTGTGAATGAGAGGCAGACTACGTTGACGTTGCGAGCCAAAACGGCCGAATTTTGCCGCTTGATAAAGGGTAGGCCGCGTTGGTGATAGATGGCGTAGAGACGGCGCGAAAGAGCCGTATAGAGATCGTAAATGTAACGTCGTTCGATGCGCGAAAGGAGGAACGTCATGAGGCACTTTACGGCTACAATCCCTACAATCATGCCTGCCGTCAGCCAGGCAAACTGCTCGGCTGAGTGACAACCGCTCATGCGGTAACAGGCCGCCATCCACCCATCGCCCGAGAGCGATGCGGGGTCGAGCGCCAAGGCCAATACGGGCAGCAGCATCGCCAATCCGATGAGATTCAGCCCCGCCTTTACGAAGAGCGAACAGGCTACACCGATGCCGCGACGACGGAACTTGGGTGGAATGAGTTTGAGAAGCTCTTTCATGCTTTATACGACTTGTTCGATTTTACCTTGTTTTACGTACCAGAGGTAACCGCTTACCTCCGAGTATCCCATCTCGCGTAGCAGGCGCTCATAGCGTCGTAGCTGGCTACGGTAGCGATCGGCATCCTTTTCGCCAAATTTGTAGTCCACGACAACGGCTTGCGATCCGCGAATCATCACACGGTCGGGACGGTGGAGCATCTTTGTGCCGGACGTGAGAATCACCTCTTCGTTGCGAATCTCCTCCCACGAGCCGTCGAACCAACCGCTCACGATGGGATTCTGCAATGCCTCTTCCACCATGCCGCGTAGCTCGGTGGCGTCCTCCTGCGAGAGCAGGGCATCTTGCTCCATGTGGGCGATGAGTTGCTCGATTGAGGCACGATCCTCGGCCTCTTCGAAGGCCTTATGCATCAGAATACCGAAATTGCGGGGCGAAAGTTCCTGCGTGCGATCGTCGAAGTAGCGCTCTGTCGGTAGGCTCAACAACATTTCGGTCTCCGAGGTGGGGTAATCGTTCTGCAAGATATGAGTTGCCTTGTGGCTCGGCTCGGCTTGGCGTGCCTGCTCAGTCGGCAGCTCCTCCTGTGCCTCGTCGGCCAGAGCAGGACCCTCCAGCTCACCAGTGGTGAAGCGTCCCTCGCATAGTTGCTCACCCAGCGCTGCACGCAGCAACGTTCCGATGCTCGTATCGCCCTTCTCGGGTACGAAAATATGCAGCGACTCGGCCGCACGTGTCAGAGCCACGTAGAGCAGGTTGATGTTATCGATGTGGCTGTAGACCCACTCGCGGTAGTAGCTGTCGGCAAAGGCCGAATGCTCCATCGATTTTCGGAGGTGGAGCGGAACGTGCCCCAGCTCGGCTGCCTCTCCCTGCGATGCCTCTGCCCAGACAATGCCGCCATGTCCCAGGGGGCTGATCGACCAGTTGCAGTAAGGGATGATCACCACTCGTTTCTCCAATCCTTTGGCTTTGTGGATGGTGAGAATTTCGATCGTCGATTGACTCTCCTCGACCGAGAGCGATTCGTTGGCACCCTTCTCGCTCCACCACGTGAGGAAGAGCGGCAGGTCGGCAATGCGGTTGTTGCAGAAGGCGATCACCTGCTCGTGCAGGGCTTGCAGGTAGGCCACTTCATCGGTGCGCTCCTGCAGGTGATAGCGCAAGACGATACGCTCGAAAGCCTCCATCGGCGATAGCATACGCAGTTCGCGAAGGAAAGAACGTTCCTCATCCGAAAAAGCACGATCGAAGGGGAGCGCAAGATATTGGTTGTAGAGGGCGCGATAGAGCGACTCCTCGGGGTTCAGTGCCAGGCGCATAACGGCTGTCAGGAAGCCGCAGATGGGTGCCGATCCGATGATCAGCGCCTCCTGTGTCATCACATCGAAGCGATAGCGCGGCTCTTGGTTCGTGCGTTTGAAGTCCAGTAACTCAGTGGCTACGCGGGCACCATCTTTGGCGCTACGGACCAGAATCAGGATGTCCGAAGGCCGGTAGCCCATATCGAGCAACGTGCAGATGCGTTCGATGATGGGGGGCTCCTCTTGGTAGGTCTCGACCGAGACGTAACCTTTGTGACTATTTTGGCGACGCGGATGTTGAGCCGCATTTTGGTAAGCGTGCTGCAACGTATCGCGTAGCTCCGCGGCTACCTCGGCTTGCAATTTCCCCGCCTCGACCGCCTCTTGCAGCATGCGATTCAGCTGCTCGTTGTCGATGCGAACCACCTCGCCGATAAGTTGGTTGTTGAAGCGTACGATCTGCTCCAGACTGCGGAAGTTTTCCTCTAAGTGCCGGGTCTGTGTATTGGCTTTGCCCAGCGCCTCCTCAGCCCCCTCATGCAGAATCTTCCAATCGCCACCTCGCCAGCGGTAGATCGATTGCTTGATGTCGCCCACCAGCAAGACCGATTGCCGATCGTTCTGCGCCATGGCGTTGCGCAAGAGGGGCAGGAAATTCTGCCACTCCCGTTCCGAAGTGTCCTGAAATTCGTCGATCATGAATCGCTCGAACCGGTTACCCACCTTCTCATAAATAAAAGGTGCGTCGGTCTCGGTGATGAACTCCGCCAGGAGGTGTTTCGTCTCCGAGAGGAGCATCAATTGCTGTTCGTCGCAGAGTTGTTGCACCTTTTCGTGCAGATCGCCCAAAAGGGCAAAACTGCGGTAGGTTTCGCGCAACATATCGGTCGTATGCCAGCGATGCAGGTTGCGGTCGTAGAGTGCGCGCATCTCCTGCAGCAGGGGTTGCAGCGTAGGACGCAAGGTGGCCGATATCGTTCCGGCCTTGCCCCATGCCTTCTCCTCCTCGCAGGCCGTCTCGACGCGCTTGCCGTAGGGGATGGGCGCTCCATCGCGGTCAATCGCGGCGGGCCAGTTGGCAAAGCCGCTGTATTTGTAGGGGAAGTCCTCGACCGTGGCTCCCGCCTGATGAATCTGTTGCATGATTTTGTGGGCTGCCTCGACCACTTGGGCTTTGGTTGCCTCGCTGTGGCGTGTGGCACGCTCCACCACCTCGGCCAGCTCCTGGCGCGAATGTTTCGTCAGCAGCATCTGCTTCGTCCCCTCCTTGAAGAGCTCCCCGCCCAACTCCAGAATGCCGTCTCGGACGTTCCACCCCTTGCCCGCCTCCAGACGCTCCTCGACAAAGCGCGAAAGCCAATGCAGCAGCTCACGGTTGGTCGTGATCTCCTCAATGAGCGAATCGGCACTTTGTGCCAGGAGCGACGAAGTCTCCAACTCGATGTTGTAGTTCAGGTCGATGCCCAGCTCCTTGATAAAGGCTCGCAGGATGCGCTGAAAGAAGGTGTCGATCGTTAGCACCGTGAAGCGCGAATAGTCGTGCAGAATCTTTGCCCGAGCCTCGATGGCGCGTTTACGAATCTCCTCGTGCGTGAGTCCCAACTCCTTGACCAGGAGTGCGCGATACGAACTTTTGTAGTCGGCGGCCAGGCGATGGATCTCCTTCAGGATGCGGCTCTTCATCTCCTCGGTCGCCTTGTTCGTGAAGGTGACGGCCAGGATGTGGCGGTAGATCGAGGGCTGCGCGATCAGATCGCGGACGTAGTTGTACGCCAGCTGATAGGTCTTGCCCGACCCGGCACTTGCATTGAGAATCTTAGCTCGCACGATCAGAGAATTTGGATTTTTAATTTGTAAAATTACAAATTAATTTCGATAGTCATGCTTTTTTGACTGAAATTTTGTAATTTAGCGACCGATAACGAACTCCCGACGGCCATGCATCAACCGACGAAAACCTTTTTGGAGGAGGTCGCCCAAGACCTCTACACGCGCTATGGCGATGCCATCTCGTCGTGTCGGATACTCTTTCCCTCGCGCCGTGCCCGCATCTTCTTTGTCGATGCCTTGAGCCGTCTGGTCAGCCGTCCGCTGTGGCAGCCGCACTATACCTCGATCGAGGAGCTGATGAGCGAGATCGCCGGCCTCCATACGGGCGATAAGCTACGCCTGGTGACCGAACTCTATAAGGTCTATTCCGAGTTTCACAACGAGCCGTTTGATAAGTTCTACTTCTGGGGCGAGATGCTCATCGCCGATTTCGACATGATCGATAAATACCGGATCGATGCCGAGCAGCTCTTCCGTAACATCGAGGATCTGAAGGAGATCGAAGCCGACCTCTCATACCTCACACCCCGTCAACAGGAGATCATTACCCGCTTCTGGTCCTCGCTGGGTCCTGAAGCCGACCTCTCGAAGGAGAAACGTCGCTTCCTGGAGATTTGGCGCACACTCTACCGCATCTATCTCCGTTACCGTGAGCGACTGCAGTCGCTGGGGTTGGCCTATGGCGGTATGGTGCAACGATCGGCCATCGAACGCATCGAGTCGGGCGGCTATCAAATCGCCGAAAACCAACACTTTGTGGTGGCCGGATTCAATGCCCTCTCGACCTGCGAACGTGCCTTGCTTAAGCACCTGCAAACGGCTGCCAAAGTCGATTTTTATTGGGATTTTGACCGCTATTACCTCGACCGTTCGGAGCAGGAGGCCGGCATGTTTATCCGCCGTAATTTGGCTGACTTCCCGCCCGTAAAACGCCTCTCGGAGGAGTGCTTCATGCGCCCGAAAACGGTGCAGTCGGTGGCTGCCGTTTCGAATGCCGTACAGTGTAAATATGCAGCTCGCGTACTGGCCGAGTGGGCGAAGGAGCATCCGCTCGACAAGGAGACGGCCGTCGTGCTGACGGACGAAAACCTGTTGATGCCGCTCCTCTATGCCCTCCCTGCGGAGTTGGGTAAGGTCAACGTAACGATGGGTTATCCGTTGCGTCAGACGCTGGCCTACACCTTTATTGAGCGCCTTATCGAACTGCAACACCATGCCCGCCATGAGCAGGAGGGGTGGAGCTTCTACCATGCTGATGTGATGGGCCTCTTGAGTCACCCCTATATCTCCCCCGTCGAGGGAGATCTGCCGGCCCGTATGCAGGAGGAGTTTATCGAGAATCACCTGATTCGTATTCCCGCCTCGCGCCTGAAGCGCCATCCGTTACTCGAAAAACTGTTCCGTGCTACCCCCACGTGGCAGGAGATGTCGGATTGGATGTTGGAGTTGCTCGAAGCGATTGCCGCCGAACCCTACGAAGGGGCCGATTCCGACCGCCATATCGAGTTCTTGTCGGTGACGGCCACCGAGATTCATAAATTGCGCAATTCGCTCGATCAGTGCAACTTGGAGCTGAAGCCCGAGGTCTATTGTTCGCTGCTGCGTCGCCACCTCCAGACGCTGCGTATCCCATTTAAGGGTGAACCGCTGGAGGGCGTGCAGGTGATGGGTATTTTGGAGACTCGAAACCTCGATTTTAAGCAGGTGGTGATCCTTTCGATGACCGACGATAACTTCCCGGGCAACCACCTTGCGCAGGCCTCGTTTATTCCCTATAACCTGCGTGCCGCCTTTGAGTTGCCTACGCCCGAGCATCACGAGGGCGTCTACGCCTACTATTTCTATCGCCTGATCCAACGGGCCGAGCGCGTGACGATGATCTACTCGTCGCATGCCGATGAAAAATCGACCGGCGAGCCGAGCCGCTATATTCGTCAACTCGACTACGAAAGTCCCCATGAAGTGCGACCGATCGAGGTGGGCGTGGATGTCAATCTGTTGCCCGTCGAGCCGATCGAGGTACAGAAGGACGAACAGGTGATGCGTGCCCTGCTGCGCTTTGTGGACGAGGAGTCGAAGGCCTCGCTCTCACCCACGGCGCTCTACCGCTATGTGGCTTGTCCGTTGCGCTTCTATTTCCATTCGGTGGCACGACTGAAGAGCGACGATGATGCGGTGAGTGAGGAGATTGATGCACCGATGTTTGGTACCATTTTCCATGCGGCCGTGCAGACTCTCTATGCCCGCATCGAAAAGGAGGCGCATCCGCAAGCGACCATCAAGGCGATGCTACGCACGGGGGAGGTGGAACGTGCCGTCGAACAGGCCATTGCCAAGGAGTATTTCAACCGCGAGGAGGTATCGCCTGAACACTATGCCGGTAATCTGCTGCTGGTGCATGATATTGTGATTCGTTTCCTGAAGCGGGGGGTGATGGCCTATGATGCGGCGCATGACGACTTTACGGTCTTGGGGCGTGAGCAGGACGTGGCGATGCGATTTCCCTTTACGTCGGCCGGTAAGAGCTATCAACTGAAACTCTCCGGTATTGTCGATCGTCTTGATCGCCTCGATGACGGCACTTTGCGCGTGGTGGATTACAAGACGAATACGCCACACCTCGACTTTGCCGGATTGGAGGCTCTATTCCATGGCGAGTCGCGTGAGCGTCAGCCCAATATCCTGCAGACGTTGCTCTATGCGATGATCCTACACCATACCCATCGATGCGATGTTGTGCCGGCCCTCTACTACGTGCGTCACATGCATCGGGAGGATTTCTCGCCGCTGCTCATGGATAGGGAACTGAAACAGCAAGGCTTGCCATTCAGCGCCTATGCCGAGCCGTTTGAGGCTTTGTTGCGGGAGACGTTGGGCGAGCTGTTCGATCCTGCAGTGCCCTTCCGCCAATGCGACGATGAAAAGGCCTGCACCTATTGCGACTTCAAACTGATTTGCAAACGCTAAAAAAAGAAGAGCTTCGGGACTACTCCTCGAAGCTCACTTTGAAATAGGGGGCACCACTGGCCGCTGCTGCCGCCAACCCCACGGGCGAATCCTCAAAGATCAGGGTCTCCTGCGGGGTGCAACCCTGCTGACGCATCACCTCCAAAAAACAATCCGGCGCCGGCTTCGGCCGCTCGATCTCTAACCCCGACAGAATCCCATCAACGCCCGCCTCCAACCCGAGGTGGCGGATGACGTTGTCAATGTTGGCACGACTACCCGTCGATACGATCCACACTTTGCCACCTTGTTGGCGGAAGGATTGGCAGAAATTCCACAACGGTTCGTTTAGGCGCAACGTATCAAAATAGGTGGGGTAGAGTTCGATTTTTCGCAGGCGTAACCGCTCCCGTTCGGTCGGGTCTTCGATCCCCATGCGGAGCATAAATTCGTTGCAACGCATGCCGAAATAGTGCTTCAGATACTCCTCGACCGAAATTTCGATGCCGATCTCACGTAGGGTCTGGATATAGGCCAGCGCATTGGCCATGCGTGTGTCGACCAGCGTGCCGTCAAAATCGGTCAATATCAAGCGGATAGGGTTGTTGTCCATGGCCTTTACGGATGTTTAGTCGAAGGCCTGCATGCCCGATTGTGCGATACGCATCAGACGCTCGTATTCGATCGGATCCAGCTCCATGAAGAAGTAGTGAATCGGATCGACACGCATGCCGTTCAGGCGTACTTCATAGTGCAGGTGGGGGGCCAACGAAAGACCCGTATCACCCGAGAGTGCGATGATGTCGCCACGGCGTACCCGCTGGTTCTTTACGACCGAGATTTTCGAGAGGTGGCTGTACGAGGTTTCGTAGCCGTTGCCGTGGTCGATGATGACCGTCTGACCCTGCGTTGAGCTGCGTCGCACCTCCTTTACGCGACCATCGGCCGTGGCAAAGACACGCGAACCTTCGGGAATGGCGTAATCGACTCCCTGATGCGAGGTCAGCGTCTTATAGAAGGGGTGAATACGCATGCCATACGACGTGGTGAGGAGCGTGAGCTGCTTGTTGATCACGGGCTGCATCGAGGGGATGTTATGCGTCCCTTCGCCCTGCTCGAGAATTGCCTCGTGCAGCGCCTGGTAACTCGCGTTGAGCGACTCCATCTGCTTCTCCAGCTGGGCGGTACGATCGCGCATATCGCGCTTGAGGCGGCGGGTCGATCGGTTGAAAATTGCCTCGTACGTTTCGTCGCGTCTTGTCGTCTCCTCGGTGTCGAAATTGTAGGGATCCGACTCAAAAAGCGAACGGAAAACGGCTCGGTCACGCTCCGCGAGATTTTCGAGTACCAGCATCAGCGTATCGTAACGGCTTTCAAGCGCTTGATACTCCTGCTTCATGCGATCACCTCGGTGCTTGAGTTCGTACTCCATCGGCGTATCGACAAAGATCGAGAAGGCGAAGTAGTATAAAATGGCGGCTCCCAACCAGATGAAACCGCTCACCACCAGACGGACGAGTTGCTGTTTGCGACTGCGTGTCGGGCGCACAGGGGAGGTATTGGGGGTCGTTGCCATGTTATTCCAGACGTTCGTAATTGGTTTCACGCATATTCTCCATGAGCTTCTCGTACTCCATCTCGCTCAGGTCTTTGTTGAAGTAGTTGATCGGATTTACCGGACGTCCCTTGTAGAGCACCTCGTAGTGCAGGTGGGTTGAGGTCGAACGTCCCGTATTGCCGGCATGTCCGATTACCTGGCCGCGTCGCACCGTATCACCCGTTTCGACCAATACCTTGTCCAGGTGGGCGTAGCGGGTCTTGTAACCAAATTCGTGGTTCAGTACGATCTGACGACCGAAACCACCGTTGTATCCCTGTTTGGAAGCTTTTTCGACAACAGCGTCCCCCGTGGCATAGATCAGCGTGCCACGCGTACACGGCAGATCCACGCCGTTGTGCGGCTGGATGCGGTGTAGAATGGGGTGGTAGCGACGCGGATTGAAGGCACCGATGTGACCCTTCATCGCGCTGCGATCCATGGGCCAGATGGCGGGAATGGCGGTGGTCATCTGCTCTTTATCCGAAGAGAGCTGTTGCAGTTCGTCGAACGAACGCGACTCGGCATAAATCGAACGCGCCAATTGGTCGAGCTGCTTCCAGGTGGGGATCATCAGGTGCTCGTACTGATCACCGACCATCGAGGCATACTTCTCGTCGGGGTAGGCCTGGAAGATGCCCTGCAGAGCCAACGTATCGCTCGAGAAGAGCGAACGATAGACATGCAGATCGCGGAGGCGAATCTCCTCGACCTGCTGCTGGGCGGTGCGGATACGATCCTGCAGGATGCGGTATTTGATGACCATCTCGTGGTTTTCGCGATGAATCGCATACATTTTGGGCGTGAGGAAGAAGAACGAAAAGAGGACGTTGACGATCGAAACGAGGATGAATCCGATCAGGATTTTGCGGATCAAACGGTAGGTCCGCAGACGGAATGGCGCCTTGACAACCTCGCGCGTCAGCTCTTGGGCCTCTTGCACCAGGTCGGTCAGTTGTGCTTCTTGCGTCATTTTTTGGCTCATTGTCGTAAAAAACTCCTCGGTTTATGGTGCAAATTTAGCGTAAAATGTATAATTTTGCAACCCGAATCGCGTCGCGTGTGTGCGCGAGTGATTTTTTCGAATGACTTTAGAAGAACGAAAACAAGTTAAAAATTAGTATCAATATGCAGTCAAATCAAATTCGCCAAGCCTTTTTGGACTTCTTTGCGAGCAAACAGCACGCCATTGTGCCGTCGGCTCCGATGGTCGTAAAGGGCGATCCGACGCTGATGTTCACCAACGCCGGTATGAACCAATTTAAGGATATCTTCCTGGGCAACGCTCCCCGCAAATACCCCCGTGCCGCCGATACGCAGAAGTGTCTGCGCGTGTCGGGTAAACACAACGACCTGGAGGAGGTAGGCCACGATACCTATCACCATACGATGTTCGAGATGCTCGGCAACTGGTCGTATGGCGATTACTTCAAGAAGGAGGCTATCGAGTGGGCTTGGGAGCTGTTGCACGATATCTATAAGCTCCCTGCCGAGCGCATGTACGCCACGGTATTCGAGGGCTCGGAGGAGGACGGTGTGCCGTTCGACCAGGAGGCCTACGACTATTGGCTGCAGTTCCTGCCTGCCGACCACATCATCCGCGGTAACAAGCACGACAACTTCTGGGAGATGGGTGAGACGGGTCCCTGCGGTCCTTGCTCGGAGATCCACTTCGACCTGCGCGATGAGGAGGAGATCGCCAAGATCCCCGGTCGCGAGATGGTCAATATGAGCCACCCGCAGGTAATCGAAATATGGAACCTCGTCTTCATGCAGTTCAACCGCAAGGCCAACGGTTCGTTGGAGGAGCTGCCCGCTCGCAACGTCGATACGGGTATGGGCTTCGAGCGTCTCTGCATGGTGATGCAGAACAAGAAGTCGAACTACGATACGGATGTCTTCCAACCCACGATTCAGCGCATCGCCGAGCTTTCGGGCAAGCAGTATGGTGAGGATGAGAAGTGTGACGTGGCTATGCGCGTCATGGCAGACCACCTGCGCGCTATTGCGTTCTCGATTGCCGATGGTCAGCTGCCCTCGAACGTAAAGGCCGGTTATGTGATTCGTCGCATCCTGCGTCGTGCCGTGCGTTACGGTTACACCTACCTCGGCTTCAACGAGCCGATGCTCTGCAAGCTGGTTCCCGTGCTGGTTGCCCAGATGGGTGATCAGTTCCCCGAGCTGAAGGCTCAGCAGACCCTCATCGAGAAGGTGATCGAGGAGGAGGAGTCGTCGTTCCTTCGCACGCTGGCTACGGGTATCAACCTCCTGGACGGTGTGATTGCCCGCACGAAGAAGGAGGGCAAGGAGCTGATCTCGGGTAAGGATGCCTTTGTGCTGTACGATACGTTCGGCTTCCCGATCGACCTGACGGAGCTGATCGCCCGTGAGCAGGGCGTGGGTGTCGATCTTCCGGCCTTTGAGGAGGAGTTGGCAGCCCAGAAGGCTCGTTCGCGTAACGCTGCAGCCGTCGATACGGATGACTGGGTGGAGCTTTTCCCGCTGCCTCAGAGCGAGTTTACGGGTTACGATACGCTGACCGACGAGGTGAAGATTGCCCGCTATCGTCGCGTAACGTCGAAGGGTAAGACGACCTATCAGCTCGTCTTCGATAAGACCCCGTTCTATGGTAATTCGGGTGGTCAGATCGGTGATACGGGTGTGATCGAGAGTGCCAACGAGCGCGTTGAGATCGTCGCTACGGAGAAGGAGAACGGTCTGATTATTCATATCGTGAACCAGCTGCCCGAGAATCCCGAGGCACAGTTTACGGCCAAGGTGAATGGCGAGGAGCGTCAGTCGGCCGCCAACAACCACTCGGCAACGCACCTCATGCACGAGGCACTGCGCGAGGTGCTGGGTACGCACGTTGAGCAGAAGGGTTCGCTCGTGACGCCCCAGTCGCTGCGTTTCGACTTCTCGCACTTCCAGAAGGTCACGCCCGAGGAGCTGCGTCAGGTGGAGCGTTTGGTGAATCGCAAGATCCGCGCCAACTATCCCCTTGTCGAGAACCGTGAGGCAACGAAGGAGGAGGCTGAGGCTGCAGGTGCCATGATGCTCTTTGGCGAGAAGTATGGCGACAAGGTGCGTATGGTACAGTTTGGTACGTCGGTAGAGCTTTGCGGTGGTACGCACACGAGCGCTACGGGTACGATCGGTATGTTCAAGATCCTCTCCGAGGGTGCTATCTCGGCCGGTGTTCGCCGTATCGAGGCTGTGACGGGTGAGAAGGCTGAGAATATGCTCTACGCTGTGGAGGATACGATGTCGTCGTTGGCTGAGTCGCTGCACAACTCGCAGGTGATGGTAGCCGTGAAGAAGATGATCGAGAGCAACGAAAGCCTCACGAAGGAGGTTGAGGAGATGCGCAAGGAGCAGATCAGCCAGGTAGCCGATCGTTTCTTCTCGGGTCTCAAGGAGCAGGACGGCATGCAGCTCGTTAGCGCAGTGATGCCGCGTCGTGCCGATTTTGTGAAGGATTTGGCCTACAATTTGCGTGGTCGCGCTCCGAAGCTCGTCTTCGTGGTAGGTGTGGTAAACGATGGTAAGCCCAACCTGACGATCATGCTCGGCGAGGAGATTGCTGCCCAGGGTGTGAATGCCGGTGCCGTGATCCGCGAGGCTGCCAAGCTTATGCAGGGCGGCGGTGGCGGTCAGGCCTTCTTTGCAACGGCCGGTGGTAAGAATCCCGATGGCCTGAAGGCTGCCATGGATAAGGCGGTAGAGCTGATTGCAGCTCAAGTAAAGTAGTAGATAAGATAAAAAAGATAAAGATATGGCAAACAAAGTTTTATTGATGATCCTCGACGGCTGGGGTAACGGTCGTAAGGATCACTCGGATGTGATCTCGACGGTCCATCCGGCCTACATCTCGAAGATGACCGAGGAGTATCCCCACGCTGAGCTGCGCACGGATGGCGAAAACGTAGGTCTTCCCGAGGGTCAGATGGGTAACTCGGAGGTGGGTCACCTCAATATCGGTGCCGGTCGCGTGGTTTACCAGGACCTGGTGAAGATCAACCGCGCCTGCCGTGACAACTCGATCATGCAGAATAAGGAGATCGTAGCAGCCTTTGAGTATGCCCAGAAGAACGGCTCGGCCGTACACTTTATGGGTCTTACGTCGGATGGTGGTGTGCACTCGTCGCTCGAGCACCTCTTTAAGCTCTGCGACATTGCTGCCGAGTATAAGATCGAGAAGACCTATGCCCACTGCTTCATGGATGGTCGTGATACCGACCCCCGCAGCGGTAAGGGTTTTATCGAGCAGCTGGAGGCTAAGATGGCCGCTTCGACGGGCGAGATTGCGACGATCATCGGTCGCTACTACGCCATGGACCGCGATAAGCGCTGGGAGCGTGTGAAGGTGGCCTACGATGCTCTGGTGAAGGGTGAGGGTAAGGCCGCTACGGATATGGTGGCAGCCGTGCAGGCTTCGTATGATGAGGAGGTGACGGACGAGTTCATCAAGCCGATCGTGCGCGTAGACGGTGAGGGTCAGCCCGTGGGTCTGATTGAGCCGAACGATGTAGTGATCTTCTTCAACTACCGCAACGACCGCGCCAAGGAGCTGACGATCGTCCTCACGCAGGAGGATATGCCCGCCGAGGGTATGCATACGATGCCGCTCTACTACTGCTGCATGACCCCCTACGATGCTAAGTTCGAGGGGCTGCACATCTTGTTCGATAAGGAGAATGTGCAGAACACGATTGGTGAGTGGGTGTCGAAGCAGGGCTTGAGCCAGCTGCGCATTGCCGAGACGGAGAAGTACGCACACGTTACCTTCTTCCTCAACGGTGGCCGTGAGGAGAAGTTCGAGGGCGAGGATCGTATCCTGGTAGCATCGCCCAAGGTAGCTACCTACGACCTGCAGCCTGAGATGTCGGCTCCCGAGGTGGCCGATAAGTTGGTAGAGGCGCTCAACTCGCAGAAGTTCGACTTCATCTGCCTGAACTTCGCCAATGGCGATATGGTGGGTCACACGGGTATCTACGAGGCGATCGTTACGGCCGTAAAGGCGGTGGATGCTTGCGTAGAGAAGGTGGTAGAGGCTGCCAAGAAGAATGGCTACGAGGTGATTCAGATTGCCGACCACGGCAACGCCGACAACGCGGTGAATGCCGATGGCACGCCCAATACGGCTCACTCGCTGAATCCCGTGCCCATTGTAGTGGTTTCGGATCGCGTGAAGGCCGTGCATGACGGTATTCTGGCCGACGTGGCTCCCACGGTGCTCGACCTGATGGGTCTCGAGCAGCCTGCCGAAATGACGGGTAAGTCGCTCGTTGAGCTGAAGTAGAGTTGAAAGTTGAGAGTTAGCTCAACAAAAAGGGAGATAGCCTAAACCGGTGGCTATCTCCCTTTTTTTGTTGAGCGGCTGAAAGCAAGAAAAAAATAACTTTCAACTTTGAACTTTCAACTTCTTTAATAGAGTTCTATGAACTCGTATGTGTTGCCGACGAGTTCAAGGTAGCGGAGAAACTCCTTGAGCTCGATGACTACCGTAGCTCGGTTGTCGTTCGGGTGGAACGAGAGCGACGGGTAGTTGCGCAATTTGTCGTCGAGGAAGAGATGTACATGGTTTTCCGGGTCGTTAATGAGGCCGAAGGGCGACACCGAACCGGGTTTGAGTCCGAGCCAGCGCTCCATGCGTTGCTCCGAGGCAAAGGAGAGTTTTCCTTGATGCAGGAGGTGCTCCAGGTCGTGAATGGCCATCGACTGCTCGCAATCGAAGCAGACCAAATAGTGGCGGTTGCCCTTGTGGTTGCGGAAGAAGAGATTCTTGCAGTGCTTCGAGCCGTCCTGATGCCAATATTGACGGGCAATCTCGATCGTGGGCGCTTCGGGATGTTCGTACCACGAGTAGCGGATCTCATGGCGGTCGAGAAAGTCAAAGACCACCTGCATGCGTTCGTTTACCATATATATACGTTTCTTATCATTCACCAATCAACCCGCGAATCACCACCGAGGCGCATCCGATGCCGAACAGGGCAGGGATGTAGCTGATCGTGCCGACCTGCGATTTTTTGTTTTGCTCCTCCTCGATAATCATCGCCCCCTCGCGGATCGGTTCGGGTGAGAAAACAGCCTTAAAACCCTTGTAGATGCCCATTTTGTGCAGCCGCTTGCGAAGCATGTGCGCTAAAGGGCAGTGGTGGGTCTTGGAAATATCTTTGATTTCAAGCTGCGTAGGGTCCATTTTGGCTCCCGCTCCCATCGAACTGACTAAGGGCAGCTTGCGCTCCAAGGCGGCCACGATAAGCGCCAATTTGGGTGATAGGGTGTCGATGCAATCGACCACATAGTCGTACTTGGCGGCATCGAGCAGGCGGTAGGTCTCCTCGTCCTTTACGAAGCGGTCGCAGAGCGTGAGTTGAATATCCGGATTTATATCTTTGATACGCTCGGCCAGGACTTCGACCTTCTTACGTCCGACGGTTGAGTGGAGTGCCAAAAGCTGGCGGTTGATGTTCGTCAGGCCGACTACATCGGCATCGGCCAGGGTCATGCGACCTACGCCTGCACGGGCAATCATCTCGGCGGCATATGCCCCGACACCACCCAGGCCTACGACCAATACATGGGCGTTTTTTAGTATTTCCAACTTTTCGCTTCCGAGTAGTAATTCGGTGCGTTCCAGCCAATTATTCATCTTCTTTGGTGAAAATTCGTTTATAGTTCGTTGCGGTGGCTCGCTTTAGCTCCTCCACCTCGATGTCTCGCAATCGAGCGATCGTTTGGTACATCGCCTCGATCGTGACCTCCGCCTCATCGGTCTCTACGAAGAGGCGGTTAAGCGGGGTTGCACACAAGGCCTCAATCGTCTTTTTTGAGCCCTCGGTCCGTGCTCCGAAAGAGAGGTAATATCCTTTTTTGACAGCTCTTGCGGCCTGCTCCTTCGATCCGATGAAACCATGAAAAATCACGGCGCGAAGCGTGTGCTTGTCGAGCATCGTCATCACCTCCTCAAATGCCTTGACGCAGTGCAGAACGACCGGCTTTTCAAATCTTTCGGCCATCTCCAACTGCTTGACGAAAAGCTCTTTCTGCGTCTCGAAATCGACTCCGCAGGCCTTATCCAACCCGATTTCGCCTACGGCATCGGCTGCCGCTACGGCTTCCCGGCTCGGAAACGTGCCGCCTTCTGCCTGCCACGGATGCAGTCCGACTGCGCTGATCGTAACGGCCGAGGTGGGGTGGTGGGTGTGAATGTCGATTAGCATAGGACAAAGATACGATATTTAATTCCCTTTTTATGCGATTATTCGGGAATTTTTTTGTATTTTCGCCCGCGAATTATGCAGTGTTAGAAAGCTAACAACAAAACTCAACATAATTATTATTCAAACACATTAACCATTATGTCGAAAATCATTACTTTACGCAAGGGTCTCGACATCAACCTCGCAGGTGCTGCTTCGAAGCAAACCACGGCGCTGCCGATGGCTTCGGAGTATGGTATCTCGCCCCTCGATTTTGAGGGCGTGACGCCGAAGTTGCTGGTTAAGGTAGGCGATGAGGTAAAGGCCGGTACGCCGCTGTTCTTCAATAAGGCAGACGAGCGCATCCTCTTTACGTCGCCCGTCAGCGGTGTGGTCTCGGCCATCAACCGCGGTGAGAAGCGCAAGGTGCTCTCCGTGACGGTTACGCCCGCCGAAAAGCAAACCTACGAGGCATTCCCCAAACTCGATCCGAAGAAGGCATCGCGTGAGGAGGTTGTCGAACTGCTGCTCAAGTCCGGTCTGTGGCCGATGATTCAGCAGCGTCCCTATGGCATCATTGCCAACCCTTCGGATCAGCCGAAGGCAATCTTTATCTCGGCATTTGATTCGGCGCCGCTCGCTCCCGACTACACCTACGTGTTGGAGCAGCACGCTGCTGAGCTGGAGGCCGGTATTGCACTCCTGGGTCGTCTCACGGAGGGTAAGGTACACCTCTCGATGCGCAAGGGCTCGGAGGGTAAGTTCGCCCAGCTGAAGGGTGCCGAGCTGCACACCTTCGCCGGCAAGCACCCCGCAGGTAACGTGGGTGTACAGATCCACCACATCGATCCCGTAAATAAGGGTGAGGTGGTATGGATCGTAAACATCCAGGATGTAGCCATCATCGGCCGCCTGGCACTGGAGGGTAAGCTCGATATGACCAAGACTGTAGCCCTGACGGGTTCGGAGGTCGAGGCTCCCCAGTACTACACCATCGTAGCCGGTGCCCGCATCGACTCGATCGTGAAGGGTAAGGTGAAGGCTCAGCAGGAGGGTGATTCGGTACGTCTGATCTCGGGCAACGTGCTCACGGGTGCCAAGCGTCAGGAGGCAGAGTTCGTAGGTTTCTACGCCAACCAGCTGACGGTAATCCCCGAGGGTGACAAGTTCGAGCTCTTCGGCTGGATGATGCCCCGCTTCAAGAAGTTCTCCGTTTCGCGCGCCTACTTCTCGTGGCTCTGCCCCAAGAAGCAGTACAAGCTCGATACGAACCTCAATGGCGGTGAGCGTCCCTTTGTTGTTTCGGGTCTCTATGAGCAGTACCTGCCGATGGACATCTATCCGGTGTATCTGTTGAAGGCCTGCCTGGCAGGTGACATCGACAAGATGGAGAACCTGGGTATCTATGAGGTTGTCGAGGAGGATATCGCGCTGTGTGAGTTCGTCGATCCGTCGAAGATCGAGATGCAGCAGGTGCTCCGCGACGGTATTAACTTAATGATTAAGGAGGCATAACGATGAAGGCATTGAGAAACATTGTAGATAAGTTGAAGCCGACCTTCTCCGAGGGAGGTAAGTTGAGCTTCCTGCACTCGACCTTCGAGGGTTTCGAGACGTTCTTGTTTGTCCCCGACACCACCACCACGAAGGGTGCTCATATCCGCGACTGCAACGATATGAAGCGCACGATGATCATGGTGATCGTGGCTCTTATGCCCGCCTTCCTGTTCGGTTGCTACTGGACGGGTGCCCAGGTGGGTCTGGAGGGTCTGACGGCCTTCTTCTATGGTTTGGTTCGCATCCTGCCGATGGTGTGCGTTTCGTACATCGTGGGTCTTGCGATTGAGTTCTATTTTGCCCAGATCCGCGGCCATGAGATCAACGAGGGTTTCCTTGTGTCGGGTCTCTTGATTCCGATGATCATGCCTGTTTCGACCCCGCTCTGGATGGTCGGTCTGGCTACGGCTTTTGCCGTGATCTTCGGTAAGGAGGTTTTCGGCGGTACGGGTATGAACGTGTTTAACCCCGCCCTGTTGGCACGTGCTTTCGTATTCTTTGCCTATACGCCCCAGATTTCGGGTGAGCAGGTGTGGTACTCGAACTGGACGATGATGGGTGCTCAGGTGGATGGCGTTTCGGGTGCTACGGCCCTCGAGAAGCTCGCCTCGACCGGTACGCTCGGCGATTGGTCGGCTATGGATGCCTTCCTGGGCTTCATCCCGGGTTCGTTCGGTGAGACCTCGACGCTGGCTATCCTGCTGGGTGCTGTGGTGCTGCTCTTCACGGGTATCGCCTCGTGGCGCACGATGGTATCGGTATTTGTCGGTGGTCTGGCTATGGGTTATCTCTTCCAGGCACTCGGCGTTACGGAGTATCCCGCCTGGTGGCATCTCATCATTGGTGGTTTCGCTTTCGGTGCCGTCTTTATGGCTACGGATCCCGTGACCTCGGCTCAGACCAATACGGGTAAGTACATCGTCGGTTTCATGACGGGTGCTATTGCTGTGCTGATCCGCGTGGTGAACCCCGCCTATCCGGAGGGTATGATGCTTTCGATCCTCTTCATGAACGCCCTGGCTCCGCTGGTGGACTACTTCGTGGTAGAGGCCAACATCAGCCGTCGTAAGAATCGTGTTAAAACCGTTAAATAGTATAGCGATATGAATAAGAACAGCAATCTTTATATTGTCATCTATTCGACGGTGATGGTCGTTGTGGTAGCTACGCTGCTGGCTGTGGCTGCCCTGGCACTCAAGAGCCGTCAGGATGCCAATATCCTGAACGAGAAAAAGCAGGCTATTTTGGCTTCGCTCTCGCTCACGGGTCAGAACTACGACGAGGTGATTGAGGCCTTCGTAGTAAACGAGAAGGGCGAGAAGATCGAGGGTAAGGATCCTATCCAGCTCCTGTTCGATCTGCCGACCGCCTTTGCCGAGCATACGCTGCCCGTATTCCAGGCCGAGGATGGTCGTATTGTAGTGCCCGTTTCGGGTGTAGGTCTGTGGGGTCCGATGTGGGGCTATGTAGCTTTGGAGAAGGACATGAATACCATTTCGGGTATCGTCCTGGACCATGCCGGCGAGACGCCGGGTCTGGGTGCCGAGGTAGCTACTCCGAAGCACCAGGCCATGTATAAGGGAAAGACGATCTTCGAAGGTGAGGAGTTCGTGTCGGTAACCCTGCGTAAGGGCGGCGCGAAGGATCCCAACCACGAGGTGGATGCCATCTCGGGTGGTACGAAGACGTCGGATGGTGTGACGGCCATGCTTAAATCGAGCCTGGGCGCATACCTGCCCCTTTTGAAGGTGTCGGCCGTAGCTCCTTGCTGCGCCGAGTGCACCGAGGCAACCGAGTGTGAAACGAATAAAGTAGAGAACAATGAGTAACAAGAATCTGAAATATCTGACCGGCCCGTTCTCGGCGAACAACCCGGTCATCGTGCAGATCTTGGGTATCTGCTCGGCGTTGGCCGTAACGGTGCAGCTCAAGCCTGCTATCGTGATGGCTCTCTCGGTGACGGCCGTAACGGCTTTCTCGAACCTGGTGATGTCGCTCCTGCGTAACGGCCTGCCGTCGCGCATCCGCATCATCGTGCAGCTGGTTGTGATCGCTACGCTGGTAATCTTGGTAGACCAGGTGCTCAAGGCATTTGTCTATGACGTGTCGAAGCAACTTTCGGTTTACGTGGGTCTGATTATTACGAACTGTATCGTGATGGGTCGCGTGGAGGCCTTCGCGTTGGGTAACGGCCCCTGGGCTTCGTTCCTCGACGGTATCGGCAACGGTTTGGGCTATGGCCTTATTCTGGTTGTGATCGCCTTCTTCCGCGAGCTCTTCGGTGCCGGTACGCTCTACGGTTTCCGTGTGATTCCCGAGAGCTGGTACATTGCCGAGGGTGGTTTCTATTCGAACAACGGTCTGATGCTGTTCCCGCCGATGGCGCTGATCCTCTGCGGTTGCATCATCTGGGTACACCGTTCGAAAAATAAGGATTTACAGGAAAAATAGGAGGGTAAGATATGGAAACATTGAACATCTTTATTGAGTCGATCTTTATCGACAATATGGTCTTCGCCTTCTTCTTCGGTATGTGCTCCTACATTGCCGTTTCGAAGAGCGTTAAGACGGCCCTCGGCCTGGGTGCAGCCGTTACCTTCGTATTGGTGATGACCGTGCCTCTGAACTATTTGCTTTACAATTATGTGCTGAAAGCCGACGCGCTGGTTCCGGGTGTCGATCTGAGCTTCCTGACCTTCATTATCTTCATCGCTACGATTGCCGCCTTCGTGCAGCTCGTGGAGATGATCGTCGAGAAGTTCTCGCCCTCGCTCTACAGCCAGCTCGGTATCTTCCTGCCGCTGATCGCCGTGAACTGCGCCATCATGGGTGCTTCGCTCTTCATGCAGCAGAAGGTCGATGGCGGCGAGCTGACCTCCGTATGGCAGTCGATTGTCTATGGTTTGGGTTCGGGTCTTGGTTGGTGGCTGGCAATCGTGATGATGGCCGCTATCCGCGAGAAGACGACCTATTCGCATATTCCCGCTGCCCTGAAGGGTCCCGGTATCGCCTTTATCATCACGGGTCTGATGGGTATCGCCTTCATGATCTTCTCGGGTATTCAGTTCTAACCTTTAATAAGAGATAGGAATATGACACAGACAATTCTTGTTGCAATCGTAGCCTTTCTGGTGGTGACGCTCTTCTTGGTGGCACTGCTTCTCTTTGCAAAGGCAAAACTGACTTCGTCGGGTGCCGTGACGATTGATGTGAACGACGGTGCTCAGGTGATCGAGGCCGAGAGTGGTTCGACGCTTTTGGCTACGCTGGCCGACAATAAGATTTTCCTCCCCTCGGCTTGTGGTGGTGGTGGTGCTTGCGGTATGTGCAAGTGTCAGGTTATGGAGGGCGGCGGTGAGCTGCTCCCGACCGAGACCGGCTTCATCAACCGCAAGATGGCCAAGGACCATTGGCGTCTGGGTTGCCAGGTGAAGGTGAAGGAGAATATGAAGATCAAGGTGCCCGAGTCGGTACTGGGTGTGAAAAAGTGGGAGTGTGAGGTGGTCTCGAACCGCAATATCTCGACCTTCCTCAAGGAGTTCGTTGTAAAGCTCCCCGAGGGCGAGACGCTGAACTTCCGCAGTGGTGGTTACATCCAGATCGATATCCCGCAGTACGACCAGATCAAGTTCTCGGATATGGATATTGACGAGAAGTTCCGCGCCGATTGGGACCACTTCAAGATGTGGGACCTCGTGACGACGAACCCCGAGCCGACCTTCCGTGCCTACTCGATGGCCAACCACCCTGCAGAGGGCAATATCATCATGCTCAACATCCGTATCGCTACGCCTCCGTTCGACCGCGTGAATGGCGGCTTTATGAAGGTGAACCCGGGTATCTGCTCGTCGTACATCTTCTCGCGCAAGCCGGGTGATAAGGTGACTATTTCAGGTCCCTACGGTGAGTTCTTCCTCGATGAGAACCTGCCCGACACGCAGGAGCTGATCTTCATCGGTGGTGGTGCAGGTATGGCTCCGATGCGTAGCCACCTGATGCACCTCTTTAAGACCGAGAAGACGAAGCGTCCCGTATCGTTCTGGTATGGTGCTCGTGCCCTGAAGGAGGCTCCCTACATGGATGAGTTCAACCAGATTCAGGAGGAGTTCCCCAACTTCAAGATGAACCTGGCCCTCGACCGTCCCGATCCCGAGGCCGATGCCAAGGGTGTGGCCTACACGGCAGGTTTCGTACACAATGTGCTGTATGAGAACTACCTGAAGAACCACGAGGCTCCCGAGGATTGCATCTACCTCATGTGCGGACCCCCGATGATGATCGGTGCCGTGGTGAATATGCTCGATTCGCTCGGCGTACCGCCGGAGAATATCTTGTATGATAACTTCGGTTCATAGTGAGAGCAGAACACTGAAAAACGCCTTTTAGGCGCAAACAAAAAGGAGAAACGGATGTGCTTGCACAACTCCGTTTCTCTTTTTTTGTTAGAGGATTTCGAAGAAATCTTTTTCAGTGTTCTGCCGAACGCCCTCGAAGTCACGGCACGAAAGCGTAGCGTGTGCCGTAACTTCGGTTCATTAAGAACGGGGTTTATGCTGAGCTTGATTGAATAAGTTTAAGCCCCCGTTTTATTATATATAAATGGTAACAAAATCAAAAAAGGCGCAAAGGATTTCCCCTTCACGCCTTTAATTCCCTTTAGTTGCTTTTAGCAACCTTTACCCCCCCCCTTTTTTTATTTTGAATTCTAAATTCTAAATTTTGAATTTGGAACGCAGTTCGCTAATCGTTCCCGCAATATCCTTGCGGTTGAAGTGGAAGCCCGTGATGCCCACCTGCTCGGCAGCCTCAACATTCTCTTTGCGGTCGTCGATGAAGATCGTCTCCTTCGGGTTGAGCTCGTAGCGCGACAGCAGGATGCGGTAAATTTCAGCTTCGGGCTTGCAAACACCCTCCTCACACGAAACTACCTCGCCATCGAAATAGCGATAGACGGGCACCTTGCGCAGGAAGGCGATAAACTCCTTCGACATGTTCGAGAGCACATAGAGTCGATAGCCGGCTGCCTTGAGGTCGTGAATCAGCTCCTCGGTGGGTGCGATGACCTCCTGCTTGTCGATTGCCAGTTGTAGGTACTCATCCACCTTCTTTCGGTCGCAGTTGTTTAGCTCGCAGAGATCCCCTTTGACCTCCTCCAACGAGCGCGTGCCACGGTCATATTCGTTCCAGAACCAGGGCATCTGCTCGGCTCGTACGAAGCTGAAGAAGTTCAGAAAATCCTCCGTGCACTTCTTCGGGTCGCGCATAAAGACTACGCCACCCAGGTCAAAAACTATATTCTTCATCGTTTGGTTGCGGTTAAAAAGAGATCAAATGCCTGCTCGGTCTTTTCGGTCAGGAAGTAATCCTCCATGCGGATTGAGGCCGTAGCCTCGGGGGCTGCAGCGAGGAGCTTACGACGATTCAGGCGATTCAGAATGTCGTAGGGCAGTTGCAACATCCAACGCGGCAGGCGGTGTTGCAGGTCGAGGATATCCCAACGCGTGATGCGCTTCACACTTGCGCGGTTACGCTCGTAGTAGGCCATCACCTGCTCGTTGCCCGTTACGCCCTCGACCTTGACATCTTGAAAATGCACCTCGAATAGGTTGTGCAGCTCCTCGGACTTATATTCGCGGATGTGCCAGGGGTTACGCGTGAGCGACATCGGAGCGTTGGGGGTGGTGATAATTACCTTGCCTCCCGGGCGCAACACGCGATGAATTTCGCGCACAAATTCGATATCATGCTTGATGTGCTCAATGACCTGGAACGAGATTACATAGTCAAAACTCTCCGACTCGAAGGGCAGGGGAGGAACTGTGGCCTGGCGAAACTCCACGTTGTCGGGCAATGCACGATCGCCCTCGGCCATGAATTTGTCGATGGTGACGAACTTCTTGGCGTGCGGGGCAATCAATTCGATGCCGTAGCCCGAACCTGTGCCAATTTCCAGCACGTCGCCCTGTACCAACTTGGCTGCCTCGTGATAGGCGAGGATCGAACGCTGAAAGACAAAATTATCCGAGGCGTCGCGCGAGACGCGCTCGGCAGTCTGCAGGTTGGCCATTAGCGTATGAGTTTAATGCCCTCGTCGGTCATCTCCACCTCGCCACTCTTCAGGAGCATGCCGACCGAACGTTTGAATACCTTTTTGCTCATCTGTGTCATGCGGGCCACCTCCTGTGGGTCGCTGCTGTCGTTCAGCGGCAGGAAACGACCGTTGGCCTCCAGGAGTTCGCGCAACGTGGCCGCCGAATCCTGCACTTGCTTGAAGCCCTGCTGCTGCAGGCTGACGTCGATGCGGTTATCCTCCGTGATGCGCGTCACGTAACCCTTCATGCGATCGCCAATCTCCACGCGGCGGAAGAGCTGGTTGCGGTAGATCATACCCCAGTGACGGTTGTTGATCACTACGCGGAAACCGATTGGCGACTCGGAAGCTACGAGGATATCCACCTCATCGCGCACCTTGACCGTGATGTCGAGGTTGTCGATGAAGTTTTTGAGCTTATTGGTCGCTACGCAACGTCCCGTGATGTTGTCCTCGTAGGCATAGACCACATAGCTGTGGCCGGCAAAGATGCCGCCCTGCTGGTTGCGGTTCGGGAGGAAGAGATCCTTGCCGTGGAGTCCCCAATCGAGGAAAGCACCATGTACGGTCTTGTCCACTACCTTGAGGAAGGCCACTTCGCCCACGCGGATCGTCGGCGTCTCGGTTGTTGCTACAAGGCGATCCTCCGAGTCGTGATAGACAAAGACCTCCTTCACGTCGCCCACCTTGTCCGTGAGCGAGGTGTAGCGGTTGGGGAGCAGCACCTCGTTGTGCTCCGCATCCTCGAGGTAGAGACCGAATTCCGAGATGCGGCTCACCGTAAGGGTATAGTTGCGTCCTGCTTTGAGCATAGTTTTCTGATTTTTAGTTGGGACAAAGGTAGCGATTTTTCTCGAAAAACTATTCGCCGTTACTTCCTCTTTTCATCGAAGTGTTGTATCTTTGCATATTCGCCCCTTCTGCGACGAAATAAATGGTCGTGGCGGGACGTTTGAGGAGAAGATGCAGGATAAGATTCAAATATTGGGTGCCCGCGTGCACAACCTAAAGAATGTCGATCTGGAGATTCCGCGCCACGAATTGGTCGTAGTGACGGGACTTTCGGGGTCGGGTAAATCGTCGTTGGCGTTCGATACAATCTATGCCGAGGGACAGCGTCGCTATATGGAGACCCTGTCGGCCTATGCCCGCCACTTTGTGGGGTCGATGGAGCGACCCGATGTGGATAAGATTACGGGCCTCAGCCCTGTGGTAGCCATCGAACAGAAGACCACAAACAAGAACCCCCGCTCGACGGTGGGTACCGTGACCGAGATCAACGATTTCCTGCGTCTGTTGTTTGCCCGTGCATCGCGTGCCTATTCGCCCATCACGGGCGAACGGATGGTGCACTATACCGATGATCGCATCGCCGAGTTGATCATGGAGAGTTTCGCAGGGCGCAAAATTGCCCTGATGGCTCCCGTGGTGAAGGGCCGTAAGGGCCACTACCGCGAATTGTTCGAATCGCTGGCCAAGAAGGGTTACCTCTATGCCCGCATCGACGGTGAGATTCGTGAGTTTCAGGCCGGTATGCGCTTGGATCGCTACAAGACTCACACGATTGATCTCGTGGTAGATCGTTTGCGTGTGAATGAGGAGTCGCGTGACCGCATCATGACCTCCTTGAAGGAGGCGATGCGTCAGGGTAAGGGTACGATGTCGGTCTATGACTACGGCACGGATGAGCAGCGCTACTATTCGCGCCACTTGATGTGCCCCTCGACGGGCGTGGCGTTTGAGGATCCTGCTCCGCACACCTTCTCGTTTAACTCGCCGAAGGGTGCTTGCCCGCACTGCAACGGTCTGGGCGAAGAGGCAGTCTTTGACCTTGAAAAAATCATCCCCGATCCCAAGAAATCGTTGCGCGAAGGGGCGGTTGAGCCGCTTGGTAAGCACCGCAACAACATGACCTTTGCGATGCTCGAGATGCTGGGTCGTAAATATGACTTTACGCTCGAAGATCCGATCGAGACCCTTTCTGAAGGTGCCCTGAAGGCGGTTCTGTATGGCGATGCAGAGCCTCTGACGGTCGATTTGAGCCGCTTTAGCTCACCCGCCGGCGGTATTCAGTTTCTGCAGTGGGAGGGTGTGGCCGAGTACATCGACCGTATGGAGGATGAGGACTCGAAGAAGGGCCAGAAGTGGAAGGGTCAATTCCTCGTCTATCAGAAATGTTCGGCTTGCGGTGGTACGCGCCTCAAAGACGAGGCACTGCACTTCCGCATTGGTGAAGAGAACATTGCCGATCTGTCGGCTATGTCGATTCTGGAGTTCTCGGCATGGATGGAGCATATCGAGGAGCGCATGGATCAGAAAGAGCAGCAGATTGCCCGCGAGATCGTGAAGGAGATTCGTGAACGCCTGCGTTTTTTGGTCGATGTCGGGCTGGGCTATCTCTCGCTTGATCGTGCGTCGCGCACCTTGTCGGGTGGTGAGAGTCAGCGTATTCGTTTGGCAACCCAGATTGGCTCGAAGTTGGTCAATGTCCTCTATATTTTGGATGAGCCCTCGATCGGTCTGCATCAGCGCGATAACCAACGGCTGATTCGCAGCCTCAAAGAGTTGCGCGATGCGGGTAATTCGGTCATCGTCGTAGAGCATGACGAGGAGATGATGCGTGCGGCCGACTTTATTGTCGACGTAGGTCCCAAGGCGGGGCGTAAAGGCGGTAAAATTGTCGCCGCCGGTAGCTTTGAGGAGATTGCAAAGGCCGATTCGATTACGGCCGATTACCTCACGGGCCGTCGGAAGATTGAAATTCCGACGGAACTACGCAAGGGGTCGGGCGAAAAGATTACGATTCGTGGCGCACGGGGCAATAACCTCAAGGGCGTTGATGTCGATTTTCCGCTCGGGAAACTGATCTGTGTGACGGGTGTCAGCGGATCTGGTAAATCGACCCTCGTAAACGAGACCCTGCGTCCGATTTTGAGCCAGAAACTCTATCGTTCACTCGACCGACCGCTGGCTTATGATTCGATCGAAGGTATTGAGAAGATTGATAAACTCGTCGTGGTGGATCAGTCGCCCATTGGTCGTACACCGCGTAGCAATCCGGCCACCTACTCGAATGTCTTTACCGACATCCGCAAACTCTTCGAGAAGACCCCCGATGCCCAGATGCGTGGCTACAAGGCGGGTCACTTCTCGTTCAACGTACGTGGAGGTCGTTGTGAGGAGTGCCGAGGCGCGGGTGTACAGACGATCGAGATGAACTTCCTGCCCGATGTCTATGTGCGTTGTAAGGCCTGTGGCGGGAATCGCTACAACCGCGAGACGCTGGAGGTGAAATACAAGGGTAAGTCGATCAACGATGTGCTGAATATGACAGTCAATATGGCGGTGGAGTTCTTCGAACCGGTGCCCTCGATCTACCAGAAACTGAAGGCGATCCAGGATGTCGGCTTGGGTTACCTGACCCTCGGTCAGCCCTGCACGACCCTGTCGGGTGGTGAAAGCCAGCGTATCAAGCTATCCTCGGAACTGGCCAAAAGTGATACGGGACGTACGCTCTATATTTTGGATGAGCCGACCACAGGTCTGCACTTTGAGGATGTGCGCATCCTCCTGGACGTGCTCAATAAGTTGGTCGATCGCGGCAATACGGTGATCGTCATTGAGCATAATCTGGATGTGGTGAAGGTGGCCGACCACCTAATCGATATCGGTCCCGAGGGCGGTGCGGCTGGTGGCCATATCGTGGCTACGGGTACACCCCGCGAGGTGGCACAATGTGAAGCGAGTTATACGGGTCGTTTCCTCAAGGAGATGGGCCTCTAAATAGAATTACGAAGATGAATTTTAGAATCGGACACGGTTATGATGTGCACGTGTTGCGCGAAGGTTTGCGCCTCGTGTTAGGTGGGGTAGAGATCCCCTACGAGAAGGGCTTTGTGGCTCACTCGGATGGCGATGTGGCGATCCATGCCATTTGTGATGCCCTTTTGGGGGCGGCCGCCTTGGGCGATATCGGCCTGCACTTTCCCGACACATCGGCCGAGTTTGGCGGCATCGACTCGAAGATTCTTTTGCACCGTGTTGTGGCACTGCTTCAGGAGAAGGGCTATGCGATCGGAAATGTCGATTGCACGATCCGCATGCAACGGCCGAAGTTGCGTCCCTACATCGATGCGATGCGTCGCGCCCTGGCCGATGCAATGGGTGTGGACGATGACCGTGTATCGGTCAAAGCCACAACCACAGAGCATCTTGGTTTCGAGGGCCGCGAAGAGGGCGTTTCGGTAAGCGCCGTAGCACTGATATACAAGATTTAACGGAGGATAGGCCGCTAATAGAGCTGCGTAATGGTCCCTGAGTACTGCACATCGCTGTACCAGGGATTTTTTATGGTCAGCACAGCTCCACCCGTACGTGAGTAGATCTCAAAGACAAAGGTGTAGGTCGTTCCGCTGAAGAGCGGCGACGAGAAACTCACCATCCATCCCTCGTGGGTCTGCTCCGTTACAAAATTATCGAGCGAGGGAATCGTGTAGTTGAGCACCGTGACGAAATAAGGCGGTGTGTAACCTTTGATGTAGGGAAGGCAGATATCGGCTACCGATCCCCATACGCCGACGTTGTATTCGGGATTCATGATCGTGCGCATCGGCCCTGCAGGCTGGCGTTGCATGGTCTGGGGGTTGAACTGAAAATTATGCGAGAGCACGATCGAATCGATCATCTTCTCATACTCGGCTAATCGCTGGGCGCGCCGTTGTTCACGCACCTCGCGTCGCTCCTCTTTGGGCGAGAGATTCTTTTTCTGTCCGATGACACTTGCGGTTGCAACAACCAACAGTAACGCTACAACCGCCAATAAAAAGCGTTTCATAAGCAGGATGTTTTACATTTCACATCCCACAATCTTGCAAAAAAAGTGCCTTTCGATTGAGATTAAGAGATATGGTTGGCAAAATTGAAAATATTTTGCTAATTTTGGGTGTTAAAAACTTAATGCTCAATAACGAAATAAATCGTAGAACCCATCAAAAATTGTACAAATGAAACATCTTAAGAATTTATCGGCCAAGGGCGTTGTAGCAGCACTGTTGGCTGTTTCGACACTTTCCGTGTCATCGTGTACATCGAACAACGGTTCGGAGATTCCTGCCAACAAGAAGGAGTTGATGGATGCCTTTGTAGCCGGTACGCTCGACGAATCGTATGTCCCCGGTGCTTTCTTTGTCCATTTCGACGCCAACTCGAAGGTGGGCGAAGGTGCTGTAAGAAGCCACATCAACTACCTGCTGCAGACCAATGCCGATGTACTGAAGGTGCAGTTCGAGCAGCGTCCCGATGAAATTGCTGATCTCGATAAGCAGGAGATGTGGGATAACATTGCCCCCGTGCCCGAGGATTACTATCGCCCCACCTTTGAGGTGATCAAGGAGCTGAACCGCCTGGTGGGTAACGATGTTTACATCCTCCCGACGATCTATTCGCCCTATCAGGTGGCTCGCCAGTCGCTGGGCGATGAGAATATTGCCAAAGCGGCTCAAGAGCGCCCCGAGGATCTGAAGCGCGTATTCGGCTACTACGCCGTGGCGTTGGAGTGGCTGGTCGACGCCTGCAAGGAGATTGGCATCGAGGGCTTCTACATGACCACGCAGGGTGGCGAGATGAAGTACTACTACATCCCCGGCTTCTTCGAGGAGCTGATCAAACCCTTCGACCTGCGCATCATGAATCGTTGTGCCGAGGGTGCCAAGATGAGCATCCTGCACATCTGCGACTGGGAGGGAACGTATGATGACCTGACCCGCTATCTGGATTATCCGGGCCACATTGTCAATACGCCGTTGGTGCTGAATGGCACACCCTTCACGCTTCAGGATGGCTATGCACTCTTCAAGCGCCCCGTTTTGGGTGGTTTGGATCGCCACAAGGAGATTATCACCGAGAGCCCCGAGGTGGTTAAAGCGGTTGTAAAGAAGGCCCTGGCCGATGGCCCGAAGGGCAAGATGATGGTAGGTGCCGAATGCACCGTATCGGAGGCGCCGATCGAGAACATTTGGACGGCGATCAACACGGGTCACAACGCAACCGAGGAGTAGAAGTTGTCTAACAATAAACAAAGCAGGCTACCTTGAACGAGGTAGCCTGCTTTTTGATAATATGTAGCCGCTTCTTATTTCTTCAGGAAGTCGGCGCGCATCGGGGTAAAGCAGTCGATCAGCACACCTGCCTCCAGGCAGACTGCGCCGTGCAGCTCGTCGGGCTCCACATAGTAGCCGTCGCCAGCCTCCAGGATCTTCTTCTCGCCACCGATCGTCAGCTCGAACTTACCGCTCACGATATACGAAGCCTGCGAATGGTAGTGCGTGTGGGGAGCACCCACGGCACCCGTCTCGAACTTCACCTTGACGAGCATAATCTGACCGTCGTAGGCCATAATCTGGCGGGTAACACCCTCACCTGCGGGCTCCCACTGCATCTCTTTCTCAATCTGATAAACCGTACTGCGTGTTTTCATGGTATAAAGTGTATTAAATTGGTTCTAACTCTACAAAGTTACGAAAAAAATCGGTTCGACAAAATCTCCTGCGCATGGTTTGCGTTTTACAGTCGAAAAATGTAATTTTGCATGAAATAAATTGACAAACAATGTTTGCACTCGAAACTACGAAAGTCGCCGTGCCGACCCGCGACGGCGTGGTTGATGACCACTTCGGCCACTGCGCCTATTATACGATTTTCACCTTGGTGGCCAACCGCATAACCGCAACCGACAGGATGCCCTCACCCGAGGGGTGCGGCTGTAAGTCGGGCATTGCTCCTGTGTTGGCCGAAAAGGGTGTACGTGTGATGTTGGCCGGTAATATGGGCGAAGGGGCGAAGCGTGTCTTGGAGCAGAATGGCATCCGTGTCGTGAGGGGTTGCCACGGAGCGGTCATGGAGTTGATCGAGGCCTATTTGGCCGGTCGTGTAGTCGATTCGGGCGAGGGTTGCCATTCGCACGAGTGTCACGATCATCACGCTTAATGCCATGCAGGAGTATTTGATGCCATTAGTAGTCTTGGTGGCCGAGATGGCTCCATACCTGTTGCTCGGATTCCTGATTGCAGGTATCCTGCACGCCTTTGTGCCGCGCACGGTCTATGCCCGCTACCTCTCGGGAAACGATTTCCGCTCGGTTGTTCTGGCCGCGCTCTTCGGTGTGCCCCTGCCGCTCTGCTCGTGTGGCGTGATTCCGACGGCGATGTCGATGCGTCGTGAGGGTGCTTCGCACGCCGCTACCGTCTCGTTTCTGATTGCTACGCCCCAAACGGGTGTCGATTCGATCGCCGCCACGGCGTCGCTCCTGGGTCTTCCTTTTGCCTTACTGCGCCCGTTGGCTGCTTTGGTCACGGCTTTGGGCGGTGGCGCTTTAGTGGGCGCTTTGACCCGCGACAATGGGGTAGAAGCAATCGCTACGACCACGCACACGGAGCTGCCTACGGGCTTCGGGGCACGTTGCGTGGAGGCTTTGAAATATGGCTTTGGGCAGATGATGCAGGACATCGGAAAATGGCTCGTTGTGGGCTTGCTCATTGCGGGTGCAATTACGGTCTTGGTACCCGATGGATTCTTTGCCGAGTTTGGCGATCGTCCGCTCCTGAATATGCTCCTGGTGCTGGCTATTTCGGCTCCGATGTACCTCTGTGCTACCGGTTCAGTACCGATTGCTGCCGCCCTGATGCTCAAAGGATTGTCGCCCGGAGCAGCCTTTGTGCTGTTGATGGCAGGCCCGGCAACGAATATGGCCGCCATCCTGGTAATCGGTAAGGTGTTGGGGCGCAAGACGCTTGTCCTGTACCTCGTTTCGATTATCCTCGGAGCGATGACTTTCGGTCTGGGCATTGATTATCTGCTGCCTCGGGAGTGGTTTACGGCTGCCTCGACCGAGTATGCTGCCGCTTGTTGCCACGGAGCTACGCTCCCCTGGTGGAAGACGGCCTCGGCCGTACTCTTTACCGTGCTGCTGGTCGTTGCCTTGGTGCGCCGCCATCAGCACACGGAAGTTGAACAACAAACAACCCAAACTATGGAGAAAAGTTATAAGATTAAAGGCATGATGTGCAACCACTGCAAAGCGAACGTGGAGCGTAACCTCGCCAAGTTAGAGGGCGTAGAGGCCGTGCGTGTCGATTTGGAGGCAGGTGTTGCTTATGTGACGGGTTCGGTGGAGGAGCAGAAAGTGATCGACCTGATTAATGAACTCGGCTACGAGTATCTTGCGTAACGATGAACCCCAACGAAATTGCCGAGGCGCTCGACTTCCTGCGTGAGTTGGCCGCCAATAACCATAAGCCGTGGATGGACGAAAACCGCGATCGCTATAAGCTGCACCGTGGTCGCTTTGAAAGATGGGTGGAGCATTTGGCCGATCGTATCTCGGAGTTCGATCCCACGGTGGCAGGGCTGAAGGCCAAGGAGTGCACCTACCGCATGAATCGCGATATCCGCTTTTCGGCCGATAAGTCGCCCTATAAAACCCACTTCTCGGCCTTCATTGCACCGCGTGGCAAGAACTCGGGGCTGGCGGGGTATTACATCCACCTTGAACCCGTTGTGGAGGGTTCGTCGATGATCGGCCACTCGATCCTGGCGGTCGGGCAGGTCTGCATTCCGCCCGTGATTTTGCGAAGTATCCGCGAGGAGATTGTGGATAATGGCGATGAGATGCTCCGAAATATTGCAGCTGCCGAGGAATTTGAAATCGACCGTGAAAACAGCCTGAAGCGTGTCCCGATGGGCTTCGAGAGCGGTACGCCCTACGATGAGTTACTCAAATTAAAAGATCATTGCCTCTCGCTCGACCTGACCGAGGAGGAGGTGCTCGCCCCCGATTTCGAGGAGCAGGTGCTGCGCCGTTTCCGCTCGGCCAAACCGTATCTCCAGCAGCTCAATAGAGCGATTGAATACGGCTACGAAGAGATGATGTAGGGTGGGGAATTCGTCTAACAAGGCCCTTTTGGCATCTGCCTTGTCTGTTGCTCCTCACATACGAAAAGTATGCTGCGTCGCAACAGCCTTCGAGCAGCTTCAAAATAGCGCTTGTTCTACGAATTCCTGCAAAGTACAGCTCTTGTTACATGAAAGGCGTGGTTCATTGAACCACGCCTTTCATAATTTTTAATTCTACATTCTAAACCTCCCGCTATTCGCCCAATCGCTCTTTGAGAATCGTTGTCAGCTCCTCCACCGAAGGGTCAATTGCGAGGATCGTTCCTGCTTTGTCGAGCAGGAATTTGCGCCCTGCGGCATTGCTGCAACCATATTGCGACCAGAGGTGGATGCGATCGTCTAATTCCACCAACTGCGGCCACGGATAACCATCCTGTTCGATGGCACGTTTCAGGTCGCTCAAATCCTCCGACTCGCGGGCCACGCCGATTACCTTAAATCCGCGCTCTTTGTACTGTTCGTAGAGTGGTAGTACTGCTATCGAACCGCGACGGCACGGGCCACACCACGAAGCCCACAAATCGAGCAGTGTCAGCTCCGCGCCCTCCATCAAGGTCGACAGACGGTGCATCGTTCCCTCTACGTCGGGTGCTTCAAAGTCGATGTACTGCTTGCCGACGGCCACGCGTAAGCCGGCCAATTGGCGGCGGCAATAGGCTGATAGATAGTGATCGGTCAGCGCATCGGCATAGCGACGTTCATAGATTTCGAGAATCGCTCCATCGGGCAGACGATACTGCATCTGCTCGGCCAGCAGGGCATAACGGGCGATAGTGGGCTCTTGGTCGAGAATGGCAAGCAACGCTGCCAGATACTCCGCCTCATACGCTTTTCGTTGATTGAGAGCTGTCTCGGTGAGTTTCTCCTCGTCGGGCATGGCGTTAAACTGTTCGACGAGGGCCTTGAATGCGTCGGAACGCTGGTCGGTGGTCTCGAGTTGAGCGATCAGCGCCGAGTAAGCCTCCGAGTTATAGGCGTTGCACTCGTCCAGCGAATCGACCTTCTCATAATAGGCTTCGTTCAGGAGAGCGAG
>SUZH01000013.1 GCA_015060045.1 Rikenellaceae bacterium | reverse complement strand
TAACCTTTTAATGTTACTTCTTGCGGAAATAATTAACGGCATTCTCAAAGAGCGGCTGGCGCTTCTCGCCCGCGATGTTCTTGTAGAGCTGCTCCTCGTAACGCTCCGTGTGGCCCATCTTACCCAGGATACGGCCATCGGGCGAAATGATACCCTCGATGGCGTAGGACGAGCCATTGGGGTTAAAGGGAGCCTCCACCGTCGGACGGCCCTCGGCATCGACATACTGGAAGGCCACCTGACCACGCTCAAAGAGTTCCTTGGCCAGCTCCTCGCTCACGACAAACTTACCCTCGCCGTGGCTGACGGCGATTGCATGCTCGTCGCCCAGATCAAAGCTCGAGAGCCAGGGCGAACGGGTCGTCGAAACGCGCGTCGTGACGATCTGCGAGATGTGGCGGTTGATATCGTTGCGGAACAAGGTGGGCGACTCGGCGGTCACCATACCCAGACGGCCATAGGGCAGCAGACCCGACTTAACCAACGCCTGGAAACCGTTGCATATACCCAGAATCAGACCACCACGATCCAAAAGGGCGTGAATCTCAGCCTTCACCTTCTCGTTATTCAGCACGCTCACAATCAGCTTGGCCGAACCATCGGGCTCGTCACCGGCCGAGAAACCGCCACTCAGGGCGAAGATATGCGCCTCGCGGATGTGGGCACACATCTCATCGATCGAGCGCAGAATATCATCCTCCTCCAAGTTGCAAAGTACGCTCGTGCGTACCTCGGCACCGGCACGGCGGAAGGCCTTGGCCGTATCGTAGTCGCAGTTCGTACCTGGGAATACGGGCAGGTAAGCCACGGGGTGCTCCACCGCCTCGCCCGGATAGCAATCCGTGCGCTTCTCGGGGGTCGAGGACATCACCTCGGCCTCGTTCTTGCACGTATCGGGATAGATCGTGGCGAAGCGGGCGCGGTTTGCCTCGAAGAGCTCCTCCAGCGGCATCTTCACACCCTCGACCTCGATCACCTGTTCCTCGATCGTGCGACCGATCAGCACGGCGTTATCGTAGTTCAACTCGCCTTCCGTCTCGACGATAATCGAGCCGTAAGCGTAGTTGTAGAGTTCCTGCTCGGACATCGTGAGCGCAACACCGATCTCGTTACCGAAGGCCATCTTGGCGATACCCTCGGCAACGCCACCCATGCCAACCGACCAGGCGGCAAGGACCTGACCCTTTTCGATCGCATCGCTTACGAACGCGAAGTTGCGCTTCAGCTGATCCGTATCGGGCATATAGTTTTCATCGGCCGTGTGGCGTACCAAATAGAGGTTGTGCCCCACGCCCTTCAGTTCGGGCGAAATCACCTGCTTGGCATCGACGGTCGTAATACCGAAGGCCATGAGCATCGGCGGCACGTTGATATCCTGGAACGTACCCGACATCGAGTCCTTACCGCCAATCGACGGCAGACCCAGCTCCACCTGCATCTTCAAAGCACCCAGCAGCGCCGAGAGGGGCTTACCCCACGAGGTCGGCTCCTTGGTCATGCGCTCGAAATACTCCTGGTACGAGTAGCGCATCTTATCGTAGCGGGCACCGGCAGCCACCACCTTCGCAGCAGCCTCCACCACGGCATAGGCAGCACCATGATAGGGGCTCCAGCAAGCCAGGTTGGGGTTATAACCGTAGGCCATGATCGAGGCCGTATCGGTATAGCCATCCACGGGCAGCTTCTGCACCGACACCTGCGTCTCGGTGCGCTGCGTCTTACCACCAAAGGGCATCAGGACGGTCGAGCGACCAATCGACGAGTCGAACATCTCGATCAGACCCTTCTGCGACGTGACGTTCCAGTCGGCGAGGTTCTGCTTGAAGCGCTCCTCCACCGTACAGCCCTCAACCTTGCGCTCAAAGGGGTTGCACTCCTCCACGGCACCCACCGTGGCCTCGGCATAGTGCTTGGCACCGGCCGAGTCGATAAACTCGCGGCTCAGATCCACCACCAGCTTACCCTTGTTATACATACGCATGCGGGCCGTATCCGTTACGTCGGCTACATGCACCGCCTCGATGTTCTCCTCACGGCAGTAGGCCATAAACTCCTCGACATCCTTCTTTTCGATCACGACCGACATGCGCTCCTGCGACTCGCTGATGGCCAGCTCCGTCGAATTCAGGCCGCTATACTTCGTCGGCACGCGATCCAGGTAGATATCCAGGCCATCGGTCAGCTCGCCAATGGCTACGCTCACACCACCTGCGCCGAAGTCGTTCGACTTCTTGATCAGGCGCGTTACCTCCGGACGACGGAACAGGCGCTCCAGCTTGCGCTCCTCGGGTGCATTACCCTTCTGCACCTCCGAGCCGCACGTCTCGAGCGACTTCTCATCGTGCTCTTTCGACGAACCCGTAGCACCACCGATACCGTCACGGCCCGTGCGACCACCCAGATAGATCACCACATCACCCGGCGCGGGGCTCTCGCGGCGTACATTTTCGGCCTTCACAGCACCGACCACAGCACCTACCTCGAGGCGCTTAGCCACGTAACCGTCGTGGTATACCTCGCGTACATGGGTCGTTGCAAGACCGATCTGGTTACCATAGCTCGAGTAGCCGGCAGCGGCCTTCTTCGAGATGATGCTCTGCGGCAACTTACCGGGGAGCGTATCCTCCACCTTCTGGTAGATGTCGCCCGCACCCGTTACACGCATCGCCTGGTAGACATAGCTACGGCCCGACAACGGGTCACGGATCGCGCCACCCAGACAGGTCGAAGCACCACCGAAGGGCTCGATTTCGGTCGGGTGGTTGTGCGTCTCGTTCTTAAACTGCAGGAGCCAACGCTCGGTCACACCATCGACATCGACATCGACAAAGATCGAGCAGGCGTTGTTCTCCTCGCTCTGCTCCATATCGTCCAGCAGGCCGCGCTTACGCAGCACGCGGGCACCGATCGTGGCCATATCCATCAGACAAAGGGGCTTGTGCTCACGACCCAGCTCGCGGCGGATATTGAGATAGAGGGCCAGCGAACCCTCGATCTCCTCCTTGAGGAAAGACTCCTCCACGGTGACACCCTCCAACTCGGTCGTGAAGGTCGTGTGGCGGCAGTGGTCGCTCCAGTAGGTATCGAGGATGCGCAGCTCCGTCTCATAGGGATCACGACCCTCGGCACGGAAGTAGCGTACCACCTCGCCCAGGTCGTCGGCATTCATCGCCAAGCCCATCTGCTTGCAGTAGGCAGCAAACTCCTCCTGCTTCATCTCGCGGAAGCCCTCCAGCACCACTACGGGAATCACCTCGGCCTGCTCCTGCTCGGAGAGGATCTCGAGGTTCTTCTCGCGCGACTCCACGGCGTTGATGTAGTAGTGGCGAATCTTGGCCATCTGCTCCTCCGTAACGCCCTTGTCGAATACCAGCAGCTTCGACGAGCGGATGCGGACATTGGCCGTCGGATCAACCAGGCGGACACAATCCACGGCCGAGGCGGCACGCTGATCAAACTGACCGGGGAGGAACTCCACAGCCAGCGAGGGACGACCCTCGGTGTCGAACGCATCGGTCACGGTATCGGTCACCACCTCGCCGAAGACACCGTAGCGGCACTTCTCCTTCAGCTCCTCCGAGAAGCCGAAGAGGTCATAGACGCAAAGGAGACGCAGCTCCTCGATCTGCAGATTCAGGTTGCTGTTCAGCTCCCGCTTCAGGCTCTCGGCCTCGACGCGGAAGCGATCTTTCTTCTCAACAAATATGCGGAAATTTTTCATAGTCTTGTTTGGGGATTGTGCTGTTGGGGATTAAATCTCGACCTTGAGAACCGCCTCGGTCTGCTTTTGACGGAAAGCATCGAGTTTGGCAGCAAGCTCCTCGTTCGAGAGGGCCAACATGGCCACGGCATACAGGGCGGCATTCTTCGCGCCGTCGATGGCCATCGTCGCCACGGGGATACCCGAGGGCATCTGGACGATCGAGAGGAGCGAATCCATGCCGTTGAGGGCCTTCGAACGCACCGGAATACCGATCACGGGCAGGGTCGTCATGGCGGCAATCACACCCGGCAGGTGGGCAGCACCGCCCGCACCGGCAATGATCACCTTCAGACCGCGCTCCTTGGCCGTCTTCGACCACTCGGCCAGGGCATCGGGGGCGCGGTGGGCACTGATAACGCGCTTCTCGCACTCGATACCGAACTCTTCCAATGTCTTGATGGCTCCGCTCATTACCTCGTAATCGCTTGCCGAGCCCATAATAACTCCAACTTTCATTGCTATTTTGTTTTTTATTTGTCCTTTCTCTTGCCTGTCACAGCTCCTGCGCCCACGCGAAAAACAAGCCGCCACATCCCTATGGACGTGGCGGCACGACTTATTTTAAGGCACAATCTGCTTGCATTTTCATCTTTTTCATCGGGGCGCACGCTGCCTGCACACCACCACCCGACAAGCCCACCGACCCACCGGTCGATTGCCCGCTTTGCAGCTGAAAATCCGTATGCAGATAATAGCCCATACCCGTCGAAAAAACTTCCGGACAAAAGTACAAAAAATTTAGGCAACGGCAAAGTCTTTCGCCCGAATATTCTACTAACAAATTATCCACAAAACTGCGGTTTTGTGGATAATTTGTAGCGCACATCGACAATCCCACCCAATCGTCCTCGGATAAGGGAGGATTTAGGAGGAAATGTAAGTATTTTATTATTTGAATGCAAATTCCCTATTGCAGCCTTTCGGGCCTCCTTTAGGAGGTTTTGAAACGGAATATCCACCACCCAAGACTTGCTTGGCGTGGTGGATATTCCGTTTCAAGAAAGTTGCCGAAGGACAACCGAAAGGCTGATGCGGTAACACACCGCACAGAAATCACCTTCGAGAATTTCTCGCTATTTAGCCTTTGCTTTGGCCTCGCAGTAAGCACAGCGCAGCGTGCCATCCTCCGAGTAGCGGAAAATCGGATCGACATCCTCGGTGGTGGAGATACAGCGCTTGTTGGGGCAGGTGTAGTCGCCCGTGATATACTCCTCGTTGAAAACAGGGGTCTGCTCGAAGGGCTTATTCTCGTCGGCCCACTGCAAAAGCGTATAGATCAGGGCCATGCGGACAAACTTACCATTCTCGACCTGGCGGAAATAGACGGCGCGCTTGTCGTTATCGACCGAGCGGGTGATCTCGTTCACACGGGGCAGCGGGTGGAGGATGATCATATCCTCGCGGGCAGCCTTCAGCTTCTCGGGGTCAAGCACAAAGCTGTCCTTCACGCGGTCGAACTCCTCCTCATCGAGGAAGCGCTCCTTCTGCACGCGGGTCATGTAGAGGATGTCGAGCTTATCCATCACCTCCTCCATGGTGCGTACCTCCTCGAACTCGAGGGCCGAGTTGGCGCGCATCTCCTTGAGCATGTAGCTCGGCAGGCGCAGCTCCTCGGGCGAGATGAGGTAGATGCGGATACCCTCGTAGCGCGAGAGGGCCTTGATGAGCGAGTGCACCGTGCGGCCAAACTTCAAATCACCGCAGAAACCAATCGTGAGGTGGTCCAGACGACCCTTTTCGCGCTTAATCGTCAGCAGGTCCGTCAGGGTCTGCGTCGGGTGGGCGTGGCTGCCGTCACCGGCGTTGATCACGGGAATACCTGCATATTGCGAGGCCACGAGCGGAGCGCCCTCCTTCTGGTGGCGCATGGCGATGATGTCGGCGAAGCAACGGATGACACGCACCGTGTCGGCTACCGTCTCACCCTTCGATACGGAGGAGGAGGCTGCATCCGAGAAGCCGATCACCTGACCACCCAGCTCCATCATGGCCGATGTGAAGCTGAGGCGGGTACGGGTCGAGGGTTCGTAGAAGAGGGTGGCGAGTTTCTTGCCTTTGCAAGCCTCGCGGTACTTGTCGCGGTTGGCAATGATATCTTCGGCCAGCGTAACGATCTCGTGGATCTCCTGTACCGAAAGGTCGGTCGGATCGATCAAATGACGCATAGTGGTAAATTCAAAATTTAGAATTCAAAATTCAAAATGGAGAGGCGATGAAACGAGGCATTTTCAGCCACCATAATTTTGATTTTAGAGGAGCAGATTTTGTGCCGCCCGAAGGTTGGTGTGGATGGGCTGTACTTGAGCGTACTGCCCATTCACGCCAAGCGAGTAGGTGCAAAATATGCCCTATAAAATCGAAATTACTTCATCCAGCTCTCGTCCGAAGGATTATTACGGAACTTAATCAGCTTCTCCTTGTCCTCTACTTTGATGTATCCCTCCTCGGCGGCTACCTCTACGAGGGCGTCGAGGTTCGAGAGGGAGTAGTTGATCACGTTGGCCTCGGCCATGCGATCCAGACCCTTCTTCATGCCATAGGTGAAGATCGAAGCGACACCCAGCACCTCGGCACCGGCCTCACGCAGGGCATTGACCACCTCGATGCAGGAACCACCGGTCGAAATGAGATCCTCAATCACAACCACCTTCTGGCCCTTCTCGAGCTTACCCTCGATCTGGTTACCGCGGCCGTGGTCCTTCTGCCCCGAGCGCACATAGCCCATCGGCATATCGAGGATCGTGGCGGTGATGGCGGCGTGTGCGATACCGGCCGTCGAGGTACCCATCAGCACCTCGGCCTCGGGGAATTTCGTGCGGACGATCTCGGCCAGACCTGCCTCCACATGCTTACGCACCTCTACGGCGGTCAGCGTCAGACGGTTGTCGCAATAAATCGGGCTCTTGATACCGCTGGCCCAGGTAAACGGCTGGTCGGGGCGCAGGAAAACGGCGCCGATCGACAGCAAATCTTTGGCAATAAGTTTCTCCATAGTTGTATTGATATATAATTCTATTCCAATGCTTTGCGCAGCAATTCCGTCACCTCGTCGGGATAGATGCCGCCTTCGTGCGCCTTCTCGCCGTCGAGGTAGAAGGTCGGGACATAGTAATAGTCGTACTTGTCCGCCACTTCGGGCTCCTCGGACTCCTCGATGAGTTCGATTTCGAGCGGCTGCAGCTCGGGATGGGCGGCCTTGGCCTCCTCAATGTAGCGCAGTGCCTTCTTGCAGAAGGGGCAATTTTTCAGGTAGAAGAGTTGTACGCGTTTCATCTGTTTCGGTGTTCAAATGATTTGTTACTCGCCCAAAAACTCTGCCACGCAACGACGATAAGCCGCTACGGGGTCGGCAGCCGCCGTAATGGGGCGACCTACGACGATAAAGTCCGAGCCAATCTCACGAGCGCGGGCAGGGGTCGTCACACGCACCTGGTCGCCCACCTCGCCATCGGCAAAGCGCACACCCGGGGTAATCGTCAGGAACTCCTTGCCGCAAGCCTCCTTGACCATACCGGCCTCGAGGGGCGAGCAGACCACACCATTCAGGCCGGCAGCCTTCGTGTTCTGGGCATACTTAACGATCGTGTCGTTGATCGAGGCGTTGATGAGCAGCTCCTGCTGCATGCGCTCCTCGCTCGTCGAGGTGAGCTGCGTCACGGCAATCAGCAGGGGGCGCGTACCATCCTCGCGCGTCAGACCCTCCAGGGCGGCCTTCATCATGTCGATCGTGCCGGCAGCGTGTACATTGGTCATATCGACATCGAGGCGCGAGAGCACCGACATTGCCTTCTTCACCGTGTTGGGAATATCGTGCAACTTCAGATCGAGAAAGATTTTATGGCCGCGACGTTTGATCTCGCGTACAATCGAGGGACCCTCGGCATAGTAAAGCTCCATACCGATCTTGAGGAAGGGTTTGCGCTCCTCGTCCTTGAACAGGTCGAGGAAACGGAAGGTATCTTCTGCCGACTTAAAGTCGCAGGCAATAATTACATCGTTCTGAATCATAGTTTTCCGTATTTCTTTATTTCACAATTCCGATAATATCCGTCAGGCGCTCGATACCGAGGCGCTCCATCTCTGCGGGCAACTCCTCGACAATCTTCTTCGAGGCGTAGGGATCGATGAGGTTGGCCGCTCCGACCTGCACGGCCGTAGCTCCGGCCATCATCATCTCGATCACGTTCGAGGCCGACTGCACACCACCGCAACCCATCACAGGTATCGAGCAGGCCTTGGCCACCTGATAGACCATTCTGACGGCCAGCGGGAAGATCGCAGCGCCAGAGAAACCGCCCATCGTATTAGCAATGACGGGTTTGCGGCGCATCGTGTCAATGCGCATGCCGAGCAGCGTATTGATCAGGCAAAGGCCATCGGCACCCGCCTCCTCACACGCCTTGGCAATCGAGACGATATCGGTCACGTTGGGCGAGAGTTTGATGTAGACGGGCTTTGTCGTCACAGCCTTCACGGCGCGCGTCACCTCGGCAGCCGCCTCGGGCGATGTACCGAACGACATACCGCCGTGGCGCACATTGGGGCACGAAACATTGACCTCGATGATGCCCACCTGCTCCTCCTTGTCGATCTTCTCGCAGCAGTAGGCGTACTCCTCGATCGAGAAACCCGAAATATTGGCAATCACGGGTTTATGGAAGTAGGTCTTCAGGAGCGGCAGCTCGTGCTCGATGACGTGCTCGATGCCCGGATTCTGCAAACCCACGGCGTTAATCATACCCGACTCACACTCCGCGATGCGGGGCGTGGGGTTACCAAAGCGCGACTCCTTGGTCGTACCCTTGAAGGAGAACGAACCGAGGATGTTGATGTCGTAGAAATCCTTGAACTCGTTGCCGAAACCAAAGGTACCACTGGCGGGGATCACGGGATTATCCAGCTTCAACCCGCTCAAAACTACGGATGTATCTCTTACCATATTACCTCCTCTTTTAACAGAACGGGACCCTCTTTACAAATGCGCTTATTGCCATACTTGGTCTTGCACGAGCAACCCATGCAGGCACCAAAGCCACAACCCATACGCTCCTCAAACGAAAGCTGACCCTCGCACTCGGTGTGGTCGTAGAGCGCTTTGAGCATCGGCAGCGGACCGCACGAGAAGAAGTAGCCGAAGTCGATCTTCAGCTCCTCGATGGCGGTCGTCACAAAGCCTTTGACACCTTTCGAGCCATCAACCGTCGTCACCAAGACATCGCAACCAAGGGCCTTAAACTCCTCCTCGTAGAAGAGCTCCGAGGCGGTGTTGAAGCCGAGGATGACGGTCACCTGACGGCCCTCCGCAAGGAGTTTCTTGGCCAGGTTGTAGAGGGGCGGCACACCGACGCCACCACCCACCAGGAGGTTGCGCTCCGTAGCCTTCGCGGTGTCGAAGCCGTTACCAAGACCGGTCAAGAGGTCGAGCTTCTCGCCCGCCTGCATCCCGCTCATCTGCTTCGTACCCTCGCCTACTACTTTGTAGATCAGCGTTATTGTCTTCTCATCGTAGTCCGATACGGAGATTGGGCGACGCAGGAATTTCCCTTCGAGGGCGATATTGACGAATTGGCCCGGACGGGTGATCCACTCGGTATCACCCTCCAACACCATCCGCCAAACAAGCGGTGTGAGGGGCTCGTTTCGCAGGATTGTATAGATAGCGTTTTTGTACATGGTCGGTTGTAGCGTCTTAAGTTTTTTGAGGGGCGGGTTAAAGATTGCTAAAGGCTTCTAAAGAAAACTAAAGCGCGCCCCGGATTTTGATTTTAGAGGAGCAGATTTTGCGCCGACCGAAGTTCGGCTTGGATGGGCTGTACTTGAGCGTACTGCCCATTCAAGACGGACGAGAAGGTGCAAAATATGCCCTATAAAATCGAAATTACTTAGCGTCGATGGTCGAAACACGCAACGTAATCTCCTCCAACACATCGAGCAGTACGCGTACCGTCTCGAGAGCAGTGAAGACCGTCACGTTGTTCTCGACAGCCGTACGACGAATCTCGTAACCATCCAGGCGCGTGTTGTGCTGGTTCACGTCAATCGTGTTGATCACGTAGCTGACGTGACCCTGACGCAACGCGTCGATGATCTCCGACGAGCCCTCGTTGAGCTTGCGAAGCGTACGGGTACGCACGCCGTGCTTGCGGAGGTAGTCCGCCGTACCGGCAGTAGCCTCAATATTGAAACCAAGGTCATAGAAACGGCGGATGAGCGGCAGAGCCTTGGGTTTGTCGTCGTCGGCAATCGACACGAAGATCGTTCCGTAGTTCGAGACGTTCATACCCGATGCCTGCAGTGCCTTATAGAGGGCGCGCGTGAGCTTATCGTCATAACCGATCGCCTCACCCGTCGACTTCATCTCGGGCGAGAGGTAGGAGTCCATACCGCGGATCTTGGCGAACGAGAAGGCGGGAGCCTTCACATACCAGCGACCCTTATCCTCACCATAGACCGACTCGATACCCTGCTCCTTGAGCGAGCGACCGAGGATCACCTGCGTAGCAATATGGGCCATCTGCACGCCGGTCGACTTCGAGAGGAAGGGCACGGTACGCGACGAACGCGGGTTCACCTCAATCACGTAAACCTCACCGGCCTCATCCACGATGAACTGAATGTTATACAGACCGACAATGCCGATGCGCAGACCGAGTTTCACCGTATAGTCGATGATCTTATCGCGCACGGCCTGCGATACGCTGAACGTAGGATAGACGCTGATCGAGTCACCCGAGTGGATACCCGTACGCTCGATATGCTCCATGATACCGGGGATGAATACATCCTTGCCGTCGCAGATAGCATCTACCTCCAGCTCCTTACCCATGATATAGCGGTCTACCAAGACGGGCGAATCGACATTCACCTCAACGGCCGTCTGCAGGTAGTGGCGCAGGCGCTCCTCGTTCGACACGATCTGCATGGCGCGACCACCCAGCACGTAGCTCGGGCGTACCAGCACGGGATAACCGATGCGGGCTGCAGCCGCCACACCGGCCTCGATATCGGTCACGGCCTCGGCCTCGGGCTGCGGAATAGCCAGCTCCTCCATGATCTTCTCGAAGCAGCCACGGTCCTCAGCGTTGCGGATCGCCTCCGTATCCGTTCCGATGATGGGCACACCCAGCTCAGCCAGCGGCTCAGCCAGGTTGATGGCCGTCTGACCACCGAGCGATACGACGATCGCCTTCGGATTCTCCAGGTGAATCACGTTCATCACATCCTCCACCGTGAGGGGCTCGAAGTAGAGCTTGTCGCTGGTCGTATAGTCGGTCGAAACGGTCTCGGGGTTGTTGTTGATGATGATGGCCTCGTAACCAGCCTCGCGGATCGACCAGATGGCGTGTACGGTCGAGTAGTCGAACTCGACACCCTGACCGATACGGATCGGGCCCGAACCGAGCACCACGATCTTCTCCTTCTCGCTCACGATCGACTCGTTCTCCTCCTCGTACGACGAGTAGAAGTAGGGCACATAGGCAGCAAACTCACCGCCGCAGGTATCGATCATCTTGTAAACCGGGAAGATGCCGTGCTCCTTACGCATGAGGTACATGTCGTGCTCGCTCTTACCCCAGAGCTGGCCGATGTACTTATCGCCAAAGCCCATCTTCTTGGCATCCTTCAGCGTCTCCACATCGCCTACGTTATTACGTACCACCTGCTCGAACTCGACGATGTTCTTGAACTTCTCGAGGAAGAACATGTCGATCTTCGTATTGTTGTAGATCATCATCAGATCCACGTTGTTGCGGATGAGTTGGGCGATGGCATAGAGACGATCATCCGTACCATCTTTAATATAGGTAAGCAGCTCGTCATTCGACCAGCCGTCAAATTTCTTGTGGTAGATGTGGCAAACACCCGTCTCGAGCGAGCGCACAGCCTTCAAGAGTGACTCCTCCATCGTACGGCCAATGGCCATCACCTCACCCGTCGCCTTCATCTGCGTACCGAGCTTGTTCGAGGCATCGGAGAACTTATCGAAGGGGAAGCGGGCCACCTTCGTCACGACGTAGTCGATCGTCGGCTCGAACGATGCGGGAGTCGTAGCGATGCGAATCTCATCGAGCGTAAGACCTACGGCGATCTTGGCGCTCACGCGGGCGATCGGGAAACCCGAAGCCTTCGAGGCAAGGGCCGACGAACGCGACACGCGGGGGTTCACCTCGATCAGGTAGTATTGGAACGAGAGGGGGTCAAGGGCAAACTGCACGTTACAACCACCTTCGATCTTCAGTTCGCGGATGATCTTCAGGGCCGAGCCGCGCAACATCTGGAACTCCTTGGCCGTGAGGGTCTGCGCCGGAGCCACCACCATCGAGTCACCCGTATGAACACCCACGGGGTCGATGTTCTCCATCGAACAGATAGCGATCGCCGTATCGTTCGAGTCGCGCATCACCTCAAACTCGATCTCCTTGTAGCCCTTGATCGACTTCTCGATCAGCACCTGGTGCACAGGCGAGAGGAACAAGGCATTACGCATCATTTCGCGCAACTCCTGCTCGTTGTCCACGAAACCGCCACCCGTACCACCGAGCGTAAAAGCGGGACGGAGTACTACCGGATAGCCGATCTTGGCAGCGATGGCAGCACCCTCATCAATCGACGAAGCCACGTCCGACGGCAGCACCGGCTCACCGAGCTGCTCGCAGAGCTCCTTGAACAACTCGCGGTCCTCGGCACGCTCGATCGACGAGAAACTCGTACCCAGGATCTCGACTTGGCACTCATCCAAGATACCCTTCTTGGCCAACTGCACGGCCAGGTTCAGACCCGTCTGGCCACCCAGGCCCGGCACGATGGCATCGGGACGCTCGTAGCGAATAATCTTGGCCACATACTCCAGCGTCAAAGGCTCCATGTAGACCTTATCGGCGATGTTCGTATCGGTCATGATGGTTGCCGGGTTCGAATTCACAAGGATCACCTCGTAACCCTCCTCGCGCAGCGCCAAGCAGGCCTGCGTACCGGCATAGTCAAACTCGGCTGCCTGACCGATCACGATCGGACCCGAGCCAATGACCATTACTTTCTTAATATCTTCTCTTCTAGGCATCTCTTCCCTCCTCCATTAAATTAACAAACTTCTTGAATACGTCGTGGCACTCGGCCTCGGCGCTGGCCGGCTCAAACTGCACGGCAAATACGCGATCGATCTTGCACTCCAGACCCTCGACCGTTTGATCGAGCAGGTTGGTATGCGTCACGGTCAACACACCCGGCAACTCGGGCAGCACCTTGTAGCCGTGGTTCTGCGAAGCAACCTCCAGCAGACCCGTAGCCAAATTCTTCACCGGATGGTTGCAGCCACGGTGACCAAACTTCATCTTCGCCACCTTACCGCCATAGGCCAGGGCGATAAGTTGCATACCCAGACCGGCACCCAAAATCGGCAGACGGCCACGCAGCTGCCTGATCAGCTCGATCGTCGGCTTTGCTTGCTCGGGATTACCCGGACCGTTCGAAATAAAGAGACCGTCGGGACGGAAGGCCAGCACCTCCTCGGCCGTTGCATTGTACGGAAGCACCGTCACGTTGCAGCCCACGGCGTTAAGCTGGCGCACAAACGAATTCTTGATACCGCAATCGATGGCCACCACGTCATACGTATGGTTCGGCACACGCGACATCCAACGCTTCTTGCAGCTCACCTTCTCAACGGGATTCTGCTCCAGTTCGGTCTCCTGCAGGCGCTTCAGCGCCTCCTCTTTCGGCGTCGAAGCATCCGTAAGGATCACCTTCTGTGCCCCCTCATCGCGGATTACACGCGTCAGGGCACGGGTATCGAGGCCCCAAATAGCGGGAATATTCGACTCCTCCAGCACCTCGTTCAGCGTACGGGTGTAGCGGAAGTTCGAGGGCGAATCGTTGTACTCGCGTACCGCCATGGCACCCATCGTCGGGTTCTTCGTTTCGTAGTCGTCATCGGCCATACCGTAATTACCGATCAGGGGATAGGTCATCACCACCAACTGACCCGTGTACGAGGGATCGGACATAATCTCCTGATATCCCACCACGGCAGTGTTGAAGACGATCTCAAGAACAGCCTCGCGGTCGGCACCGAAGCCGTAACCGTAGAACTCGCGGCCATTCTCCAAGACAAGTTTCTTCGTAAAAGCTTTCATCGTTATGTTTTTATTGTTTCGTTGTTTCGTCGTATACCAATTCTCCGTCTACCCACGTCTGGACGGCCTTACCTCGTACCGCTTGGCCGGCAAAGGGGGTTGCCTTGCCCTTCGAGCGGAAATCGTCAGGGTTGATCGTATAGGTGGTCTCCAAGTCGAGCACCGCAAAGTCAGCCTGCTCACCCACGGCGATACCACCACCAAAACCAAACAGGCGACGCGGGTTATCGCTCATCAGCGCCACCAACTTTTCAAGCGTCAGGATACCCTTCTCGACCAAATGCGTATAGAGCGCGCCAAACGCACACTCCAAGCCGACAATACCCATCGCGCTCTTCTCCAACCCTCGGCCCTTCTCCTCGGCCGAGTGGGGAGCATGATCCGTGGCCAAAACCTCGATCGTGCCATCTTGAATACCGGCAATGAGCGCCGCGCGATCCTCGGCCGAGCGAATCGGCGGATTCATCTTCCAGCGTCCCTCCTCCTGAAGGTCCTGATCGGTAAAGATCAAGTAGTGCGGACCTGTCTCGCAACTCACGCGGAGACCCTCGGCCTTCGCTTGGCGCACCAGCTCGACGCTCTCCTTGGTCGAGACGTGGCAGACGTGGTATTGGCAACCCGTCTCGCGCACCAGCTCGATGTCGCGCTTAACCTGTGCCCACTCACTCTCGGAGCAGATGCCACGGTGGTCATGCGCCTTGGCGTACGCGCCGTCGTGGATATAACCACCCTTCAGGAGGTCGTTCACCTCACAGTGGGCCACGATCGGCTTACCCAATCGTTTGGCCTCCACCATCGCCTTTCTCATATCCTCATCGGCCTGCACACCGCGTCCGTCATCCGAGAAACCGACTACGTACGGGGCCATCGCCTCCAGATCGGCCTGTTCGCCACATCCCTTTTGACCCTTCGTGATGCAACCATACGGGATCACCTTCACCACGCCATCGCGCTCGATGGCATCGAGCTGCAACTGCAGATTCGCCATCGAATCGGGTGCAGGATTGAGGTTGGGCATCGAACAAACCAGCGTATAACCACCTCGGGCAGCGGCAGCCGTACCCGTGGCTACGGTCTCTTTATACTCGAAACCGGGTTCACGCAGGTGGACATGCACATCGACCAGACCGGGCACCACGTAACGTCCCGCCAGGTTGATCACGCGATCCTCTGCCTCGGGCGCTGCGCCCAGAGCCACGATGCGGTCGTGCTCAATTGCCAGGGTTGTCTCTTCGAAACGCCCTCCGATATAGACCTTTGCATGGGTAAAAATCGTTCTCATCAACGCACTTTTTAAGGTATTTTTATCCTTTTCGGTGCTATTTTCGAGCACTTTAGGATAAAAAAATAGGGCAACCAAAGATAGTTACCCTATTAAAACAATAATTCCCATGACTGATCGAAACAATCCGCCTGTTCACGCTTGTGGGTCGGGGATATGGCTCGCTGTTGGGTCATGGGCTTACATTTTATTATGTTGGGGACAAAGGTAATGGAAATTGGTCGCCCGTGCAACTTTTTCTTTAGAAAAAATTTCAACCAAGAATTAACAATTTCGAAAAGCGAACGAAAAGACAAAAGAGAGCCAACAGCAGGAAGGGCCGGAAGGCGAAATATTTGGACATTCTATCGCCATTTTTTAAGCTTTAATCTCAATTTTTCACTATCTTCGCACTCTGTATGACCATGCAACAATTCATAATTCCCTTCGTTTTGACCCTCGTAGCCGGCTTGGCGACGGGCGTCGGCAGTGCGATTGCCTTCGTGGCTAAGCACACGAACCGACGACTGTTATCCTTCTCGCTGGGTCTTTCGGGCGGTGTGATGATCTACGTCTCGTTCGTGGAGCTCATGCCGCAGGGGAACGACTTGCTCGCCGGTGCCATCGCAGGCAAAGGGGCCGAGTGGATCACGCTCCTCGCCTTTTTTGGCGGCATGGCCCTGATCGGATTGATCGACCACCTCGTTCCCTCGTTCGAGAACCCGCACGAGGCGCATAGTGTCGAGGATCTGCAGCAGAAACCCCGCGAAACGAAGCTCATGCGCGTAGGACTGATGTCGGCCCTCGCAATTGCCATCCACAACTTTCCCGAGGGTATCGCCACCTTCACGGCCGGCATGAGCGATCCGACGCTCGGTTTGGCCATTGCCATCGCCGTAGCCATCCACAACATCCCGGAGGGTATCGCCGTCTCGGTGCCGATCTTCTACGCCACGGGGAGTCGCCGTCAGGCCTTCTATTGGTCGTTGCTTTCGGGTCTCGCCGAGCCGCTAGGAGCATTGGTAGCCTGGTTACTGCTGGCGTCGATCCTGACCCCCGTGTTACTCGGCTGCGTACTGATTGGCGTGGCGGGTATCATGGTCTACATTTCGCTGGATGAGTTGCTACCCGCCGCCCGCGAATATGGCGAGGCACACACAGCCATTTTCGGTATCGTTCTCGGTATGGCGATTATGGCGGTCAGTCTGGTGGCTCTCGGATAACACGTAACACATTTTCAACGCATAGAATCAACCATTTAGTCCCAAACTTAAACATCCTGTTCCCTTATGGATATCCTCTTGCTTTTACTCGGCCTGACCCTGATTTTGGGTGGCGCAAATTATCTTACGGATGGAGCCTCGGCGTTGGCACAGCGTCTCCGCATGCCCGAATTTCTGATCGGTCTTACGATCGTGGCAATCGGCACCTCGATGCCCGAGATGGTCGTTTCGGTGCTTTCGTCGATCAACGGACAGAGCGACATGGCCATCGGCAATGTGGTAGGCTCGAATATCTTCAATGTCTTCGTGGTGCTCGGCGTCTGCTCGATTATCCATCCCATTGCCTTCACGAAGGAGAATATCCGTTTCGACATTCCCGTCTGCGTGTTGGTTTCGGCTCTGCTGATCCTGATGGCCTCCGACACATTCATCGGCTGGAGTGATGCCAACACGATTGCACGCCTCGACGGCGCCATCATGCTCGTGCTCTACATCGGTTTGATGATCTGGACAATCCGCATGGCCAAGCGTCCCGAAAAGGATGAGAATGCCCCGAAGCCGATGGCTTGGTGGCTGACGATCGTGATGATCGTCGGCGGTCTTTGCGGTCTGATTTTCGGTGGCGAGCTGTTCCTTGATAGCGCCACCTCGATTGCCCGCAAGATGGGTGTCTCGGAGTCGGTCATTGCCATCACGCTCGTAGCCGGTGGCACGTCGCTTCCGGAGTTGGCTGCCTCGGTCGTTTCGTTTCTCAAGGGCAAGGTGGGCATGGCGCTGGGTAACGTCGTCGGCTCGAACATCGCCAACATCCTCCTGATTCTCGGCACCTCGTCGCTGATCAAGCCCCTCACGATGGGCGGCATCACGCACTTCGACCTCTTGGTTACGCTGCTGACGGCCGTTCTGCTCTTCTTCACGGCCTTTACGTTCCGCCGCCGCGAGTTGGATCGTGCCGAGGGTGTGATCTTCCTGTTGCTCTACGCGGGCTACATCTACCTGCTGATTCAATAAGGGGTTGCGAAAGCGAAAATAAATCACTACATTTGTCGAATATAGAAACGTTTTGCGTAACATGAACCATCTGTTATTTCTCGGCAATTTAGGTTGGGGCGAACTGATCATCATCGCCCTGGTTGTGCTGCTCCTCTTCGGCGGCAAGAAGATTCCCGAACTGATGAAGGGGCTGGGCAAGGGTGTCCGCTCGTTCAAAGAGGGGATGCAAAGCCCCGACAAGGAGGAGGAGCCTGAAAAATAGCCTTTTCGACCCATGCAGGGGGAACAAAACTTCTGGGACCACCTCGACGTCTTGCGTGCGGGGTTGTTGCGTGTGGCCGGTGTGCTGCTGCTTGGCATGGTCGGCTTCTTTATCGCCATGCCTACCCTCTTCGATGCGATCATTTTAGCCCCCACGCGCGAGGATTTTATCCTCTACCGATTCATCGCCGCACTGACCGGCCATAGCTCGATCTTCGCCGCCGAGCCATTCGCAGTCGAGCTGATCAACATCCACGTTGCTTCGCAATTTACGACCCACCTCAGCACCTCGTTCTACGCGGCGCTGCTCTTGACGTGTCCCTACCTGTTGTATGAAATTTGGTGCTTTATTCGACCCGCCCTCTACACCGAGGAGCTCCGAGGCGTGCGGGCCGCATTTGTCGGGGGCGCCGGACTCTTCTACATCGGTGTCGCAACGGGTTATTTAATCGTCTTTCCGCTCACGTTCCGCTTCCTGGCTCAATACGCCTTGAGCGACGCCATTGCCACGCAAATTGCTCTGCAATCCTACATGAATAACTTTTGGGGCATGACCCTAACGATGGGGTTGGCGTTCGAGCTGCCGATCCTGATCTGGCTGCTCGCCAAGCTCGGATTGGTCACGCGCGAAATCTTACGTGCAGGACGCCGTTACGTCATTTTACTGCTGCTCATCTTGGCAGCCTTCATCACCCCTTCGGGCGATCCGTTTACCCTCGCGGTGGTCTTCACGCCCCTTTATCTGCTCTACGAAGTCGGCATCCTCGTTGCCGGTCGGGCAAAAAAATAATTGCAGGTAAACGAATCAACTTACCAGAATTTGGTTATCTTTGTTTAATTGATTGACGATCATACCTAACTCAAAACCAATAAACAAACAACATGGAACAAAACAAGGTGCAGGAGTTGCACGATGTGGTGATTCGCTTTTCGGGCGATTCGGGCGACGGCATGCAGCTCACAGGCACGCTCTTTTCCGACACGGCCGCGTTGGAGGGTAACGGCATTTCGACCTTCCCCGACTATCCGGCCGAAATCCGAGCTCCGCAAGGAACGGTAGCAGGCGTATCGGGCTTTCAAGTTCATTTTGGCGACCACCGCGAGCTCAATCCGGGCGATTACTGCGATGTGCTGGTAGCCATGAACCCCGCAGCGCTGAAGGCCAACCGCAAGTGGTTGAAGCGTTCGGCCACGGTTATTCTGGATGGTGATTCGATCACCGAGGAGAGCCTCAAGAAGGCAGGCTTCGCGACTCTCGATCCGATCGAGGAGCTGGGCTTGGGCGACTACAACATCGTTGCTCCCGACATCACGACCCTCACGCGCGAGGCGCTGAAGGATACGGGGCTCGACAACCGCGCTGTCGTGAAGTGTAAGAACATGTTTGCCCTGGGTATCTGCTTCTGGCTCTTCGACTGCCACGAGGATCACGCCTTCCAATACCTGGAGGCCAAATTCCAAAAGAAGAATCCCTTGATCGCCGAGGCCAACAAGCTCGCCA
>SUZH01000008.1 GCA_015060045.1 Rikenellaceae bacterium | reverse complement strand
AAAAAAAGAACAAATCTTGCGATTTGTCCTCTTTAGTAGCGGGGGGAGGACTCGAACCTCCGGCCTCCGGGTTATGAGCCCGACGAGCTACCAACTGCTCTACCCCGCGATGTATCGTTTTGCGTTGCAAAGATAAGGCAAAAAAGATTCAAAACCAAAAGAAAAAGGGGAGAAAATCTCCCCTTGCACCTTTATGCGCTGAAAATCAGCCGAATAATTTTATAAACAAATTTTATTTTCGTTCGTAGGTCTCGAAACGGAACGGGTAGGGATAGGCCGAGCCCTGCTCAAATCGCTCCAGCTCGACGAGTTGCCAATCCGACGGATCCCATGCAGGAAAGACCGTATCGCCCCCGTAGGGATGCTCCACAACGGTCAAATAGAAGCGATCGGCCACGGGCATCGCCTCGGCATAGATCTGCGCCCCACCGATAATAAAGACCTCCTCCTCTGCCTTAAAGAGCGCAAGCGCCTCCTCCAACGAATGGGCCACCTCGCACCCCTCGATCGCCAGATCCTGGCGCGAAATCACTACATTACGGCGATTCGGCAGGGGACGTCCCAACGAATCGTAGGTCTTACGCCCCATCACCACGGGGTGTCCCGTTGTGAGTTGACGGAAACGCTTCATATCCTCCGTGATATGCCACAGAAGCGTATTATTATCACCAATGGTGCCATTCTCGGCCACCGCTACAATGACAGAAATCATTCGTTTTTCACTTTAGAACGACATCGGGGCCTTAATCGTCGGCCACGGATCATATCCCTCGAGCGTAAAGTCCTCGTATCGGAAATCGAAGAGCGACTGACGGTCGGGGTTCAACAACATGCGGGGCAGCGGACGCGGTTCGCGCGCGAGCTGCTCATCAACCTGCTCCATGTGGTTCAGGTAGAGGTGCGTATCGCCCAGCGTGTGGACAAAATCACCCGGCTCGAGGCCGCACACCTGAGCCATCATCATCGTCAACAAGGCATACGAAGCGATGTTGAACGGCACACCGAGGAAGGTATCGGCACTACGCTGATAGAGTTGGCAGGAAAGGCGGCCATCGGCCACATAGAATTGGAACATCACATGGCAGGGCGGCAGAGCCATCTCCTCCACCTCGGCTACATTCCAGGCCGAGACCAGGATACGACGCGACTCGGGGTTGTGCTTGATCAGCTCCACGGCAGCCTGGATCTGGTCGATCACACCGTCGTCAGCCTTGGGCCACGAACGCCACTGGTAGCCATAGACATGGTTCAAATCACCAAAACGATACCCCTCGATCGGCGACTCCATACCGGCCGACGCAAGGAACGTATCGCGATCTACGGGCAGCACGGCATGCTTCACGCACAACTCATTGTAGTAGCGATAGGCATCGTTATCCCAGATATGCACCCCATTCTCCACCAGGTAGCGGATATTCGTATCGCCCTGCAGAAACCAGAGCAACTCATGAATCACACCCTTCAGAAAGACCTTCTTGGTCGTCAGAAGCGGGAATCCCTCCCGGAGGTTAAAGCGCATCTGGTGGCCAAAGACGCTCTTCGTGCCCGTGCCCGTACGGTCACCACGCACAACGCCCTCCTCCTTGATGCGGCGCAGCAAATCGAGGTATTGTTTCATAGATCGAGTTTTTTCAGTTGTAAACTACCCTCCGCATCCAACACGGCATAGGAGGGGTAGCAATCCCACGCACCGAGCAACACCACGTGCAGCCCCTCCGCACGATAATCGCGCGCATAGTGCATATGGCCGAAGAGGTAGTGATCCACCTCGTGCGGATGCACCTGCTCATAGGTGCGCGCGTAATCAATCAAAGGTTCGGTGAGTGCCTCGGTCAAGGCATCATATTGCGCGTGCCGTTTACGCGAACTGCCACTCCACCAATGGCCGAAACGCAGCGCCCAATCGGGATGCACGAACCACGAAAAGAACCAACGCAAAGCACGCGAACGGAACATCGTGTTCATCGCCTTCAGAAGCCACTGCCCGTCGATGTTCATATTGTCGCCATGCGCCACGAAGATGCGACGCGTGCCCAAGGTCAGGATTTGCGGCGTGGTAAAGAGCTCCACACCACACTCCTGCTGCAGGTAGTCCCCTACCCACATGTCGTGGTTGCCGGTAAAGAATAAAACGCGAATCCCGCGATCGGTCAGTTCGGCGATCTTGCCCAACGTGCGGACAAAACCCTTCGGAACGACCTCGCGGTATTCGAACCAAAAGTCAAAGATATCGCCTGCCAACACGATCGTCTCGGCATCCTCGGCCACACGATCCAGCCAAGCGACAAAGCGTTGCTCGGTAGCGCGTGCCTCGGCCTCGGAGCCGGCACCCAGATGAATGTCGGAGACGAAATAGTGCATTAGCGGGTCAGCTCTTGGAGTTTGCGCTCCAACGCCTCGCCACGCAGGTCACGACCCACGATCACGCCCTCCTTGTCGATCAGGAACGAGGTGGGGAGCTTCGTTACGTTGTAAGTACCCAGCGCCGTGGAAGCCTCACCACGCAGATCGCTCACCGAGATCCACGGCAGCTGCTGCTCCTGCACGGTGTTGATCCAAAGCGGCTTCGAGGTATCGATCGCCACCTGATACACCTCAAAGGGGGTGGCGGCATCGTGATACTTGGCGTAAAGTTCCTTGAGCTCGGCATTCAGCACATTGCTGTTACCCAGCTGGGCCGACCAGAAATCGAGGTAGATCACCTTACCTAAGAGCGACGAGAGGCTTACTGACTTGCCATACATATCGGGCAGCTCCAACTCGGGGAACATCGACTCGGTGATTCCCTCGGCCAGGCGCTGCGTTGCCTCCATGCGGGCAATATCGCCACGCAACATCACCAGATAGGGCGACTCGGGATAGGTCTCCTCCAAGGCATCGGCCACGGTACGGTAGTGCAACACATCGTTCACGCCATCGGCGAGGTGCTGATCACCCGGCAGACGCTGGTAGATTGCATAGACGGCAGCCAACGAGGCCTTGTGCTCGGCGATGAAGCTGATCTGCTCACGACGAATGGCGTAATACTCATCGGTGTAAGACTTCAGCAGCGCAGCACGATCGGCATCCGAAAGCGACTGATCGGCAAATTGCTTGGCCAGCTGCTCCAGGTGCTGTGCACCGGCGATGAAGGCCTGGTAGAACTCACGGAGCAGCTCCGACTCCTCCGATCCGGCGACCGTGTAGTTGCGAACGATGTTGCCCACCGAGCTGACCTGCAACTTATCACCGGCCTTCACGAAGAGCGGAATGCGCTCCCCGTCGTAGAGGATGTTGTAGAGCGACGGCGTTTGGGAGGCCTCCTCCAACGCAAAGCGATAGTTGCCCTGCTCGTCGAGCTCCGTCGTGTCGATTACCTGTTGACGCAACGAGGATACCTGCTCCAGGTAGACCGTTTTCGATTCACCGGCCACCAAACGGCCCTCGATGCTGACTTGTGTCTGTTGGCAGCTGCAGCACAGAGCGAAAGCCGCCAACGCGAAGATAAGAGATTGCTTATTCATTGAGTTTGTGTCTTATTCAAATAACAAAGATAACCAAAATTCCCATTTTCACCAAATCGCCGCCCTATTTCGAGGGGTTGCGGTGCTGAAAATTGTTTTTTGGGTGGTTACGGCTATGCTGACCGGGGCGCATTTTACCCATCGGACGGACATTGCGGGCCCCTTGACCACGCGAAGGATGGGCCGATTGGTTTTGCTTGTAATCGCTTCGGATATTTTGCAAGGCCGATTCATCCAGTTCGATAGCACCGTCGGACATGCGACGGATATCTTTTACGATCACCTCGTTGTTCGGGTGCTCCTGATTGTACTCAAAGCTCTTCGTCCGCATGTAGCGCGCCAGACAATCGATCGATTCGCCAATACGCGACGGATCCTCTTCGGCCAACGCCTTGACCATGCGCTGGACATGTTTGCCGTAATGTTTATAGGCAATCGGCGACTGAGAATACTGCAATCGGCGGGGCTGAATCGTCAGATCCTCGCGCGAAGGACGCGGATAGGGAGAATCTACATCCAGCTGAAAATCAGACATAATAAAGAGATGATCCCACAACTTATGGGTAAAATCTGCCGTGTCGCGCAACAAGGGAAAGAGGTTGCCCATCACGGCAATCACAGCGCGTGCCTGGCGATTGCGTTCGTGCCGATCCTCAATCAAGAGCAGCGAATCGATCATCTCATGAATGTGACGTCCATACTCGGGCAGGTACAGCTTACGTCGTGTGTAGTTATAATTCTTTTTCATCGTTTAGTGGTTCAAAACGGGGTGTTCAGAGTGCCTTTTCGGCTCGGAGAGGCATCAAACGGCACCTTCAGATCGCGCACAACGCCCTCCCTTCTTGCCCCCTTAACCGCCGTACCCTCATTGGGTTTCGGCGCTGGGATTTTGTACTTTTGAGGGCAAATTTAGCAATTTTTTCAGAATTGACAAGCCATGAGAAAAGTTTTAATCCTCGACCATTCAAAAAGTGTGCGAAACACCCTCCGCGAGCGCCTCGAATATGAAGGGTACACGATCGAGACGGCCGAAAACGAAGAGACGGCGCGTACGCTGCTGCAACGGCTGAACTTCGACCTCGTCCTGACCGACGAAGCGACGCCCCTCGATGCAGAGCAACTCACCCCCTTCATCGTCCTCTCCTCCGAGCGTTCGATCGAATCGGCCATCGAGGCGGTACGGCATGGCGCCGAAGACTACCTCACCAAGCCGATCGACATGAATCGCCTGTTGCAATCCATCCACCGCACGCTCGATACGCCCGAAGAGGAGCACCCCTCCCCCACGTCCCGCACCCCCACGCGACGCGTACGCCGTGCTCCGGCCGCCACCTCGGTCGAAGCAATCATTGGCGATTCACCCGAGATGGCACACGTGCGCGCGTTAATTGAGAAGGTGGCTCCCTGCGAAGCGCGCGTGTTGATCACGGGCGAAAACGGCACAGGCAAGGAGTTGGTGGCACGCCATCTGCACTTTTCGAGCCCACGCGCCACAGCCCCCTTTGTCGAGGTAAACTGCGCCGCCATCCCCTCCGAACTGATCGAAAGCGAACTCTTCGGCCATGAGCGCGGCGCCTTCACCTCGGCCATCAAGCAACGAAAAGGAAAATTCGAGCTGGCCGACGGCGGTACACTCTTCATGGACGAGATCGGCGATATGTCGCTCGCTGCCCAAGCCAAGGTGTTGCGCGCCCTGCAGGAGCGTAAGATCTGCCGCGTGGGCAGCGACCGCGATATCGAGGTCAACGTGCGCGTCATCGCAGCCACGAACAAAGACCTGCGCGAGGAGATTCGACGGGGCAACTTCCGCGAGGACCTCTACCACCGCATCGGGGTGATCGTGATCCGCGTTCCGGCCTTGCGTGAACACGCCTCGGACATTCCTCTCCTGACCGACCATTTCATCCACCGCATCGCCGAGGAGTACCACATCGAGCCCAAAAAGATCGACTCGGCAGCACTCGCCGCCTTGCAGACAAAGGGGTGGAGTGGCAATATCCGCGAGCTTCGCAACGCCGTGGAGCGGTTGATCATTCTTTCGGGCGAAAAAATTACCGAGCAGGACGTAAAGCTATATTGTTAAGATTTTCAGAGGATTAAAGCGATTCCGAATCACTTCGGCGAGAATTTTTTAAATTTTTTTCATCAAAAAGTTTGCACAATCCCTTTTTTCGCCCTACATTTGCAATCGCAATTCGGCACCGTAGCTTAATTGAATAGAGCATCTGACTACGGATCAGAAGGTTACAGGTTTGAGTCCTGTCGGTGTCACAAGAGCGACCTACTTTGAGTGGGTCGCTTTTTTTGTTGGTTCATTTCAATGCTTCGCGTTTCATACCCTTTTCGCCCCCCATTTTGGGCGTTTGACCCAAATCCGAAGAGCATGAGGCGATCTTTTAAGATTTTTTTCGTATCTTGTTGCAAATTAACCAATCTGAACCAACATCATGAAGACCTTTTCCCGCATCGGGTGCACCCTCCGCGCAGGGGCACTTACGCTTTTGGTAGCCCTGCTGCTGCCCTCAACGGCTTTGGCGCAACGCCTGCGTCCGCAACGCAATGTCATGCGCGAGACGCGCAAGGAGTTCTTCCAATCGGACGAAGCTCGTCGCATCGGTGATCAAATCCTGCTCTACCAGCGTGTATCGGGTGCATGGCCCAAAAACACCGATATGGCTCGCCGCCTGACCGACGCCGAGCGTGAGGCAGTCATCGCCGCAAAGACGCGTGTCGATGATTCGACGATCGACAACGGCGCCACGACGTCGCAAATGATCTTCCTGGCCCGTCTGTACCAAGCCACAGGCGAGGAGCGCTACCGCACAGCCTTCACAGCAGGTCTGAAGTACCTCCTCGACGGCCAATACGAAAATGGCGGTTGGCCTCAAATCTGGCCGAAGACCGAGGGTTATCATGCCCACATCACCTTCAACGACGATGCAATCGTCAACATCCTGGAGATTTTCGACGACATCCGCAACGAGCAGAGCCCCTATGAGGGTGATTTGATCGACAAGGCCACCCGCAAGCAGGTTGCCACAGCCTTCGACAAGGGCATCGACTGCATCCTCAAGTGCCAAATCTTCGTGGACGGAGAGCCGACGGTATGGTGTCAGCAGCACTACAAAGATACGTTCGCACCCGCACCCGCACGCGCTTTCGAGTTGGCCTCGTACTGCACGCAGGAGAGTGCCGCGATTGTCAAGCTGCTGATGTCGCTCCCCAAGCCCTCGAAGCGCGTAAAGGCCGCCATCCATGGCGCCATGAAGTGGTTCGACACCTATAAGCTGACCGGCGTGCGCTACGTGCGCACGGGTTGGCGTCCGGGTGAGCGTCGCGATGCGAAACTCGTAGAGGATGCCTCGGCCAATCTTCCCTTGTGGGGTCGTTTCTACGATTTTGAGTACTGCGAGCCTTATGTGTGCGACCGCGATGGTATTCTGCGTCGTCGCCTCGACCAGATCGGTCTGGAGCGCCGCACGGGTTACAGCTGGTACGGCAGCCGTGCCGCCGAGCTTTACCCCCTCTATGAGGAGTGGGCCGAGCGATTCGATCCGAAACATAAGGTGCAGATTGACCTCCACTCCAAGGGCGGCAACGAGAACGGCACGATCCAGCTCAATCGCCTTCCGAAGGTCGATCGCGCCGCCTTTGATGTCATCGTCAAGGCGGGCGAAAGCATCCAGGCAGCCATCGAAAAGGCTCCTGATCAGCCGACCGAACCCTTCAAGATTCTGATCGAGAAGGGCACCTACAACGAGAAGGTAATTATCGACAAGCCCAACATCGTACTGGTTGGCGAGGATCGCGAGGCCACGCAGATCATCTACGCCGAGGTATCGGACAACCGCCGCATCAAGGAGTACAAAGGCAAGCCCGTGGGGAATGGCGTCATCGTCATTCAGGAGGGGGCCGACGACTGCATAATCAGCGGCCTAACGGTCTACAACAACTACGGCACCACGGTCGAGAAGACCACGCGCCACCAGATGTCCATCTTCGGCCGCGCCACACGCACGATCGTCATCAACTCGAATGTATGGGCCGACGGCAACGATGCCCTCTCGCTCTGGGCCCGCGATGCAGGTGGCATGTACTACCACGCCGACCTCTACCTGCGCTGTCCGGGTGTCGATTTCCTCTGTCCACGCGGTTGGTGCTTCGTCACCCGTACCCGCTTCTACGGCGATAGTCGCGCCATGATCTGGCATGACGGCCGTGGCGATAAGTCGAAGAAGCTCGTCATTACCGATTCGGAGTTTGACGCCGCCTCGCCGACGCTCCTGGGTCGTTACCACCACGATTCGCAGTTCTTCCTGCAAAATTGCCACTTCTCGAAAAACGTGCTCGACGGCAACATCCACTACGCCTATTCGGACAAGGTACTCGATCCCTGCCCGTGGGGCTTACGCGTCTATTACAACGATTGCACGCGCGAGGGAGGTCATAGCGGCTGGATGAACGACAACCTGCAGGAGTCGGAGGAGAAGCCCGCCTACTACAACCTCAACGCGCGCTGGACCTTTGACGGCAAGTGGGATCCCGAGCGCAAGATCCGCGAGCTGTGGCACGTATTGGCATACTAAACGCGAACTACATGAAGCGATACATCTATAGCCTGTTATGGCTCTTACTGCCGCTGACGGCCTTTGCCGCAGGTGAGCGCCTGCCCGCCTTCCCGGGCGCCGAGGGATTTGGCCGCTACGCTTCGGGCGGACGCGGCGGTAAGGTCTACCATGTCACGACCCTCGAGGACGGCATGCAGGAGGGAACGTTACGCTACGCCCTCGAGCAGCAGGGACCTCGCACGGTGGTCTTCGACGTTGCGGGCACGATCTTCCTCAACGCGCCGCTGCGCATCACCGAGGGTGATCTCACCGTAGCGGGACAAACTGCCCCGGGTGAGGGCATCTGCATTGCCCGCTTCCCGGTGACGATTCGCGCCCGTAATGTCATCATGCGCTACCTGCGCTTCCGTGTCGGCAACTACAGCCGCCGTGATCCCGATGGGCTGGGCAGTTCGGAGAGTGAGGACCTGATCATCGACCACTGCTCGATCAGCTGGTCGGTCGATGAGTGTTGCTCGGTCTATGGCGGCGAGCGCCTCACGGTGCAGTGGTGTCTGATTTCGGAGAGCCTGCGCAACGCCGGCCACAAGAAGGGCAGCCACGGCTATGGCGCCATTTGGGGCGGTGCGAAAGCTTCGTTCCACCACAACCTTCTGGCACACCACGACAGCCGCACGCCACGCCTCGGGCCGCACCAATCGACCCAGACGCGCGAGTGGATCGACATCCGCAACAACGTCATCTACAATTGGGCCGGAGCAGGTTGCTACGGCGGCGAAGGCATGAAGGCCAACCTCATCAACAACTACTACAAACCCGGTCCGGCCACCCCGAAGGATTCGCCCGTCGGCTACCGCATCTGCGCAATCGGCATTCGTACCACGCAGTACGTTACCCGTCGTGATGGTTCGTTCAACGGCTGGAAACCGATGGAGCACATCTGGGGACGTTTCTTCATCGACGGCAACATCATGGAGGGCTACCAAGAGGTGAGTCGCGATAATTGGACGAAGGGCGTCTACGCCCAGATCAACCCCGACCAGACCGATGGCACCTACACCGAGGAGGTAAAACGACAGATCCGGCTCAGCGAACCGCTCGAGGCCGATCACATCACGACCCACACGGCCGAGGAGGCCTATGGCTTGGTACTCGATGGGGCCGGCTGCTCGAAGCACCGCGATGCGATTGATCGCCGCATCATCGACGAGACTCGCACCGGTACGGCTACCTACATGGGCTCGATTTCGGCCGATGCAGCCCAACATCCGGGCTTGATCGATCTGCCGGAGGACGTAATCCCCGCAGGCGAAGATTCGCCCTGGTGCAAACTCCACGACGGGGATATCTCGCGCAAAGCGTTGCGCGACTCGGATGGCGACGGTATGCCCGACTGGTGGGAGCGCGAGCAGGGGTTGAATCCGAAATCGGCAACCGACGGTAACGCCTTCACATTAAGCGATAAAGGCTACACCAACCTGGAGGTCTACCTCGAGGCGATGACGCGTCCCTAGTGTGCTTTGGCCGTTTGCACAAGCGATTAGGTCAAACCCATTCAAAAAAAACACAAAAATTGAGCGCATGTCCACCTTTTCGGTAAAAATGTACACCTTTTTATCCTAAAAAGTCGTGATCTTTGCCTTTGAAGTTGAGCCCCGATATAGGTCTCATCATCAGGCTGAAGTTAGTTAGTAGGGAAACATCCTCCGTTTGCGAGGATGTTTCCCTTTATTTTGCAGGGTAACGATCACCGGCACAAAAAAAGGAGGCTCGCAAGCCCCCTTTTTCTGCATCGGCCGATGCTTACTTTTCACCCCATTGCGAGGGCGGAATACCAAAGCGTTTCTTAAAGACACGCGTAAAGTATTTCGGATCCGAGAAGCCCACCATGTAGCTGACCGTGGCAATGTTATGGTGTCCCGATTCAATCAGCTGACACGCCTTTTTAAGGCGAATTTCGCGGATAAACTCCACGAGCGAGAGCCCCACCGTGGACTTGAGTTTCTGGAAGAGTGCCGTATGCGACAGGCACATCTCGGCCGCGAAGTCCTCGATCGTCCATTCACAATCGTCCAGATGTCGCTCTACGGCGGCCGTCGCCTGCTGTAGGAAGAGCACCTCCGGCGACACGTAGTTATCCTCATCAACTGCCATTTCGGGCGAGGTCAGCTGCGCCAACAAGCGTTGTTGCAACTCGCGACGACGCTCCAGCAGCGACCTTACACGCGCCAACAAGTAGCTCGCAGGGAAAGGTTTTGGCAGATAATCATCCACACCCGTCTCCAGGCCCTGAATACGGTCATCGGGCGAAGCCTTGGCCGAGAGCAGGATCACCAGCTGATGCGCCGTCTGCGGATCCTCCTTCATGCGGCGCACCATCTCCAAGCCATCCATCACGGGCATCAGCACATCGCTGATCACCAGATCGGGTTGCTGCTCACGCGCCAACCGCAGACCCTCCTCGCCCTGCGTAGCCTCCAACACCTGATACTCATCCGCGAGGATCGTGCGTAACATCGTGCGTAGTTCGTCGTTATCCTCCACCACCAAAATCGTCGTTCGGCGACCGGCCTTATCATGACCGCCGACATGCGACTCGGCTGCCTCCAACGAAGCCAGGGAACGACCCTTGGGCTGCTCTTCGCCGAGCAAGAAATCGACATTCGGGAGCGAGGCAAAGGCCTCCTTCGCGAGAGGCATTTGGACCGTAAAACGACTTCCCACACCGGGTGTACTCTCCACCTGAATCTTTCCGCCGAGCAGTTGCACCAACTCCGAGACAAGCGACAAACCCAAGCCCGACGAAGGCTTAAAAAGGTTCGCTTGCGAAAGGCTCTCAAAACGCTGGAAAAGACGCGTCTGCATACTCGGATCGATGCCGATACCTTCATCTATCACAGCCAGTTGCAATCCTTGTTCGGTCGATGCTACACGCACCGTAATGCACTTGCCGTCGGGCGTATATTTGAAGGCATTCGACAACAGATTGAAGAGGATCTTCTCCAATTTATCGCGATCGACCCACCCCTCAATCGGTCCCTCCGGACAATCGAGTTGGTAATCGATGTTGTGTTCGTCGCTCAACAAATTGAAATGCGCCATCGCACGACGCACCACAGCCAAGGCATCGGTATACTCCAAGACCAGGCGCATCTTCTTGTTCTCGATCTTGCGGAAGTCGAGAATCTGATTGACCAGCGTAATGAGACGTTGCGTATTGTTGCGCACAACGAGCATCTGGTCGCGCCCCTCATCGGTGAGTTTCTCGCGGCTGAGCAACATCTCGATCGGGGTCGAGATCAACGTGAGCGGCGTACGCAGCTCGTGCGAAATATCGGTAAAGAAGCGCAATTTAATGTCACTCAGTTGCTGCTCCATCTGCACCCTCGAGCGCAATTGGGACATGCGCATCCAGAGATAAATCACCAGGAAAATACCGATCAAATAGAGTCCCCATGCCCAATTTGTCTCCCAGAACGTGGGTGTTGCGACCAACTTCAGGCGGTAATCATTCTCGATCCAGCGGCCATTGCTGTTGGTCGAGCGAATGACCAACGTGTACTCACCCGGATCCAGATCCACGAAGTGGATGTTGCGCTGCTTGCCCAGGTGTTGCCACGCTTTGTGTACCCCCTCCAGGCGATAAGCATAACGGATCGTAGCCGGATTGACATAATCCAACGCTGCAAACGAAAGTTGCACATCACGTTCGTCGGGTTTCAACTTCAACTCGCCGATGCGGCTGATACCGCGACGCTCGGTATGATTGCCAATCGTGAGTTCGGTCAGCACCAGCGGGGGCTCAAAATAGCTCAAGGGCTCATTCGTGGGCACGACACAAAAACCATCCGTGGTACCCGCCAGCAGACGATCGCCATGCAGCAACGGTTTGGCCTCACTGAAGTAGTAGTTTTCGCTGCTATAACGCTCGCCGTAATGCTCGAAGTAGGCCGTCTCGGGATCGAAACGAAAGGCCATCGTCTCCGACAAAATCCACTGATCACCACCAGCATCCTCAATCATAGCCAACACCTGCTCCGACGGAAGGCCCTCTTTTTGGGTGAAATTTTCGAAGCTGACCGTGCCATCTTTCTCCAGATGCAGGCGACTCAAACCACCTGCAAACGAAAGCAGATAGACCTCGCTGTCCGACGTATAGTGAATATCACGCACATCATTCGAGAGCAGTCCATCGGCATTTTCCTGCACGGAATAGCAACTAAACGAACTCGACGAGAAGGTCTTAGGCGCATGCTGAAAGAGCACCAAGCCGTTCGTAGTTCCGACCAACAGGAAATTCGGTGTCTCCTCGATCACACGCAACTGACTATACTCCTCCACCGGGAAGGGAATTTCGTTACCGGCATGCAGGAAACGGGGTGTCGTTCCACCTTCATCCACCAGATTCAAGCCACCGCCGTAGGTAGCCACCCACAGACGACCGTAGCGATCGCGGTGCAGATCGTAGATGCTATCGTTGCTCAGCGAGTAGGCATCCTGCGGATCGTGGCGGAAATGGTCGACCCGATAGCTCTTTTCATCGATCGGCGTCAGTCGATAGAGTCCCTCAAAACGGGCACCCATCCAGATGACGCCATTCTCATCCTCATGGAAACAGTAAATGGGCGAGCCGAACCGGCAAGGCGAAGATTGAATCCGCCCATCCGCACGCAGATAGCCCACAGCATTCAAGCGATTGTCGTAGATATGAATCGTACGGTCACGCGAACTGAACCAGATGCGTTCGTGGCGATCAAAGTGGATCGCCCGCGTATCGGATTGCGTATTGAGTACATGGTGATGGAATGCACCGGGTTGAATGGAAATACGCGTCACACCCTCCACCTCCACACACCAGATATTACGCTGCTGATCGACCAGGTAGCGACGTGTATGCCCCTTGTACGGCACCTCCTGGTCCTCGGGTGTAAGCAGCTCGAGCGCATTCGTGCGGGCGTTGAAATACGACAACACGCCTCGTGTCGGAACGACATAGATACGCCCCTCGCTATCCTCGTGCCAGAAGATTTCGTTCTCATTCTCGGGCAAAGCATCCTCTGCGCGGTTGTTCAGATAGGCAAGTTCGCCACTCGCCGGATTGTAGCGAAACAATCCCTCACGATCGGTAAAAATCCACAACACGCCCTGCGAATCGCTATAGATCCGATTCACGCATCCCCCCTCAATAGGGACAAAGTCGAAGCGATTGTAGGTCGCATCATAAATCGAGATACCCAAGTCGGTCGATATGCCGATTTTATCCTTCGCTATGGCCTGAATATTACGTACCGCACCTTGTGCCTTCGGCATGCGGATATGACGCGGCTCGACCGCACCATTCGCATAGCGCAACATCGTGCCGTTCTTACCAATCAGCCAGACAGCATCTTCGTTCACACACATCGAGACTGCTCCATTCGCATAGCGCGATATCGTGTCGTCCTTGCCAACCGACCAGGCCGCCTCCTCGGCCACACACATCGCAACTGCACCCGGTTGCTCGATACGCTTCTCCTCACCAAAGACCCGCACGCTCTCATCGGTCAATAGCCACTCGTTCCCGACGCTATCCATGCAGATTGACACCACGTGTGTACCGGCCAACTGCGGGCTGCCGATGCGGTAGCAGGTCAACGCCTCGGCAGAGAGGGCATCCAATCGGAGGATCTTCTCATCGACTCGGACGGCCCACTCTTCCCCTACAAGCCACGTAATACCTTGAGGAAGTGTGTATATCTGCTGAATCAGCAGGGGGGGGGAATTGGTATCCCTATCCTCCGCCACCGACAACGGATCGTAAAAGCGCTCCGTTTCGGGATCGAACAGATAACATTTTAAATCGTGCGCCAGACACCAGAGGTAATTCGACGAACTGACGCTGATCGTATTGATTCGGTTGTGCGACAAGCGGCAGGCATCTCCCGGGTAGCTCTTGAAGAAGCGGAACTCATGGCCGTCGTAACGACAAAGGCCGTTACGTGTACCGAGATAAATAAAACCAGACTGATCCTGCGCGATCGCCTCCACATAACGCGATGCCAACTCGCGCGAGAAGTGCTCCACCTGGCAATGGGGCGACTGAGCATAGCCGCATAGGGCTACACTCATCGCCACAAACGATATCAACAGGGATCGCAGACGCATCTTATTGAATTTTAGCAATACGGTAGGGCTTATTTCGCAGCGTCAATCTCTTTCAGCAACTGCGTCACGGCAGCCTCAAGCTGCTCGTCACGGCCCGTTACAACCAACTCCTTGCTGTTCTCGACCTTCACATCGGGCTCCAGCTGCTTATTCTCCAGGTACGAACCGTCGGCCGTACGATAACCCACCACCGGAATACCGAAGTAGAGGGTCGGATCCTGCAACGTCTCCCAATTCACGCTCGTCATCGTTCCCGGCACGGGCATACCGACCAGCGAGCCGATCTTCTTATATTTATAGACCCACGGCGTACCATGCGCATTCGAGTAGTTCGCCTCGCCCATGATCATGATCGAGGCCTTGTTCCAACGGCGCGAAGGCATATCGCAGGCATCCTTACCACGCACCTCCTGCGTGAGGTACTTCTCACCGCTGAACAGCACCTCGATATCCTCGTGCATGCGACCGCCACCGTTGAAGCGCGTATCGATTACGATACCCTCCATCTTGTTGTAGCGACCCAGAATGTCGGAGTAGATCGTGCGGAAGCTCGGATCGGCCATCGACTCGATGTGCACATACCCCAGGCGACCACCCGACAGGCGCTCCACCTCGGCAGCAGCATGCTTCACCCAGCGCTTGTAGAGCAGCGTGGCGCGTGCAGCCTGCGTGATGGGTTTCACCACCTCCTGGATCTCCTCACCCGAGGATTTGCGAATCGTAATCAGCGTACGCTTACCCGCCTTGCGATTGAGCATCGGGAAGTAATCCGCACCCGCCTGGATCGGCATACCGTCGATGGCCGTGATGAGGTCACCGGCTGCGAGCTTCGACGAGGCGCGGTCGAACGGACCACCGGCAATCACCTCTGCCACCTGCAGGCCGTCACCCGTATAACCCTGCTCGAAGAAGAGACCCAGGTCGGCCGTCACGTCGGCCGTCGGCACGGCAGGGGCGCGGTAGCCGCTACCCGTATGTGAAACGTTCAGCTCGCCCAGCCACTCGCTGAGCAGCTCGGCAAAGTCGTAATTATTGCCGATGTGGGGCAGGAATTTGGCATAGGCATCCCGCAACATCTCCCAATCCACACCGTGCATCTTCACGTTGTAGAAACGCGCCTTCTCCTGGCGATAGACGCGATCGAACATATAGGCACGCTCGGCTGCGCGATCCAGCATCAGCTCGGCCGTTGCCGTAATCGGCTCCAGCTTTTTCGTGGCGGGCTTCATCTTCATGGCACGCGCGCCAAGCAGGTAGAGGGTCGTCTGCTTGTCGTCCCACACCATACGTCCCGAGGCGGCACCGATCTTGGTCGGCATGTGCTTCTCGAGATCCAGCTGCCACAGACTCATCGGCCCTTCATAAGCGGCCTGGTAGTAGAGGATCGTACCCTCCTTGTTGAGCGTGGCGGCTCCCAACTGCGACGAGGTGGGCGTCAGGCGCATGATGCGATCCTCGATGTCGCGCAACTCCACGACAATCTCCTTGGCAGCTTTTGCAGCGGGTTTCGCAGGCTTCTTGGTCTCCTTATCGGCACCCGCAGCCTCCTTCTTTTCGCCCTCCTTGGCAATCTTTTCGAGCTCCTTCTCCAACTCGCGATCCTCCTTCGTCAGGCGGAAACGGTCGTACGCCTCGCGGTTGAGGAAGACGATCATCACATCGCGCAACGTACCCCACGAGGCGTGGTTACGCATGCCGTAGCGCTCCGACGTGAAGAGGATGGCATCACCGCCCAGCACCCACTGCGGCGAGGAGTCGGTATAACCGCTATTCGTCAGGTTGTGGATCGGTTCACCACCCGCCGTCGAGACAATGCCGATATCGGTATAAGGCTCATGGCCGTTACCCGTGTAGCTCATGGCGAACCACTTACCATCGGGCGACCACGTGTAGTTAAATCCACCGGCCGTCGAGTAACACTGCTCGCCGTCGGTAATCTGACGCGTCTTGCCCGAAGCCAGCGTGAGCACCATCAGGCGATCGCGGTTCTCGATGTAGGAGAGCTCCTTGCCGTCGGGCGAGAAGAGCGGTGCACGACGATCGAGTTTATTATCCTTGAAGACGGGCTTCTCCACAACGGTCGTAGCGTAGGCAAAATTGACATCCTCCTTGCGGCTCAGTTCGGCCGTAAAGATCTGCCACTTGCCGTCACGCTCCGAGGCGTAGGCCAACTTGCGACCATCGGGCGAGAAGCAGACATCGGCCTCCGAGGCGGCCGTATGGGTAATCTGTTTCGTCGTGGCATAATCGGTCGAGGTGACAAAGATTTCGCCACGGAAGACAAAAGCGAGCTGCTTGCCATCGGGCGACAGGGCGGCATCGCTACCCATTCTGACGGGCAGCAACTGGCGATCGGCCGAGACATCATCAGAGGTCATCGTAACGGCCAACTTGCGCGGTGCTGTACTCCCCTTCTTGAGGTAGATATCACCGTCATAGGTATAACAGAGCGTACCATCCGCAGCCACCGAGAGGAAGCGTACGGGGTGCGTTTTATGGTTTGTCAGACGCTTCACGGCCGTGGGATCTGCCAGCGGGAAGGAGTAGACGTTGAACGAACCACCCTGTTCGCTGAGGTAGTAGACCGTCTTACCATCGGCCGAGAGGCGGGGCTGACGATCCTCCCCCTCGAACGAGGTGAGTTTCGTATGCTTGCCATCGGCATAGAGCCACAAATCGCGCGTAATGGAGGAGGTGTGGTGCTTACGCCAAATATTCTCGCCACCCTTGCAATCCTGGTACACGAAGCTGCCGGTTGTACCGACGAAATGGACCTCCTCGGCCGGCGTAGCCAACACCTGACGCGGGCGACCACCCTGACGACTCACGGCATAAAGCTCCGTCATCACGCTCTTCGGAAAGAGCACACTCGCAGCCGGATCCTGCTGAGCAGCCGTGAAGAGGATCTCCTTACCGTCGGGCGTATAGCACCACGGGGTCTCCTTCGAGGAGTGGGTCGTCACGCGACGCGGCTCACCGCCTGCAAGGGGCATCGTATAGAGATCGAAATTACCACGACGATCCGAGGCAAAGGCGATCTCACACCCATCGGGGGAGAAGACGGGGGCATAGTCATAGGCCGTATTCGAGGTGAGCTGGCGCGCTTCACCTCCTGCGGTCGGGACAGCCCACAGATTTCCCTTGTAGGAGAAGACTACCGTTGCACCATCGGGTGAAATCACGGGATAACGCAGCCACTGGGGCGTAAAGGCATGGGCCGAGCAGATCGACACCAGGGCAAAGAGAGACAAAAAGATGTGTTTCATAGCATCGTGTATTTGGGTTTCAGGTTCAGCCTCCCTCTAAAGAGGGATCGAGGACAAAAATAGCAAGAAAAATGAAAAATCTGCGCTGTTTCGCCCAATTTCTTCCCCTTATCGTCATAGAAATCGGACGAACTGACCTGCATATTGGGATTTTTCGGAACATCTTTTCGTCCGATTTGAAATTATTGCTATCTTTGCCTCATCGTTTAACACAGAATCATGATGCACAATCCATTTCTCTTGGCGACCGACGAGCAATTCTCGGTGGGCGAAAGCAATTTTGCCTGCTTGGAGGATTTTCAGGGTCGTCTCGAATCGGGTGCCGTCATTCTTTGCCGCAAGGGACGCGCTTCGCTCCTGCTTGACGATCATCCGATCACCCTGAAACGTTACCAATCGTTGGTCGTGCTACCCAATACGATTCTACATTGTCGCAACCGTTCGGCCGACTTCGAGGTGTGCTACTTTGCCTTCTCCTCCGAACTCTTTTTGGAGGCCGCCTACCGTATTCCGATCGAATTCATACGCCTCATGAAGGCCAACCCCATTCAGATGTTGGACAGCGAGGGGTACAAAAAGCTGGATATGTGGATGCTCATCATCGAATACAGCTACCGTGATAAGGAGAATCGTTTTCGCAACATCATCACCAAAAACCGCCTGCAAAATGCCCTGCTGGAGGCCTACGACCTCGTGTTGCGCCGAGCAGGTGAGCAGCTCCGTCAGACCGAAAACACCTCGCGCCAGCAGGAGATCTTTGCCCGCTTCATGGATCTGGTCGGTCGCCACTACGCCGAGGAGCGCGAGGTTAGCTACTACGCTGAACAGCTCTGTATATCGACCCGCTATCTCTCGTCCATCGTGCGCAGTGTGACAAATCATACCGCCAAGGAGATCATCGACCACACGGTCCTGCTGGAGATAAAGAGCCTATTGCAGACCACCGACCTCTCGGTGCAGGAGATCGCCTACCGCCTCAACTTCCCCGACCAAAGCTATTTGGGGCGTTTCTTCCGCAAACAAACGGGCCTTTCTCCCACTCGTTTCCGCCAAAAGATGAAGTAAGCCGTCACAAAAAAAATGAAGGAGCCGGATAAGCATCACTTATCCGGCTCCCTATTTTTGAACAGCACTCCTACTGATACAAGGCGTTCAGCAAGGCGGCCAAGCGCAGGCCACCAAAGAGGAGCTGTTGCTCGATGACGGGCGTCATGGCATTCACGTAATCGTACGAAACGGTCGTACCCTCGGGCGTTACCTCGTAGATGCGCTTGGCGAGCGCCACGGTCTGCTCAAACCACTCCTCGGGCGTACCGGCCTGCACCTGGGCGGCGAACTCCTCCGTCACGCGATCCAGGTTCCATTGCCACTCCGAGTAGCTCCAATTGTGGGCCGACTCAACGAGTGACGAGTCCCAAATCGAGTGCAGGTTGGTCTCGCGCTTAAAGAAGAGTACCGGCACATTGTTGCCACCGCGGTCGGTCGAACGACCGGCATGCATCGGGCAATGCAGATCACCCACCAGGTGAATCAGCATACGCAGACCGTCGAAATGCTCCTGCTCGCTCCACTTGCCCTTCTCGATCTCCTTCGTGATCGACTCGATGGCCGTCAAGAGATCACCCTTCGGGTGGCGAGGCTGCGTCTCGAGTGTTTCGCCCTCATCGATATTCATGTAGTGCCACGTCTTGGTATGGGCATAAGCCGGCGTATTGCTGGCGTTATCCATCCAATTCGCGTAATAGACCAACGAGCGGCCACCCAGCACGGCTCCCACCTTCTCGGCAGCCGTCGGCGTCAAGTGACACTCGGCGATATAGGCAACTACATCGTGGCCCTTCTGGCCCCATGCAAAGGCGTTCAGCGAAGCTGCAACACCCAGCATCAATAACAAAAGTCTCTTCATCTTAGTATAGCTTTAGTTGTTTTTATTGATTCATCGTCACGAGGAACTCCTCGTTCGTATCCGACAGACTCATCTGCTTCTGCAGGAACTCCATCGCCTCCACGGGGGTCATATCCGAGAGGTACTTACGCAACACCCACGTACGGTTCATCACCTCGCGCGAAAGGAGCAGATCCTCACGACGCGTACTTGACGCAATGGGATCGACAGCCGGGTAGATGCGTTTGTTGGCCAGGCGGCGATCGAGCTGGAGCTCCATGTTACCCGTACCCTTGAACTCCTCGAAGATCACCTCATCCATCTTCGAGCCGGTATCGATCAGGGCCGTGGCGATGATCGTCAGCGAACCTCGCTCCTCGGTATTACGCGCCGCACCGAAGAATCGCTTCGGCTTATGCAACGCATTGGCATCCACACCACCCGAAAGCACCTTACCCGAAGCGGGCTGCACGGAGTTGTAGGCACGTGCCAGGCGGGTAATCGAGTCGAGGAAGATCACCACATCGTGGCCGCACTCGACCATGCGCTTCGCCTTTTCGAGCACCATCTCGGCAACCTTGACGTGGCGCGAAGCCTGCTCATCGAAGGTCGAAGCAACCACCTCGGCCTTGACGTTGCGGGCCATTTCGGTTACCTCCTCGGGACGCTCATCGATCAGCAACACAATCATATAGACCTCGGGATGGTTATCGGCGATGGCATTGGCGATGGATTGCAGGAGCATCGTCTTACCCGTTTTGGGCTGGGCTACGATCAGCGCGCGCTGTCCCTTACCGATGGGCGAGAAGAGATCGACCACGCGGTTTGACAAGGTATTGTGTCCGTTGCCCGTGAGGCAGAATTTCTCGCTCGGGAAGAGCGGCGTCAGGTACTCGAACTGCACGCGATCGCGCACAAATTCGGGCTTCAGACCGTTGATTTCATTCACACGCACAAGCGGGAAGTACTTCTCGCCCTCCTTCGGCGGACGGATCGAACCGCTCACCGTATCACCCGCCTTCAGGCCAAAGAGTTTGATCTGCGAGGGCGAAACATAAACATCGTCGGGCGAATTGAGGTAGTTGTAGTCGGCCGAGCGGAGGAATCCGTAGCCATCCTGCATGATCTCGAGCACGCCTTCACCCTCAATCTCACCCACAAAATCATCCTTCGTGATCACCTCCTCATCGAGGGCCGAACGATGAATCGGCTGCGAACGCAAAGGTTGTGTAGCAGGTGTTTCCGCTTTGGCCGTCGGCTCTGTCGCGGCAATCTCGGGGTGCGATTCTACGGTTTCGGGACGCTGCTTGGGCTTGCGGCCACGACGTTTCGGTTCGGGCTTTACAGCCTCATGTTCAGCAGGATGCTGCTCTTCAGATGTCGTTTTCGCCTGTTCAGCCTGATTTTCCACCACCACGGTCGGCTCCTCCGATTGCGGTTGCGGAGTCGGCACCTCCACCTTTTGCAGACGCGGACGACGACCTCGACGTTTCTGTTCCTCGGCAGCTGTTGCGGATGCAGGTTCGAGCGAGGTATCTGCCGTCTGGGCCGGCGCGTCAGCCTGGCCGCCACTAATTTGGCGAATCAACTCACTGCGTCGCAGACGGGCATCGATACCCAGTGCTTTGGCTATTTGCTTCAACTCGGGCAGACTTTTTGCCTCAAGAGCTTCTAATTCATGCATAAAGCGTTATTTCAAAATAAGTTTAGTCAGGGATAAATCGACGACAATAGAACGGTTGTCGCACACGGAATCACATGCAAAGATAGTACAAATTTCGAAAAAACAAAAAAAAGACAGCCATGGGGCATCAGCACCACAACGTTTTTGATTTTAGAGGAGCAGATTGAGCAAAGTCCGTTTTCTCATGTTAGGCGAGAAGATTTCGCGATTTACGCAGTAAGCCCCGGATGGGTAGTACTTGGCGTACGTCCCATTCGGGGCTTGCAAATAAAGTGCGGAAGGTTCCGCATAAAATGGGAAAACCTAGATTGAGATGTCCAGAATCTCAAAGGTAATCACCCCTGCAGGGACGGTTACCTCAACCGACTCACCCTTCTTGTGACCCAGGAGGGCCTTGGCAATGGGGGTGCCGATAGCGAGCTTACCCTCGCGGAGGTTAGCCTCATGCTCGGCTACGATGGTGTAGGTCACCTGCTTGTTATTGTTCTTGTTCAGCAGGGTTACTTTGCTGAGGATCTGCACCTTCGATCGGTCGATCTTCGTCTCGTCGATCACGCGGGCGTTGGCCAGCGTATCCTCCAGCTTAGCGATGCGCATCTCCAGCAGGCCCTGGGCCTCGCGGGCAGCATCATACTCGGCGTTCTCGGAAAGGTCACCCTTGTCGCGTGCCTCGGCAATCGCAGCCGATGCTGCAGGACGCTCAACCGAACGCATGTGATCCAACTCATCCTTGAGCTTCTTGTAGCCCTCGGCGGTCAGGTAGATAATCTCTTTTGCCATAGTTGTATTTAGTTTTTTAGTTTTCTTACACACAACAAAAAGAAGAATCCTGACCCTGCGACAGGTCAGAACCCTCATGTATTACACCACAAAGGTACAACGAATTATCGGCTTCTCCAAATTTTCGGCCAACGAGATCAAAAAAGATTTTTTTTACTGTCAGATCATTAACATTGGGCGAAAATTTGTATCTTAATCCACAGCAAATCGACAAAAAGGATGTTGGACTTCACGCAACTAATCAAAAAGTATCAGGAGCCGCTCTATTGGCACCTGCGCCGCCTGGTGGTGAACCACGAGGATGCGCGTGATCTGTTGCAGGAGTCGCTGTTGCAGGCGTGGCAGAAACTCGATACGCTGCGCGATGAGGGAGCCGTACGAAGTTGGCTCTACAGGATCGCCACGCACGCAGCCTATCGTCACCTGCAGCGCCACCGCATTCATCCGCTCTCGACCGAGGAGCTGTCAGACATGTTGCTGGAGCGACTGCAGGGGAGCAGTTATGTCGATTATGAAGATGAGGGGCTTCTACGCTTCCAGCAAGCCATCCTCACCCTTTCGGAGCAGCAACGCACGGTCTTTACGCTGCGCTACTACGACGAGATGAGCTACGAGGAGATCGCCCGCGTGGTCGACTCCACCCCGCAGAGTTGTCGCGTGGCCTATCACAACGCCACGAAACGCATACAAACCTATTTAGAGGAGTAACGAGATGGAGAATAGTTGGAATAAAGTGGGTAAACGAATGCCCTACAGCGTACCCGAGGGGTTCTTCGAGCAGCAGCAAGCGGAGCTCATACGGCAGACTGTCGGGACGAATACCCGCCACACAAGGTGGTGGATCGGTGGAGCTGCGGCCGCAGCATGTCTGGTGGTGGGGCTTGTCGGCCTGCACTCCGCCGACGAACCAACCCTGGCCCTTTACGAATATACGGAACAGATGAGCGAAGAGGAGCTTTCGAGCTGGAGCGAGTTCTACGAAGCCGACCTCTTCCTTTCGGATGCAACATTTAATACTTACAATCAATGATACGATTTTTTGCAGTAATTCTTGTCACGCTCACAATGACCGTGCAAGGCATGGCCCAGGCGCCGCAACGCAAGCCGCATCCGGCCAACAACACGAACCGCAACGAACAGCTGGTCGAGGCGCTGAAGCTCGATAAGGCTACCGCCGAGCAGTTCACGAAAATCTACGCCGAGTACCACGAGGCGATGCGCCAAGTGCGTGCGCAATACCGTTTCGAGCAACCCACGCGCGGTGAAAAAAAGGAGGGCGAGGAGCGCCCCATGCTGAGCGATGAGCAGATCGAGAAAAACATCCTCAACCGTTTCGCTATGAGTCGCGCCATTCTCGATATTCGAGAGCAGTACTACCCTCGTTTCCGTGAGGTGCTTACACCCCGTCAGATCGAGCAGCTCTACCGCCTGGAGCAACGCCAGGGTGAGCGCATCCAGCAACGCCACCACGAGCGTTCCTCCACGGCCCGTCCAATGGGTCGTCCGGGCGAGCAACGAGGCAGCTTTAATCGTCCGCCAAGAAACCGATAAGCGACAGAAAATCAACGCAAACCGCACCCGGAAAGGTGCGGTTTTCTCATGCGCGCGAGCGAGCGAGGCAAAAAAGCCTAAAAAACTTACCCCTCGGGGCACGAAATTTATTTGGCTTTTCGTTACTTTTTGCGTAACTTTGCGCGATAATGCGCGTTATCAAGAATCAAACAAGCAGATGAAGCAGACTTTTTTACGTTTTTTAGCCGCCGGAGTGATCCTTCTCACCCTGAGCCAGTGTAGCGGTATCCATGCATTGCTCAAGGAGGGCGACCCGAACGATATCTATGCCAAGGCGCTCGAACTTTACGAGCTCAAGAAGTGGAATCGTGCATCGACCCTCTTCGAGAGCGTTGCACCGGTCTACATGGGCACACCGCGCGAGGATTCGATCGCTTTCTTCAACGCCTACTGCAAATACAAGAATACGGACTACGATACCGCTTCGCAACTGCTGGATGAGTTCCGCCGCCGCTTTGGCCGCAGCGTTTTCATCGAGAAAGCCGAGGGTATGTACGCCGAGTGCTTTTACCGCATGTCACCGGGTCCGTCGCGCGACCAGACGATGACCACGAAGGCCATCATCGCCATCAACGAGTTTATCTCGCGCTACCCCGAGAGCGACAAGGTGGATGAGTTCTACAAACTGCACGAGGAACTGACGCAGCGTCTGCACGACAAGAGCTACCTCAACGCCTACACCTATTATAAGATCGGGCGTTACAAGTCGGCCATCGTCGCCTTGAAGAATGCCCTGCGCGCTCATCCCGAGAGTACACACCGCGAGGAGATCATGTACCTGATCGTCGATTCGAGCTACCGCTTGGCAGAGAACTCGGTGGCCTCGAAGCAGACCGACCGCTACCTCTCGATGCTCGACTCCTACCTCTCGTTCTGCGAGGAGTTCCCCGAGTCGAAACACCGCAAGCAGGTGGACAAATGGGCTGAGAATGCCCGTAAATACCTGGCTCGCACCGAGGCTGAAAAGCCCGAGGAGTAGCACCGACATCGAGGCGGAAGAGGGGCAACTCACCGCCGCCCCATGAAAAGCAAATAAGATAAAAATCAAAAATAGACCCACTATGGAGATCAAAAAGAACATTCCGAACAACACCGTAACCCGCAAGCTGGTGGATTTGGATCAGGAGACCGGCAACATCTACGAGTCGATCAACATCATTGCACGTCGTGCCAACCAGATTTCGAGCGAGCTGAAGACCGAGCTGACGCGTAAGCTGGCCGACTTCTCGTCGCCCACGGACACGATGGAGGAGACCTTCGAGAACCGTGAGCAGATCGAGATCTCGCGCTACTACGAGCGTCTGCCGAAGCCGACGATCATCGCTACGGAGGAGTTCCTCGACGACGAGCTCTTCTACAAGGAGGGTAAGTAATCCTCATTTTTCCGCCACACCTTAAACCGATCCCGCCATGGCAACCGTCACAAGCCGCCCGCTGGAAGGACGACACATCTTGTTGGGTATAACGGGCAGCATCGCTGCCTACAAGGCCGCTGCGCTCTGCCGTTTATTGAAACGGGAGGGGGCCGAGGTGCAGGTTGTCATGACCGCCCTCGCCAAGCAATTCATCACCCCCCTGACGATGGCCACCCTTTCGCGCCGTCCGATTCTGGTCGAGTTCTTCGACCCCGAGAACGGGCAGTGGAATTCGCACGTATCGCTGGGCGAGTGGGCGGATCTGATGCTCATCGCCCCCGCCACGGCCAACACGCTTGCCAAGATGACGGCCGGCGTAGCAGATAACCTGCTGCTGACGACCTACCTCTCGGCACGTTGCCCCGTGATGGTCGCTCCTGCCATGGATCTCGACATGTACGCCCACTACACCACGCAGCGCAACCTCAAGGAGCTCAAGGAGCATGGTGTGGGGATCATCGAGCCCGGGTCGGGTGAGCTGGCCAGCGGTTTGGAGGGCAAGGGCCGTATGGCCGAGCCCGAGGAGATCATAGCACAGCTCAAAGCCCACTTCGCCGAAAAAAAAAAGCCTTTAACGGGTAAGCACTTTGTCGTAACGGCCGGTCCTACGATCGAGCCGATCGATCCCGTGCGCTTCATCTCGAACCACTCGTCGGGCAAGATGGGCTACGCCATCGCCGAAACATTGGCCGACAAGGGGGCGCGTGTTACGCTCGTAAGCGGCCGCACGGCACTCGCGACGCCTGCAGGTGTGGAGCGTGTCGATGTCCTGACGGCCGAGGAGATGTACCGGGCGACGGTTGCAGCCTTCGAGGAGGCCGATGGAGCCGTGATGTGTGCCGCCGTAGCGGACTACACCCCCGCCGAGGTGGCTACCGAGAAGCTCAAGAAGTCGGATGCCGACCTGCAGATTCCGCTCAAGCGCACGCGCGACATCGCCGCCGAGCTGGGTAGCACGAAGGGGCAGAAGATTCTCGTAGGCTTTGCCATGGAGACCCAAAACGAGGAGGCAAACGCCACCCAAAAACTCACGAAAAAGAATTTCGACTTCATCGTACTGAACTCCCTGCGCGAAGCGGGTGCCGGTTTCCGTGGTGACACGAACCGCGTCACGCTCATCGACCCCACCTCCCAGGAGGAGCTGCCGCTCCTTACGAAGCGCGAGGTAGCCGAGCGCATCGTACAGAAAATCGAACAGCTACTTCACTAACCCCCCCCCTGCCGCCATGTTACGTCGCCTTACGGTTGAGAACTATGCCCTGATCGACCACCTCGAGTTGGAATTGGACGAGCACCTGAACATCCTCACGGGTGAAACGGGTGCCGGAAAGTCGATCCTGCTGGGTGCGCTCTCGCTCCTGCTGGGCGCCAAGAACGAGGGAACGGCGATCAAGGATAACACGCGTAACTGCAAGGTGGAGGGTACGTTCGACCTCACGGGACTGAATCTGGAGCCCTTCTTCGAGGAGCAGGAGTTAGACTACGACACACAGACCACCCTCACGCGCCTTATCACCCCCGCGGGCAAGAGCCGTTCGTTTGTCAATGACATGCCCGTACCCCTCACGACGATGCGTGAGCTGGGATCGCGCCTGGTGGATATCCATTCACAGCACCAAAATCTGATTCTCTCCTCGGAGGAGTTCCGCACCTCAGCCCTCGACACGATGGCCGGCAACGGGGCTCTGTTGGAGCGCTACACCACAGCCTACACCACCCTGCAGGAGGCTCGTCAGCGCCTGCAAGCGTTGCGCACGGCCGCCGAGGCAGGACGACGCGACGAGGAGTGGCTGCGCTTCCAATGCGAGGAGCTGGAGGCGGCCAAGCTGCGCTTGGGCGAGCAGGCCGAGCTGGAGGCCGAACTCGTGGTGCTGGAGAATGCCGACCGCATCGGGGAGCTCTTCACTACCCTGCGCAACGACCTCGATGCCGACGAGACGGGCATCCTGAGCCGTCTGAAGGAGGGCGAGCAGGGGATGCGCCAGATCGGCAATCAGTTTGCACCGGCTGCCGAGTATGCCGAGCGACTGCGCTCGGTCCTGGAGGAGCTGAAGGATCTGAACCGCAGCATGGCCTCCGACACGGAGCATCTCGACAGCGATCCCGAGCGATTGCAGAAGAAGACCGCCCGCCTCGATGCCCTCATTGCCCTGCAACAGAAACACCGCACACAAGATGAGGCGGAGCTGATCGCCCTGCGCGATGAGTGCCGCCGCAAGCTCGATGCGATTACCCACTCCGACGAGGAGATCACCCGCGCCGAGGAGGCGCTCCGTGAGCAGGAGCAGCAGACCCGCGCCCTGGCCGATGAGCTGCATCAGGCCCGACAGGCAGCTGCAGCCCCCTTTACGGAGGAGATTCTCGCCACCCTCACGCTGCTCGGCATGGCCGAGACACGCTTCGAGGTGGAGCTTTCGCCCCGCGAGCTAAGCCGCACGGGTAGCGACAGCGTGCAGTTCCTCTTCACGGCCAACCGCACGACCCGTCCGCAACCAATCGAGAAGATCGCCTCAGGCGGTGAACTCTCGCGCGTGATGCTGGCCCTCAAAGCGCTCCTGGCGCGTCGCATGCAGCTCCCCACGATCCTCTTCGACGAGATCGACACGGGTGTTTCGGGTCGCATTGCCGATGCCATGGGTGAGATCATCGCCCGCCTCTCGACCACGATGCAGGTGGTCGATATCACCCACCTGCCGCAGGTCGCCTCGAAGGGCAACACGCACTTTGTGGTCTACAAGGAGGAGGGGCGCACCTACCTACGTCGCCTAACGGACGAGGAGCGCGAAACGGAGATCGCCAAGATGTTGTCGGGTGCCGAAATCACGGAGGCCGCCCGCGCACAGGCACGCATTCTTTTAGGTCGATAGCCTATGTGGAGAAGTTATCTATACCTGGCCATCGCGATTGTTTGCGAAGTTGCCTGGGCCGTCCTGCTGAAATATACCGAGCATTTTACCCGCCCCGTGGCTACGATCTTTACGCTGGTGACCTACCTCGGAGCGCTCTATTTTCTCACGCTGACGGTTCGCACGATGCCCGTAGGTGTTGCCTATGCTCTTTGGGCCGGAACGGGTATGGTGCTCATCGCCCTGCTGGGTGTGGCGCTTCATAAGGAGCAGCTGGATCTGCCCGCCGTGATTGGCCTGGTGCTGATTTTGGCCGGTGTGTTGATCATTAACCTCTTCTCGAAATCGATCTCGCACTAAAGCTGCGGCGCGTTTTCGCACTTTTTTGCCGAATTATTTGCACCGAAACAAAAAAACATCTATATTTGCACTCCGATTGACGATCAGAAGTCAATCACATGGTGGATGTAGCTCAGTTGGTTAGAGCGTCGGATTGTGGTTCCGAAGGTCGAGGGTTCGAGCCCCTTCTTCCACCCTCTTTATTCGCAGAAAACGCTTGGAGTTGTCTCCAAGCGTTTTTTTGTGGCGATGTGCTTGCATGCAAGCCTGCCCACTCGCCACAAAAAAACCACCTGCCGCTTGCGGCAGGTTTTCTGCTCAAAGCGGAAGAGGGCATTTAGATAGGATTGCGAGGACACTTATATTATATTTTCAGTGGTGTCCTCGCGAGTGCTTCGCACTTCGAGCCCCTTCATGAAACAATATCTCTATCTTATTTTCAATGGTATTTCGGCGAGTGCTTCGCACTTCGAGCCCCTTATAGAAAAAACGCTTGGAGCAACACTCCAAGCGTTTTGTTCTATGGCTGGCTTTCGATCCGCACGTAGTCGAAATCGGCATAGCCCGCGCCACGCGCCACATTGGGCGAAAGGCAGAAGATGCCCACCTTGGCACCAATCCAGACACCGGGCGCCACGGTATAGCGTTCGCCCAGCGGCACAAAACGCGCGCCATCGAGGCCGTACGAATAGCTACACGTCGCATCGGCATGGAGCACGACACGCAGGAATATGCGATTCGTATCGACCGCCTGTTCGGCCTCGACCTGCGGACGGTTGGGGTATTTATCGCCCTTACCGCTATACACACGCACGCGATTGCCCTCCGCGCAGCGCTCCAGGGCGATAAAGGTGTAGGGGTTGCCGTGCATCACCAGGCCGGCACGCTCCCCCACCGCCTCAAACGCTGCCTCGAGGCAGGTCGTTATCATCGGTTCCTCCTCGGCCACCTTCTGCAACAAGAGATTGCCCGCATAGTACAGGTTGCCCTCCTCCGAGGGGCAGGGCTCGGCATAGAGTCTTAACCACCCCCGTCGCGCTGTGAGCGAGTACCAATCCCGCTGCTCGTGGGCGTGCCACTGCCACTGCAGGCCGAGCGTTTTCCGGGCAAACTCATCCGAGGTCTGCGGAATCTCGATCGGCCACGCGCGCCCCACATCGGGTTTCCGACCACCCGGCAAGGGGGTTCCGATGCCGTCACCGTCGGGGTCTTCACCAATCACAATCCAATCCTCCTCGGTCCACCGCGCCGGTTGCAGGTGGCAGACACGGCCATAGATGCCGCGCGACTGAAAGTGGATGAACCACCACTCGCCACGCTGCGTTTCGACCAGACCGCCCTGATGCGGACCGTTGATGCCGTTATCACCCGCCTGCATCACGCGACGCGCCTCGTAGGGGCCGTAGATATCCTTGGCACGCAACACCGTCTGCCACCCTGTCTCGACACCACCTGCCGGCGCGAAGATGTAGTAGTAGCCGTTGCGCTTTTGGAATTTCATTCCCTCCAGGATCGGGTTCTCCTCCGTATCGTGATAGACCGTCACGCCATTATCCAACAGACGCAGTCCATCCTCCGACATGCGGTGTACGATAGCCGGACCGCCACGGTGGATGCTGTGAACCAGGTAGGCGTTCCCATCCTCGTCCCACAAGGGGCAGGGGTCCTCCCACTTCACAACATCGAGCACCTGGTGCAACTGCCACCTCCCCAGCGGATTCTTCGCACGCGCCACAAACAGGCCATCGTTCGGGGTGCAGAAATAGACATAGAACATCCCCTTGTGGTAGCGGATCGAAGGGGCCCACGATCCCTCGCCGTGAGCGGGATGGTTGTACTTATCGTGCGGCAGACGGTCGTAGATGTGGTTTACGATGCGCCAATTAACCAAATCCTTCGAGTGCAGGAGCGGAATACCCGGCAGGCAGGTAAAGCTCGAAGCCACCATCCAATAATCCTCCCCCACGCGGATCACATCGGGGTCCGAGTAGTCGGCAAAGAGAATCGGGTTGCGGTAGGTACCGTCCCCCTGATCGGGAATCCACTGCGCCGTGGCCGAAGCCGACACGAGGAGAAAAAAGAGGGCTAAAACGAATCGTTTCATCTTCGAAAAAAGGTTGGTCGTAAGACAAAGATAATAAAAAAGGCCGACAACCTTTTGGGTTATCGGCCTTTTATCATTGCGTTAAACGCTTTCTTCTATTTTTCGGCCAATGCAGCGCGTAATTTCTCGGGGAACTTACCCTTAATCTCACGCTCCATCGAGAGAATCATCGACGAGATGGCACGTGCCGTCGAGCCACCATGACCAATCATTACGGGGGCATTGATACCGATCACGGGCGTACCACCGATCGACTCGTAGTTCATCTGCTCCCAGAAATCCTGCTGGTAGTAGAGCTTCGGGATCAGGCGACCCAGCACGGGGCGCAGGAAGTTCATCACGCGGGGCTTGCCGCCGCTGAGCTTGAAGTTGATGCGGTAAAGGGCCTCGGCCATCTTCAGCACCGTATTACCCACGAAACCGTCAGCCACCACCACATCAGGATCGGGACCGCCATAGGTACCCGTGAAGATGTACGACGACTCAACATTACCCACGAAGTTGATGCGCTTGTCGGCCTTCAGCAGGTCGAACGTAGCCTTGGCCTGGGCGTTGCCCTTGCCCTCCTCCTCGCCGATGTTGAGCAGCGCGACACGCGGGTTCTCGATACCCATTACCGACTGCGCATAGATCGAGCCGAGCAGGGCGTACTGTGCCAGCACCTCGGGCTTGGCATCCACATTCAGACCCACGTCGAGGATCAGACCGCGACGGTTGATGAGCTTCGGGATGAGCGACGAAATCACGGGGCGAATCACACCCTCCACGGGCTTGATGACCATCGTCGAGCCTACGAGCATCGCGCCCGTCGATCCGGCACTGGCAAAGCCGTCGATCTTACCCTCGGCCAGGTAGTTGAAGCCCACCGTGATGCTCGAATCGGCCTTCGAGACAAAGGCCTTGGCGGGATGATCACCCATCTCAATAACCTCCGTCGTCGGGACGATGTCGAAATTCTCGGCCGCACAATTGTGCTTGGCCAGCAGCTCACGAATGCGCTTCTCGTCACCAAAGAGGACGATGCGGCTCTCCTTGTCGATCTTCGCGAGGGCCATTACCGCACCCTCGATCGCTACCTCGGGAGCGAAATCGCCACCCATTGCATCAATACCGATTTTTATCATAGCGTTTGGTATTCGTTTCAAAAAAAGAAAAAAGAGCCGCCGTGCTCGTCGTGGCACTGACAGCTCTTAGTTTTGTGAGGAGCTATCTCCTCATACTCGAGAAATTTACCCGAAAAAGTGTTGCGAAGGAGGATGATGTGACGATTTTTAGGCTTGCACGGCTTCGTTATGCGGAGCATACTGCCGTATGTGAGCAATAACGAAGTTGTGCGTAACGCCAAAATCGGCCATCAGGCTTCTTCGCCGAGAAATTTACTCGGCCTTCTTCTCGATCGCCAGCTTACCACGGTAGAAGCCGCACTCGGGGCATACACGGTGGTAGAGAACTGCGCTACCGCAGTTCGAGCAGGTTACAACCGTCGGAACGACAGCCTTGTAGTTCGTTCTTCTCTTGTCTCGGCGAGTCGACGAGACTTTGTGTTTAGGATGTGCCATTTTACAATGTTACTTTTATTAGTTTAACGTATTTTGTTCTATCACTTTTGGGTTGGAGATACCCAGCTAATCTTCTTTTTCCATTTGTGCCTTGAGGGCAGCCAACTTATCCCAAGCACCCGAAGGCTCTTCGCTCTGTGCGGCACGCTGCTCGATGGCGTTAAGCTCCTCCTCGGTGCCAATCGTCAAGCGGGCCATCATCTGCGGATCGCACTCCCCTTCGGCGTGTACACGCTGGTAGGGAAGCGAAAGGATGATGCTCTCGTAGATGTAGTGCGAGAGATCCACCTCCGACTCACCCGGGTAGAGCCACATCACCTCACCGTCATACTCCAACTCCTCCTCCGAGAACTTGACAATCAGACGGCCTTCGTAATCGATCGCGATGGGGCAATCCTCCAGACAACGATCGCAAGGAACCACCACCTCGGCCTCGATCTTCACATCGCACACGAGCTGCGTTTCGCTACGGTTCAGTCGAACCTGTGCTTCGCCCTTGCCGCCCTTCACTTCGGGGTTCTCGTAGGCCTCAAACAGCCGATCCGAGATCGCGAATTGGAAGTCGTGATCCCCGTTTTTCAGGCCTCGGAAGGCGATTTTATAGTCGTTCAACTGCTCCATACAATGCACAAGTGCACACAATTAGTCCGCAAATTTACGAAAAAATCGAATAATTGCAAACTTTTATTCGGAGTTTTCGTCACAAGGGTGATGATAACAAGGATTTTGTGTTAACTTTGTACCACTCACGAAGACAAAAACATGACAAGCGAGAAGATCTATCAGGTCGAGCTGCGATGCTCGTACAAGGAGTGGTGGCGCTACAACGTGCAACTGCAATGCGGGAGTTACAACGCAACGGGCGAACAGATAGGGTTCAGCTCCGAAGGGCGTATTGTGGCCGAGGTAGGAGCCAACTTAAAGGAGGCTCCCGCCGATTTTGACGCCAAGCAAAAGCTGGTACTCCAAAGCTCGCCTTGTCATCGAGCTCGTTTTCTGATCTACGTACTCCCCCACTCGCTCCCCGTAGAGAATCGTCTGGATGAGGTGCCGCCCTTCGAGCTGAAGCTCCGCATCTTGAGCGACGGTCGGGAATTGCGCACCGAGCAACACATAGTCAATCCATGGAGCGGTATATCGCTCGAATTAAATCTCGCATAAATCAAGCACGAAGGGGGTTGCCCATCGCCTTTTAGCTGTTACTCCTTCGGAATGCTGGACGCCTTGACTTTGAAGAAGTTATTCGCGCCTGTATCCATCACGCGATACTCCGCATGGTTGCCCCATGAGGCGGGTGTATCCTGAATGGACATATCCTCCCCCGTATCGTTCGCTATGTAAGGCGAAATCATCTTCTGCCATCCCTTCACGCGGCCACGCTTCCCTCCATCTTGAAGAGTTCATCGCTCGCACATAGCTCATTAAGCGCCTTAACATAGATCGCCCGCCACTCGGGATAATCCAACAATTTACGGATCAGCTTGCGGCTGTTGTCACCCCAGTTGAGCGGGTCGTGACGACCGGCATCGATCATGAGTGAGGTTCCGAGTGTATTATCGTAGTCGTAGGGGATAAAGAAGAACTTATAGTCGTACTTATCCGACGAGTTGAAGTAGATGTAGTAGTTATTCTGATTACACCAATAGTCGTCCCACATACCCACAGCCACATTCACCGCATAGGTTTTCAGCAGCAGTTCCACATCGGTCACCTGCTGAATCCAGGTTTTGAAGCTCTCGCCCGTCTTACCATTGAGCTTGAGGATAAAATCCTTCAGCTGCTCCTTGGCCGCCGCAAAGTTATCCGTATTGGTCTTCAGGATATAGGGATAATTTGTTGTGCCGGCATCCTCGTCCGACTTAAAATCGCCGTCGTTGGTCGAGTTCAAGCCCGCCCCGTAGCCGCATTTCCAAAGATTGTGATCGGCCGAACCAAAGAGTTCTGTGCGGTTTTTGAGGTAGGTCTCATCAATCGCCTCCAGCATCTCATAGACACCGAAGTAGGCCTCCTGCTTGTCCCCCTCGACATGGATCCAAAGGCGACCGTAGGAGGTCATGATACCCGTCTCAATGCCGTAGCGACGGAAGAGGTTGTAGCAGTACATCTCGCGCACATAAGTCGCATCGTCTTTGCACCACTTGAGGTGGATCTTGCGCACACCACCCAACTCATGGGCATCGTCCTTGACAAATTTACGCAGGTTGAGCATGAAATGGCAATGGTGCCAATCGGCTGCATCGACCTTGTGCTGCTCTCCACCGTTACCCTCGGGGCGACGACGTGAGGTATTGCCCCTGAGACGCAGACCCGCATCCGTAAAGGCGTGGGTCTTATCGTCCTTCGTAAAAGTGGCATCGCAGTGGATATACTCATCCGTATCGTGGTTTTGATCATAGAGCGCGAGTAGTCGATTCCACTCAGAGAGCGACACCTTGACATGAATTTCGGGCAGGGCCTCCATATCGAAGATATAGGTACGGCCATCCTCCACTATATCAGGATTTTTCGGATGCTCGTTCGGCTCTGTAGCCGTAAAATCGACCTCCGTATGGAGGAAGGGTGCTTTCATGGTAGCAATCGTATTACTGCGCCCCGGTGTGGGGTTGTTTACCACCTGCCACGCCTCGCCATCGCCCATGCGGGCTGCAATGTCGAACGAGTGCTCCACCTGATCGTCCCAGGCGTCCACGGCACGCGGCATCTCGAACGAGGAGTTCACAAAATAGTCGAGGCGATTACCCGTCGCATCATGAAGCTCCAGGAGTAACGATTTAGACCCCGAGATACCCGTAGCACTGACACCCAGCTTCATGCCCAACGAAACGGGATCCTGCCCCTTGCAACCAATCACAGCAAAGCCGCCCGCCGGAAGGTTGGTCCCTGCAGCAATCACAAAATCCGCCGACTTATCGGCATTTTTTAGGTAGCCTTCGTTGTTTTTATAGATACGGAAGCCCGAGAGATCACAATCATACTCGGTAGGGTTATAAAGTTCGATGTATTTGGCCGAGGTATTTACCTCATTGATTACCACCCTACCCAGACCTAAATCGGGTTGCAGCTCCTGCTCATCGTCCCCCGAACAAGCCACCATAGCCAACAGCGCGGCCAACAAAGAGAAAAATCGTTTCATAAGCCCCTACTTTATCATGCAAGCAAAGGTAACAAAATTAACACAAAGTGGCAGAACTCATCCCCTAAAAAAAAGAGTTCCCGTTTCCGAGAACTCTTTACTTTCAAAAGATGGGGTGCTAAGAACACCCTTTTATTTCCCAACGACATCACGAAGCCGCAGAGTGCGCCTATTTTTAGACATGCGAAACCCCGCAGTGCGGAGGGGTGCTAAGAGCACCCTTTTAAGATAAAGGCCTCACGAAGCCGCAGAGTGTGCCTATTTTTAGGCATGCGAAACCCCGCAGTGCGGAGCATACTTGACGTATGTGAGCAACTGCGGGGTAAGCATAACGCCAAAAGAGGCGCGCTATGTGGCTTCGCTAGAAAGACTACTTGTTGTAAGCCTTCATCACCGAGATCAGGTCCAGAACCTTGTTCGAGTAACCCCACTCGTTGTCGTACCACGAAACAACCTTTACGAAGGTATCCGTCAGAGCGATACCGGCCTTAGCGTCGAAGATCGACGTGCGAGCGTCACCCAGGAAGTCCGACGAAACTACAGCCTCCTCGGTGTAGCCCAGGATACCCTTCAGCTCACCCTCCGAAGCAGCCTTCATAGCGGCGCAGATCTCCTCATACTTAGCAGGCTTAGCCAGGTTAACCGTCAGGTCAACAACCGATACGTCGAGCGTAGGAACGCGCATCGACATACCCGTCAGCTTACCGAGCAGCTCGGGCAGAACCACACCTACAGCCTTAGCAGCACCCGTCGACGAGGGGATGATGTTACCGGCAGCAGCGCGGCCACCACGCCAATCCTTCAACGAGGGACCGTCAACGGTCTTCTGCGTAGCCGTCGTAGCGTGAACCGTCGTCATCAGACCATCCGTGATACCGAAGTTGTCGTGCAGAACCTTAGCGATCGGAGCCAAGCAGTTCGTGGTGCACGAAGCGTTCGATACGATCTTCTGACCAGCGTACGTGTTGGTGTTAACACCGCATACGAACATCGGGGTCTTGTCCTTTGCAGGAGCCGACATAACTACATACTTGGCACCAGCCTCGATGTGAGCCTGAGCCTTCTCCTCCGTCAGGAACAGACCCGTCGACTCTACTACGTACTCAGCCTCAACCTCGTTCCACTTCAGGTCAGCCGGGTTGCGCTCAGCCGTTACACGGATAGCCTTGCCGTTTACGATCAGCAGGCTCTTCTCTACGTCGAAGTCGATCGTGCCCTGGAACTGACCGTGCATCGTGTCATACTTGAGCATGTAAGCCAGGTAATCTACCGGGCAGAGGTCGTTGATACCTACGATCTCATACTTGTCCGTCTGCGTCTGGGCAGCGCGGAAGACCATACGGCCGATACGACCGAAGCCATTGATACCAATTTTGATTGCCATAATCTTGTTTTGAATTATAAAGTTAAACCTAAATAACCAATGTTATTTTTTTCACAGCGCAAAAATAGAGACTTTCCGCGGGATACGCAAATAAAAATTAAATTTTTTTAGGAAAATCTTACCGTTTGCTGTTCAATCCGTTTCGACACTATTTGAGCACCTTGAGGATCACCTTACGAATCGTTCCTTCGCCCACCAGCGGTGCGTGTGCATCCTCGGGCAGAAGAATCGTAAACTGACCCGGACGCATCGTGTAGTAGGTCTGCGGCTCATCCTCGAAGAACTGGATATCCTTCTCGGCATTGAAGGCCTCCTTGGGCTGCGTCAAGGTCGAGCGATCGGCCCAGCCGAATGCCTCCTCCGAACCCGAGATAAGGATCTGGATGTCGATATACTTGTCGTGTACCTCCAGCTTAGCCTCCTCCTTGGTCTTCAGACCACGCTCCTGCACGTTGGCAAAGATCTCCTTGCCGTCGAGCTCCATCTTGCCGGCCTCGGCCTTCGTCCAATCTACCTCTGCGAAGAGCTTAAACGCCTTCTCGATACGCGGCGAGAGTGCATAGTAAGCCGCGCAATTTTTCATCGAATCTAAAATCATAACTTTTTATTGTTTAGGTTAGTAAGTTTAGTCTATCCGTTTCAGCCGCACGAGCACCGGCAGGTGGTCCGAGTGGGGTACATCGACCGTTTCGTACGAGAGGGTCTCAAAGGCATCGGACGAGAAGACGTAATCGATACGCAGGGCATCGAAAAAGCCTCGGAAGGTGTGCGAGTAACCCTCGCCCGCCTCGGAGAAAGCATCATTCAAACCGCGTGCCAAACGACGATAGGTGTACGAGAGCGGTGTGTCATTAAAATCACCGCACAGGATCTGCATCCGCGGAGCCAACGAATCGAGGTGGCCGCGAATCGTATCGGCCTGATCGGCACGCACCACACTATTGTCGTGGAAGCGGCTCACGATGCTGCGGAATTTCTCCTCGCGAGCCGTATCCAGCAGGTACTCATAGCCGGTCAGGTACTGATTATCGAAAGCCGTGATACCGGTCGATTGCAGGTGGTTATTGACCACACGCACCGTATCCTCACGGATCAGCAGATCGGCCCAAATGGCGGTCGTGGGGCGCATGATATAGCCCGACTTCAGCACGCGGTAACGCGAAAGGATCGCCTGGCGATGCCAGCTTTCGGAATCGGTATCGAACTGCACGAGGTTATACTCGTTGACCAGACGCATCAGACGCTCCGAGCGCGAGGCCAATCCGGGGTAATACTCCTGCAGGCAGACGATATCGGGATTGACACGCTCGATAAAGGCAGCCACGCTATCGGCCGAAGATTCACCCGCATCGTTGTACAAAAAGCGCACGTTGTAGGAGAGCACCTTGAGGGCCGAGCGATCGTAGGAGAAGTTCTTGTCGTACTTGCGTTGGAGCTCGGTACGATGTGCCTCGGGGCGCCAATAGAGCGATACGGAAAAGAAGCCGATCACAAGCGCCAAACTCATCACTGCGGCTCGTTTCAGGCGCCAACGAACGATCCAATACAGGGCCAAGATCATCGTCAGCAGGTAGAGCCACGGTGCCACCAACCCCAGCATCGGGAGGGCCCACGTATAGAGCGGATCGATGCGCGAGACGACAAGTGCCGTGAGGAGCATCACAAACACCGCTCCGGAGAGCAGCGTTAGGATCAGATCCACCAAGAGCATCAAGAGGCTCGGTCGCTTGCCGACCTTCCGTCCGCCGTAATCGGTATAGTAGGTTTCGTGCTTGGCCATGATGCAACGTCAAAGGGGATTAATAGTAGATTTCACCGCGTTTTTTCCAGTAGTAGAGCAGCGCCCAACCCCACAACATACCGCCCACGTGGGCAAAGTGCGCCACCTGTCCGACGCCACGCCAACCGAGGAAGAGCTCGATAACGGCATAGATGATCACAAACCACTTGGCCTTCATCGGAATCGGGGGGATCAGGAGCATGATCGTCGCATTGGGATGCATCACACCGAAGGCCAGCAAGAGGCCCATCACAGCACCCGACGCACCGACCAGGAAGAGCGGCAACTCACCCATCAGCCATGCCACGCCATACTGTACCAATGCGGCTCCGATACCGCAAGCGAGGTAATAGATCAAGAAGCGTTGCGAGCCCAACTCATATTCAAGCGTACGGCCGAACATCCAAAGGGCAAACATATTAAAAAACAGGTGCTCCAGATTGGCATGCAGGAACATGTAGGTAATATACTGATAGGTATGGAACCACGGTGTACCGAGTGAAAGGGCTGCCCACTGGGTAATCTGGTCTCCAACGGGCAACATCTTCATAGCCATAAAGACCAGCACATTGATAATGAGCAGGTTTTTCACCACCGGCGGCATCTTCGAATAGGGATTCATCGTTCTATATTTTCTGTTTTCAAACTTTGTTCAAGGTTAAGCCTCCAACTTGGCGCGCAACTCCTCGATCGAAAGGATCGAGAAGATCGGCTTGCCGGAGGGCGAGAAGCTGAAGTTCTCCGCCTCGGCCAATCGCTCCAGGAGGGCTACGAGTTGCTCCTCACCCAACACCTTCGGCAGACGACGGGCGCCGCTGGCAGCCAGAACAGCCGCCGTACGCTCCCGACACCGCTCGGCCGTCAGGCAAGGCTCCGCAAAGAGTCCGATCAATTCATAGAGGACTGTCTCCAGTTCTTCGGTCGCCATATCGGCGGGCAATCCGCGTACACCGACCCGCTCCTCGGAGCCAAACTCCAGGTCAAAACCCAGCGCTGCCAACTCCACTTCGTGCTCCTGTAGGTGTTCATACTCCTCGCGCGCGAGGATTACCTCCTCGGGGAAGAGCAGTTGCTGACTCACACCATGCGACGTGCGGCTGAGCTTCAGATAATCCTCAAAAAGGACTCGTTCCTCGGCACGACGCAGATCCACGACCACCGTCTGCCCCTCCAGTTGGGCAAGCGCCAGCGCACTCCCGATCGCTATCGGGTGATGGAATTGCGGCTTGGCCAGCGGCATGGCCAACTGCACCTCCTCCTGCGCACCACCAGAGGCAAACTCCACGAACTCCTCCTCATCCTGCGGTTCGGTCGGCAGCGTAAAGCCACCCGCGAGACCGCCCGAACTGAAGTCGTCAAACTCCTCCTCGCCACCGGCAAAGGGCAGGGGCGACCGCCCGTAGCTACTACGCGGCGTGGAGGGTGTAAAGGCGTGATCCGACAGTGTCGGTGTCGTTCCTTCGTAGGGAACATCGAACCCGCGATAATTCTTATTCGGATCGGGTGCCGAAGGGTCGATATAACTATCGCTAAAGGGGTTGTACTCGTTGTTTTGCACCGCGCTGGGCTCGTTGTAAATCACACCGCGACCCATCACGGGAATCTCTACATTCTGTTCCGCGTCGAAATCCATCATCGGCACCGAGCCCGATTTGGCCAGCGTCTCGCGTACAGCTGCGTGGACAATCTGCCAAACAGCCTCCTCGTCAGCAAACTTCACCTCCGTCTTCTGGGGATGAATATTGACATCGATGCGCGAGGGATCAATCTCGAGGAACAAGAAATAGGAGGGTTGCGCCGTCTGTGGAATCAGCTTTTCATAGGCACGCATCAAGGCACTCACCAGGTAGGGGGACTTGAAGTAGCGGCCGTTGACGAAGAGGAACTGCTCCTGGTTGCGTTGCTTGGCGGCTGCGGGACGTCCGACGTAGCCCTTCACCGAGGCAATCGAAGTCGAGGCATCCACCTCCAACAGATTCTGCTTGAGCGAACGTCCCATCAGATCGACAATGCGTGTAGCGAGCGAACCGACAGGAAGTTGGTAGAGCGGTGCATCGTTGGCGTAGAGTTCAAAACTTACGTCGGGATGGCACATCGCCACACGCTGAAATTCACAGCGAATCTGCTTGGCCGACGTGGTACTCTTCTCCAGGAAACGACGACGCGCCGGCACGTTATAAAAGAGGTTACGCACAAAGAATTGCGAACCCACGGGGCAAACCACAGGCTGCTGCGAAAGGAAGGCTCCGCCGTGAATCTCGGTCACCGTACCCAACTCATCCTCCGCCTGGCGCGTACGCAACTCCACCTGCGAGACGGCCGCAATCGAGGCCAAAGCCTCACCGCGGAAACCAAACGTATGGAGGCGATAGATATCCTCCACGGAGCGGATCTTCGAGGTGGCATGCCGATCGAAGGCCATGCGGGCATCGAGGGCCGACATACCGCACCCGTCATCCACAATCTGGATGAGCTCCTTGCCGCCGTCACGGAAATTGACCTTCACGCACGATGCACCCGCATCGATCGCGTTCTCCATCATCTCCTTGACGACCGATGCAGGGCGATTCACCACCTCACCGGCGGCGATCTGGTTGGCCACAACCTCGGGTAGTAGTTGGATTCTATCGGCCATTGTTTTTTATCGGTTATTCGGTATAATCGTTCGGTACGACCGTAATGGGTTGCGCCTGCCACTCGACATCGCTGATGCCCGACTGATCGAGCGCAGAGGTCGCCTCGCGGGGCTTGTACTCCAATTGCTCGGTCGCGTGCGACTCTTTTGCCTTCTGGAAAGCTGCCACCAGACGCGGATAGAGCATTCCGACAAACAACAGGATGAGTGCCGCACCCAGGATCGGCTTCCAAATCGAGCCTCCCTGACGACTGCTATCGCCCTCCCGTTTGGCGGCACGTGCCTCACGCTGGGTGCGGATATACTTACCCGGCGTGTACTCACTCTGGTCGTCCGAACGCTCACCGCGCAACTCGGCACGACGCTGCTCGCGCTGCTCCTTCGCGGGGTCGAAGTAGCGCGGGATGTAGTTGAAGCGGTTCGCGTGCCGCTTATAAGGCGAAAAAAGACCCATCGTCTAATTCAAAATTTAGAATTTAGAATTCAAAATTAAAGTGGAGCGTTCCAGGCTCAGTGGACTCAGTGAGCACCCCTATTCACCAGCCCCTCCTCCGATTTTGATTTTAGGCGAGCAGATTTTGGGCTTTCGAGGTCGGGCGAATTGGGAGCATACTCAAAGGTATGTGACCAACTTCGCACGGCAAGAAAGTGCAAAAGGTGCCGCATAAAATCGAAATCAACGGAAGAAGTTCTTCATGCGCTCAAATATATTCTGGTTCTTCACCGACTCTGCCTTCTGGAAAGAGGGTTGCTCGGCGAGTTGCTCGACGAGTTTGCGCTCCTCCTTGGTCAGGCGATCGGGGATGGTGATATCGACCACCACCAGCTCATCGCCACGGCCATAGCCGTTCACATCGGGCAGACCCTTACCGCCGAGGCGAAGCACCTTACCGGCATGCGTACCCGGAGCGATCTTGATCTTGGCACGGCCATCGACGGTCGGCACCTCCACCGTACCACCCAAGAGGGCAGTCGTTACGGTGATATTGAGGTTGTGGATCAGGTCATTGCCGTCGCGCAGCAGCTCGGGATGCGGCTCCTCCTCGATGAGGACCTGCAGGTCGCCGTTCACACCACCGTGGCGGGCTGCATTACCCTTGCCCGAGACGGTGAGCACCATACCCTCGCCCACACCGGCGGGAATCTTAATCTCGACCACCTCCTGACCACGCGTCGTACCTTCGCCACCGCACTTATCGCACTTGGCGGTGATCACCTTACCCTCACCACCGCAGGTGGGGCAGACCGACTGCATCTGCATGCGACCGAAGAAGGAGTTCTGCATCGTCACCACGTAGCCCGAACCGTTACAGGTCGAGCAGGTCGAGTACGAGGAGCTATCCTTGGCACCCGTACCCCCGCACTGCTCGCAGGCGAGGGTCTTGTTGATCTTGAGTTTCTTGGTCACGCCTTCGGCAATCTCCTGCAGCGTCAGGCGCACCTTGATGCGCAGGTCCGATCCGCGGTTAACCGTACGGCCACCACCCGACGAGCGGAAGCCGCCACCGAAGTGGCCCCCGAAGATATCGCCAAACTGCGAGAAGATATCCTCCATCGAGAAGCCACCGAAACCACCACCGAAGCCACCTGCACCACCGGCCGCACCGCTCATGCCGGCATGGCCGAACTGGTCGTAGCGGGCACGCTTATCGGGGTTCGACAGCACGTCGTAGGCCTCGGCAGCCTCCTTAAACTTCTCCTCGGCCTCCTTATCACCCGGATTCTTATCGGGGTGATACTTGATAGCCGCCTTGCGGTAGGCCTTCTTTATTTCGTCGGCATTGGCGTTCTTCTCGACGCCCAACACCTCGTAGTAGTCTCTCTTGTCTGCCATCGTCTTACTCTCCTACAACCACTTTTGCAAAGCGCAACACGCGCTCACCCAGGCGATAACCCGTCTGCACGCAATCAATGACCAGCCCCTTCTGCTCCTCACCGGCCGCAAAACGAGCCACAGCCTCAGCCACCTCCTCATCGAAGGGTTGGCCTACGACCTCGATCTGGGTCACACCGCGCTGCTTGAGGGCCTCGGTAAACTTCTGCGCGATGAGCTGCACTCCCTGGCGCACCGACTCCACATCCTCGGTCTTCATCATCGCCGCTACAGCACGTTCCACGTCATCCTTGACGGGCAGCATGGCGAGCAGGACATCCTTTCCGCCCGTCTCCACAAGCTCCATCTTCTCGCGCAGCGTACGCTTGCGGTAGTTATCAAACTCGGCCTGCAGACGTACATATTTATCTTTCCACTCGGCTACCTCCTCAGCGAGCTTCGTCAACTCATCCTCGGCAGCCGGAGCGTCTGCCATTGTGTCAGTCTGGGGCTGCTCCTCATCTGCCACATTGGCACAGGGTTCAGCCTCACCTGCAGGGCAACCTTCGCCCTCGGCAGCTGCGGTCTCCTCCGCAACCTCCTCATTATAAACCTTTTCTTTCTTCATATCTTTATTTTTTCTTCGTTTCCACAACATAGTACGCGCAAATTATATACCAACTACCCGATAATCAGGATGGCCGGTCGTTTATTCAATTCGGGGAGTCGCGTTGCACGCCACTCCTTGACGCGTTTCGTCACAATCCACTCCGTGGGGGCCGTCAAATCCATCGCAATCGTCAGGCGTGTCTCGGCCTGCAGGGTCTGCAGTAACTCCTCCACAAGCTTCTGGTTGCGGTAAGGCGCCTCGATAAAGAGTTGCGACTGATGCTCCTGCAGGGCACGTCGCTCATAGAAGCGGATCGCCTTCTGGCGCTCAGGCCCCTTGACGGGCAGGTAGCCGTTGAAGGCGAAGGATTGCCCATTCAGCCCCGAGGCCATCACCGCCAGGATAATCGATGAAGGACCCACGAGTGGCACTACGCGGATACCCTTGCGATGGGCCGCCTCCACGACCAACGCCCCGGGATCGGCAACACCCGGCACGCCCGCCTCGGAGATCACACCTGCCGAACGCCCCTCCAAGAGCGGAGCAATCATCCGCTCAACGGCCTCGCCCGCTACGGTATGCTCGTTCAGCTCGACAAACTCCAGCTCGTCGATCTTCAAACCCAAGGCAGCCTTCGAGAGAAAGCGGCGCGCCGTACGCACCTGCTCGACGATGAAGTAGTCGAGCGACTGCATGATGCGTCGATTTCCTTCGGGAAGCACCTCCCACGGGGTTGTCTCGTCCGAGATCGGACAAGGGATCATATATAATGTACCTTTATTCACGAATGTAAACACGTTTTACGCGCGCCGAGACGCTCGTTAATACCTCATAGGGGATCGTCCCCAGCTTGGCGGCCATCGCGGCAGCATCGTTTCCCTTCACGGGCGAGAAGACAACGGCCTCGTCGCCCTCCTTCACGCCTGCCACGTCCGTAACGTCGATCATGCAGCTGTCCATGCAGACGCGTCCCACAATCGGGCAAGGCACACCCCCGACCAGCATCGACCAATTGCCGCAACCGAGTTTGCGATCCAATCCGTCGGCATAGCCGATCGGCACGGTGGCCACCACCGAATCGCGCGTCAAAACTCCCTGACGACCATAGCCGATCGTCGTACCGGCGCGATGCGATTTCAACTGCACGATGCGCGTCTTAAGGGTCGAAACGGGCTCCAGTTGCTCTTTTCCCGACTCGCCAAAGCCATACAGGCCAATTCCCAGACGGCAGGCATCAAAACGTGCCTCGGGGAAGCGGATCATCGCCGCCGAAGCAGCCGCGTGACGCATGACGGGGTACTCCAGCGCATTCTGAATCTGATCGGAGAGCTGCCCGAAGCGGGCAAGTTGCTCCTCCGTAAAACGATCCTCCGCCGGCTCATCGGCACAACAGAGGTGGGTAAAGAGGGATGCAACGGCCACCTCCTGCATAGCAGGCAGGCGTTCGATCAAACGCTCCAAATCCTGCTCCTCAAAACCTAAGCGGTGCATGCCCGTATCCAACTTCAGGTGAATCGGATAGTGCTCCTCGCCTGCATGGCTGACCGCGGCAGCAAAACTCTCCAACGAGTGCAGGCTGTAGATCTCCGGCTCGAGACGATAGGCAATCATCTGCTCAAAGCTGTCCGAATCGGCATTGAGCACCACGATCGGCATGCGAATGCCACGTTCGCGCAGCAACACACCCTCATCGGTAAAGGCCACGGCCAACATCGCCACGCCCTGGTGTTGAAGCAGCTGTGCCACCTCAAAATCGCCAGCGCCGTAGCTCGACGCCTTGACCATGGCGATCATGCGTACCCCCTCGCCGATCTGACTACGGAAGCGGTTCAGGTTGCGCATCATGGCATCGAGATTGACCTCCAGCACGGTCGTATGGCTCTTCTCCGAGAGCCCGTGCGCCAACTTTTCGAAACGAAAGGCGCGGCCACCCTTCAGCAAGACAACCGAATCGGCCAGCGACAGACGGCTCAAGCCCGCCAAGCAGGCATCGGTCGTGGGGTAAAACTCCTTTTCGCAGCTAAAGCAATCGGCCGCCGAGGAGATACGGCTACCGATACCGATCAGACGATCGACACCGGCACGCTGAATCATCGTAGCCACCCGCTTATAGAGCACCTCATCGCTCAAATTACTCTGCTGTATATCGGAAAGAATCAACACGCGTCGACGCTCACCCGCCATCGTATGCAGGTAGTCCAGCGCCAGTGTCAGTGAGTTCAGGTCCAGGTTGTAGGCATCGTTGACCAAAATCGAGCGATGGATGCCCTCCTTCACCTCGAGGCGCATCGCCACGGCGGGCGTGGTCGAGAAGGAGGAGTGGGGATACCCCATCGTGCCCAAAAAGGCCTCCACGATCTGAGCATTACGCTGAGCTGCCTCACCACCCACCAACGACAAGGCCGGTGCCTCAAACGTCGCAGCATCGACCAACGTACGATCCCGATAACGACTCTTGATCAACTCGGCCAACGGAGCATAATAGCCGTGATAGATGATTTGACGGGCCGAACGAGCCAAGATCAACTTTTCGCGAGCCTTCTGCTCCAGATCGGCGAAATGCTCCTGATGCGCGTCGCCCAGCGAGGTGAAGACCACCACGTCGGGACGAATAATGCGCTCCAAACGCTCCATTTCGCCCATCTCCGAAATACCGGCCTCGAAGATCGCCAACTCCTCATTCCCCTCGAGCATCAAGACCGACAGGGGCACACCGAGCTGCGAGTTATAGCTCTTAGGCGAACGGTAAAACTTCACCTCCGAGGGTAACTCCTCGGCAATCCACTCCTTGATCACGGTCTTGCCGTTCGAACCGGTAATACCGACCACCGTACCATGAAACAGTGCACGGTGATAGGCAGCCAGCTGTTGCAGCGCCTCAATCGCACTGCGTACCACCACGGCACCCTGCCCCTCCGCAAGCGCCACTTCGCGCTCGACCATAAAGGCCTTCACACCACGCTGCGCCACATCGGCCACATAGTCGTGCGAATCGTGGTGCTGGCCATGCATCGCCACAAATAGGGGCGCCGTACCCAACTCGCAACCGAGCGAACGGCTATCGGTGGCAATGGATCGGCACTCCAGGTCTTCGCCCAGCAGGCGCCCGCCCGTGATGGCGGCAATCTGTGACAAACGATATTTCATCTTCTCTGCCTTTTAGGGGTGGAATGTTACGATGGTAATACCTGCACCTCCGCGATCGGCGTGTTCATCGGTAGCCGAGGCCACCTCTCGAACCGATCGCAGGTAGCGACGAATCTCCTCCTTGAGGGCACCCGTACCCTTGCCGTGGAGAATCGTCACCGAGCCGATGCCGACCATCACGGCATCGTCGATAAAGTCGCGCACCTCATCCAACGCCTCGGCGGCACGCATGCCGCGCACGTCGATATGGTCGCGGAAATTGAGTTTGCGCTCCGAAATCTCGGACGAATAGACCGTACGAGCCGTTACGGGGCGCGTTGCTTCACGATATTCGTTGTTCGATACGACGGTCAGCAGCGACTTATTGACCGTCGTCAGCATCTGCCCGAAGGCCACCTGGGCACGTTTGCCCTGCACGGCCTGCACGACACCCACCACGGCCTGGCCGACCATCTTCACCTTCGAGCCGACCTCCACCTCGCGGGGCTTCGCTGCAGGTTGTGCAGCCTCCGTTGCAGGCGTCTTACCCGCTTTCGATTTACGCTCCTCGCGACGCTGACGGCGATGCTCGATGCGCTCGATTTCGCGCTGCACCTCCTCCTCGCGGGCCGCTTTTTCAGCCTTCTCGACCTCGGCACGATAGTCGTCCAGTTCCTTACGGGCCAGGCGTGTCAGTTCCTTCTCGGCCTGTGCCTCGCGGATCGTGCGGATCGTATTCTCAATCTGGCGATTGGCACCGGCAATCAGCTCACGCGCCTCCTCTTTCGCCTGGCGTAGGATCTCCTGACGCTCCTGGCGAATCTTCTGCAACTGCTCCGAGTAGTTCTGCTCCAACTCCTCCACCTTGCGGTCGGTCTGGCGGATGCGGTCACGCTTCTGCGACCAATAGTGCTTATCGCGGGCAATTTCGCGCAGCTGTTTTTCGAGGTTGATATGGTCCGAGCCGGCCTTCTCGCTGGCGCGACGAATCAACTCCTCGGGGAGGCCGATCTTGCGGGCGATCTCCACGGCAAACGAGCTGCCCGGCTTGCCCTGCTCGAGCCGGAACAAGGGACGAATATGCTGTACATCGAAGGCCATGGCGCCATTCGAGATGCCCTCGCTCTGCGAGGCGTAATATTTAATATTGGCGTAGTGGGTCGTGATCACGCCGTAGCAACCCTTCTCAAGCAGACGCTCCAGAATTGCCTCTGCAATTGCGCCGCCGATCACCGGCTCGGTACCCGAACCGAACTCGTCGATCAACACCAGCGTCTCGGGCGAAGCGGCAGCCACCATCTGTTTCATGTTGTGCAGGTGGGACGAGTAGGTCGACAGGTCGTTATCCATCGACTGTTCATCGCCGATGTCGATCATCAGCGAGCGAAAAACGGGCAGCTCCGAGTTCTCGGCCACGGGGACCAGAAAACCGCACTGACACATATATTGCACGATGCCGGTCGTCTTCAGGCAGACCGACTTACCGCCTGCATTGGGTCCCGAGATCACCAGCAGGTGCTTCGTACGATCCAACTCCAACGACAAAGGGACAATTTCACGTCCCTGTGATCGTAAACTCTGCTCCAAAATCGGGTGGCGCGCCTCGCGCAACACCAAGCGGTCGTCGAGCGACAAGATTGGACGCGTACAGCGGTTTTCGATGGCCCAGCGCGCCTTGGCTCGCAGCACATCGATCTCGGTCAGGTAGCGACCCGAATCTTCGATCAAGGCCGCCTCGGGACGCAACGCATCGGTCAATTCCGTCAAAATACGCACAATCTCACGGCGTTCGGCATACTCCAATTCGCGCAGCTCGTTGTTCAGCTCCACCACCTCCACCGGCTCGACGTAGAAGGTTCTACCCGTAGCCGACTCATCATGGATAAAGCCTGCCAGCTTGCGTTTATTGGCCGCCGAGACGGGGATCACACTCTTACCGTCACGCACCGAAAGTTGCGCGTCTGCCTCTACGATACCGGCCCGCTTGGCGGCTTGCAGCACCTGTTGCAGCCGTTTGGCCGCCTGTCCTTCACGTTCACGGATCGAGCGACGAATCGCATACAACTCCTCGGAGGCCGTATCACGCACCGTGGCATCGGTATCGACCACGCGGTCGATCTGTGCCAACAGATGCGGGAAGCACTCCACACCCCGCGTCAGGGCGAACAGCGCCTTGTATTGGGTCTCGCGGTTGCGGATAAAACGTACTACCTCACCCACCGTACGCAGGGCCGCACCGAGCATCACCACCTCCTCCACATCGAGGAACGTACCCTCCACCTTCAATTTGCCGACCACCTCCATCAGATCGGGATACTCCCCACCCGGGAAGTCGTACTCCATCATCAGGAGTTGGCGCATCTCGTCGGCCAGCGTCAACCGGCGCTCAATCTCCTTCGCCACGGTCGAAAAGGCCTCCTCCTCGATGCGTCGGCGCGCCGAGGGCATCGTGGTGAGAGCGGCCACCTGCTCACGCAGACGGTCGAAACCGATCTTCTGTTCGAAGGACGAGGGATAGATCATCGTTACTCCGCTTTTTTAGCTGCTTTGGCGGCCTTCTTGGCCTCCTTTTTAACACGTTTCTCGGCACGCTTCTCGGCCTTCTCCTTCGCCTTCTCGACATCCTTACCAAAGACCGAAAGGTGCACATAACGAGCCGGATTGGCCTTCAAATCCTCCAACAGCGCGGAGAGATTGGCACTTGCCGCCGTCAGGTTGGCGTACATCTGCTTGTCGTTCAAGAGCTGCCCCAGCGTACCCTCACCCTGCTCCAGGTGAGCCAACACGGTCGAAAGATGCTCCACCGTCTCACTCACCTTCGCAGCAAACTGCTCTTCGTCGAGCGTCGTGATCAGGTTATTCACACCGCCCAGCAGGCTATCTACCTTCGGGGCGCTGTTACCCAGCATGGTCGAGAAGGCGGCAATACCCTCCAGGGCCTCGGCCAGCTGTGCCTTTTCATCGCCCAGCAGATCGGCCACATCACCCGAAAGCTGATCCAGGTGGGCCATCGTATGGTTCATGTGCGAGGCGTTGGCCTCCAGAATGCCATTCAGGTTGGTCAGCGTGCGGGTCAACTCATCGGCAATCACCGTGAATTTCTGTTTAAAAAACTCCAACTCCGAGCCGGCCATGGCCATCAGATCCTGCCCCTGGCTCGAAGGGATTGTATCACCCGCCTCAAGGTAGGTGGTAGCCTGGCCCATGATAATCTCGACCGCCTTGCCACCCATCAATCCGTCACTGAAGAGGCGAGCCTCCGAATCGGTCGGAATTTGATAGGCGCGTTTGATCAAGAGGTGCAGTTTTACCTGATTCGTCTGCGCAGGATTCAACTCAATGGCCGATACCGTACCGACCTTCACGCCCTTGATCATCACGGCCGAGGCCTCCTGCACACCGCTCACCTGATCGTAAACGGCTACATATTCGATATTGCGCGCCAAGAGATCAAGGCCGCTCAAAAAGCGGATACCACCCCAGGCCAATAAGATCATGGCTACACCAAAAATTCCGATTTTAACTTCTCTTTTCATCCTTTTATCGCTTGTTTACTTTTCATTTTACTGCTTGGGAACGACAGCATGCCCCGCCTCAACAGCCACCACAAAGGCCTGCGGGAAGGTTCTGCGGACCGCTTCGGCCGCCTTCAAGGCTTCGGTACGCGATGCATACTCACCTACGCCGTACTTATAACGATAGGTTCCCTCACTCTGGTATTGATGCACGCGATTACGGTAGCTCTTAAACTCCTGCGAGGAGAGGGGGAGCGACCGTTTCGAGGCGAGCACCTGCACCGTATAGTAGCGCTTGGGCTTTGCCGCAGGCTGTTGCGCTACCGACTCCTTCGGTTTGCTCGTCGGCTTGGCAACCTGTTTCTTGGCCGTATCTGCAACGGGCCTCGAGGACTCTGCTTTCGGCTTGGGCTGCTCGCTCTTCGGCTGCTCAGCGATCGGCTTTGAGGGCTTGGTAGCGGTGCTATCCTCATACAGGCGAGCATCGTATAATTTCTTATCCGCCGTCGGTTTCGGCGTAGGAGTCGTCGCCTTCGGCGTCTCGGGCTTTGGCTGGGGAGCAGGTTTCGGCTCCTCCTTGACCGCAGGCTGCTCCTTCAGCATCGGCTCTTCCGCGCCACGGGTACGCAACAAATAGTTCGAGTACTCCTGCAGGGCCTGATAGAGGGCGTTGACGATCGTCGAAATACCCTTATCCGACTTCAAAAAGGCGGCCTCCTCCTTGTTCGACAAGAAACCAATCTCGGTCAGTACGCCCGGCATGTTGGTCGAATAGAGCACGCGCAACGGTTGCGGCTTCACGCCACGCGAATGGCGACCCGCCTTCATGTAATTCTGCTGAATACAACGCGCCATGGTCTGGCTAAACTCGCCATAGGTGAATTGCAGATTCTGGATATAAGCACGAATGATTGCTGCCTCACGTTCGTTCGACATATCGAGCAGGTCGTCGCGGTTCGACTCGAAGAGGGCATTGGTATTGTAGCGCTGCTCCTTGGGCGTTTCACCCATAATGAGGGTCTCGACACCTTTGGCCGAGGTCGATTTGGCCGCATTGACATGCACCGAGATAAAGAGATCACCCTCCGCCTGGTTAGCAATGTCGGCTCGTTTCTGCAGATCTTCGATCTTGGTCGGTGCCAACGCTTTGTCCGTCTTGCGCGTATAGACCACCTTCACACCCGGCATTCCCTCCTCGATCTTTTTACCCAAGCGAAGTACCACTTTGAGTGTCAGATCCTTCTCCTTTACGCCGCCGTAGACCGCTCCCGGATCATTGCCGCCATGGCCGGCATCGAGCACCACCACACGAACGCCGTGGCGGTTCTGCTGTTCGGCATGGGCACTATAGCAGAGCGTCAGGAAGAGCACAAAAAAAGTCAGAATGTTTCGCGCGCGCATTTTTAAGGGGTAGTTTATATGGCTATCTCGTATTTTTTTTCTATCTTTGTCGGTTGAATCACCGTGCCGAAAAGCCTCCGGAAGGCCCTTTCGGATCGGTTTGCCGACTTTGTCGGCAAAAGTAACGAAAATTTCGGACATTACAGAAGATTTTGGAGAAAAGAACCACAAAATATCTCTTTTCGTTGGTCTCGTTGCTCGTAGCCGCGCAACTCGTCTTCGGATTCAGTACGCCCCGCTTGTTGGAGGAGGTGCGCGCCGAGGATAGTGTACGCATGGCCCTTGCTGCAGCGGCCGACCAAAACGAAGAGGAGCCCGACGAGACTACACGACGCATCAACCGCCGTGAGGCGCGTCGTCAGCGTGCGGCTGCCCGTGCGTTGGCCGATTCTGCCACACAGCAGACGCCCGCCGATTCCACTGCGGTGGATACCCTCGCCGTGGATTCCATCGCCCCCGACACCGCCACGAAGTACCGCCCTGCCGGTAAATTCATCGACGACATGATCACGGGTCAGAACACTGACTCGCTGGTTTATGACGTCCGCAACAAGTTGGTTTACATCTACAACCAGGGTGATGTCACCTACCAGGAGAGCAACCTAAAGGCCGACTACATGGAGATCAACCTGCAGTCGAAGCTCGTCTATGCCTACGGAAAGCCCGACTCGGTGGATGGCAAGTGGACCTCGACAAAGCCTGAATACAGCGAGGGCGGCACCAGCTACTCGATGGATACGATCACCTACCACCTCGACTCGGGCAAGGCGAAGATTAAGGGTGTAGCGACGCAGCAGGGCGACGGCTGGCTGGTCGGCGGTTCGGTGAAGAAGATGGCCGACAACACGATCAACATCGAGAACGGTAAATACACCACCTGCGACCATACGGATCATCCCCACTTCTACTTGGCGATGACCAAGGCGAAGGTGTTGCCGGGCAAGAAGGTAATCACCGGCCCGGCCTACCTGGTGATGGAGGATGTGCCGATCTACTTCCTCGGTATCCCCGAGGGCTTCTTCCCGATCAGTTCGGGCCCGAAATCGGGCCTTCTGATGCCTACCTTTGGTGAGGAGTACTCGAAAGGTTTCTTCCTGCGCGACCTGGGTTACTATTTCACCCTCGGCGAGCACGCCGATTTAGCCATTCGCGGTGGTTTCTACACGCTCGGATCGTGGGAGGCCTCGGCCGCTTCGCGCTACATCAAGCGCTATAAGTACAGCGGTAGTTTCAACATGCAGTATTCGAGTATCAAGACCGGTGAGAAGGGTGAGCCCGACTACATCAAGCAGAAGAACTTCCGCATCCAGTGGTCACACCAACAGGATCCCAAGGCCAATCCGGGATCGACCTTCTCGGCCTCGGTAAACTTTGCCACGAGCGGTTACAACAAATACTCGGCTACGAATCTGAACGACATTTTGGCCACGCAGACCAACTCGTCGATCTCCTACTCGAAGAATTGGGCCGGAACGCCCTTCTCGCTCTCGGCCAACATGGCTATCTCGCAGAACTCGCAGAACCAGACCATCTCGGTAACGCTGCCGACCGTCGTATTCAACATGTCGCGCATCTACCCCTTCAAGCGCAAGGAGAAGGTGGGCAAGGATCGTTGGTATGAGAAGATCTCGATGCAGTATACGGGTAAGTTGACCAACTCCGTCACGACGACCGAGGACAAGATTCTCTCGCGCGAGACGTTCGACAACATGAAAAACGGCGTGGAGCACTCGATCCCCGTATCGGCATCATTCAACATCCTGAATTACATCAACTTCTCGCCTTCGTTCAACTACAACGAGAAGTGGTATTTCAAGCGCCAGGAGTACGAGTGGAACCCCATCACGAATCAGACCGACACGCTGCCGCCCGAGTATGGCTTCTATCGTCTCTACAACTACTCGCTCTCGGCTTCGGCCTCGACGACCATCTACGGTATGTTCGACTTCACGAAGAAGAAGCGCGACCGCAAGATTCAGGCGATTCGTCACACCATCTCGCCCTCGATCGGCTTCTCGTATGCCCCCGACTTCTCGGATCCGAAGTACGGCTACTACCGCGTACGTCAGACCGACTCAACGGGTCGCTTTACCACCTATTCGCCCTACGCGATCAACGCCTACGGTGTACCCTCGTCGGGTCGCTCGATGTCGATGAACGCCTCGTTGTCGCAGAACCTGGAGATGAAGGTTCTTTCGAAGCGTGACACGTCGGGTGTGAAGAAGATCAAGCTCATCGACGAATTCCGCCTCAGCGCGTCGTACAACTTCCTCGCCGACTCGATGCGTCTGTCGACCATCCCTGTTTCGTTCCGTACGACGATCTTCAAGAACTTCGGTATCAACTTCTCGACCACGCTCGACCCCTATCGCGTCACGCCCGAGGGTCGTCGAATCGACAAACTCTTCTTCCCGGGACGTCTTACGTCGCTCGGCTGGTCGTTCGGTTATACCTTTAAGTCGAGCCAGGATCGCACGCAGCAAAGTATGAACGACATCACGACCCTGCCGCCCGAGTACCAGAATCCCTTCCACGACCCCTATGGCCACATGGACCCCGTACTACGCCGTCAATACATGGCGCAGAGTTATTACGACTTCTCGTTGCCGTGGAATTTTGGTTTCAACTACGCAGTCAACTACTCGATTTCGTACGTCAATAACGGCACAACGGGCTACCGCAAGAACATCACGCAGACCATTGGATTCAATGGTTCGGTCAACATTACCCCCAAGATGGGTCTCACGTTCCAGGGAGGTTACGATATCAAGGCCAACAAACTGACCACATCGTCGATCTCCATCACGCGCGACCTGCACTGTTGGCAGATGTCCTTCTCATGGATTCCGTTTGGCTTCCACCGCAGTTGGAGTTTTAATATCGGTGTAAAGGCCTCCTCGTTGCAGGACCTGAAGTACGACAAGTCGCAGTCGATGTACGACAACCTGTATTAAGGGGGGGGAGGCGGAAATAATATGAGGGAGATTAAAGCATGTTCTTTAATCTCCCTCTATCATTTATCAAAAGCTCCACAACCGTTTTTGTGATGTTAGAAGGGGTAACCCACGCCAAAATTAAGCGCCGTATTGGCCCATCGCAGGTTGTGAATCCATCGCTCACCGGCAGGACGGTTGGGGTTATGGAGCTGAATACCCCAGTCGAGACGTAGCACGGCAAATTTGATATCGAGACGGATACCCAAACCGGTATTAAAACCGAGCTGCTTGTAGAAATCATCGAAGTGGAAGACCGCCTCCTCGGCATACTCGGCCGGATTGGACTTCATATACCAGATATTTCCCAGGTCAAAGAAGGTGGCACCGTGCACAATACCCCAAATCGGGAAGCGGAACTCCAGGTTGGCCTCGAGTTTCATGTCACCGAGCTGGGTCGGATAGGCCGAATCGGGGTCGGGCACCGAACCCGGACCGAGTGTACGAGCCGCCCAGCCGCGCATGCTGTTCGAGCCACCGGCATAGAAGAGGCGATCAAACGGCACGGCATCGGAGTTTCCGTAAGCCTTGGCAAAGCCGCCATACAGACGTCCCGCCAGCGCGGTCTTTTCGCCCAGCATAATCTTGCGACTTACACTCAAATCGGCACGCACGTACTGCGAATAACGGATACCGAAGAGGGTGTAGTAATCACGTGCTTTAGGGCGTTTGGCAAAGGCGTGCTCCATGAGGTCGATCAGGTTGCCCGAGCTCTCGAAATTAAAGCGCAAAACCGTTGCATTACCGCCCAGATTCTTACGCTGGTTGTTGTAGGCGTAGCTGAACGAAAGGCCTGCAATAAGTTGCGTTTTATAACTATTAATCAGATACTTATTCTGCGTCGATGCCAAGAAGGTCGAATCCAGACGTGCCACATCGACCACATTGATATCAATCGGGCGCAACGTAAAATTCGAGTAATGACGATTACTCCACTGGTAGCCCAATCCGATCGAGGAGAGGGTACGGCGATAATAGGGTCGATCCTGAAAATTGATCGAGGCTTCGAGCTTGGTTTTGGGCTGTACGATCGAACGATAGTAGCCATCGCCGGGGAGGAGGAAGCGAGGGAAGGTGAGGCCGGCCGTCACACCCACCTCGGTAGCACGACGCATCGCAGCATCTTTTGCCTTCATAAACTCATAACCACCCGTAAAGGAGATATCGAGCGCCTCCGCACCTCGGAAGATATTGCGGTTCTGATAACCGACCGTGGCCTTCAGTCCGTAGAAGCTCGAGGTCGTAGAGCCCTCCACCTCCACGGTAGCACTCTGCCTCAGCGTGGGCGAACACAAAATATCGCAGGCCAACACACCCTCCTGCGTACGATGCAGGGTGGTTTGCTCTCCCTCGAAGTCATAGACACGAATCGTATCGACCCGCTCCACACGTTCAGGCAGCTCGCGGAACGAGATCTTCGCACTACGGAAGTAGCCCAACGCCATCAGGTCCGAATAGGTTCGCTCCACCTCGGAGGTGGCATAACGTGCCCCCTCGTTGAGCGAAACGGCCTGACGCAATACAGAACGGCGCAACGGCGACCGCTTATCATAGACAATTTTCAGTCCTCGGTAGGAGGCCGTGTCGAGCGTATTGGGTGCTGTCGGATCAGCCTCTGTATTGGCCATCGTGGCGGGATCGTAGTCAGGTAAGAGGTGGATCTGACCCAACTGATAGGCCAAATTATCCTCCCGAAGCGCCTCACCACGCTCATTGTAGCCGACCAGATGCTGCTTGATTACAATCTTCAAATCGACCGTACGATCCGAGCGCAACGTATCGGCCACATACTCTACGTTACCTACCGTAAAGTTATAATAACCAAGTTCTTTGAGATAGATCGCCAAACGCTCACGCTCGGCATCCAACACCGTAATATCGAATCGATCGCCCGATTTGAGCAACGTATGAATCGTATCAGCCAGGATGATCGGCTCGAGCTGGCGATCGCGGAATTCGTAGTCGATCGTGCGGATGCGATAGGGTTCGTATTGACGCACCCGGTAGGTCACCGTAGCCCGTTTGGGCTTCGATACGGTATCCACCTCAAACGCAGACTCGGAGCGGAAGAAACCCTTCGAGTCCATGTAGACCTTCAGATTTTGTGCGCTGCGACGGGTGTAATTGGCGTCGAGCAATACCGGCTCCTCGCCCATGCGGCGCTTCCAGTTGTTCCACCCGTTGTGCTTGGCCGAGTCGGCCTGTTCGTAGAGCCAGACATAGGCATTCACTCCCAAGATGCGGCGATTGGGCGTCTGACGAATAAACTTCGAAAACTCCTCTTTCGGGATGCGCTCACGACGCGGCACCTCTCGGTCGGTCTCGATACGCACCTTATCCAGCAGGTATTCACCCTCGGGAATATAACGCGTCACCGAGCAGGCCGTGCCCAGCAAGAGCAACACGACCAACGCAACGCTGTTTCTAACCCAACGATTCATCCTGCAACCAACGAAGGTTATTGATTCATAAATCCGCGCTCTTTCAGCAGCTCCAAATAACTGCGCGAAATAGCCACATTATCCTCCTTCACGTAGCGACGCTCGGTAAAGATGCGCGCCAAATTCGGCAGTCCGTTCTCGGCCAAGAGCTGCTTGGTCAGCTCCGACTCCTCTCGTTCGGCCCACAGCTCATCGATCTCGGCCGCCGTGTAGTCGTTATACTGCTCAAAGTGGACTACGGCATCCTGCGGCAGGCGATCCGTCAGTTCCGGTTTCTCGTCGGGATAACCCAACACGATGGTCGTCACGGGCAGCACACCCTTCGGGAGGTTGAGCGTCTTGACAATTTCACCGGCCGTATAGATCGTCGTACCGAGGTAGCAGATACCCAGCCCGCGTGCCTCGGCAGCCACCACCAGGTTTTGAGCCGCCAAGAGGGCATCGATCGTGGCTGTCAGGAACCAGGCGAAGTTATCATAAGCCGGTTCGGCATCGCGCTGTTCACACCACATCGAGAAGCGATGCACATCGGCACACACCGTCACCACACAAGGAGCCTCCACAACCATCTGCTGACCGAAGTGGCAAGGCAGCAACTTTTCGCGCATCGCCTTATCACGGGTCACGATGAGCGAATAGAGCTGCATATTGCCACACGTCGAGGCACGCGAAGCCGCCTCCAGCATCTCGCGCAGCTCCTCCTCGGGAATCGGCGTGGACTTAAACTTACGAATCGAACGATGTTTGAGTAACGTATTGATCATAGTTTTTCTGCTTGAATAGTTTTCAAAAATTGGTCATAGGCTGCGCGCTCCTCCTCGCTCGGACGGAAAGCCCCCTGCAGAGCAAAGGTCTCTTTCTCCAGGTCGAGCGTCATCTCCCCCTCACCCTCGTAGGTGGCATTGCCCGACAAAGTGGTTACCAGCCCCTCGTCAGAGAGCATCGAACAGCAACGCACCATGCCGCCGCTGTTGCGGACCGTAATCGGTTCGCCGTGACGGCAATAGCCCAACAGGCAAGCGGCCGTCGAGCAGGCAGTCATGGCCGTTCCGCACGAGGCCGTGAGCCCTACCCCACGCTCAAAGGTGGCCGTGTAGATCGTCTGATCGCCCAGCGGACGATAGAGGCTGACATTTGTCCCATGCGGCAGCATCTCCTGCAAAGACTTTACCTTTTCGCCCAACATCGAGAGTCGATCGAGGTCGATCTGCTCCACAGCGGCCACCAGATGAGGATTGCCCAGATTGAGGTAGGTAAACTTCAGCGTCGGATCGAGCTGCTCGATCACCTCCCCCACGAAACCCTTCGCACGTCCCATTGACGGCACGAAATCGGGCGTCGAGCGACGAATCCCGATCGCCACACAGTAGGTCGGAATCGCCCCGAAGATCGGCTCCTCACGGCGGATTGCATGGCGTTTACCACCCGAAAAGAGGTCAAACGTATCCTTTTCGCCCACGTAGGCTTGCGCCTGGCGAGCCACGCAACGAATGCCGTTACCACACATCTCGGCCTCCGAACCGTCGGTATTCAGCATGCGCATACCAAAGGTATCCTCCACCCGCACGGTCAGCAGCAGGCCGTCGGTCTTTCCCACTTCGCGGCATAGCCGTGCCACCAGCGCAGGATGGTCGGCCAACCGCTCCAACTGCGGCTCACGGACAGCATCGAGCATCAGAAATCGGTTGCCCGATCCATGACAAAGTATATAGTTCGTTGTCAACATTTTTCTCGCATCATCCCCTCCACGAAGGGTGCTTTAAGTTTCAAAATTACGAAAAACTCCACAAAAATCGACTATTTTCGGGAAAATTTGCGTAAAATTGCAGAAAATAGATCCCTTTTATGACCGAAAAATTCATCATGGCGGGGGCAACACCCCTTCATCTCTGCGACTCGGAGCAGGGTGAAAAATGTGTCGTTTTGCTGCACGGCTACCTGGAGTCGATGCTCGTTTGGGAGGATTTCATACCTCTGCTTTATAAACGCGCGCGTGTAGTGACGCTCGACCTGCCGGGCCATGGCATCTCGGTCGTGCAAGGAGAGTGCCACTCGATGGATTTCCTGGCCGACACGGTGGCCGAGACACTGACCTCGCTCGGCGTTGCGCGTTTCACGGTGGTGGGTCACTCGATGGGCGGTTACGTCGCCTTGGCGCTGGCCGAGCGCCATCCCGAGCGGTTGGAGGGGCTGGTGCTGCTCAGCTCGACCCCCAACCCCGATACGGAGCTTAAAAAGGAGAATCGTCGCCGCGAAATTGCGCTCGTCAAGAGCGGCAAGAAGGAGTTGTTGGCCCGCGTGGCCCCCGCAGCCGGCTTTGCGGCCACGAACCGCACGCGCCTGAAGGATTACATCGAGGACCTCACCGAGCAGGTACATGTCACCGAGGACGAAGGCATCGTGGCACTTCTCAACGGCATGATCGAGCGTAAGGATCAAAACGAGATGTTGCGCCAAAGCAGTGTCCGTCAGCTCTTTATTCTGGGCTGCCAGGATGAGTACATCACCCCCGAGGTGGCCGATGCGATGATCCAAAATCACCCGCAGGCCGCTGTCGTTCGCCTCGAAAATTCGGGCCACATGGGCTTTATCGAGGAGCCCGAACGCACGGCCGAGGCGTTGCTCGATTTTATGGGAATCGCACCACAAAAAGTTGAACAAACCGAATAAAAGCGTTATCTTTGTAGCAAATCATTCATACCAATAAAAAGCATTTACAACACTATGGAATTCGAAGGAACCGTATACAGAATCATGCCCGTCACGAAGGGTACCTCGGCGCGTGGTGATTGGCAGCGTCAGGATGTAATCTTCGACTACTCGGATGGTGGCAACTTCACGCGCAAAATGTGCGTTACGTTCTTCAACCGTCCCGACGATGTCGCCAAGCTCCGCGAGGGCAGCCGCTACCAGGTGTCGGTGAATATCGACGCTCGCGAGTACAACGGCCGTTGGTTTACCGACATCCGCGCATGGCGCCTGCAGCCCGTTGAGGAGGCTGTTGCTCCGGCAGCCGCTCCCGCGATGCCCGACCTGCCGCCCTTGACGGCCGAGCCGACCTACGCCACCGCTCCTACACAGGAGGTGGACGACCTGCCGTTCTAATCCGACACACAAGGGAGGGGGTACACTCAATTACCTCTCCCATCACACAAGGTGTTTGATCGTAAGCCCATGCGCCGATCAAACACCTTTTTTTACTTCCTACCGCTCCTCATCAAAAAAAATCCACATTTCACCCATCAGATCGCTCCAATCAGCAAAAAGTTGACTAAAAAATGGGGATAACATGGACAAATTGACATTGAAATGGATAATATTCTATTTTATTTGATCCATTTCGTGTGTAAATTTGTAACATAATGTATTAATTCTCCGACCATGAAAAAACTTTTCCTGACTCTGGTACTCGCCACGGTGGCTTATTCGACCGCTTTGGCACAGTTTGGCAACTGCACCCCTTCGGAGATGCAGACCTACGTAGACGAGGCAACCGGCCACACGATTACGATGCTGACCGACACGCTCAAACACGACCGTTTCCTCTATCAGACTGACCCGATGTGGACAGCCGACGGCAAGTATCTGTTGTTCCGCTCCTCGAGCCGCGGCAACGATGAGGAGATCGAGAGCACCATGCCCAACGGTCAGACGCGCAAGTGGCGACCCACGCAGATCTACTTCATCGAAATGGCCACCGGCAAGATCATCCAGGCCACCGAGGGTCCGAACCTGGGCAACGCCTACCTGGCCAACAAGTCGAACCGCATGTTCATCAGCCGCCGCGAGGAGGGTGCATGGAACATGTATGTCATGGATCTGGACAAATTCTTTGCTGACGTCAAGCGCGGCAAGGTGAAGAAATCGGCCGCCTACGAGAAGTTCATCGCCACCTTCCCGACCGAGATGGGTCGTCCGGGAGGTTACGCCGTAGATTGCAACGACGACTACGCCTACATCACCGTCGAGCGTGAGGGTACAGCCGAGGAGCGTGAGCGCATGGAGAAGGCCGCCTTCCTTCCCTTGACGAACCAGCCGATTAAGATCAAGCCGACCTTGTGCGGCATTCGCAAGATGAACCTCACGACGGGCGAAGTAACCAAAGTAATCGATACGGAGTTCAAGGTGGGACACATCCAGGCCAGCCGCTTCACGCCGGGCGAGATCGTCTTCTGCAACGAGACGGGTGGCGATGCTCACCAGCGCATGTGGTTCTGCACGGCCGATGGTTCGGTCTTCAAGCCCCTCTACAAGGAGACGCCGCTCGACTGGGTAACGCACGAGACCTTTGCCACGAAGGATTATGTCTACTTCAACATCTTAGGCTTCCAGCCTCGTCTGCGCAAGCAGGTGAGCGGTATCATCCGCATCAACCTCCGCAACGACGATGTGGAGTGCATCGGACAGGTCGAGCTTCAGGATGATCTCCAAGGTATGGAGGGTCAGCTGCGTGGTCGCGGCTTCTGGCACTGCAACGCCTCGCGCGACAACAAATGGGCTGCCGGCGACACCTTTGGCGGCAACGTATGGGTGATCAATGTAGCTACGGGCGAGCGTCATTGGCTCGTTTCGGATACCAAGATGCGCCCCGACCATGCCCACCCGAGCTTCAGCCCCGACGGCACGAAGGTGCTCTTCCAATCGGGTCACTTCACCGACGGCAAGCGCCTGACGCTGATGATGGTCGATATTTCGGACCTCGAATAAAACCGTTTTTGCTCCTTTACACCTAACCACTACGAACCCAACTGCCCGTTATGAAAGCGCGTATTTTCCTGCTTGTCGTGGCCTTGCTCGGCATTGGCCAAGTAGCAACCGCCTCGGATGGTCGCAAGAAATATAATTTCAATGCCGAATGGTTGCTCCGTGTCGGGGATGATCCGGCGGCCAAGGAGGTGCGTTTCGAGGATGGGGATTGGAAAGAGGTGACCCTACCCCGCCCCTTCAACGAGGATGAGGCCTTCCGCCTCAATATTCACGACCTGACGGATACGATCGTTTGGTATCGCAAACATTTCCGCCTGAAGAAGGAGCACAAAAACAAGAAGATCTTCGTGGAGTTTGAGGGCGTTCGTCAAGGTGCCGATTTTTATATCAATGGCCACCACATCGGACTACACGAGAACGGCGCGATGGCCGTCGGTTTCGATCTCACGCCGCACATCAACTACGGTGGGGAGAATGTCATCGCCCTGCGTATCGACAACAACTGGGCTTACCAGGAGCGAGCCACCCAAACGAAATACCAGTGGAGCGATCGCAACTTCAACGCCAACTATGGCGGTATTCCCAAAAATGTCTGGCTGCATGTCACCGACAAACTCTACCAAACCCTGCCGCTCTATAGCAACCTCAAGACGACGGGTGTCTACATCTACGCCGACGAGATGCGCATCCAGTCGCGTACGGCTGTGATCCATGCCGAGTCGGAGATCAGAAACGAGACGAAACGTACCCAGGAGGTCACTTACAGGGTGCAGGTCGTCGATCCCGACGGAGCGATCGTGCGCCAATTCGAGGGTGAACCCACGCTGATTCAAGCGGGCGAAACAACCACGTTGAAGGCCTCCGCCGAGGTCGAGGGGCTGCACTTCTGGAGCTGGGGTTATGGCTATTTGTATACGGTCAAGACCGCCCTCCTGGTCGATGGTCGCAAGGTGGATGAGGTCGCAACCCGCACCGGATTCCGCAAAACCCGCTTCGGCCGCGGCATGATTTGGCTTAACGACCGCGTGATCCAGATCAAGGGCTTCGCTCAACGCACGAGCAACGAGTGGCCGGCCGTGGGCATGAGCATCCCGGCTTGGTTGAGCGACTACAGCAACGGCCTCATGGTGGAGGGCAATGCCAATCTGGTGCGTTGGATGCACATCACCCCCTGGAAGCAGGATATCGAGTCGTGTGACCGCGTGGGTCTGATGCAGGCGATGCCCGCAGGAGATGCCGAAAAGGATCGCGAGGGGCGCCAATGGGAACAGCGCAAGGAGCTGATGCGCGATGCCATCATCTACAACCGCAACAACCCGAGCATCATCTTCTATGAGTGTGGCAACGAGTCGATTTCGCGCGAACACATGGTCGAAATGAAGGCAATCCGCGACGCGTTCGATCCGCACGGTGGTCGTGCCATCGGTTCGCGCGAGATGCTCGACATCCGCGAGGCGGAGTATGGCGGCGAGATGCTCTACATCAACAAGAGTAAGCACCACCCGATGTGGGCCATGGAGTATTGCCGCGACGAGGGTCTGCGTAAATATTGGGACGAATATTCCTACCCTTACCACGTTGGCAACGAGGCCAACAAGGTATCCCACCAGGGCATGCTCTACCGCGGTCAGCAGCGCAACGACATGAGCGCCTACAACCACAACCAGGATGCATTCACGATCGAGAATGTCATCCGTTGGTACGACTATTGGCTCGAGCGCCCCGGCACGGGCGACCGCGTCAGCTCGGGTGGTGTGAAGATCATTTTCTCGGACACAAACACCCACTTCCGCGGCGACGAAAACTACCGCCGCAGTGGTGTCACCGACCCGATGCGCATCCCGAAGGACCCCTTCTTTGCCCATCAGGTGATGTGGGACGGTTGGGTCGATATCGAGCAGCCGCGCATCCACATCGTCGGCCACTGGAACTACAAGGCGGATGTCGTGAAACCGATTTATGTCGTCTCCTCGGCCGAGGAGGTCGAGCTGTGGCTCAACGGCAAGTCGCTCGGGCGCGGCGAGCAGAGCTACCGCTTCCTCTTCACCTTCCCCGATGTGCGCTTCGAGAAGGGCGAGTTGGTGGCCGTAGGTTATGACACAAACGGCCAGGAGTGTTGCCGCACCACATTGCAAACAGCTGATAAACCGCAACGTATCACCCTGAAAGCGATTCAAAGCCCGAAGGGTTGGAAGGCTGACGGCGCCGATATGGTGCTTCTGGAGTTTGAGGTGGTGGATCAAGTCGGTCGCCGCTGTCCGCTCGCCAACCACCTGATTCACTTCGAGGTGGAGGGTCCTGCCGAGTGGCGTGGCGGAATTGCGCAGGGCGAGGATAACTACATCCTCAAGCACGATCTTCCCGTCGAGTGTGGTATCAACCGCGCCCTGGTGCGTTCGCTCACCGAGGCGGGCAAGGTGCGCATCACGGCAAGTGCCGAGGGGCTGCAGGGGGCAGAGATTGAGCTTTCGACCCTGCCGATTGAGGTCAAAGATGGCCTGAGCGACTACATCGCAGGCGATGAGTTGGAGGGGCGCTTAACCCGTGGCGAGACACCGCTCACCCCCTCCTTTACGACGACGAAGGTCGATGTCAACATCGTCTCGGCTACGGCAGGTGTTCATCAGGAGGAGGCAACGAAGAGTTTCGACGACAACGAGTTGAGCGAGTGGAAGAACGACGGCCGACCGAGCACCGCCTGGATCACCTACCAGCTGGATCGTCGGGCCCGCGTGGATGAGGTGTGCATGAAGCTCACGGGTTGGCGCATGCGTAGCTACCCGATCGAGATTTACGCCGACGAGGAGCTGATTTGGAGTGGCAACACGCCGAAGAGCTTAGGCTACATCCACCTCAACGTCAAACCGGTACTCACGGATCAGATCACCATCCGCCTCAAAGGGGCGAGCGAGGAGAGCGACCAATTCGGCCAGATTGTCGAGGTAGCTGCCCCCGCGGCCGGGGAGCTGGACCTCTTCAAGGCCAAGAATGGCGATAAGACCAACCACGAACTGCGCATCGTGGAGGTAGAATTTAAGGAGAATTTATTGCAATAAACAAAAACACTATACCATGAAATGTTTCAAACTTTGCCTTGGCCTGTTGTGCGCCCTCGGCGTAGGTTTTGGCTCTCAGGCGCAAAACAAGGTCAGCGCCCCGATGAAGGATGTCAATCAAGTGGTCGACAACACGCTCGACAGCCTCAACATTGCCCGCACGGCACGCCCCGTTTCGGGCTCAAGCCGCAAGGGGGAGAACCCCGTGCTGTTCCTTGTCGGCAACTCGACGATGCGCACCGGTACGCTCGGCAACGGCAACAACGGCCAATGGGGCTGGGGATACTTTGCACATGAGTATTTCGACGAAGAGCAAATCACGGTCGAGAACCACGCCCTGGGTGGCACGAGCAGCCGCACCTTCTACAACCGTCTGTGGCCCGATGTCCTGAAGGGCATCCGCAAGGGCGACTGGGTAATCATCGAGCTGGGACACAACGACAACGGGCCCTATGACCACGGTCGTGCCCGCGCCTCGATCCCCGGTATCGGCAAAGAGACGCTCGACGTGACGATTCAAGAGACGGGCGTCAAGGAGACGGTCTACACTTTTGGCGAGTATATGCGTCGCTACATTGCCGACGTGAAGGCAAAGGGAGCGCATCCGATCCTCATGTCGCTCACCCCGCGCAACGCCTGGGAGGATGCCGACAGCACCATTATTACGCGCGTGAACGAGACTTTCGGTCTTTGGGCCAAGCAGGTAGCCAAGAAGGAGCGCATCCCCTTCATCGACCTGAACGAGATCACGGCCCAAAAGTTCGAGAAGTTCGGCAAGGAGAAGGTGAAGTACATGTTCTACCTCGACCGCATCCACACGAGCGCCTTTGGTGCCCGCGTCAATGCCGAGTCGGCCGCCGAGGGTATCCGTGCCTGCAAGGAGTTGGAGCTGGCCCGCTACCTCAAGCCGATCGAAAAGGATACGCTGACGGGGGCTACCCGCCGCGAGGGAATCCCGATGCTCTTCACGATTGGCGACAGCACGGTCAAGAACCGCGATACGGAGGAAGATGGCATGTGGGGCTGGGGCAGCGTGATTCACGAACTCTTCGACGAGGAGCGAATCACGGTCGAGAACCACGCCATGGCGGGTCGCAGTGCCCGCACATTCCTCGACGAGGGTCGTTGGGACAAGGTCTATAACGCCCTGCAACCGGGCGACTTCGTACTGATTCAGTTTGGTCACAACGATGCCGGCGCCATCAACACGGGCAAGGCACGTGCCGAGCTTCCGGGCGCGGGTTACGAAAGCAAGGTCTTCAAGATGGAGAAGACGGGCATGTACCAGGTGATCTACACCTTCGGCTGGTACCTGCGCAAGTTCATCATGGATGCCAAAGAGAAGGGGGCTATTCCGATCGTCCTGAGCCACACGCCGCGCAACATGTTCGACAACGGCAAGATTCAGCGCAACACCAATTCGTTCGGCAAGTGGACGCGCGAGGCGGCCGAGCAGGCCGGGGCCTACTTCATCGACCTGAACAAAATCACGGGCGACAAGCTCGAGAAGATGGGCTACGAAGAGGGGCTGCGTGTCGTGGGCGAGTACTTCAACCGCGACCATACCCACTCCTCGCTCAAGGGTGCACGACTCAACGCCCAAAGTATTGCCGAGGGGCTGCAGGCGACCGATTGCCCGCTGAAGGAATACCTAAAATAAATATCGCACCACGATGCACCGCAAACATCGCTTCCCGCTTTTGATGCTGATCGTATTGGCCCTCGCAGCTTGCACCCGCCCTGACTTTGTCCTTCAAGCGGGCGAAGAGATTACGATCGCCTGCAGCGACTCGGAGGAGCAGGTGGTACACACAGCACTCGGGCTCCTGGAGCGCGACGTGGAGGCAGTCTTGTCATCCGACATCCGCCTCACCGCCACGCACAACGAGGCGATGATCCTCGTCGGCACACTCGGCCAAAGTACGCTGCTCAACCAAGCAGGACTCGATCTCTCCCCGCTGGAGGGACAGCACGAGGCCTTCCTGCTGGCGGTTGCGCCTGACGGACGTTTGGTCATTGCCGGTAGCGACAAGCGCGGCACGGCCTACGGCGTCATGGAGCTTTCGCGCCTGATCGGTGTATCGCCCTGGGAGTGGTGGGCCGATGCGACGCCACGGAAGCGATTGCGCTTTCAGTTGCCGCTCGATTACCGCAACACACAAGCCCCTGCGGTGGCCTATCGCGGTATCTTCCTCAACGACGAGGATTGGGGCTTAACTCCCTGGAGTTGGAAGAATTACGAACCAAGCGAGGTGGAGGGACAGATCGGTCCGAAGAGCCACGAGCGCATCTTCGAGCTGCTGCTGCGCCTGCGTGCCAACACCTTCTGGCCGGCGATGCACGAATGCACCGTTCCGTTCTACTTCACGCCCGGCAACCAGGAGGTGGCCGACCGTTTCGGCATCTACATCGGCACCTCGCACTGCGAGCCGATGATGCGCAACACGAATGGCGAGTGGCGACGCGATGGCGTGGGCGATTACGATTATGTCCACAACAGCCGTAACGTCCTCGCTTTCTGGGAGGAGCGCACGCAGCAGGTGGCCGGATCGGACAACCTCTATACGCTCGGCATGCGTGGCGTGCACGATGGCGCGATGAATGGCGCAAAAACCATCGAGGAGCAGAAGGCTGTTCTTACACGCGTGCTGAAGGATCAACGCGAACTGCTTGCGCGCTATGTTAATGAGGATGTTACGCAAGTTCCGCAGGTCTTCATCCCCTACAAGGAGGTCCTGGATATCTACCATGCAGGGTTGGAGGTGCCCGACGAGGTAACGCTCATGTGGTGCGACGACAACTACGGCTATATCCGTCACTTCCCCACCCCCGAGGAGCGTACCCGCAAGGGTGGCAACGGCGTCTATTACCACGCCTCCTATTGGGGGCGTCCGCACGACTACCTTTGGCTCGGCACGGCACACCCCTCGCTCATCTACCACGAGATGACGAAGGCCTACGAGCGGGGCATCCAAAAGATGTGGGTGCTCAATGTGGGCGATATCAAACCGTTGGAGTACCAAATCGAGCTGTTCCTCGACCTGGCCTGGAATCCCGAGGCAGTCCAGAAGCTGGGCGTGAAGGCTCATCAATGCGCCTTCCTCGAACGTGAGTTTGGCGCAAAAATCGCCTCGCGCCTCGCGCCCGTCATGCAGGAGCACTACCGCCTGGCCTACATCCGCAAACCCGAATTTATGGGTAATACGCGTACCGAGGAGCGTGACCCGAAATACAAAATCGTGTGCGACCTACCCTGGAGTGAGGAGGAGATCCGTACACGCCTTGCGGCCTACGAACAACTGACCGAGGCGGTCAATCGAGCCGAGCGCTCGATTCCCGAGGAGAAGCAGGCGAGCTACTTCCAACTCGTCAAATACCCCGTCGAGGCGGCTTCGCTGATGAACGAGAAGTTGCTCAAGGCACAGCTGGCCCGCCACGGCAAAGCCGATTGGGCGGAGAGCGACCGTGCCTACGACCGTATCGACTCGCTGACCCGACTTTACAACACGCCCAAGTGGAATCACATCATGGATTTCCGCCCGCGCCGTCTGCCCGTTTTCGATCGCGTCAAGCGCGACACGGCCGAGCGTGAGTTGCCTCAACCTCGGACACCGTTAGCCAAATGGAATGGTGCGGATTGCACATCGGGTTCGCCCACGCGGTGCGAAGGATTGGGCTATGAGGAGAAGGCCGTAGCCGTGGCGAAAGGGCAAACGATCGAGTTCGAGTGTGCAGGCCTGAAGGCCGACTCGGTGGAGATCGAAGTACGCCTTCTGCCCAACCACCCGATCGAGGAGCAGCTACGCTTTACCCTCGCGCTCGACGGTCACTCGACCGACCCGATTGCCTACGAAACGCGCGGCCGAAGCGAGGAGTGGAAGGTCAATGTACTGACCAACCAGGCCGTGCGCCGCGTAACACTTCCCGTCACACCGCAAAAGCGACACCGCCTGACCTTTACGGCCTTGGACGAAGGGGTTGTGCTGGATCAGATTTACCTCTACGACCCAAAAACCGAATAACCTAAAACACCATGAGAAGATACTTATTGCATGTAGCGGCTCTGCTGGCCGTCCTCATGTCGGGAGGATGTTCGCACCCGGTGGTAAGCTACAAAACGATCGAAGTCGATGCCCCCTTTGCGATGGAGGGGATTCGGGAGTGCATCTTCCCGGCACAAGATTTCTCGATCGCCGATTACGGAGCCGTTGCCGGTGGTGAAGTGATCAACACGAAGGCGATCGCCCGCGCAATCGAAGCCTGCAACAAGGCGGGAGGCGGGCGTGTGATCGTACCCGCAGGCGAGTGGCTCACCGGCCCGATCCATTTCAAGAGCAACGTAAACCTGCACCTGGCCGAGGGTGCTACGCTCCGCTTTACGGATAATCCGGCAGACTATCTGCCGGCCGTGATGACCTCGTGGGAGGGATTGGAGTGCTACAACTACTCGCCCCTGCTCTACGCCTTTGAGTGCGAAAATGTAGCCATCACGGGTACGGGTACGCTCGCCCCCATCATGGATAACTGGCGCACCTGGTTCAAGCGCCCCGAGCCGCACATGGAGGCACTCAAGCAGCTCTACACGATGGCTTCGACCGATGTGCCCGTCGAGGAGCGCCAGATGGCTGTGGGCGAGAACAACATGCGCCCCCACCTGATTCACTTCAACCGTTGCAAAAATGTCCTGCTCGACAGCTTCAAGATCCGCGAAAGCCCCTTCTGGACCATCCACCTCTATCTGTGTGATGGCGGTATTGTCCGCAACCTCGATGTCTACGCCCACGGCCACAACAACGACGGCGTAGATATTGAGATGAGCCGCAACTTCCTCATCGAGGATTGCCAATTTGACCAAGGCGACGATGCCGTGGTGATCAAGGCGGGTCGCAACCAGGATGCTTGGCGACTCAACACCCCCTCGGAGAACATCGTTATCCGCAACTGCACCGTACTGCAAGGCCACGTCCTGCTGGGCATCGGCAGCGAGATGTCGGGGGGTGTACGCAATGTCTACATGCACGATTGCGAGGTGCGCGACTCGGTCTTCCGCCTCTTCTTCGTCAAGACGAACCACCGTCGTGGCGGTTTTGTCGAGAACATCTGGATGAAGCGCGTCAAGGCCAAAGCGATGCAGCGCGTGATGGAGGTCGATATGGATGTCTTATACCAATGGCGACACTTGGTCCCCACCTACCAAGACAGCATCACACGCATCCGCGGCCTCTACATGGAGGACGTAACGTGTGAGCGCACCCAGGCCATCTACGACCTGAAGGGCGATGCCCGCCGTCCGATCCAAGAGGTCGAGCTGAAGAACGTAACCGTCGGCGAAGTCACCGAATTCGTGAAGCGTGTCGTAAACGCCGAGCAGGTAACCGAAACAAATGTCAATTACACTAAAATAACCGAATCATGAGCACGATGAAGCACTTCTTGGGCGTAGCGATTGCCCTTTTTGTAGCCACTGTAGCTGTAGCACAGCCCAACTACAACTATTCCGAACTGAAACGTGAAAAATTGGGACGTGGCGTGGTTGCCGTCCGCGAGAATCCCTCCGAGGTGGCACTTTCGTGGCGTTACCTCTCGGCGGATCCGATCTCGACCTCGTTCAACATCTACCGCAACGGCCAGAAGATCGCCGAAGTTCCCGCCTCGACGGGTACCTTCTACCGCGATACCTATAGCGGAACGGATGCTGCGCGCTACACCGTAAAGGCGGTCGTGGATGGCGTAGAGAGCGATCAGCTCAGCGGCCACTACTCGCTGCCGGCCAACGCCCCGATTGGCTATATCGACATCCCGCTGAATAAACCCGCCGACGGCGTAACTCCGGCCGGCGATAGCTACACCTACAGCGCCAACGATGCCTCGATGGGTGACGTGGATGGCGATGGGGAGTTTGAGATCATCCTCAAATGGAATCCCTCGAATGCCCACGACAATGCCCACGACGGCTATACGGGCAACGTCATTTTCGACTGCTACCGTCTTACGGGCGAGCACCTTTGGCGCATCGACTTAGGCCACAACGTCCGTGCCGGCGCACATTACACGCAGTTCATGGTCTTCGACCTCGATGGCGACAACTGCGCCGAGGTGGTAATGAAGACCTCGGACGGCACGGTGGATGGCACGGGCAAGGTCATTGGCGATGCCTCGGCCGACTACCGCGAAAAGGGCTTTACGAGTGATGAGTTCCCCGGTCATACGCCCCGCAACCAGGGTCGCATCCTGACCGGCAACGAGTATCTCACGGTCTTTAACGGCCGTACGGGTGAGGCGATGCAGACGATCGACTATGCCCCCGCACGTGGCAACCTGGCCGATTGGGGAGATACGCGCGCCAACCGCAGCGACCGTTTCCTGGCCTGCGTGGCCTACCTCGATGGCGTGCACCCGAGCGTGGTGATGTGCCGCGGCTACTATACGCGTACCGTCCTGGCCGCCTTCGATTGGGATGGCAAGGAGCTCAAGGAGCGCTGGATCTTCGACAGCAACACGGCCGGGAACGAGGCCTATGCCGGACAGGGCAACCACAACCTGCGCGTAGGAGACGTGGATGGTGACGGCTGCGACGAGATTATCTACGGCTCGTGCGCCATCGATCACAACGGCGAGGGGCTCTACTCGACCCGCATGGGCCACGGCGATGCGATGCACCTGATGCAGTTCGCCCCCGACATGCAGGGGCTGCAGGTGTGGGATTGCCACGAGAATCATCGTGACGGCTCTTCGTTCCGCGATGCCGCCACGGGCGAGGTACTGTTCCAGGTCAAGAGCAAGATGGATGTAGGTCGCTGCATGGCGGCCGACGTCGATCCGCGCCACAAAGGTGTTGAGATGTGGTCGCTCGATTCGGGCGGCATCCGCGATATCCAAGGAAAGGTGATTCGTCCCTCGATCGACTCCTTCTCGGTCAATATGGGCCTTTGGTGGGATGGCGATCTGCTGCGTGAGCTGCTGGATAAGAACCGTGTCACGAAGTACGATTGGGAGGAGGATGTCTGCCGTCCGATCATGATCTTCAACGGTGCCACGTCGATCAACGGCACGAAGGCCAACCCCTGCCTGCAGGGCGACCTGGTGGGCGACTGGCGCGAGGAGGTGCTGTTGCGCGCGGAGGATGATTCGTCGCTGCGCCTTTATGTGACGCGCATCCCGACCGTGTACCGCTTCCACACCTTCTTAGAGGATCCCGTCTACCGCATCAGCATTGCCACGCAGAACGTGGCCTACAACCAGCCCACCCAGCCCGGTTTCTACTTCGGAGCCGACCTGAAGGAGGGCGTTTTCCGAGGCTATAAATTCTAAAAACCATCTAATACAAACGCTATGAATCTGAAGAAAATCAGCTTAATGACCGCCCTCGCGTCACTCATCGGCATGGGGGCCTGCGTAGAGCAGACGAAAGAGGTGCAGAACGACTCGAACACACCGTTGCACCTGCTACAACCCGCCTACAACACCCCCTACGGTCCGCTCACGACCGAGGAGATCAAGGAGGACCTGGATCGCGTCCTGCACTACCTCGAGAAGAGCACCCCGACGCGCGTGGTAAGCAAGACGACGGGCGAGGAGATTACCGATTATGCACAGATCACGACCGATGCCCAGCTCGAGCGTGGCGCCTATCGCCTGGCCAGCTACGAGTGGGGTGTCACCTACTCGGCCATGCTGACCGCCGCCGAGGCTACGGGCGACGAGGCCTACTACAACTATGTGGCCGACCGCTTCAAGTTCCTCGCAGCCGTTGCACCCCATTTCCGTGCCCTACTCGACAAGGGTGAGAAGATCGATCCGCAGATGCGCCAGATCCTCACGCCCCACGCGCTGGATGATGCCGGTGCCGTGTGTGCCGCGATGGTAAAGGCACAATTGGCCGAGCCTTCGTTGGAACTCAATGCACTGATTGATAACTACATGGATTTCATCCTCAACAAGGAGTACCGCCTCGCTGACGGCACCTTTGCCCGTACGCGTCCGCAGCACAACACCCTTTGGCTCGACGATATGTTCATGGGTATCCCGCCCATCGCTTGGTACTCGCTCCTCAACGAGGAGAAGCAGCAGGCCTGCATGAGCGAGGCGGTGCGCCAGGTGCTGCAGTTTGCCGAGCGCATGTGGGTTCCCGAGAAGAAGCTCTTCCGCCACGGCTGGGTAGAGGGAATGCAGGATCACCCCGCCTTCCACTGGGGTCGCGCCAACGGTTGGGCACTGCTGACCATGAGCGAGGTGCTGGACGTGCTGCCCGAGAACTACCCGGGTCGCGATCAGATCCTGGAGCTCTTCCGCGAGCATGTACGCGGCTTAGCCGCCTGCCAGAGCGGTGAGGGTCTGTGGCACCAACTCTTGGATCGCAACGATTCGTACCTCGAGACTTCGGCTACGGCCATCTACGTCTACTGCATCGCCCACGCCATCAACAAGGGTTGGATCGACCCGATGGCCTACGGCCCTGTGGCACAGCTCGGCTGGCACGGTGTGACGACGCAGATCAATGACCTGGGTCAGGTTGAGAACACCTGCGTAGGTACGGGTATGGCCTTCGACCCCGCCTTCTACTACTACCGCCCCGTGAATGTCTATGCGGCTCACGGCTATGGCCCCGTCGTTTGGGCAGGTGCCGAGATGATCAAGATGCTGAACAGCCAATATCCGAAAATGAACGACAGCGCCATTCAGTTCTACCGCTCGGAGCAGAAGACCACTTCGCCCATCTTCCACGTGGAGAATGGCGGCAACTAACCTGAAACAACGTTGAACCTAAAAACTTATACCATGAAACGTGAAGCTTTTAAGATGTTCTTGAAGCCGGGCTTCGAGAAGGAGTACGAGAAACGCCATGCCGAGATTTGGCCGGAGCTGAAGCAGATGCTTTCGGACAACGGTGTGTATGACTATTCTATCTATTGGGACAAGGATACCAACATCCTCTTCGCCTGCCAAAAGACGAAGGGCGAGGCCTCGTCGCAGGATATGGGCACGAACCCCATCGTGCAGAAGTGGTGGGACTACATGGCCGACATCATGGAGGTCAATGCCGACAATTCGCCCGTGTCGATTCCCCTGCCCGAAGTTTTCCACATGGATTAGGTAACAGAATCGGACCGTTTGGACCGTTTTCTAAGCGAAAAGTCTACCGGAACATAGTTCCGATAGACTTTTTTTTGTATCTTTACGGATAAAACAAGCATCATTTCGACATGAAGAAACGCATCTGTATATTGGGGGTGTTCTTTTTACTGTTCAGCCTACACGCCTTCGCCGCGGTCGAGGTGCAGGCTACGCATATGACCACCGACGACGGCATCGCCAACAACTCGATCCGTTACGTCTATCAAGACAGCAAAGGATTTATCTGGATGGGCACGATGAGCGGACTGAGCCGTTACGATGGCAATACGTTCGTGACTTACCGACCCGAGGGTGGTGACAAAATCTCTCTCTCCGACCACCGCATTTGGGGGTTGGAGGAGGATCAGAACGGCTTTTTGTGGATCTTCACCTCGGCCGATCTGGTCAGTTGCTACGACCTAAAACAGGAGCGCTTTGTCGATTTCACAGGCTGCGGCGAACACAAGCAGCATTATAGTCACCGCATTACCGACCACGCGGGGAACATGTGGCTCTACAACAAAGGCAATGGTTGTCGAAAGGTGACCTATAAGGAGGGAGCATTCAGCTCCGTCATCTACAAAAAGCGACTTGGAAAACTTCCCTCGGACCGCGTGGCTTATGTTTTTGAAGACAAACAGCATCGGATTTGGATTGGCACCGACCAGGGAGTTGTATGTGTTGAAGGCGACAAGTCGGAGACCGTAATCGACAACCACAACGCCGCCCGCATTCTTGCGCACGGCGACGAACTCTATTTCCTCTCTTGGGATGGCAAAATTGCCCTCAAACGCGATGGTGAAGCGGTGCATACGATCTGCTCGCTGGGTGATGGGCGCACGAGCGTCAATCTCTACGGCGCCATGCACCTGAAGAGTAATTGGATCATTTTCACGGGCACGGGCAGCTATCAATTCAACCTCGACTCACATCAGTTGAGTCGTTACAACGACCTACCGATCGCCCAGGGACAGGTTCAGACCGATAACCGCGGCAACTACTGGGTGCACAACCGCACGGGTGTGGTGTGGTATATCAATGCCGAGACGGGGCGCGTCAAGAGCTTTCGCCTGATGCCTGCCGAGAAGGTGAACTACATCGACGAGGAGCGCTACCACATCGTGCACGACTCGCGCGACATTATCTGGATCTCCACCTACGGCAACGGCCTGTTTGCCTACGATCTGAAGAGCGACGAGTTGCAACATTTCACCTCCGACATCGACCGCTTCCACCTCATCGCCGACAACTTCCTGCAATACATCATGGAGGATAGCGCTGGCGGCATCTGGGTCAGCTCAGAGTACACGGGTATTTCGCGACTCTCGGTACTCAATGAGGGCGCCGACCGCATCTTCCCCGAAGATCAGACGCTGACCGATCGTTCGAACACCGTGCGCATGATCAAGCGCATGAGCGACGGCACGATCTGGCTGGGCACACGTCGTGGCGGTCTCTACACCTACGACGCGCAACTCTCCACGCTTAAGAGCCGCCGCTACTTCGATGCCAACATCTACGCCGTCGAGGAGGGCCCGGATGGCAGCATCTGGCTCGGTAGCCGCAACAATGGCCTCTACATCGACAGCCAACGCTACACCCATACCTCAAAAGATCCCGCATCGATTAACCATAACAGCATCTTTGTACTCCACCGCGACCACAAAGGCCGCATGTGGGTCGGCACATTTGGCGGCGGTCTGGATCTGGCCACAAAAGAGGGGGCAAATTATACCTTCAGCCATTTTCTCAATGGTTCGAACAGCGAACGCCAAATTCGTGTCATCGAGGAGGACAAACACGGTCGCATGTGGGTTGGTACAAGCGCGGGCGTCTACCTTTTCCAACCTGATTCACTGATAGCGAACCCGACCGCTTACAGCGTATTCAATACCTCGAACGGCAAGTTACGCAGCAATGAAATCAAATGTATCCTTCCCGATAGCAAAGGCCGCATTTGGGTAGGCGCATCGGGTAAGGGTTTCAGCATGTGCACTCCCAACGGCAATTACGACGAGCTGAGTTTCGCACACTTCGACAGCAGCGACGGTTTGGTAAACGACATGGTGCAATCGATCGTCGAGGACGATGAGGGTAAGCTGTGGATTGCTACCGAGTACGGTATCTCCCGCTTCGATCCCGAGAAGTGTACCTTCGAGAACTTCTTCTTCTCCTCCTCCACGCTGGGCAACGTCTATAGTGAGAACAGCCACTGCATGAGCGAGGAGGGCAAGCTGCTCTTTGGCACGAACCACGGTTTGGTGGTCATCTCGCCCGACAAGATCGTAAACAACGTCACCGAAACTCCCGAAATATCGTTTACAGGCCTGAAGATTAACGGTATTTCGATGCGTCCCGACGATGTGGATTCGCCGCTGGATCGTTCGCTAATCTACACCAACGAGCTAACGCTGAAGCATTTCCAAAATTCGTTTGTGATCGACTTCTCCATCTTCGACTACTCGGAGGCAAGCAGCACGAAATACTCCTACCGTTTGGATAACTACGACAAGGCGTGGAGCATTCCCTCGTCGCTGAATTTTGCCGCCTACAAAAACTTGCCGCCGGGCAGCTATCTGCTACGCGTCAAGGCCTGCAACCGCTTGGGCGTCTGGAACGATGAGGAGGCAACCCTGAAGATCGTCATCCGTCCACCCTTCTGGAAGACGACGTGGGCATTCCTGCTCTATGCGCTCTTGATCTGCGCGGCACTCTACATTGCCTTCCGCCTCATCCGCAAATTCAGCACACTGAGAAACCGCATCGAGATCGAGAAGCAGCTCACGGAGTATAAGCTGGTCTTCTTCACCAACATTTCGCATGAGTTCCGTACGCCGCTGACCCTCATCCAGGGTGCACTGGAGAAGATTCAGCGCATGGGCAAAACGCCCAAGGAGATCAACGATTCGATGAAGGTGATGGAGAAGAGTACGCACCGCATGCTGCGCCTGATCAACCAGCTCTTGGAGTTCCGCAAGATGCAGAATGACAAGCTGGCCCTGTCGCTCGAGGAGACCGACGTCATGGCCTTCCTTTACGAGATTTTCCTCAGCTTCCACGATGCTGCCGAGTCGCAAAAGATGGATTTCGGATTCTTCCCTTCGGTGCCCTCCTACAAGATGTTTATCGACAAGGGCTACCTGGACAAGATCACCTACAACCTCCTCTCGAACGCCTTCAAATATACGCCGAGTGGCGGTAAGGTGTGCTTCACGGTGCAGGTGGACGAAGCGAATCGCAAACTTGTCATCACCGTAACCGATACAGGCGTTGGTATTCCGAAGGAGAAGCAGCAGGAGCTCTTCAAGCGCTTCATGCAGAGTAGTTTCTCGGGTAACAGCGTGGGCGTGGGGCTCCACCTGACGCACGAGCTGGTGCATGTACACCACGGCACGATCACCTTCCGCGAGAACGAAGGTGGCGGTTCGATCTTCACGGTAACGCTCCCGACCGATCGTTCGGTCTATGAAGAGAAAGACTTTCTCATCGCCCACAACGCCCTGCTGGAGGAACCCGCAATCCAAGCGGCGCATGACGAGGAGGAGGTACTCGAGGGGGAGCCGATGCCCGCAGTTCCGCTCAACAAGCACAAGGTGCTCATCATCGAGGACGACAACGATGTACGAGCCTTCCTCCAGGAGGAGATCGGGCGATACTTCGAAGTGGTGGCCGAGGCCGATGGTGAGTCGGGGTTGGAGCGTGCCCGCACCTACGATGCCGACCTCGTCATCTGCGATGTACTGATGCCGGGTATGACCGGATTTGAGGTAACGCACCGCCTGAAGAACGATTTCGACACAAGCCACATTCCGATCATCCTGCTCACAGCCCTCAGCACGACAGAGAGCCACCTGGAGGGTGTGGAGAACGGAGCCGATGCCTTTATTACCAAGCCCTTCAGTCTGAAGCTGCTCCTCACGCGCATCTTCAAGCTCATCGAGCAACGCGAGAAGTTGCGCGAGAAGTTCTCGCACGACCCCAACATGATTCGCCCTGCGATCTGCACCTCGGACAAGGATAAGGAGTTTGCCGACAAGCTGCAACGCATCATGGAGCAGCAGATCGGCAATGCCGAGTTCACGATCGACGAGTTCGCCTCGATGATGGGATTGGGCCGCACGGTCTTCTACCGCAAGACACGCGGTGTGACGGGCTACGCCCCCAACGAATATATCCGCATCGTACGCATGAAGAAGGCGGCCGAGCTGCTCCGCGAGAATCGCTTTAAGGTGGCCGAAGTGTCGTACCAGGTCGGCATCAACGATCCGTTCTACTTCAGCAAGTGCTTCAAGCGCCAATTCGGAGTTTCGCCCTCGGCTTACGTCCGTGGTACGGAGGAGACAGAAGAAACAGCCAATGAGGCGACGGAGGAGTAAAAAACATGGGCATTGACGCTCATTTGCATGATAATCAAGGAAGTTGTACGTATTTCCATTGTATAATGAACATATTGAACTTAATTTTGTAACAACCTTAAAAGCAAACAACATGATGACGAAAAAGGTAATCCTATCGCTTGTTTTTTTGGCCTTGGGTTTCGGAGTCGTAAAGGCACAAGAGTTGCCCGACCGTAAAGAGACTTTGCAGAACATGGTCAAGGTCAATGGTTATTTCATGAAGAAGTATGCCGACTACCGTACCCCGTCGTTCGTGAAGAATGTAACCCGCCCCAGCAACATCTGGACGCGTGGCGTCTACTACGAAGGATTGATGGCACTCTACTCGATCTCTCCGCGTGACGAGTATTATAAGTATGCCGTGGATTGGGCCAACTACCACGAGTGGGGTTACCGCAACGGCACGACCACGCGCAATGCCGACGACTACTGCGCAGGTCAGACCTATATCGACCTCTACAACATCTGCCCCGACCCGGAGCGCATCCGCAAGGTGAAGGCCAACCTCGACATGCTGGTCAATACGCCGCAGGTGAACGACTGGTGGTGGATCGATGCGATCCAGATGGGTATGCCCGTATTTGCCAAGATGGGCAAGCTCACGGGCGACGAGAAGTACTTTGATAAGATGTGGGATATGTACGCCTACACGCGCAATACGCACGGCGAAAAGGGCATGTACAACCCGAAGGAGGGGCTTTGGTGGCGCGATCACGACTTCGATCCCCCCTACAAGGAGCCCAACGGCAAGAATTGCTACTGGAGCCGTGGCAACGGCTGGGTATATGCCGCCCTGGTGCGCGTATTGGAGGAGATTCCTTCGGACGAGAAGCACCGCGCCGACTATGTGGCCGACTTCGTAGCCATGAGCAAGGCGATCAAGGATTGCCAGCGCAAGGATGGTTTCTGGAACGTGAGCATGCACGACGAGTCGAACTACGGCGGTAAGGAGACCAGCGGCACATCGCTCTTCGTCTATGGCATGGCCTGGGGCGTAAGAAACGGTCTGCTGGATCGCAAGGAGTACCTGCCTGTGCTGCTGAAGGCGTGGAACGCCATGGTAAAGGAGGCGGTACATCCCAACGGATTCCTGGGCTGGGTGCAGGGCACGGGCAAGGAGCCGAAGGATAGCCAGCCGGTAACCTATGACAAGGTGATCGACTTCGAGGATTTCGGCGCAGGTTGTTTCTTATTGGCAGGAACCGAAGTGTATAAATTAGAATAGAGTGGGTTTATGTTGGTGAGGCCTCTCAAAGGCCGTTAGTTAAAAGTGGTTTGGTTCATTGGGAGAGGGCATCCGAAAGGGTGCCTTCTCTGTTTTTTGTTTATGCGTTTAGAGGCAATCAGGCGACCTCCCGGACAGCATCCTATCCAGGGAATTAGCTGCCATCAAGCAACAAAAAAAAGAGGACTTAACAAGTCCTCTTTTCCATTATTTCTTCTCCCAGACACCATCGAAGAAGGGCGGTTCGCCGATCAGCTTACCGCGCTCGAATTTATGGAGTCGTGCCTCCACCACGCCATTGATGATGAGCGTATAGGTATCTCCCTGCTTGGTGTAGGGGCCCACGACCGTCAGCGGTCCGGGGACAGTATAGCGGCAGAGTGAGTCGTTGAGAATCTCCAGAAAATCGACCTCAGGGTCGCCATCGACGAGTTCGTAGCGCACTACCCCGTCTCGATTACATCCCGTGAGCAACAGCACCACGGCCGCCACAAGCATCAGACCAAACTTTTTCATCTTACACAAAGGTTTGATTCCAAAAGAGCCTGCCTAACACCTTGTTAGGCAGGCTCTGAATTAGTTATCTATCTTTTCGGATAGTCGAACAGACTACTAATAGCCCGGGTTCTGCATAGCAGCCTTATCGGCATCCGACAGGTTCGTACCATCAGCGTTCTGCAGCTGATCGAGGAAGGTCTGCGGGATAGGACGAAGCAGGTGCTTGTCAGCTACGTTAGGAGCAGCCTCGGGGTTGTAAGCCTTAGCGCGCTGTACGAGGGTCTTCGTGCGGCTCAGCTCTTCCCAACGGTTCCACTCACCCAGCAGCTCGCGGGTGCGCTCGTTGAGGATGAAGTGAATCTTACCCTCCTTCGTGCCGATGTTTACGCCCAGGTTGTTCAGGACAGCCTGGTCCTCTGCGGGAATCTGCGCCCAGCTCTTGATCTGCAGATCCGAAGCGGCCGTCGTGCGCTCGATACCGGTCGAGAGATAGTAGGTGTTCTTCTGGATGAACGAGTACTCGAAAGCCTTAGCGTTGGTAATCTTCTGCTGCTTACCCTGCTCGTCGAAATACTTACACTTACCCAGCGTTGCATTCAGCGTCGAGTTGTCCTCGTCACCACCTGCCGACTTAGCAAATGCCATCGAACCGTCGGTGTAGTACTCACGATCCTCACCATCCTTCCACTGACCACGGGCGCGGAGTGCGTTGATCGTAGCAAGTGCATCGGCATCCTTACCGGCACGTACCTCAGCCTCAGCCTTGATCAGGTAGGTCTCACCCGTACGAGCCATCGTAACGTCGCGGTGTGCATCACCCTTCTCAGCCGTACGCGAACCATCGTCGGTCTTGTTGATACCGCAGAATACATTCGACTGTGCGGGGTTACCGTTTACACCAAAGGTATTCAGCACATACTTACCACCTGCATATACGGGGAATACGTTAGGAACCCACTTGCCGGTCTCGGGGTGTACGAAGTTGTGAGCAACAGCACCACGACCTACCGTACCGAAGTCCGACTCGTTGCCTGCGCGGAAGCGAGCGTCATCCTTCTTGTTCAGGATGAAGATGATACCATAGTCACCGAAGGTCGGAACCTGCTCGGCAGTGATACCATTCTCCTTGATCACGTCAGCATCCTTCTTGTTCTGGTGGTTCAGACCGTAAATAGTCTTGAACGTCTTCCACATACGAGCATCTTTCACGTTATCGAAGATAGCATACGAATACTCCGTGGGGCGGCAGCGCTGGAAGTCCATACCACCGATGTACTGGCCACGCTGTACCCAACCACCCGAGAAGTTCGAGAACTGCGGGTTGAAGTAGTTGTAGGTACGGTTACCGAAACGACCGGTGTACGATGCGGTGTGCTGTGCCGACATCAGGATCTCCTTCGACTCCTCAGCCTTGCAGTCGATACCCGTCCATCTCGAGTAGAGGCTATTGTAATCAGCCTCCAGCGGGCAAGCAGCGATTACCTCCGAGCAGAGCGAGATGGCCTTCGTCAAGTCAGCATCAGCGGGGTAAGCCGAGTTCCAATCGGCGCAACGCTCCGACTGACGATACAACAGGGCCTTAGCCAGGAAGTGGGCAGCCGTGTACTTCGTCCACGAACCCGTACCACGCCAACGATCGGTCGGCAGCAGCTCGTAAGCCTTCTCGAAGTCGGCGATTACCTGATTCAGCGTCTCCTCAGCCGAAGCACGCTCGAAGGTCTTCACTACGCCCTGAACCGGCTCAAGCTGGAGCACTACGCCACCATACTGAGCGAACAAGCGGTAGTAGTTGTAACCACGCAGGAAGTGAGCCTCACCGGCGCAGTAGTTGCGAATCTTCTCGTCCGTTACCTTGTCAGCCGAAGCGATTACAAGGTTAGCCGACGAAATACCGTAATACATCTGATCCCAAAGACCCGATACGGGAGGACAGTTCTTGTTGGCTGCACCATTTGCGGGGGTACAATCCAGCGGGTTGATACGGTTGTCGTAGGTGTTCCACGGCTCGGCCGTCAGGTCGGCACCGTTCGTAAACTCATCGGTACCATAAAGGGTGATACCATAGGCCCACTCGTAACCGAAGTGCCAACGAATATTGGCATAGAGGGCCGTAGCCAGGTCCTGAATACCCTGTGCCGTCTCGAAATAGTCGGTGGTATAAGACCCCTTGTTGTGCTCATCAAGGAAGCTCTCGCTACACGAACTGAAACCGGTAGTCATAGCAACGGCCAGCAGAGCAGCAATGAACGTATTTCTGAAATTTTTCATATTCTATGCAGTTTTAAGTCGTTATTAGGAAACCAATCTGTTCGCTCCATTAGAAACCGATCTGTACACCGAACGTATAACCGCGGTTGTAGAAGGTCGTACCCGTATCCAGATCCATGAAGTCAACCGACGAGTAAACGTTACCCAGGTTACGTGCCTGTGCGTAAACCTTCAGCGAAGCAATACCGATCTTCTTCAGCGTCTTCTGGTTGAAGTTGTAACCGATCGAGATGTTGCGCAGCTTAAGGAACGATGCCTTCTTCAGACCGAGCAGGCTTGAGTAAGCATCACCACCCGACTGGCTGTAGATAGGCTTCTGATAATCGGCATTCGGGTTATCGGGCGTCCAGTAGTCGATCTCACGCTGGTTGTACATACCGAGCTGACCCTCAGCACCGGCGCTTACCATGTAGCCGAAGCGACCATACATCTCGATACCCAGCTCAAGACCCTTCCAAGCGAAGGTATTCGACCAACCCAATACGAACTTCGGGTTCTTGTTACCAAGGATCTTACGGTCCGAGTCGTCGATCTTGTAGTCACCATTCTGGTCAACCGGCTTAACCTTACCGGGCTCGAAGTCCTCACCGTTAGCGTTGAACTTGGCCATCTCCTCCTCGTCACCGTACTGCCACAGACCGTCATTCTCGATACCGAAGTGTACGTTGATCGACTCACCGATGAACCACTTGTTACCGATATCGTCCTGCTTGCCGTTAGCCAACTCAACGATCTCGTCCTTCTGGTAAGCAGCGTTGATGGTCGAAATCCACTCGAAGTTCTTCGTGCGAACGGGAACGAGGTTCAGCGACAGGTCAACACCAAAGTTCTTCGTAGCACCGATGTTAGCCAGCGTCGACGAGAAACCGGTCAGGGTCGGGATCGTCATGTTGAGCAACAGATCCGTCGTCTTCGAGTGGTAAACATCCAACGTACCACCGATGCGACCGTCGAAGAAGTCGAAGTCAACACCATAGTTATACTGCGTGGTCTTCTCCCAGCCCAGCTCCTTGTTGGCCATCTGAACGCTACCCGACGTGTAGTAGGGCTCGTTGGTGGCGTAACCCGGAACGGCCGTTGCACCGAACGGTACGAAGAAGTCCTGAATCAGACCCAGAGTCTTATAGGCACCTACAGCGGCATTACCCGTTGCACCGAAACCAACGCGAAGCTTCAACTGGTTGATCCACGAAGCATCCTGCATGAACTGCTCCTGGTCGATACGCCAACCGAGGGCAGCCGAGGGGAAGAACGACCACTTGTTACCCTTTGCCAGCACCGAAGCACCATCATAACGACCCGATACGGTCAAGAGGTAGCGGTTGTCGAACGAGTAGTTTACACGAGCCATGTACGAGGTCAGCTGGTTCTCCGAGAGACCCGTACCCATACCTGCGCCATAGGTTGCAGCATCGGTAATATCCACGCTACCCATGTTGTACCACTCGAACTGCTCGTTCGGGATAGCGTTAGCGCTCTGCGAGTTGCTCTCGTTGCTGAACTTCGAAGCGGTCTGCAGCAACGTTACACCTACCGTATGCTTGTTGAACGTACGGTTGTAGTTGATCTGGTTGTCCAGCGTCCAAGCCAGGTAGCGGTTCGTACCCTGCTTAGCGTAGTTCTTCGAACCCATCTTCACAGCCGAATCCTTGCTGATGAAGATACCCTGACGATAGTGACGGAAGTCGGGACCGAACGAAATCTTGTAGGTCAGGCCCTCCAGCGGCTGCCACATCTTACCGAAATCGAACAAACCGTAGAAGCTACCCAGTGCGCGGAAGGTCTGGCGGTTATCCTTCGACTTCTTCCACTCGTCGATCACCGTGTAAGCATTCGTCGTAGAACCACCGGGGTTCGTTATGATATCACCCTGAGCATCATAGGGAACCGTGTAGCGCGGCAGAGCCTTCGATGCGTTGTAGACATCGACGGGGCCCGAGCTCGACGACTGACCGGTACGCGAGTAACCGTAGTCCTGAACCGACCACGAACCGTTGATCGAACCACCTAACTTGAACCAAGGCTTCACCTGCAGGTCAACCGACATAGCGAAGTTGTAACGCTCGTACTCCTGACCCTTCTGCGTACCCTGATTGTTCAGGTAACCAACCGAGAAGAAGGCCTGAGCGGTCTCATTACCGGCGCTACCGCTGATCGTGTGCTCGTGCGTCACACCGGTCTGGGTTACCATGTCAGCCCAATCGGTGTTCGAAACCTTCGAACCATCCCAGCTGCCACCTTCCCAGCCCTTGTTGATGTTAGCCAAAGCCCAGTCATCACCCGAGAAGTAATCCTGGTCCTTTGCATAGTTCGGCTCGTCACCACGCGGATAAAGCTCCTCGTTGCTGTTGTGGTAAGCCCAACGACGCCACGTGATGTAGTCGCTTGCCGACATCGAAGGCGACTTGTCAATCAGCTTCTCCAGGGTTACCGTACCCGAGTAGTTCAGCGAGAGCTGACCGGCCTTACCGCGCTTCGTCGTCACGAGGATAACACCGTTGGCACCACGCGAACCGTAGATAGCGGTCGACGAAGCATCCTTCAGTACGTCGATCGACTCGATGTCGCGCGGGTTGATCGTCTCGATACCACCGGCCGACAGGGGCACACCGTCTACTACGTAGAGGGGCGACGACGAAGCCGTGATCGAACGCTCACCACGGATGCGAACCGAACCCAGCGTACCGGGGCGCTCGCTCGAGGTGATATCCACACCGGCGATCTTACCCTGCATAGCCTCGAATGCGTTGTTCACGGGGCGCTTCGTAAGCTCCTCCGACGTAACACGTGCCACAGCACCCGTCACGTCGCTCTTCTTCATCACGCCGTAACCAACAACCACAACCTCATCGAGCTGAGCGGCATCCTCCTCGAGGACAACCTCAAAAGCCGTGCGGCCGTTAACTGCAACCTCCACGGTCTTGTAACCGAGGAAGCTCACCTCCAGCGTACCGTTGTTGGGCACGCTCTGAAGCGTAAACTTACCGTCAACGCCGGTGGTAGTACCGATCGTAGTACCCTTAACTACCACACTTGCGCCAATAACGGACTCCCCTGCCTTATCAAGCACGGTACCCGAGACGGACTTGCTTTGCGCCATGGCACCAATAGCCAAGACTGAGAACAAAGCGACGAAGAACGCCCGTTTTGAGAAACGGACTAACAGACTTGTAATTCTGTCTTTCATACGTAAAGTTATTAAGTTAGTAAATAGGTTAGTTATCGAATTTTGCACGCCTCTGCCTAATGCTCCCTTAGCGTGATTTACTAAAGTAAAATTAAGCAAAAAAGTACAATTTTTCGCATGTTTTGATAATTATTTTTGTGTTTCTGCTATTTTTTTTGTTATTCTGATTTTACCCATCCGTTTTTTAGCCTATTTCGCGCACATTTACTGCTTCACATAAACTACATCCAGCTTCGTGTAGTTTCGATTTTTGTCGGCGTGCTCCATCAAACCGAGCGGGGCAGTCAAAGGCTCGCCGTCGCGCTCCGGATCGTAGGTTACGCCAGTCACCGGATGGGGGATCATCGCTGCCTCGCGCAGGTACTCGTCGCAGTAGTTGAAACTACCGAACTCGGGCCACTCGTGAATCAAGAGATCCATACCCACCACATCGCACGCCAAGGGGTCCTGCGAAACGATGATCGAGCAGCACCACTCGCCGTTGAAGGGGGCCTTCTGCCACTTCGGCGCGGGAGCACCGTTCACATCGCGGCTGCCATAGGTGCCGTCGATGAGGAACAAGAGGCACTTCTGACCGAGGTCCTTGTGGCCGATCCAATCGACCATCGTCTTGTAGCTCGGCTTGCCGTGGCGCTTATCGGGGCTGATGCCGTTGTGGGCATTCATGCGCCACATGAGGTTGATATCGGTTGCACCGTACCAATTTTTGGCCGTGAGCGTCACGCCCGGACCCTTGTGGGTCTTCAAGAGGGCCGAGTTAATCAGGTACTCCGAATCGACGATGCACTTGGCCAGGCCGCGCGCCATCTTACCGTTATCGACCGAATATTTCAGCTGCTCGGGGTAGTACTCGCACTTGAGACGACCCTCGCCACCGAGGTTGTCGATGAAGACCACCTCGGGGAACTCGCGGTGGCAACGGTTGTAGATACTATCCGTAATGGCACGGCTCGGCTCGCAGACGATCACATCCTCCTCACGCACGCCGCCATCGCCAATGAGCGAGCGCAGCAGCGCCAGCGTCACATAGGGCGACGAGTTCAGCTCGATCGTCTCGCGGTGGGTAATGGCGTTGTTCATGTTGAGCTTGATAGCGATCTTCTCACCCTCCTTATAGCCCACATTGCCCTTGCCGTGGCGCTGGTTGAAGTTCTTGAAGAGTGCCTTCCAGGCAGCCTTCGGCGACTTTTTGCCGGCCAGGGTCATCACCGCCTGGCGCACCATCGCGTCCGCCTTCTGCTGGTCGTTCCAACGCTCCTCAACCCAGAAGCCCGTCTCGCCGTCCCAGGTCGCAACACCCGGGTTATGAATCCAAGCCACACGCCCCTTGTTGATACCTACGGGCTCGCCAATCGGCTCATTCGGGCCGACATGCAGACGGGGTTGTGCCGTCACGCCCCATGCGGTGCATAGCGCAACCGCGAGCAATAACATTCGTTTCATAGCTGACTATTTTTTCGTTTTATCTCCAAATTTTCCAAATCGACACGCACTGCGCACCACCGGCTCATCCAGCAGTTGGAAGGTGGTTGCAGGGCCTAAGTTCTTATCCTCCGACCACGAGGAGACCTCCCACACGACCTTTTCATCGGGCGTGAGCTCGATCATCTGAAGCGGAGCACGACGTGGGTTAAAGGTCGCCACATCCTGCTTGTTCCACTCATTGAACCAATTGGTAATCACCATATTTCCATTCTTCAGACGATAGGCCTTCTGCGGATTCTTCAGCCCGAACTTCACGGCATCGGTCTCCCAAACCACCTCGCCCTCGCGCGTAATCTCCTTCACGGGACCCTTGCGACCCACCATGAGGATATTACCGTTCTCGAGCTCCGTAGCCGACCAGGGGCCGAAGAGCTCCCAGCGATTGAGCTCCTTGCCTTTAGCCGTATATTCGGCCACGAAGCCCATCGCCATATTCGATACGAGGAGCGTACCCCGGCGCGTGAGGCGGGCGTTGCGGAATTGCCCATGCACGCTACCCTTCTCCTCGTAGGGCAGTTCAAACTCCTGCACGGTCTTCTGCTTCTTGATGTTCATCACGACCGCCTTGGCCGGCTTGGCATTCAGCACATAAACCACATGCTCCGTACCGATGGGCTGCACGGTGTGCACCTCCGTACCCTTGGGAACCTCCATGCGCCAAAGCTCGGTACCCGCCTCGTCCAGCTCAGCAATGCCGTATTGGTCGGCGATCAGGATATGGCCGTCATCCATCAGCACGGCATCGCTGATCTCGCCACGGCCTGCGACGTTGTCGTAGCGCCACACGATCTCGCCGCCCTCGACCTTGAAGATACGGCGGTTCTTCGATTGCCCCGTGTACATAAAGTTGTGACGGCTCAAATCGCTCTGCTGCACCTCGTTGTAGAGCATGCGAATCTCCTTTTCGGTCAGCGCCGTCGTGTAGATGCGTACATCCGCGAGGTGCGCACCCTTCAAATAGGAGTCGCCCTTAAACGGAGCACGCCCCATCCAATTATAGCGGGGAGCCTCCGTGGGAAAGGTCTCGCTCATCGTGAACATGGCGTTGTTGAAGGCTACGAGGCGACCATTGAGGAACAAGCGGCCCTCGTCATCGTTCTGCGTATAGACCACATACTGCCACTCGCCCTTCGCTGAGGCCTTACCCAGATCCATCAAGGTCTCGTTCTTCCAGCCACCCACCGAGTTCTCGGCTCGCTGGATGTTGAGCTTGTAGGCATGGTAGCGACCCTCGGTGAAGGTGTTCAGCTCCAGGGTCGAGAAGGCCCACAGGAAGTAGCCCTGCCCCTTGAGCGAAGCCTCACTGTCCACCTTGTAGCGCACGGCCACCGTAAATTGGCGCGACTGCTGCAGGCGCTTACCAATCTCCTCGCCGAGATCAAGGTAACCGTTCTCGTTGCCAAGATAGATACCCTCGGCATCCACCACGGCCGAGCCGCACAGCTTGCCGTCGAAGTGCGAAGCACTCTGATCCACGACCGTATGGCCCTGCACATCGCGGAAATCGTAGTGCAGGATCAGCGACTCCTGCGCCGAGAGGGTCAGCGCCGAGCACACGGCCAACAATATCATCAACAATTGCTTCATAATCAATCCAATCGTTTAGATGCGTTCCTCCGAATCAAAATCAAACACCAGGCGGATGCGGAAGCCATCATCACCGGGCTTAATGCGGATGTTGTAGGGTTGGCTTTCGGGGCCCAGCTGTTCGAGCGGTTTGTAGCTCTGGATCGGCGGAATCGAGAGCAGGAACGAAATATCTCCTGCCGGGAAGGGGACCATGCTCTTCTCCTGCTTACGCGGCTGCAGTTCCTGCAGACCACCCATCTCGCCGGCCGTCTGATCTACCGGTTCTTCGGGCGTGAAGAGGCGCAGATACATCCCCTCGTTGAGCGTATAAACACGCCACGGGCAACCCTTTTTCGGTACCATCTCCATCCAGCGCAGATCGCTGCGATAGCCCTTAAACTCGGGATAGAGCGGCGGATTCGGGGTGTTGTAACTACCCGTAATCGTATTGTTATAGGCCAATGACCAAGCGCCGAAATGCTGCCCCTTGAGGCGGTTTTTCCAGACGCGATAAGGACCGCGACCAACCCAGCGCACGCTATCCACCACCGCCTCGGGATACTCAAACGTAAGACCCAGCACCCACTGGCTCTCGGCCGTGAGGAAGGGATGCATGCCGTGTCCGCGCTCATCGTTGAGCACCACGGCATCCATGTGCAACAGGCCATCGGGCGTTTGTCGCCACTCGATGCTGTCGATACCGCCCTTGTACCAGAAGGTATTCACGACCGTACCATCGGCCTCGGTGCGCTCCGCGTGGTTGCGCACCTCGACCTCAATACCCACGGGGAAGGGGCCTACGAGGCCATCCACCGAGAAGATACCCTGCTCGTTGAAGGTGATCTTCTTCGCGTTGCGATCCCTCTTGCCGACAATCTGCTGCGCATCGGCACGCTGAATCGGAGCTGTCCAGTTGCAGACCTCCATGCCGTGGTGATCATACGCCACAAGCTCCAGCACATCACCCTCGCCAAAACGCGCGGGCAGTTCGAAGCGCGCATAGGCACTCTCGCCCGGGGCAATCGCCGGCAGCGCTACCTTGCCTTCGTCGAGCACCTTACCTGCAAAGCTCTTCACACGGTAAGCCATGCTGCAATCGGCCAGGTTGGTAAAGAGGTAGCGGTTCGACACCAGCACGCGACCATCGAACGAGGGGTTCACATGGAGGCGGTCGATGTAGATCGGGCTCCACACCTCGCGGATCGTATAGAAGCTCGCCTCCTTCTGGCGGTAGGGATCCATACAGCCGTCAGGGCCATGTGCGCCATCGCTGTCGAGCAGGCAATCTTTGATATCGAAGCCCGGCTCGCCGAAGTGCTTCCCTGCGGAGTTACCCGTAGGCAGGTCGGTGCGACGAATCGCCTCATCGACGTAGGCCCAAATGTAGCCACCCGCAAAGAGGGGCGAACGCGTCCAATGCGACCACATATCCTCCAAAGCGGCACCCTGGCCACGGTCGTAACGCCCATGCAGGAACTCCGTAGGCATAAAGACATGCTGACCGTTTTGCAGGCGGTAGATGCCCGTCTGATAGGCGGGATAGTGGTGGGTATCAATGCCCTGGAAGTCGCTCCAGGGGTGTACCACCTTGCGTTTTTGGATATCGAGTTCGGCAAAGCGGTGGTCGATCGAGCGATTCCAACCGCCCTCGTTACCGTTGCTCCAAATATAGATCGAGGGATAATTCACATCGCGGGCGATAAACTCCTCCACGATACGGGCAGCCGTCTCGTTATCGTAGCGGGTCTGCCAGCCAGGCAGCTCGTCGAAATACAACAGACCGATCGAGTCGCACACCTCGAGGAAGTGACGATCCGAGGGGTAGTGACTACGCACGGCGTTCATATTCATCGCCTTGATGAGCTGCGCATCCTTCAGGCTCATGGCCGGGCTCAAGGCGCGAGCCGTCTCGGGATGGAAGCAGTGGCGATTCGTACCCTTCACGACCAGGCGCGTACCATTCAGATAAATACCGTCGTTGGCGCGGAATTCTATCGTGCGGAAACCAATCTTATACGACACGCTATGTCCCTCCTCGCCCAACGTAAAGGTCGCCTTGTAGAGGTGCGGTGTTTCGGGGGTCCACAACTTGGGGTTGGGATAGATCCAGCAACCCTTCTCGACGTTGTAGGCCACCTTTTCGCCATCGATCGAAAGCGACACGGGGCTATCCGTCGTAGCCTTCACCTCGGCATAAATCTCACCCGTAGCACGGGCATCGATCGCCACATGGCTAATGTGCGCCTTGGGCATCACCTCGATATATACGGGGCGATAGATACCGCCAAAGAGCCACCAATCGGCTCGGCGCTCCGCCTCATTCACACTCGCGTTGGCCGACTCCTTGCTGACCAGCACCTCCAGCATCTGCACCTTGTTGGGGCGAATGAAGGGGGTCACATCGTAGGAAAATTCGGTAAAGCCACCCTGATGCACAGGGCCAACCTGCTTGCCGTCGATCCACACCTGGGTGTCGGTCATCGAGCCCTCGAAGACGAGGCGGTAATGGCCGCCCTTGGGCACCTTGAAGGTCGTGCGGTAACGACCCGTCTCGGTGCTCGGCTTCAACCCCTTAGTACGGTAAAAGCGGCCATAGGTATAGGCACCATAGCCCTGCTGCTCCCAGCAGCTCGGCACCTGGATCGTGCGCCATGCGCCGCTATTCTGTCCGGCCGAACAATAGAAGTCCCAGGTACGAGGATGCTCGACATCGGTACCACTCAGATAGATGCGTTCGGTCGGTTGAGCCTCCACGCTCCACACGCCGATCATCGCAAGGATCAAAAGTAACAGCTTCTTCATCGTTCTGTTGGGTTGTTTCAAGGTTGGTTATCTGTATTTATTCGGCAATCGAGAAAACCAGGACGCCTGCCGTGGGAATCGCCTCTTCGCCGATCAACTTCTTAGCCCCCTTCGGAAGCTCGAAACGATAGGGTCTATCGCTGTAATTAAGCACAATACCCATACCGTTGCGATACTCCATCGTCACGCCATAGGGAAGATCCATCACCGGAATCTCCAGCTCGGCATAGAGCTTCTTCAGCACCTCTCTTTCGAGCGAGCCGTCGGCGCTATCGACGCCCACATAGGTCACCGTACCGCGTCCCAGGCGACGACTCGTGATGGCGGGCTTACCGGCATAGAACTCCTCGTCGTAGGTAGCCCACACCTGAACGCCCTTACCGGGCTTCAGAATCTCACCCCAGGTATTCCAGGCATAGCGCTTGCCATCCATCTCGACCACGCCCTTATCCTCGGGAAGCAGCAGGTCGTAGAACTCCATCTCGTTGCCCGTCAGAGGATCGATCATCGAACCAAACGGAGCTTCGGGCAGACGACCATAGCGATCCTTCTGCGCCGTACGGCAGGTGACAACCAGATTTCCGCCCTGCTTCACGTAGGCGATCCAACGATCCACCAGCGCCTTATCTGCCAGCTGATACGCCGGCACGATCATGACGCGATAATCCGTAAAATCTTTTGCCTCGGTGATAAAATCGACAGGCGCACCAAACGACTTCAGCGTGCGGTAGTACTTCTCGATATGGCCCATCGTGTTCCACGTCGCATTCTGCTTTTGGCGCTCGATGCTCCACGAATTTTCGTGGTTGAAGAGAATCGCCGTGCGACGAGCCGTATAGTCGGCGGGCTTCGCCTCACGCTCACCTACCTGCCCGCGCAGCGACTTGATCTCGCGCATAAATTGCGCGTACTCATGACCACCCGGCGTCACCGTCACGCCATCCGTACCGACAATACCGTAGTGGTACTGCTCCGTGCCAAAGAGGGGCTGACGATAGCGGTAGGTGCAGATAAAGTCGCTGCCACCGGCAAAGACGCTCCACAGCCAGAGGCGCACAGCACCCGGCAGCGGCTGCGGGTTGATCGTGCCCCAATTTACCTGACCGGGCTGCAACTCCATCACGCCATAGGTTCCCTGAATCGGGCGGAAGAAGTCGTTGGCCAGGGCGATACGCAGCGGATTACCGACGCGATAACCGCGACGACCGATACCCTCGTTATCACCATATACCATATAACGCGTGTAGCACTGAAAATCAAACGTAGGGCTGCCACCGATATGGCCCTCCTCGTAGTTGGGGATGTAGTTCGTCGTCACCCACTGATTCTTGGCATACTTCTTTATTAATAAGCACTGTGCATCCAAGAACTCGTTGGTCTGGGCTGCTGCAAAACGGCGATAGTCCAGAATCTGGTGGTGATTCATGAACATCTGGGCAGGTTTGGGAAGGGTAATCTCATCGAATGAGGAGTAGACCTCACTCCAGAACGAGGTGCCCCAGGCAGCATTCAGCGCCTGGATATCGTTGTTGTACTTCTTACGCAGAAAATCGCGATAGCCCAACTCGGCCTTCGGGTTGTAGTCAAACTGCACGGCCGGCTCGTTATCGAGCTGCCAGCCGATGATGCGCGGATCCGAACCGTAGTGCTCGGCCAGCTTCTCGATCATCTTGTAGGCCAACTCGCGGTAGAGGGGCGAAGCGAACGAAGCGTGCTGACGCGCACCGTGATCCAGCGCAATACCCTGCTCATTACGCACCAGGATTTCGGGGTATTTACGGCTGAGCCAAACGGGCGGCGTTGCGGTCGAGGTACACATGATCACCTTCAGATCATACTTGGCAGCCAGCGCCACGGCACGATCCAGCCAGGCGAAGTCATACTTACCCTCTTCAGGCTCCAACTGCGCCCAGGCGAACTCGGCAAAGTGCACAAACTCGAAACCCAGGTCGCGGATCTGCTTCAGATCACGCTCCCACTGGCTATCCTCCCAATGCTCGGGGTAGTAGTAGACACCCGTCAGGGTCAGATCGCGATCCTTAAACCAAGGCTGTTGCGCGAAAAGGCCACCCGCGAAAGTGCAGGCAAAAAGCAGCGTCAGTAGTTGTCTCTTTATCATTAGTGTGCACGTTTTATTCTTGTTCTTGTAATCGAAGTAATTGCTCCAACACCTCTTTCGATACTTTGAAAGCCGTACCGTGGCGGATTCCCTCGGGGAACGACACACGGTCGGAGATATCCTCCCACGTCTGGCCGTGGTCGCGGCTTACGACAGCACCATAACGGTGGTTGCGGTATTTGTCAAAATAGACATAGAGGGCATCCCCCACGAAGAGCGGAGCGGGTCCCTCGCACCAATAATCCCCCGTAATGGCGGGTGACACCTCCGTCGGGAAACCATCCTCGAGGTTTCGGGTACGGGTCACACGCAGGTTCTTCTCCGCGGGCAGCGAATTTTCGTTCTTCACGACCATCACCAGATCACCCTTCGTTTCATCGCGCACGATGGCTGCATCGATGACGCTAAAATCGGGATTGAAGAAGAGTTTCGTTTCGGAGAAGGTCTCGAAATCGCGCGTCGTCACGTAGTAGATGCGGTGATTCAATCCCTTCTCGCTCTCGATCACAGGCACCTCCTTGTGGCGACCGGGGATCGTCGTGGCCCAGATGATATAGAACAACCCCGAAGGCTCGTCATAGAAGAGCTCGGGAGCCCAGCAGTTGTGCGCCGTCTCTTCGTGCATCATCACGGGGATGGCACGTTGCTCGCTCCAATGGATCAAATCCCGCGAGGAGGCATAGCCGATAATGCGGTCGGTCCAACTCGAGGTCCACACCAGGTGGAACACGCCATCGGGTCCCTGGCAGATGCTGGGATCGCGCATCAGGCAATCCTTACCGACGATGGGTTTCAAGAAAGATTGCCCGTTGTTGAGCGCAATCCAGCTTTCACCATCCAGGCTATAGGCCAAGTGCAAACCATCCCGGCTGTCCCCCGTGAAATAGGAGAACAGATAGGCAGGTTCATCCGTACTGCAAGCCATCGGAACAACCGACAACATACAGCCCAAGAAGAGCATTATTTGCTTCAAAAATCGCATAGTGCACTTTTTTACAATACAAAAGTAGACCTAAGTTACACATTTTTTTTGTACGAATTGGGCAGTTGGATGCAAAATCGTACAAAATAGGACTCCATGACCGCTTTTCTTGTACGAATTTCCATTTATATGAATAGGTATCTATTGAGATTGATCAAAAAACTGATTAATTTAGCATAATCAAAAACGACACATCCGAAGAACAAGCAAAAACCGAAAATAAACCGTACAATTATGAAACGACTCGCCCTGTTGGCTCTGGGTCTTTTGGTCGCCCTGGGAGCCGAAGCGCAAAGCTTCAAATTCGATTTCACCACCGGCAAAAAGGTCAAAGAGGGTTACACGAAAATCACCCCCGCAGACCGCTATTCCGACGAGAAGGGATACGGCTATGACCTAATAGCCTCACCCGAGGAGCAATCGACCGCACCCTTCTTCTTCTCGGTCTCGGTGCCCGATGGCAACTACCTCGTGACGGCTGTTGTGGGCAACAAACGCGTGGCCGGCATCACGACCGTACGTGGCGAGTCGCGCCGCCTCTTCTTCGAGAACATCGAGACGAAAAAGGGCGAACTGAAGCCCTGCACGTTTGTTATCAACAAGCGTAATACCCATATTTCGGACAAGGAGGATGTCCGCATCAAGCCGCGTGAGCGTCACAAACTCAACTGGGACGACAAACTGACCCTGGAGTTCAATGGCGACGCTCCGCAACTCTCCGAGCTCGTCATCGAGCGCGTGGAGAACATCCCCACGATCTTCCTCTGTGGCGACTCGACGGTCGTGGATCAAGACAACGAGCCGTGGGCCAGCTGGGGACAGATGATTACCCGCTTCTTTGATGCGGGCGTCTCGTTTGCCAACTACGCCGAGTCGGGCGAGTGCGCCAACACCTTTATCGCCGCAGGCCGCCTGAAGAAGGCTCTCTCGCAGATGAAGGCGGGCGACTACATCTTCATGGAGTTCAGCCACAACGACCAGAAACAGCGAGGGCCGGGCAAGGGCGCTTTCTACTCCTTCATGACCAGCCTGAAGACCTTCATCGACGAGGCGCATGCCCGTGGTGCTCACCCCGTACTCGTTACCCCGACCCAGCGTCGCAGCTTTGACGAAAAGGGCAAGATCCGCGATACGCACGCCGACTTCCCCGATGCGATTCGCTGGCTGGCCGCCAAGGAGAACATTCCACTCATCGACCTGCACCAGATGACCCGTACGCTCTACGAGGCAATGGGTGTCGAGCCTTCGAAAAAGGCCTTCGTACACTACCCCGCCGGTTCTTATCCGGGACAAAATCGCCCGATGGCCGACAACACGCACTTCAACCCCTACGGTGCTTACCAGATTGCCAAGTGCATCATCGAGGGAATGAAGAAGATCGACCTACCGATCCTGGAGCATCTGCGCGAGGGCTACACGGCCTACGATCCGGCACATCCCGACAAGGTGGAGGATTTCAAGTGGAACGACAGCCCCTTTACCGAAATAGAGAAACCCGACGGCAACTAACCCGACTAACACCTTCCTACCATGAAAAACAGCTGGTTTTCAACACTTATCTTGGCGTGTTGCCTTTGCCTCCTGACGCTTGATGCCGAGGCACAAACCTTTCCGTTCCACCTGGCCAAGGGGGCCGGTTCGTTCCGCCTGGGCGTAGTGTGTGGCGAGGAGAGCCGTTGGCTCGATGAGTGCACGGTCAAGCAGGATGGACTGACCTACCGCATCAAAGACAAGCTTTGGGAAGGGGGCGTGGTGAAGCTCACGATCTGCCCCTTGATGCAGGGCCAGGGCTTCGTGATGGAGGTCACGGGCGAGCGAATGCCCGAAGGGGCACAACTTTGCTGGGCTTTTGGCGCTTGCGACGGCGTAGAGAGAACGCCTGCGGACAACCTCATCCCAACCGCGAGCTGCTTCCACAATGTCCATAGCATCGAGGGCAATGCCTTTACGACCTACTACGGTGCGAGCATGCGCCTGCGCGTGACGCAGGGCGTGGCACCGCTCAAAAGCGAGCTGCGCCTGGCGGATGGTCATCAGCAATCCTCGCCCCTGAAGCTCTATCATTCGGGCAAGAAGACCGACGCACCCGTCATTGCCGCCCTCACGCCGTGGCGAGCAGGTGAGAAGTGCTACTTCAGCATCTACCAGCGCGCCGACTTCAACTACTACCTGCTCCCCAAGGTCTTTGAGGAGGCCTATAAAAACGCCCGCTAATGAAACGATTCTATCTAACGCTGCTCCTCTGCCTGAGCGGCTTGACGGCTTCGGCGCAGGATTTCAAAGTGTACCAATTCGCCCCTGACGAACTCCCCACGATCGACGGCAAGGGGCGTGATTGGCGCAAAGTGCCTGACTCCTATCGCATCACGGAGCAGGCCCTCAAGGAGGACGAGGGGAAGCATCCCGCGCCCAACCCCGAGACACTCCGCGTGAGCGTGAAGGTGGGTTGGTGTGCCGAGACGCAACGCCTCTATTTCCTCTACGAGGCCTACGACGACTATTGGCGCTTCAGCGAAAATTCGCTCCAGACCGACATCTTCGAGGTGGTAGTCGATGGCGACTGCTCGGGAGGGCCCTTCATCGACCGTTTCCACCCCACCGCTCCGAAAGATGTGTGGCAGGCGTGGTTCAAATTCCACGGCTGCCATGCCCAGAACTACCACATCTTCACCCCGCCCCACGGCGAGGATTGGTGCATGTATTGGGGTCCGCAGGTGTGGCTCAAAGAGCCTCCCTACGCCGATTACGCCTACCACTACTCCTTCGAGGAGGGCGAACGGGGCAAGCTGACGTTGGAGTTCTACATCACCCCCTTCGACCATGCCGACGAGCGGGGAGCCGCCTATTCGCGCCCCACACAGCTCAAGGCGGGCAACGAGATCGGCCTTGCGTGGGCCATCATCGATTGGGATGCACACCCCACCTCGAAGGGCGGCTTCTGGAACCTCTCGGAGAACCACCACATGTACGGTAACGCCGACTACTTACGCAAATTCAAACTTATGGACCTTCAAAAATAAGCAACCATGAAACGCCTTTTATTGCTGATTTTCTGTCTCTCGGCAGCGATTGCCGAGGCCAAGGTGTACAATGTGCAGGACTACGGTGCCAAGGCCGATGGCAAGACCATCGACACGCCCGCCATTAACCGCGCCATCGAGGAGGCCGCCACAGCAGGCGGTGGCACGATCTACTTCCCGGCCGGCGAGTATGCCTGCTACTCGATTCGCCTCAAGAGCCACATCCACCTCTACCTCGAGCAGGGGGCACAGATCGTAGCCGCCTTCCCCACCGAAAGCGAGGGGTACGACGCAGCTGAGCCGAACGAGCACAACAAATTTCAGGATTTCGGCCACAGCCACTGGAAAAATTCGCTCATCTGGGGTATCGGGCTGGAGGATATCTCAATCACGGGCCCGGGTCTGATTTACGGCAAGGGACTCACGCGCGAGGAGAGCCGCCTGGCAGGCGTGGGCAACAAGGCGATCAGCCTCAAGCTCTGCAAGAACGTAACGCTGAAGGATATCTCGATGTTGCAGTGCGGCCACTTCGCCCTGCTGGCCACGGGTGTCGATAACCTGAGCATCCTCAACGTGAAGGTCGATACGAACCGCGACGGCTTCGATATCGATTGCTGCAAGAATGTCCGCATCAGCAACTGCACGGTCAATTCGCCGTGGGACGATGCCATTGTGCTGAAGGCGTCGTATGGCTTGGGCTACTTCAAGGATACGGAGAATGTGACCATCTCGGATTGCCTGGTGAGCGGTTACGACCGTGGCAGCGTCTTGGATTGCACCTGGCAACGCGACGAGCCGCAAGCTCCCGACCATGGCTTCGTGACGGGTCGCATCAAGCTCGGCACGGAGTCGAGTGGCGGATTCAAGAACATCGCCATCACGAACTGCATCTTCGAGCGTTGCCGTGGTTTGGCCCTCGAAACGGTCGATGGCGGTCACCTGGAGGATATCGTGATCAGCAATATCACGATGCGCGATATTGTCAATGCCCCGATCTTCCTGCGCCTGGGTGCGCGTCTGCGTAGCCCCGAGGGTACGCCCGTGGGTGTAATGAAGCGCGTGCGCATCAGCCATGTCAATGTCTTCAATGCCGATTCGCGCTACTCGTCGATCATCAGCGGTATTCCGGGCGCGCTGATCGAGGATGTGGCACTGGATAACATCCACATCTACTACCAGGGCGGTTATAGCGAGGAGGATGGTCTGAGAATGCCGCCCGAACAGGAGAAGACCTACCCCGAGCCGTGGATGTTCGGCACGATTCCGGCCAAGGGCATGTTTATCCGCCACGCACGCGGCGTATCGCTCAGCGATATCCACTTCCACTACGCCAAACCCGACGGCCGCCCGCTCTTCGTCACGGACGATGCCGGCGAAGTGTACTACCACCGTATCACGGTCGATGGCAAAGAGGTCGAGGTCGGGAAATAGCGAATACCAAGGAAATTTCTGACGAATTGAGACTCGGACTTCGTCCGCAGGTAAGCGCGATGCACGGCGGGCGAGAAACATGGATGTAAAACCATCGGGCAGTAATTACGGGGACTATGCCATAGGTTTCTGTAATTACTGCCCGATGGTTTTTGTTGCAAAGCAACAGACCTCGCCCCTGGAAGGGGTGACTTGAGGTCGCGTCGGACGAGTCATCGTTTTCCGTTTCAAGCGAAGCCCTCCTTTTCAAAGGAGGGTTTGGGTGGATTGTCTATATCAATGCGGATAATCCGCTCAAGAAACGACAAAAAAAGACAGCCCCAAAAGGCTGTCTGTCGTTTCTTGAGCGGAAAACGAGACTCGAGCCCACGCAAGCGTGGGCCGTTTTCTCGCGATCTATATTTACACCCCCAACCCCTGGAAGGGGTGCGTGGGGGCGCTTCGGGCGAGTCATCGTGTCAAACGAAAAAAGCAGCCCTCTTGGACTGCTTTTCTTCGTTCGAGCGGAAAACGAGACTCTGTCCATCTGCTCCCCACTCTGTATATCAAGCAATTGCCTTTGCCCAGTACTATACTCCCAATTCGAGGGACACTTGGGTTGTTTCAAGGTGTCGTTTTCGAGTCCGACTTTTGCCATACAAACTTCAGAACTACAGTTGCTTACGACAAATTTACGAATAATTTTTGAATTGACAAAATCGAAGAGAGATGGCCTCTATTTGTAGCCATCTCTCTACGGTTTACTGAACATTAGCACTCGCCTTCGCTTTGCTATTTCGCTTGTGGGCGATTAGGTTTTGCAGCATCTCCTCACTACTCTTGATTGTGTGAGCACGCAGGCATCGCTTAATCTCCGCAATCTGATAGTAATACTTATTACCGATAGTGCTGTAAGTGATTTTACCGGCACTGCGTAGGCGTTGCAGAGTTTTGTCGCAGATGCAGAGATACTCGCAGACGGCTTGCCCATCAACCCAATCGTCGTCGAGGGAACTTTGCTGCTCTAACTTGGCTTTGCGGATGAACTCGTCCATAGCATCAATTTTGCTAATCAGTTGCTGAAAAGCGCTGTGTTCGATTGTTAATACTTCCATAGTTCTTGAATTTATTTGTTAAACATAAATGTATATTTGTGCAATTGAGGTCGCTTCATTGTAAGTATAGGGAGCCTTTGTCCGGGAAGGTTTGGAATAAGGGCAAAAATTTTTCATTTTTTACTGTTGCCCACTACAAGCATAGGAATATCTGCCCGAAAGCTTGGACAACGACACAAAAAAAGCAGAGGGGTTGCCTCTGCTTGGTATCGGTTATGATGATATTATAGGCATTGTGTGGTTGTCCTCTTTTTATACCTGAACTTCCATTCAGAAAAACTATAAACGGTTTTGTGTGCAAAATCGTTTCACTCTTGTTTGTGTTTCGTGTTGATATATAGAGCATTACGAGAGTTTTTGCTGTGCACTTCTCAAAGAGGATAGTCCTAATAAGGGCGTCCCTTATTTATTTTATAACGTGTCTTGAAATGCGGTGATTTGACCATAGCAAAATGGTCATCTATTATCCAAAACATTTTACCATTGATATTTTTCGCAGATATACGATAAAAAGAATATCTCTGGAAAAATCTAACGAATGAGGGAAAATAATGATGGCAGCACTGGTGTTCAATGACTTATGAGGACTTTTAATGAAAGCCTCGCCAATGTAAAAGTGCAAGGAAATGAAAGGTAATGAA